>JAGZIN010000005.1 GCA_018366195.1 Butyricicoccus pullicaecorum | reverse complement strand
GCGGCTGGCAGATCGTATTACACGTTTGACGTGTCCGCGAGGATCAGAGGGCTTTGCCCGCATGTGAAATACCCCCGGCTTTGCCGGGGGATATTTATTGGATAGGAAGAGGCGAGCCCAATGAACATGACAGAAAAAAGTATCAATCAGGAAAAGCAGCAGAGAATCAATCGTACATTGGTATTACAGCTCCTGCGACAACAAAAACTAGCCTCCAGAGCAGATATTGCAAAGCTATCTGGATTACAGCGTGCAACCATTTCCAATATTGTACGTGAGCTGATTGATTTGGGATTGGTTGTAGAAAATGGCTTATTATGTAATGAACATGGACGGCGTTCTATTGGAATTCAAATCAACGGAAAACAGGTTGGTGTCATTGGGGTGATGATAACAAGGCAGTATTTTGGAATCAGCCGGATTGGACTGTGCGGAGAAGTGTTTGAAACACAATATTTTCAGCTAAATCCCCAAAATACCGTAACAGAAAGTCTGAAGCAGCTCAAAAGAGAAATCAATCGTGTGATTCTGAAGCATTCCAAATTTCGTGTGTTAGCAGTTGGATTTGCGGTACCGGGACCCTATCGCATAGAGGGAGATGAGATGATTTTTATTACGAATTTGAAAGGGTGGGACGGTGTTCCCATTCACTCTCTGTTGCAGCAAGGCATTTCTATCCCTACCGTTATTGCAAATGACGCCAATGCAGGGGCGTTGGCACAGCTGTGGAATCATGAAAAAAACTTGACCAAAAAAGATTTGATTTATATTGTAGCAGGGCAAGGAATTGGCTGCGGTATGATTTCAGATGGCGCGATACTCCAAGGTGCAATAGGAATTGCTGGGGAAATTGGTCATACAACGATTGATTATCATGGGCCACGGTGTGCGTGTGGAAATTATGGGTGTTTAGAACTATACGCCTCTGTGTTGGCGCTCAAAGAGCGTATCCGGACACGACTTTCTTCCGGAGAGAAATCCAGTGTATCCTTAGAAGAGCTGAACGGAGCATCGGGAAATACTGCAATCAGGAACGCTTGGGAAGAAGGCGATGCTCTCATATCGGAAGAATTTCATAGAACCTGTAAATATTTGGCGATTGGGTTAGTCAGTCTCATCAATCAGATGGACCCGGAACTGGTTATTTTGGGAGACAGCTTGGCTGAAATTGGCGGGGAACGCATGCTGGAAATCATACGAAATGAAATCAAAGCGCGTATTCGTCCAATTATTTGGAAAAATCTGCGTGTTGAATTGAGCACACTGCCGGAAAATCCGATTTTAATAGGAGCAGGGGCAGTTGCCATTCAGCATATTTTTGAAAATCCGCTACTGTTTGTATAATCATTTGTCACACGTGCTTGAATTTTTTCGTAGATTTTGTAAGCATTGAGGAGTCGGGAAAAGCGATAAAAATGGAGCCGCTATATAAAAAGCTCTCAGGGATATTTCAGTGCGATGCACATGAAATACCTGAGAGCTTTTGTTTATTTTTGAGATAATAGATATTTTTCTACAAGTTGGGCACCCTGCTGAATACAGGTATCACAGGGGCAGAGTGGGGTTCCGGTATCTCGTCCTTTCAGCTCGTGACAGAGGACAGACCCTGTGGATTGCTGAAATGCTTGTCCGAGCGTGCGATTGAGCTTGTAGGTAGAGCCTTTGGTGGTTCCGGGGGACTCTACACCAGCGCTGTTTTTAAGCCCTGCGAGCATGAGTCCGCCTGTGAGCGCTCCGCAGACCTCCATCATACCCATACCAAGACCAAATCCTTCACTCATTTTATAGGCGGTCTGTTCGTCGATGCCAAACAAATCAGCATAGGTGCAGATGACTGCCTGCGCACAGTTATAACCTTTTTGATGTAATGCAATTGCGTGTTCCACTCTGGATTGTGACATATAGAGAAGCTCCTTCTGTTAATATGGGTGCGTTTCAAAAAATTTCATAATGGCATTGTACTGTGCCTGTGCCTGCTCCTGCAAACGATTGTCAGATAGAATCCATTTTTGGTCCTCTGCATTGCTCATAAAGCAGAACTCACTGATAAAAGCCAGTGTGTTGCCCTGCTGTGCGGAACGAAGGACAAAATAGTAATCCTTTGTGGGATCACTGTTGCTGCGTGCAAATACAAATCTGCGCCAGCTTTTTCCAATCGCATCATATTCCTGCTTGAGCAATTCGCCAAATTCCTTGCCGGGACCGCCGTTTTCATAGGCAATTTGAATCAGAATTTCTGCGCCTTGCGGGGTGGACGTATGATATCCGTTATGGTGCACACTGAAAATCATGTCATAGCCGCGCCCCTCAGTGGAGAACAGCTGCTGTCGCTCGTTTGGTGTTATGGTCGTATCGTCTGTGCGGGTCATACGTACCTCAACACCGGCACTTTGCAGCTTTTCTTGAAGAATCAAAGAAACTGCAAGGTTGAAATCCTTTTCGTAGATTTTGGTGTTGCCTTCGTGATGGACGCCCCAATAGTCATCGAAAGGAATATTAGAGGTTGCGGTGTTGCCGCTGTCGCTGCCGCCGTGTCCGGGGTCAATCCAGATTTTGAGTTTGCCATCGAGCGCTTCGCTTGGAAGCGGTTCCGGCGAAGGCTCAGGAACCGATGGGGGTTGCGATTGTTCCGTATTTTCCGGTTGTTCTGTCTGGTCAGACGGATTATTTTCAGGAGAAATCGGAGTGGAAGGCTCCAAATCAATCATGGGAATGGAATCTGTTTTTGGAGGTTCTTCGGCTTGTGGCGTGGTAATCAGAACCGTGCGCGTTGCAGCCTCGTAATTTACAGAGAAATGCAATGCGTTTGCAAGATCGACCAGCTTAAAATAGTTATAGCCCGCCACGTTATATGCCGTCAGCGAAGCGGGAGAATCATTGACGTTGATTTTTTCAGCGGACAGCGTTGCGGTTGCATTCTCGGTGGGAATGGCACCCAGCTCGCCGCCGACAGGCTCATAAGCAGAGCCAGTCAAGAGATTCATGGTACGGGAGTGCTTGTCCCATGATACGTTGAACTGTGCCGTGGTGTCGGTCAAGATTTGAGCCACATCGCGCAGTTTATAGTAGTTGTTGCCTTGAATGTTGTAGCCAACGGGTTTGACCTGTGTACCGTTCAGCATCACGGTCATTGTCGCAGGGTATGCGGTATTTGAAGAAGCGGCAAGAACTGCACTTTGATTTTGCTCGGTGTTGCCGGAAATCTCCATGTATTCAGGGTCATAAGAGGCGGCTCCTGCTGCCGAAGACAGCAGAAAGACCGCTAAAATGCCTGCAGCCAATCGTTTCATAGATGCGTCTTCCTTTATTGTCCGAGGGTGTGTACAAAATAATGTGTTTTATATTATAACAAAAAAGCATGGGAAAATCAAGAAAAAGGCATCATTTCATAAAAATTGGTGATAAATGACAAATGAAATTTACAAAAGTGCAGCGCCGATGATGCCGGCATCATTGCCGAGCATTGCGCCGACAATGGGGGTTCCCTCCGATGCCACATGGAATTGCTCGGCATGAACGCGCTCACGCAGGGGAGCAAACAGCTTCTCGCCATAGCCAGCCACGCCACCGCCGATGACGATTGAATCTGGCTGGAATACATTGACAAGATTTGTCAGACCACAGGCAAGATAATCACAGTATTCGGAGAAAACGCGCTGTGCCAGTGCGTCGCCGGCATCACAGGCATCGCAGACCATTTTTGCATTGAGCTTTGTTTCGCGTGTCCAATCATGCAGAACGGAGGTTTGGTCTTGCTCCATTGCTTCCCGCGCCAATCGAATCAGTCCGGTTGCAGAGGTATAGGTCTCAAAGCAGCCATTTCTGCCACAGTTGCAGGGAGCGCCGTTGGGAACCAGCACCATATGTCCGATTTCACCAGCCAAATCTTCGCGCCCTGTATATAGCTTGCCGTTGAGTACGATGCCGCCGCCTACACCGGTTCCGAGTGTCACCATCAGCATATTTTGGGTACCTTTTCCAGCACCGCCGACAAACTCACCCAGCGCGGCACAGTTGGCATCGTTGTCGATTGCAACTGTACAGGAGAAATCAGGCTCAAAGACATGGGCAAAGCATACGTTGGACATACCGAGGTTTGTACCGAACTTGAGTGTACAGGTAGATTTTACGATTGCGCCAGGCAAGCCGATGCCAATACGCTCGATTTCGTCCGTGGAAAGCCCATGTTTTTCACATAATGTACGACACAGGTCGCGCATGGTGCTGCACAGCGCAGCCGAATCGCCCGTAGGGGTTGGGGCAGACAGCTTGTCAATCAGCTTTCCATCTGTGGTGCACAGACCGACAACTGTATTGGTGCCGCCAAGGTCGATACCAAGTCTCATCATAAGGGAATTCCTCCTTGAATTATAGGGTTTCTGTTTCCGGAAAAAGCGTAAGACCGCGGTGCTTGCGGAACCAGTCCGCCAGCCGTTCGCGGTTTGCGTTGAGAACCAGATGCTCTGGAAAATCCAGCTGTTCCAACAGAGGGAGTGCACGGCTGCAATCACCAACGGTATATTGAATGTGGGAATCACTGTCAATCACAATCGGTACGGCATACTGTTTGCACAGCCGCAAAATATCTGCACAATTTTCTGCGCTGCCCCGACGTACCACCACCGAGTTGTTGTTGATTTCTACAATTTTTCCATAGGCATTGCACTGGGAGATGATGGCTTCATGGTCAAAGTCGAAGCGGGGATCGCCCAAATGTCCCAGACAGTGGACATGTGGATTTTTCAAAATATTTTCGAGCGCTTTTGTGTGGATTTCGCGCGTGGAAGGACGAAACACAGGTTCATGAAACGATGCAATGACCCAGTCAAGAGATTCTAAGATGGGAAGCGGAAGGGGGTCGATGCCGCCCAATGGCGGCATGATGTTGAGCTCTGCTCCGCGGAGAATGGTGACACCATGAATCGAGCGGGGCACGATGGATAAATTTGAAAAATGCCAAGGGTGTGCGCCGTCCTCCATCATAGGACCATGATCGGTGATGGCGATTGCGCAAAGACCTGCCTGCTTGGCACCTTCTGCCATTTCTCGCAGCGTAGAAAAAGCGTGGTCGGATACACAGGTATGGGTGTGAAGGTCTGCGATGATTTGCACGGGAACGTCTCCTTCCAGATGATTGCCCGACGAGCGGACGGAGAAAAAGGCAGGAGAGTGCCTGCCTTTCGGGGGATTTTAGTGATTGCCAAAGGATTTGAGCATACGATCCTGTAAATCCTTGGCGGCGTTGAAGCCCATTTTTTTGTAACGGTCATTCATGGCAGCGACTTCGATGATGACCGCAAGGTTGCGTCCGGGGCGCACCGGAATGGTCAAGGAAGGCACGGTAATGTCCAAAATATTGGTGGTTTGTCCTTCCAGACCCAAGCGGTCATACTGCTTGCCCTCCTCCCAAGGCTCCAGATTGATGACAAGCTCGACCTTTTCCGTCAGTTTGACAGAACCGACCCCAAAGATACGGCGCACATCGACAATGCCAATGCCGCGCAGCTCGATAAAATAGCGAATGACATCGGGAGCTGAGCCAACGAGTGTGCGGTCGGAGACGCGCTTGATTTCCACAGCATCGTCCGCAATGAGACGGTGACCGCGTTTGACAAGCTCAATTGCAGTCTCGGATTTACCAACGCCAGAATCGCCGAGCAGCAAAACACCTTGCCCATAGATTTCAACCAGCACACCATGCAGCGTGATACGCGGTGCGAGAGACACCTTGAGAGATGCAACCAGAGAGTTGATGATGGTTGAGGTGAACTCATTGGAACGCAGGAGCGGCACATTATATTTTTGTGCAGCAGCCATACACTCCGGAAAGATGTCGATATTACGCGAAACAATCATAACAGGGATTCCTGAGGCAAACAGCTTGTCAAAGCACTGTGCGCGCTCTTCGTGGGTCATCTGCTCCACAAAGGTTGTTTCGACCTTACCCATAATCTGGATACGATTGGGGTCAAAATAGTCGAAAAATCCAGCCAGCTGAAGTGCAGGACGGTTGACATCGGTTTTTGTAATCTCAATGTGTTCAAAGTTTTCCGGACCATGAATGACCTCAAAGTTAAATTCCTGAATCAGGTCACCCAGGCAAACGCCAAATTCTTTTAATTGCATATCCTTTTTCGAAACCTCCCACCGTACGCAAGTAAGATAATACTATTATACCGAAGCATGCCAGCCTTTTCAATGGCTCAGAGAAAACGCAGCAAAGAAATTTATTTTTTTTCAAATAAATCGTCAGAAATACTTGCAATCTCTGAAAAGTTGTGTTAATATAATATACGTTACTCAATGCCTTTTAGATAAGGAGGTGCAGGAAAAATGGCAAAGTGCGATATTTGCGGAAAGGGCGTAACCTTTGGTATTAAGGTTTCCCACTCCCACAGACGTTCGAACAGAACTTGGAAGCCTAACGTTCGTCGTGTTAAGGCTCTCGTCGACGGTACTCCCCGCCATATCAACGTATGTACTCGGTGCCTCCGCTCCGGCAAGGTTACCCGTGCCATCTAATTGTTGATTGCCAAAAGCGCTCGCGTAGTTTGCGGGCGCTTTTTTCATTTTTTCTCGATTCACAATATGATTTCTTGGGTAAGAAACTCAATTTAGTTTGGAGGTTTTTTTTGATGTCCGAATCAAATCTGCTGACAGTCGGAGATTTATATGCACTGGGGTGGACAGATGCAATCATTGAGAAGCTGCCAGCACCGACCTGGGGAGTCAATCCCCATCACCCCAACCGTCTGAAAAAGGTTCCGCTATGGCAGAAAGACGATGTGATGTATCTGGCAGAGCAGCCGAAAATTCGTGCAATCTTAGAGCGCACTGCTGCAAGACATGCCAAACGAATGGAGCGCCGCTCTGCCAAGCTGGAGGCACGGCATCAGCGTGCACAAGATGCCTGTCAAATGCTGTCCAAGCTCTTTGATGCCCCGATGCTGGAAGAAATGACAGAGGGTGACCAGACAGCGGTGCTTTTGGTACAGCGTCTGCATGAAGGGATTCAGAAAACGCTGATACAGGACAGTGTACCAATTGTACGCACCATTGCAGATGCGCAAAATGGCTTGCGTGAGGTGATGGAAATGACCGATGGACGGTACAGCAAATTTTTGAAAAATCCAACGAAAATCGCAGCCTGTGCGCCTTATTTGGGAAAGGGAGAAACCAAACGGGAGCGTGCCCTTTATTCGCTCATGGAAGGACGCTACACGCCAGCCCTGCTGCGTACCGCAGCAGTTCTGCTCTATGATTATGCAAAGCATGAGACACAGAAAGATTTATCTCCATTTTTATCATTGCCCGATTTTCCCTCTGAAAAGCTGCTGACCAGTTCACTCTATCAAATTTATTTGGTCGATTGTATTCCCATGCTGATTCGTACACAGCTGGAAGATTTGATTACCGTTGACCCAAAAGATGAATATCCTATGGCACGCATGATGGAACGGCGCTTTGTGATTCATGTGGGCGGTACCAATACGGGAAAGACCTACCAAAGTCTCAATCGCTTGGCACAGGCACAGAGCGGTGTATATCTTGCTCCGCTGCGTTTATTGGCGCTGGAGGTACAGGAATCCATGCTGGCGCGCGGTGTCAATTGCAGTATGCTGACGGGAGAGGAGGAGGATATCCGCCCGGGAGCGACGCATATTGCCTCAACCGTCGAAAAGCTCGACCCAAACCGCCATTATGAAGTGGCAGTGGTAGATGAATGTCAAATGATTGCAGATGATGCGCGTGGGTTTGCGTGGACTCGCGCTGTCTTGGGCTGCTGTGCGCAGGAAATCCATTTGTGCACAGCGCCGGAAGGGGTCGATATCCTGAAACAGCTGATTGAAAGCTGTGGAGAATCCTATGAAATCATATCTCATTCGCGTATGGCAGATTTGACCCTTGTCCGCACGCCGGTTACGCTTTCCGATGCGCAGGAGGGAGATGCCTTGATTGCCTTTTCGAAACGGCGCGTGCTGGAGCTTGCCGAGCAGCTGCGGCAAATGGGGGTTCAGCCTTCCGTCATTTATGGCGCTTTGCCGTATGCTACCAGAAAAATGCAGATGGAGCGTTTTTTACGTGGGGAAAGCAAGGTGCTTGTTGCGACCGATGCCATTGGTATGGGACTCAATCTGCCCATTCGCCGTATTATTTTTACACGTGACCGAAAATTTGACGGGCAGCACAATCGCCCCTTGTATCCGGCAGAAATCCGTCAAATCGGCGGACGTGCGGGAAGATTTGGTGTTTATGAAGAAGGATTCGTCACCGCGCTGATGGATAGTGAAATTTTATGGCAGGGATTTGATGCGCCGACGGAACCGATTGAGAAAGCGATGTTGGGATTTTCTGACTTGGTATTACGTGTAGAGCATGATTTGCTTGAGGTATTGCAAGTATGGAACCGCATTCTGGCAATCGCCCCTTACCAGAAGATGCCGATTGACCGCTATATCCTGATTCTCAAAACATTAGAGGAAAATGAACTGATGCTGAGCAAGGAAGAATCGCTTCGAGCGGCAACCATTCCGTTTGATGAACGGGACGAGGAGCTGATGGATTATTTTCTCTTATACTGTGAACAGTATTTGACAAACAAGACCATTGCAATTCCACATCGTACCAAGCCTTCGTTAGATGGATTGGAGCTGTACAGCCAGCTGCTGGATTTATACTATTCTTTTTGCCGCGCCTTCCGTCAGCCTGTGGATTTGGACTGGCTGCGTACAGAAAAGGAAAATACAGCGCTGCAAATCAACGAGCTTTTACTGCGTGAGCTGGCGCAAAAGGGGCATAGCTGCAAAATCTGTCATGCACCCATGCCCTTGGATTCCCATTATCGTATCTGTTATAAATGTATGAAGAAGAAAAAAGAGCAGTCATAAATTGTCAGAATTGTGATACAGTGCATAAACTGTCATCAAGAATTTGTTGACATGGCCGAAGATTCGCAGTATAGTGAAGCAGAGAAAATGTGCGGTACGTTCTGACCGCGGGAGAAAAGGAGAACACCATGAAAAAGCAGTACACCGGTCCTTGGAGAATGGCACATCGCGGTGTTTGTCAGGCTGCGCCAGAGAACACGCTGGAAGCTTTTCGTGCCGCATATCGTACCGGAATCGAGGGCATTGAAATTGATATCCGCATGACGCGAGATGGTGTCATTGTGATTCACCACGATGCAACCTTGGAGCGTATGAGCGAGGGAACCGCAATGTCGTGCTCCAAACCCATCGCGCAATGTATTTGGAAAGAGCTGGAAGCCTTGGAGATTCCTTATGCAAATCATGTGCTGGGACACGAAGCAGCTGCGGATACACGGACTGCGAAGCTGATGCGCTTATCGGATTTATTTGACTGGGTACATGATTTGACACGCAGAATGATTCTGGAAATTGAATATAAGGCTTCCGGAATGATGCCTGAACTTTGCAGATTGCTGCAAGCCTTTGATAAAAGAAACGACTGTGTGATTTTTGCCAGTGACCCAATGCTTGTAACCGAAATACAGCAATATGTGAAGGTGTATGGCGTGCCTGAGGGGGTGAAGCTGGGTGCCAATATCGGAAGGCTGACGGCTGCGTGGAAAGAACAGATTCCGCAAATGCAATTATTTGAAATTAGCTTGGACATTGATGCGTTAGAGCGCGAGGACATTGCATGGCTGCGCGCCCGCAATTTAATGGTGTTTGCAAATCTGGGAGATACGCCGGAAGGCTGGAACCGGATTTGTACAAGGGGCTTGACCGGATTCAAGACCGATGATACAGCGGCGTTTACTGCATGGTGGGAGAACTGGAAATCAAATTCGATGTGAACAGACGGTTCAAAAATGGTTCCTTGCGTCAGGATAGTGTCATAAAAAATACCTCCGAAATAGATTCTGTTTCATCTATTTCGGAGGTATCCTATCATTTTCGGCAGTTTTGGGATTGCCTTTTCTTGCTGCTGATGGAATTGCTTTCGTGCGAGAACACAAATGGTTATGATGCAGATTCTGCAAGCAGGGATTCAAGTTCGGAAACGAGCTGGTCAAATAGCTTCAGGGCATCATTTACAGGCGCAGGAGATGCCATATCAACACCGGCACCGCGCAGGAGGGAAACCGGGTCTTCTGAGCAGCCTTTGGAGAGGAAGGAAAGATAGTCCTGTACAGCCGGTTCCCCTTCCTTTTGGATACGCTGAGAGAGTGCAATGGCAGCGGCATAACCAGTTGCATACTGATAAACATAGAAATTGTAATAGAAATGAGGGATTCTTGCCCATTCCAATGCAACCTCTGGGTCAAGCACGATGTCCGCTCCGTAATAGTCGCGGTTGAGTGCCTGATACTTGGCAGAAAGCCCTTCGGCAGTCAGCGGCTGTCCCTTACGGGTCTGTTCGCTGCACCAAAGCTCGAATTCTGCAAACATCGTTTGCCGATACAAGGTCGCGCGGAATTGTTCCAGAAAATAGTTGATAAGGTATGCACGGCGGCGCTTGTCTGTCGTTTGCCCCAACAGATGCTGCATGAGAAGGGATTCGTTGCAGGTTGATGCAACCTCTGCAACGAAAATCACATACCCTGCATAGGTGACACTTTGATTTTGATTGGACAGATAGGAATGCAGGGCATGCCCCATTTCGTGCACCAGCGTAAATACATCATTGAGTGTGTTGGTATAGTTGAGCAGCACATAGGGGTGAGAATCATATGGACCGGCAGAATATGCACCAGAACGCTTGCCCTGATTTTCGTAGACATCAATCCAGTGGTTTTGGAAGCCTTCCTCCAACATACGCTGATAGTCCTGACCCAGCGGCATCAGGGCTTCACGTGCTATTTGCTTGGCAGATTCATAGTCGATTTCAATATCCTGATCGGCAACAATTGGTGTATAAAGATCGTAGAAATGCAGCGCATCAACACCAAGCAGCTTTTTGCGCAGCTTGACATAGCGGTGCATTGCCGGAAGATTTTGCCGGACAGAGGCGATGAGATTGTGATAGATTTCCACAGGAACCTCCGTGTGATTGAGCGCTGCATGCAGGGCGGATTCATAGTGCCGTGCATTGGCAAAAAATTGCAGCTGCTGCATCTGTGCACTTAAAATCGCAGCAGAGGTGTTTCGAAACTGCTGGTAGACATGGTAAAGGGATTCAAAAGCGTTTTTGCGCAGGGTACGGTCACTGGATTGCAGCAGGGGGATAAACGTCCCATGTGTGACCGGATGGGGCTGCTCGCTGCTGTCCAGAGCGTCCGGAAACTGCATGTCTGCATCATTGAGCAGAGAAAAAATTTCATCAGGAGCCTGACTGAGCTGACCGGCAGAGGCAAGCAGCGCCTCACATTCGGGGGAGAGCGTGTGCGCACGCTGTCGGCGGAGCCGGTCGAGCTGTAAGCGGTAATGGGTGAGTTTGGGACAGGCGGCATAAAAATCATGCAGCACATCATCGGGAATTGCCAGAAGCTCCGGCGTAGAAAACGCATCAGCCTGATTGACCGCAACAGCGAGATTGGTAAACTGTGTTGTCATCTCCTGATAAACGGCATTGCGGGTATCTTCATCGCTTTTGCGCTGCGCATAGTTTGCAAGGGCATCAAGCGAACGCCCCAGACGGTCACCAAGCTCTAAATAGGATAATAGAGTGTCGGCATTGTCGGAGAGATGCCCCTCGTAACCGCGCAGAGAATCAAGAGAGTCTTTGACCTTGGCATAGCAGCTGTGCCAGTCTGCGTCGCTGGGAAAAATATCGGTTAATGTCCACTGATACTGTGGGTCACACGCACTGCGGACCGGAATGGATTTTGACATAAAAAATCTCCTCGCTTTCCAGATGAATTGATGGCGTTTGTCATATACATATATATAAAATCGTAAGACAACTCTAACATGGATACAACAGATTGTCAAACTGAGAACCGTATGGGATTGGAAATTGCTTATAGTATACGGCAGTCCATCAAGGATATACGACGAAATGATATGAATGATGTGTGGTTTCGAGTTTGTTTTGGGAATGAAATGAATAATAATACTAATATATACATAAATATCCCGAATATACCCATACGAAACGACCAAAAAGCACACAAAGTTAACAAAAGATAGTGATATCAACAGCAAATAATGGGCAAGATATGGGATAGGGATTGCAAAAAAGACCAGAACATATTATACTAAAACAAACGATGAAAGAAAGTGAATGTGAAAGGAGTCCCCTGATGAGAGGCGTTTATACGAGTATCAATGATATTCGTCGTCGTGTGTACACTGAAATTGCACGTATGGCGTATGAAGGTGAAGACTATGTGAAAAGACTGGAGGCACTTCCCTATGAGATTTTGCCGGGAGAGCGTGCATCTTACCGTGAGAGTATTTTCTTAGAGCGTGCAATCATTGGTGAACGTCTGCGCTTGGCGATGGGTATGCCCGTGCGCACAGCAGCAGCAGATGCTCCGATTTCTGATGGAATCGAGCACAGTGCAACCAGTGAGCAGTATTATGAACCGCCTCTTATTAACATTATCAAGTTTGCTTGTCATGCGTGTCCGGAAAAGCATATCATTGTAACCGAGGGCTGTCAGGGCTGTCTGGCGCACCCCTGCACAGAGGTATGTCCAAAAGATGCAATCCATGTCATCAATGGCCGCTCGGTCATCGATCAGGAAAAGTGTATCCGCTGTGGCCGTTGTCAAGATGTTTGCCCATACAGTGCAATCATTAAGCAGGAGCGTCCTTGTGCAAAGGCTTGCGGCATCAATGCCATCAAATCCGATGAATACGGTCGTGCAGAAATTGATTATAATAAGTGCGTTTCCTGCGGTATGTGTCTGGTCAATTGTCCGTTTGGTGCAATTGCAGACAAGGCGCAGATTTTCCAGCTGATTCAGTCCATGAAGCAGGGAACACCGGTTTACGCAGCAGTAGCGCCCGCGTTTGTTGGTCAGTTCGGACCCAAGGTGACACCAGAAAAGCTGCGTGCCGCAATGAAGGCGCTGGGCTTTACCGATGTGGTTGAGGTTGCTGTGGGTGCAGACCTGTGTGCAACCCAGGAAGCAATGGACTTTTTGGAGCATGTACCGGAAAAAATCCCGTTCATGGCAACTTCGTGTTGTCCGGCGTGGTCGATGATGGCAAAGCAGGAGTTTCCGGAACTCAAGGATTGTGTGTCCATGTCCCTGACCCCGATGGTTTTGACCGCTCGTTTGATTAAAAAACAGCACCCGGAAGCAAAGGTGGTGTTTATTGGTCCCTGCGCGGCAAAGAAGCTCGAGGCAAGACGCCGCACGGTACGCAGTGAGGTGGATTTTGTTCTGACCTTCGAGGAAATGATGGGACTGTTTCATGCAAAGGATATCAATTTGGAAGACATTGAGGCAGAAGAAATTCTTTCCGAGGCAAGCACCGATGGCCGCAATTTCGCAGTCAGTGGCGGCGTTGCCAAGGCTGTGGTCAACAGCATGAAGAAGCTGGAGCCTGAATGTGAAATTCCGGTTGCCAGTGCGCAGGGACTTGCAGAGTGTAAGAAGCTCATGATGATGGCAAAGGCTGGAAAATATAACGGTTATCTGCTGGAGGGCATGGCGTGTCCGGGTGGTTGTGTAGCTGGTGCAGGCACGATGCAGCCCATTGCGAAATCGGCTGCGGCAGTTGGCATGTATGCAAAGAAGGCTCCTGTGGAAATTTGCTGTGAAACTCCTTATATTGATGTTTTAGATGACCTTATTGAGGGATAAAATGGTGCGTTTCACAGAAAGCCTTGTAAGAAACAGCGGAGATATGTGAGCGTTTACCAAAATAAAATACCCGAAATCGTGCATCAATGCACGGTTTCGGGTATTCTTTTTTCAAAGCATTTTGCGCGGAATATGCGGGTCAATTGAAAAATATGTATTTAGATACTGCGGTGCAGGCTGTGGAAACTGCACTGTTTTTTTACAAAAAAGAGAAAAAATGTGATATTATGCTGAGGTGATACGTAGAATATATTTTTTCAAAATGTTGCAGAAAGCCAACAAATTTTGCTTGTTAACCGTGGGAAACTTAAAAAAATGCAAAAAAATGAAATAAAAATGAAAAAATAATTGACAGCGGCTGTGCGGCGTGCATATAATAAAAACATAGAGCTGATAAACTGGAAAGAGGTGACAGCATTGAAGCAGCATCGATTTTGGGCATGGGCTATGTTGTTCTGTGGCGCGATGGTATTTTGGACCGGATATCGCCATAAATAATTTAGATTGCACCAAATGAGTTTTCCAATCAACCAATCTGACAAGGAAGGAATATGAGCTATGATGAGCAATAAGCATATGAGAGAGGCAATTTGTTTTGCAGGCGGCGTACTATTCGGAACAGCGGGAATCAAGCTCCTGTCCAGCAAAGATGCAAAGAAGATGTATGTCAATGTGGCTGCGGCTGTGCTGCGTATGCGCAGCTGCGTTCTGGACGTTTTCGAACAGGTTCAGGAGAATGCAGCGGACGTACTGGCTGAGGCTGAGGCAATCAATGCAGAGCGCACAGCCGCTGAAAAGGTACAGGAGATGGAAGCAATGGCTGAAGCAGAGACCGAGGCATGAAAATCCGCATTGAACATGAAATCTCTGGAAGACTGAGATTTTCGACCAGCCTTGGGCGACTGACAATTGCACAGGCAGATCAGCTTCAATACTATTTGCTGTCTCTGCCTGATGTTACAGGGGTTAAGGTCTATGAACGAAGCGGCAATGCGGTTGTATTTTATCAGGGCAGCCGCAAGCGCCTGCTCCGTGGAATTTTGGCATTTGCGGTTGATACTCCGGAGGTGCAGGGGCTTGTGCCAGAGCATACGAGCCGTGCCCTCAATCATACCTACTATCATAAGATTTTGAATCATATTGGCAAGTATTGGCTGTACCGGCTTGTCATTCCTCGACCATTGCGTATTGTGAAGGCATGTTTGCAGGGCGCGCAGCATATCTGTATGGGTATTCGATGCTTGCTGCAAAGAAAATTAGAGGTTGCTGTTTTAGATGCAACAGCCATTGCGGTGTCTTTGGTACGCGGTCAGTTTTCAACGGCATCTTCGATTATGTTCCTGTTGGGACTTGGAGAGCTTATGGAAGAATGGACCCATAAAAAGTCTGTTGCAGATTTGGCAAGCAGTATGTCACTCAACGTAGAAAAGGTATGGCGCCGCACGGGAGAGACCGATGAGCTGGTTTCCATTCGCGAGATTGTGCCAGGAAATTATGTGCGTGTTGAGATGGGCAGCATGATTCCGCTAGATGGTGTCGTCGTAGAAGGGGAAGCCATGGTCAATCAGTCCTCGATGACAGGTGAGTCGGTTCCGGTTCGAAAAGAGCAGGACGCTATGGTATATGCGGGGACTGTGATTGAGGAGGGCGCAATTACCCTATGCGTAAAACAGGTGGTTGGAGAAACCCGATATGAGAAGATAGTTCACATGATTGAGGATTCGGAACAGCTCAAATCGTCCTTGGAGAGCAGTGCGGCACATCTGGCAGACCGCCTCGTTCCATATAGCTTTTTGGGAGCAGGGCTTGCTTGGTTTGTGACACGGAGTATACAGAAAGCAATTTCGGTATTGATGGTAGATTTCTCCTGTGCACTCAAGCTGGCTATGCCGGTTGCAGTGCTGTCAGCAATGCGTGAATGTAATGACCATCAGATTACGGTCAAGGGAGGAAAATTCCTTGAGGCAGTTGCAAATGCAGATACCATCGTTTTTGATAAGACCGGGACTCTGACATTGGCGCAGCCAAGTGTGCGTGAGGTCATTCCGTTTGGCGGCAATGACCGAGACGAAATGCTGCGGACAGCCGCTTGTCTGGAAGAACATTTTCCACATTCCATCGCCAATGCGGTGGTGCGTCAGGCGGAAATTGAGGGACTTCTGCACGCGGAGGAGCATGCCAAGGTCAAATATATCATTGCGCACGGAATTGCCTCTGAACTGCGTGGGGAGCATGTATGTATTGGCAGCTATCACTTCATTTTTGAAGATGAAAATTGCAGATTTCCACAAGAAGAACAAGAAAAGTTTGAGAATCTGCCAGAAGAATGTAGTTATCTGTATATGAGCATTGGCGGCGAGCTGGCAGCAATTCTGTGTATCGAAGATCCGCTTCGTCCGGAAGGTGTCGAGGTTGTACAGGCACTCAAGGAGTTAGGTATTACCAAAACGGTGATGATGACAGGCGACAGCGAGCGAACAGCAGCTGTGATTGCTCGTAAGGTTGGCGTAGATGAATACCATGCAGAAGTTTTGCCGGAGGATAAGGCCGCCTTTGTAAGACGGGAACGAGAGCAGGGACGCACGGTGATTATGATTGGTGACGGCATCAATGATTCTCCGGCGCTGTCTGCGGCTGATGTCGGCATTGCGGTCAGTGAGGGTGCACAGATTGCACGAGAAATTGCAGATATCACAATTTCAGGACGTGATTTATATCAGCTTGTGACCTTAAAACGTATCAGCATAGAGCTGATGAAGCGGATAGGATTCAACTATCGGTTTGTGATTGGATTTAATTCGGGATTGCTTGCGCTGGGGCTTTTGGGTGTGATTACGCCCAATGTATCCGCCTTTCTGCATAATCTGTCTACCTTGGGGATTGGTGTGCACGGCACAACCAACCTGCTTCCGGCAGGCGGCAATCGGATTCTGCGGGAATCGGGGAGATGAAATCAACTGGTATGGATTTGCCCTGAGGTTGTCAAAAAAGTATTTTGCGCCCATGGAGCGCATGAAAATTTGAGAGAAGCTGCACGGAATGTGTGAGCCTTTATATGAGAAAATGCCCGAAATCGTGCATCAATGTGCGGTTTTGGGCATTTTTTTGTCAGAGTATTTGCTGTGGCAGACGAGAATTTGTCCAGCGGTATCAGGAGGAGATAATCTTTTTGTCAAGGTGATTCGGTCACAGAATGATAAAAAAGTTTTTGATATATTAGAGGAGAAATCAAGGAGAGAGGTATTGAGTATGAAGCGTTATGCGTCTGTGGACACAAGCTTATGTGTATCCTGCGGAGCCTGTATGAAAATATGCCCGCGTGGAGCGATTTCCATTCCAACCGGTATTTATGCACAGGTGAACCGCGACGCTTGTGTTGGCTGTGGATTGTGTGCAAAAACCTGTCCGGCAACGGTCATCACAATGATGCAGGAGGAAAAGGCATGAAAAAGCAAAAAAAATGGTATGATTATTTGTGGATTGTATCAGCAGCTTATTTGATTTTGGGATTTTTCAATATTTTATTTGCATGGCTGGGGTTGATTTGCTTTTTTGTGCCGCTGGGAATCGCCTTGGTAAAGGGAAATAAAAGCTATTGCAATCGCTATTGCGGACGGGGACAGCTGTTCGAACTGCTCGGTGGAAAATTCGGATTATCCCGCAACAAACCTGTGCCGAATTTTCTGAAACAAAAGTGGTTCCGTTACGCATTTCTCACCTTTTTTATGGTGATGTTTGCCAATATGCTGTTCACCACCTATTTGGTATTTGCCAATGCATCTGGTCTGCGTGAGGTCGTCACCCTGCTCTGGACATTCCGTTTGCCATGGCATTTTGCAGCTTCGAGCACGGCGGCAGTTGCGCCATGGGTTGCACAGTTTGCCTTCGGGTTTTATAGCGTGATGCTGACTTCAACCGTGCTGGGACTTGTCACAATGCTCCTGTTTAAGCCGCGCTCTTGGTGCGTATACTGTCCAATGGGAACGATGACACAGGGAATCTGTCAGCTGAAAAATCATAAGTGATAGGGAAGCAAGGAATTTCAAGTGCGCTCTGGATTCATGCGTTGTGTTCGGGTGCATCACAAAATCTGTGACGTGTTTGGAACCTTACCGCTTTGCAGTTGCTTCGCGTTTTTACCAAATCGCGGAGCGATTTTTGCGGCAGACGGAAAATTTTTGGATTTTGTTAGATTTACAACGTAATATTTGGAGTTCTTCTCGTATAATCAGGATAGCGATTGCACGAGAAAGGAAGTTTTTCTATGAGTTCGAATATGTTTTGCTATCAATGTCAGGAAACTGCTGGCTGTACCGGCTGTACACACACCGGTGTATGTGGAAAGAAAGCCGAAACTGCAAATTTACAGGATTTGCTGGTATTTGTGACAAGAGAGCTGTGCGGCGTGCTGACAAAGCTGCGTGCAGCCGGTCAGTCGATTCCGGACGCGGTCAATTTTTGGGTCACAGAAAATCTGTTTGTGACCATTACCAATGCAAATTTTGATGACGAGAAAATCAGACAGCGTGTGCGGCAGACGATTGCACAGACAACAGAGCTGGCAAAGGGGCTGGCAGATGCACCTGATTTCTGGGACGGCACTGGAAGCTGGCAGGAAAAGGCGAAAGCAGTTGGTATTTTGGAGACAGCGGACGCCGATATACGCAGTCTGCGGGAATTGATTACCTATGGACTCAAGGGAATGGCAGCATACAATCACCATATTCATGCCTTTGGCAAGCGTTATGATGAAATTGATGTCTTTTTACAGCAAGCACTGGCAAAAACAAGAGATGACAGTTTCGATGTAGATGCACTGATTGCACTGAGTATGCAGACCGGTCAATATGGCGTATCGGTCATGGCAGCATTGGACGAGACACACACAAGCGCCTATGGCAATCCACAAATGACCAGAGTAAAATTGGGTGTGCGCAGCAATCCGGCAATCTTGATTTCCGGTCATGATTTGCATGATTTGGAACTGCTGCTCCAGCAGACAGAGGGTACCGGCGTTGATGTGTATACCCACTCGGAAATGCTGCCTGCACATTACTATCCGGCATTTCAGAAGTATTCCCATTTTGTGGGAAATTATGGAAATGCGTGGTGGAAGCAGAAGGAAGAATTTCAGTCTTTTCGTGGACCGGTGCTGCTCACCACCAATTGCTTGGTGCCGCCAGAAGAGAGCTATCGGGAGCGTATTTATACAACCGGTGCAGTTGGGTTTGCGGGCTGTCAGCATATTGATGCAGATGCTGACGGATACAAGGATTTTTCAGCGCTGATTGCACATGCAAAGCGATGTGCACCGCCAATCGAGCTGGAGACCGGTGAAATTGTGGGAGGCTTTGCACACAATCAGGTGCTGGCACTGGCAGACAAGGTGATAGATGCAGTGAAGAGCGGCGCCATTCGCAAGTTTGTGGTCATGGCAGGCTGCGACGGACGGGCAAAGAGCCGGAATTATTATACCGAATTTGCAAAGGCGTTGCCAAAAGATACCGTTATTTTGACGGCAGGCTGTGCAAAGTATAAGTATAACAAACTGAATCTGGGAGAAATCAACGGAATTCCGCGTGTATTAGATGCAGGGCAGTGCAACGATTCCTATTCGCTCGCAGTCATTGCGCTCAAGCTGAAAGAGGTCTTTGCGCTGGAGGATATCAATGATTTGCCCATTGTCTATAATATTGCTTGGTATGAGCAAAAGGCGGTTATCGTTTTGCTTGCCCTGTTGTACTTGGGCGTAAAAAATATTCATTTGGGACCAACGCTTCCTGCGTTCCTGTCTCCGAATGTTGCAAAGGTTCTGACAGAAAATTTTGGAATCGCCGGCATTGGGACGGTGGAAGAGGATATGGATTTGCTGATTGGAGAGGGATAAGCGATGTTGATAGAAGCACTGCTCGAAGAACATGAAGAAATTTCTCGTTTTTGCGTACATTTGGAACAGAGATGTATTGCCCTGATGGAGAAAAATGAATTTGATATACATGCGTTTCGGGACGATATTGCATTTATCCGTTCCTATGCAGATGCACGTCACCACAAAAAAGAGGAAGTTCTACTGTTTCAGGCGATGCTGGACGAACTTGGAGCGGTGGCAGTGCCCTCTGTGAAAAATGGTATGCTGGTAGAGCATAATATGGGCAGGCTGTATGTCATGCAGCTGGAGCGTGCGGTAGAAAACTACGCAACTACGTGCACGCCGGAAAATAAGCTGGATATCCTGACACAGGCGATGGGATATGTCCATTTGATTCGCACACATATTGATAAGGAAAATCACGCGCTGTATCCTTTTGCGGAGCGCTCTTTATCGCCCGAGACGCTGCAAAGGCTTGATGCACAGTATGCGTCGGATTGGGCGCCCAATGAACAGAAATAAAAACAAGCCAAACACATGAAAATGCCCGAAACTGCTCGTGTATGTGCAGTTTCGGGCATTCTATGTTCAGATTCCAAATAGAATAGACGGAAATCTGTTTTTGCTTGTGAAAGCTGTGGTACGCATATCAGCAGCGGGATTGATGCACAGAGATAGGATATCAGCCGATTCCGCCGCAGACGATTCCGAGGATAAATACAGCGAGAGTTAAGATGCAGAAGCCGTATTTATAAAGCGGATAATACCATGCACCGATGCGATGGGAACGCCCTAAAGAGACTGCGTCTTCTACGGCTTTCTTTCCCCACACCCAAGCAAACATGATGCCAGCAAGACCGGCACCGAGCGGACAGATGTAAATGGATACGAAGTCCATCCATTGTGCAACAATACCTTGGATACATAGTGCAGCTGCTGCGCCGATGACAGCGATGCTGATGACCGCTTTGGTTCGGCTGAAGTGCAGGTGGTCTTGCAGTGTTGCAATGGGGGCTTCAAACAGATTGATGAGGGAGGTAAGTCCTGCAAACAGTACAGCGATAAAGAAGATAATCATAACAATGCGTCCCCCCGGCATCGCTGCAAAGAGATTGGGCAGATAAATGAACATCAAACCGGGTCCGCCATCAAACTGTGTCGTGCCGGCGGCTGCCATGGCAGGCACGATAATGAGTGCTGCAAGCATGGCGGCAATGGTATCAAATAGGGCAACCTGCCACGCAGAACTGACAATATCTTCGTCGTCTGGCAGATAGGAGCCATAGATGATGGTGCCGTTGCCGGCAAGCGAAAGGGAAAAGAAGGACTGTCCCAAAGCATAAACCCACATCATGGGATTTTTGAGGATTTCGGGGTCAATGGTGAATATCCACTTGTAGCCGTTGGCAGAGCCGGGCTGAAATCCAACATAGAAGGTCAGACCGATGAACATGAGGAAGAACAGTGGAATCATGATTTTATTGGCTTTTTCAATACCGCCTGCAACCCCCAAAATCATGATGAGAAAGGTGACAATCAGCCCAAAAATCAGCCAGTCATTGTTTCCAAATGTGGTTGCGGTGCTTTCGAATGCAGAGGCGTAGCCGCCAATCTCTCCAATATCAGAACCATAGGAAAGTGCAGAGCCGGTCAAAGCCCCGAAGGTATATTTGAAAATCCAGCTCACAACAACAGAGTATCCAATCGCAAGCGCCAGTGCACCCGCCATAGGCAAGAGTCCGATTTTCATGCCCAAACTGCTTTTGCCGCGAGATGCACACGCCTTTTCAAAGGAACCTACGGGACCGGAGCGTGTGGCGCGTCCAAAACTCATTTCCCCGATAACACCGGAAAATCCAATCAGGATATCAAAAATAAAGTACGCAAGCAGGAACGCACCTCCGTATTTTGCAACACGGCTGGGAAATAACCAAATATTGCCCATGCCAACGGCAGAGCCGATACAGGCAAGGACAAACCCCCATTTGGATTTCCACGAATCCCGTGATGTATGCGTTGTTACATTTTGATTTGCCATAATAACACCCCTTTGAATATACAAACGAATGAAACAGTACACGTTTTCCTATATACAGTTTCACCAATCGTTTTTCTGTGTTGTGCCGCCGGATAGAATAGAAAAAGCCCGCGAACGGCTGAATTGTCCGCGGGCAGATATCTTCATTTCCCAGAATTGCGTCAATCGGGCGGCAAGCGCCTGATTCGCTGTATCATAAAATACGAATCGGTTGGCATGAAGCGCTATTCCGTAGGAGCGCACAATGCTCCGGCTGCGGCATGGTTTTTGATGTTACAGGGAGAGGACAGGAATGGGAAGCTGCTCGTTGCAGCAATTCCTTGTCAATCTCTTTTGTATAAAAGATATCATTGCTATCTGCATTTGTCAAGCAGAAAGAATGTACTTTGAGAAGCTTTGCGCGTTTTGATGCGCTTTGCAGTGTAAAATGGCACAAACGGAAGAATTTGGTCGTGATATTTTGTGCCGATATGGGTCACAATACTAACAGCAACAACCCCAAAACACAAACGAAAAGGAGAAACAAATTATGGCTAGCAACAATAACAATTCGAATCAGATGGTAGTACCGGAAGCACGTGCTGCAATGGATCGCTTTAAGATGGAAGCAGCAGCTGAGGTTGGCGTAAACCTGAAGGACGGTTATAATGGTGAACTGACTTCTCGTCAGGCGGGCTCCATTGGCGGTCAGATGGTCAAGAAAATGATTCAGGCTTACGAGGAAAATCTCGCAGCACGCGGCTGAGCCAATTTGTCCAATGTTCAATCTGCTGACCTATAAAAATAGGAAGATGCAGACGAAACAATTCAAATTCAGCAGAGTCTGAATGGTGTTTTGTTCAGGGAAAAGTCTCTTGTTTTACAGAATTGTGATTCAGGAGACTTTTTCTATCTTATTTTGTGAAAAACGGATATAAAAAATGCACCTCTCTATGCTCTTTCGGAATGTGTTGATTTCCAAGAGAGTTTCATATTGAGGTGCATGTGCTTTTACAGAGAATGGTTCATTTCTTGGATAGCAGGTATTTGGTGAGCAGGTAATCACCAAATACAATACTGTGTGCAATGAAAAAGCCGACAAACATTTTTGACATTTGGAGAACTGCCTCTGCCATAGTACCCGAACCGAATTTCAGGAACAGGTAAATCCATGCAAAGACACAGGCGAATACACTGAATAATTGCCATGCGAGAGTGTGTGAAAGCTCCATACGTGAAATGAACAGATGAATCAAACTCTGTGAGCCAAGCAAAATGGCAATGAGGAACGTCATGGAGAACCAGTTCTCGAAGGAACTTGCAGAAGGATACTGGATATACCAAGCAAGAATAAAAAAGAGTGTCAGCAAACCAAAACAAATGATAGCATGAGCGGTACGCAGTGATTTATGCACGACCTCACCCTCCTTCAATGAAGCTGCTGCGCTGTGGTTTGCGCTGAAACAGCGGATTTTTTGGTCAGTAGGTGCTCTGTGATGAGATATCTTGCAAGTACAGCCAGATGAATGAGAGAAAAGGCAGTAACATGCAGTAGAAGTCCCAGTTTGATTTGATTGGGAACAAGCTCTGCCATATAGTGCACGAGAAAAAGACTGCACCAGACGGCATCACAGCCAAGGACAGCAGTCAAATGCCAGAACAAACGGTGTCGTGGCACAGTGCGTCCAATCTGGACATGTATCTGATTTTGGGTGGCAAATAGCAGTGCTGCACAAATCATAAAAAGAATCGCATGTCCATTAAAATGAATAAAGATAGAGTAGAGTATTGTGCTGAGTGCGCAGAAAAGTACAAACAGAACCGCACAGATAGAAACAGTGTGGGATTTATGCAGCCCATTCCTTTCTGGTTTCATAAGAATCCTCCTTCCCTGATACATTGGTCTGTATGTTTTCACAAGGGGAAACACGAGTATTCAACCTCTTTTTGATAGTTAGAATTATACACAGAGGAATGATAAAATCAATATGCAGGCATCACAAAAAATAATATATTTTTTGTCTACATTTCATAATTGGCATGTTATCTCTTGAAGAATGTATCTTCAAGAGAGGGGAAGGATAAAAATAAGATAGAAAAACGATGGAAATGATAAAATAGCTCCTCTATATAGTATCATAAATCGCCTGCTGAAAAGCAAAAAATAAAATGATATTTTATGATAAAAGGTCAATTTATGTATTGAAAATGGATATTTTCGGTGTAAAGGGCTTGCTCAAAGCGGTAAGATAGGGGTATAATAGAATGAAGATAGCTCGTGATTTTACTAAAAGGAAGGAACACTATGGCGACATTAAAAGAGCTCGCAGAATATACAGGGTTTTCGATTGCAACCATTTCGCGTGTGCTGAATAACGATCCGACGATGAGCGTGAGTGAATCCACACGTGCTGCGATTTTGGAGGCAGCAGGCAAGCTGCATTACAAATCATCTTCGCGGCAGCGTCGTATGCGTGTGATGCACAGCAAGCAGCTGCGGTTTGCCATTGCAGAGATGCTTTCTCCAGCGGAGCAGCTGGCAGATCCCTATTATCTATATCTGAAAAATTATGCAGTGCAGCGCTGCCGAGATCTAGGCTTTGCACTGGTGCATCTGCAAGAGCAGCAGGGACTTTATGAACAGGATACAGCAGGAAGAATTGACGGTGTTTTGGCAATTGGTATCTTTTCGGAGGAGCAAATCAAGGCGCTCTCCTATGTATCGGATAATCTGTTGTTTTTAGATTCCTCGCCAGATGAGCTGCGCTTCGATTCGGTCGTTCTGAATTTTCAGCTCGGTGTGGAACAGGCTGTTGATTATTTGCTGATGCATGGGCATAAGGAAATCGGATTTTTGGGTCCTTGCCGAAAGCTGGACCAGAAGAAGCGTCCGGCACTGGAGGTGCGCCGCGAAATCTTTATTCGCTACATGGAGGAGAAAGGGCTGTTTCGGTCGGACTATCTGTTCGACGCGCCAATGACTGCCGCAGATGCCAGAGCCCTTTTGTCCGAACGTCTCAATCAGGGGGCACCTATGCCAACAGCAATCCTTGCTGCCAATGAGGAGGCTGCGATTGGAGCAGCGGGTGCCCTTCGGGAGCAGGGTATGTCCATTCCAGATGACCTTTCTATTATCAGCTTTAATGATACACCGCTTTCTGCCTTGACCGACCCGCCGCTTACCAGCATCAGTACACATGTAGAAGCGATGAGCGCGACAGCCGTCGAGCTGCTGGCGCGCAGAGCAACAACGCCTTCTAAGCTTCTGCCGCTGAAGATTGTCGTGCCGCCAACCCTCAATGCGCGCGAGAGTGTAAAGGAATATGTACGTTGATAGAAATAACTGTTCTCTGATGGGGGACAGTTGTTTTTTTGCACAAAAAAGCCTTGTGATTTTCGTCACCCTATTCAGTAAAATAAATTGAGCTTTTACTAAAACTCTGTTATACTAAAATCAACATATATTGTGATTTCAGATTTTTTTGAAAGGCGGGATCTTATTATGAACAAGCAATCTATCTTGGCAGCTGAGTTGAAGGAGGGTGCGCTGGACGCACGCTTGACCGCAATCTATGGCTGTAAAAAAGCAGGATTACCGCAGAAGCGTGAGCGCTTGCTGGCACTTATGGATACATTTGAAAAAACCTATGGTGCAGAGCGTGAGGTTGGGCTGTACTCGGCACCGGGACGTACCGAGATGGGCGGAAACCATACAGACCATCAGCATGGACGTGTGCTCGCGGCTGCAATCGACCTAGATGCCATTGCCTGCGCAAGCAAAAGTGGTTCGATGACGGCACGTGTGCTGTCTGAAGGGTATCCGGAAATTGTGGTAGATCTTTCGGTACAGGAACCGCAGAAGGAAGAAGAAGGCACAACTGCCGCACTCATTCGCGGTGTTGCGGCAAAAATCCATGAAATGGGTTATCCGGTGTCTGGATTTGATGCCTGTGTCACCTCTGAAGTGCTGAGCGGCTCCGGTTTGTCCTCGTCTGCTGCATTCGAAGTGCTCATTGGTGTCATCATCAATGATATGTTCTGTGAGGGCGCGCTGACACAGGTACAGCTGGCACAGATTGGACAGTATGCGGAAAATGTTTTCTTTGGCAAGCCCTGCGGTCTGATGGACCAGCTGGCAAGTGCGGTCGGCGGAATCGTCTCAATTGACTTTGAAAATCCGGAAAAGCCGATTGTAAATCGCTTGGAGTATGACCTGTCCTCCTCCGGACATGCCCTTTGCATCATTGATTCCGGCGCGGATCATGCCGATTTGACCGATGAATATGCAGCAATTCCAAGTGAAATGAAGCAGGTTGCAGCATTCTTCGGAAAGGAATATCTGCGCGAAATCGACTTTGAAGAATTTTGGGCAAATATTGCAAAAATTCGCAAGCAGACAGGTGACCGTGCGGTGCTGCGTGCATTCCATTTTTATACAGATAATCTGCTTGCACTCAAGCAGGCACAGGCGCTGGAAAAGGAAGATTTTTATGTGTTCCTGACACTGGTGCAGCATTCCGGTAAGTCTTCCGCAGAGCATTTACAGAATCTGTATTGCAGCAGTCAGCCGGAGGCGCAGGCGGTGGTTCTCACCATTGCGGCAGCACGCAGACTGCTTGAAGGAAAAGGCGCGGTTCGTGTGCATGGCGGCGGATTTGCTGGTACGGTACAGGCGTATGTACCGTTTGACATGACCGAAGGATTCCGTCAGGGAATGGAGTCTATTTTGGGAGAGGGCTGCTGCCATTTCCTGAGTGTTCGCCCGGGCGGCGGTGTTGTCATTGGATAACGAAATCTATGAGAAATAAAATTTGTTTTACCTGATATCTTGAGGAGGTTTTTTCATTATGGCAGTTCTTGTATTGGGTGGTGCCGGCTATATTGGTTCTCATACAGCGCATGCACTGGTTGCAGCAGGGCGTGATGTCGTTGTAGCAGATAATTTGGAAACAGGCTTCCGTGCTGCCGTTCCGGCACAGGCGCGTTTTTACGAGGGCGATATCCGTGACCGCGCGTTCGTAGATCGTCTGTTTGAAAACGAAAAAATTGAGGGCGTCATTCACTTCGCAGCAAATTCACAGGTTGGAGAGAGCATGAAAGACCCGCTCAAGTATTATGACAATAATCTGTGCGGAACCAAGACACTTCTCGACAGCATGGTTGCGCATGATGTGAATAAAATCGTGTTCTCCTCTACCGCTGCAACCTATGGCGAGGCAGAGCGTATGCCCATTGAGGAAACAGACCCGACTGAGCCGACAAATTGCTATGGAGAAACCAAGCTTTCCATGGAAAAGATGATGAAATGGGTTTCTCTGGCACATGGTCTGCGCTTTGTGGCGCTGCGTTACTTCAACGCATGCGGTGCACAGCCGGACGGCACGATTGGTGAGGCGCACAATCCGGAAACCCATTTGATTCCGCTGATTTTGCAGGTGCCCAACCATCAGCGTGAGCAGATTGCGATTTTTGGCGACGACTATCCAACACCGGACGGAACCTGTATCCGAGATTATATTCATGTATGTGATTTGGCACAGGCGCATATTCTGGCGCTCGATTACCTGCTGAATGGCGGCGAGAATAATGTATTTAATCTGGGCAATGGTGTGGGCTTCTCAGTCAAGGAAGTGATTGAACAGGCGCGTGCGGTCACAGGACACCCGATTCCGGCAAAAATCGAGGCACGCCGCGCAGGAGATCCGGCACAGCTCATTGCTTCCTCGGATAAGGCAAAGCGTGTGCTCGGCTGGAAGCCGCAGTATGATGATCTCCATACCATTATTGAAACGGCATGGAAGTGGCATCAGAACCACCCGCATGGATACAGCGAATCAGCAGGAGGCACCGTATGATTGATGTTGCAATTGCAAAGCTCGTGCGCTATGCAGAGCAGACTGGTCTGATTGCACCAGAGGACCACACATGGGCAGTCAATACATTGCTGGAGGCTATGCGGCTGGACAGCTATACAGAGCCACAGCTGGACGATGCGCCCATTGATTTGCCGGCAGTTTTAGACGAACTGTTAGATGATGCACATGCACGCGGCGTGATGACTGAAAATTCGATTGTCTACCGTGACCTTTTCGATACGGCGCTCATGGGACGTTTGACCCCGCCGCCGCGTGAGGTCATTGCAAAGTTCCGTGCACTTTATGAGCAGGAGCCGGTTCAGGCAACCGATTGGTATTACCGCTTTAGTCAGGATACCAACTATATTCGCCGTGACCGCATCGCGAAGGATATGCAGTGGAAAACACAGACCGAATATGGCGAAATTGATATTACAATCAATCTGTCTAAGCCGGAAAAGGACCCCAAGGCGATTGCGGCAGCGCGCAATCTGCCCGCCTCGGCGTATCCGCAGTGTCAGCTGTGCCATGAGAATGAGGGCTATGCCGGACGTGTCAATCATCCGGCACGCCAGAATCACCGAATCATACCAATTACCATTGCGGGAAAGCCGTGGTTCATGCAATATTCTCCCTATGTATATTATAATGAACACTGCATCGTATTTAATGCAGAGCATACCCCTATGAAAATCGACCGCGATTGCTTCTGCAAGCTGCTTGACTTTGTGGGGCAGTTCCCACACTATTTTGTAGGCTCGAATGCAGACCTTCCCATTGTCGGCGGTTCGATTTTGGCGCATGATCATTTCCAAGGCGGACGATATACCTTTGCGATGGAAAAAGCACCCATTCACACACCGCTGACCTTTGCTGATTTTCCGGAGGTACGCGCAGGGATTGTGAAATGGCCCATGTCCGTGATTCGTCTGACAGCAGCCGACCCACAAAAGCTGATTGCGCTGGGTGACCGTATCCTGACAGCATGGCGTGGCTATACCGACGAGAGTGCCATGATTCTGGCAGAGACAGACGGGGTCCCGCATAACACCATTACGCCGATTGCGCGTCGCCGTGGTACGGATTATGAACTGGATTTGGTGCTCAGAAACAATCTGACCACAGAGGAACACCCGCTCGGTCTGTATCACCCGCATGCGGAATTGCATCATATTAAGAAAGAAAACATCGGGCTGATTGAAGTCATGGGTCTGGCTGTGTTGCCGGCACGACTCAAAGAGGAGCTTGCAGTCTTAGGTGAAAAAATGGTGAAGGGCGAGGACTTGCGTGCAGACCCGCGCACAGAAGCTCATGCGGATTGGGCGGAAGGCTTTGCCGATGCAGTAACGGCGCAAAATGTCACTGAAGTCATTGAGCGCGAGGTCGGCAAGGTGTTTGCAAAGGTGCTGGAGCATGCAGGGGTATATCAGGACACCCAAGCATTTATTCGTTTCGTGGAAACCGTAGGAGGAAAGGCATGATTACATCAGAAGCTTTTGGTCTGACCAAGGACGGGACTCCGGTGACACGATACTGGCTTTCTGACGGCAAATGCCGTGTTGCTGTTTTAACGTATGGCGGTATCATTCAAACCATCGAAGTACCGGACAGAGAAGGAAATCCAGTAGATGTTGTTTTAGGATTTGACAGTCCCGCTGGATATGAAGCACAGACCTGCTATATTGGTGCCATGATTGGACGATGTGCCAACCGGATTGGTCGGGGTATGTTTTCCCTAAACGGAAAAGAGTATACACTTGCTTGTAATGATAATGGGGTGCATCACCTGCATGGTGGTGTGGTTGGCTTCGACCGGAAGCACTGGCAGGCTGAAGTACAGGGCGAAATGTTGGTGCTTCGGCTGCACAGTGCCGACGGAGAAGAAGGCTATCCGGGGAATTTGGAGGTACAGCTTTGCTATACCCTCCAAGACGGGGCGCTTTCCATTCAGTATGATGCGGATACCGATGCCGATACCCTGTGCAACCTGACCAATCACAGCTATTTCAATTTGGCCGGAACGGGTGATGTGGGCAGCCAGAAGCTGCGCGTTGATGCGTCTGAATATGCACCGCTCGGTGCAGAAGGGATTCCGGACGGTACACGGGCATCTGTTGCAGGTACCCCGATGGATTTGCGTACTCTGACGCCAATGGGCGCACACTGGGATAACGATTTTGAGCAGCTGCGCAAGGCTGGCGGATATGACCATCATTATTGCGTTGATGGTACTGGAATGCGTCTGTTTGCGCAGGCTGTGTGTGAGGAAAACGGGATTCATTTGTCGGTGCAATCGGATATGCCCGGTATGCAGCTCTATACCGCAAACTTTTTGGAGGGTATGGGCGGCAAAGCGCATGTTGATTACGGCAGACGTCAGGCATTTTGTCTGGAAACCCAGTTTGTACCGAATCCATCGGCATGGGAACAGGAAGTTCAGCCGATTTTGAGAAAAGGCGAACACTATCAGCACAAAACCATTTTTACATTTTGTGCCGAATAAGGAAGCAGACCGTCAAAAACACCTTGGGTGTTTTTGACGGTTTTTTTTGTAGATAAGGTAGACAAGAGGAAAGGAATCCCTTAAACTGGAAAAGACGATTTGGCATTTGGTGGAAGTACGAATGTCAGGAAAGAGAGAACACGTGTTATGTATACTGTGGTTGTTGCAGATGATGAAACCGAACTGCGGCGCTCGTTGATTGCAAAAACACCTTGGGAAGAATGTGGATTTCAGGTTGTTGGTGAGGCGGAAAATGGTATGGAAGCGCTTGAACTGGTTGAGCGGCTGCAGCCGGATTTGCTGCTCACAGATATCCGTATGCCTTTTTTATCAGGAATCGCGCTTGCCAGAGCGGCGAGAGAGATTCGTCCGGCGATGCACATTGCTTTTTTGAGCGGATATGATGATTTTGCGTATGCACAGCAGGCAATTCAGTACAATATCATTCGGTATTTGCTCAAGCCCATCTCGTCCGCAGAGCTTGCAAAGGAGCTTGTGGAAATTCGGGAAAAAATCGACAGCAGAATGCAGGAGGTGACACAGGGAGATGCAGAAAGTCTGCACCCGCATGATTTTTTAATGCCGCTGCTGCTGGGAGCCGATACCGTTCTGGAGCCCGAAAAAAATGAGGCATGGCTGTGTGCGCAGGCAATCGAATGTGGTATCCTATCCGATTGCAGTGAAAAGCTGCAATATGTGGTACTCGCAACTCTAATTTGTGATGGGGGAAATCAGCCGATTACCACCCGAAGGCATATCCATGCGGTTGACCGTGTGCTGCATAAATATTTTCGGGCGTTCAGCTGCTTTATTGGCGGGCGTGTGATTTCACTCGTTGCAGACAGTGCATTGACCTTGGGCGAATATCTGCATATTGCGACGAGTGAGATTTCACAGACCATTGAACGCGCAACAGGAGAAAAATGCACGGTTGGTGTCAGCCGTCCGGTACAAAGACTGTCCGCCTGCCATGGTGCGTATCGGGAGGCACTCGATACCTTCGACTATATGAGCCGAGAAGATGTGGATACGCGATATATTGCAGATTTTCAGCCGGGGCACGCAATCCAATCGGATTATTCGGAGGCTGCGGCACAGTTGGAAAGTCTCATCAAGGGGGGGAAGCGCGAGGAACTGCACACCTTTTTGCAGGAACAGTTCGATTATCTGCGCAAGGGTGCATGCTCCGGTCTGGAGGTTGGTCTGCTGACGGTGCAGCTTTTGTCCTCTGCCTGCCGCACCGCAGGTGCCGTAGTCGATCCGGAGACTGCCAATACCCTTTGGCGTGCATCGCCCTTGGCAGAAATTCCATTTACGGCGCGCTCCTTGGAGGAAACCGCAAAGAGTATTGAGACTTTCTGCTGCCGCGTGGCGGAAGCAATCGTGCATCAGTGCCGAGAAAGTGGAGATATCGTCTGTGAGCAGGCGCTGGCTGTCATTCAAAACCGCTATGCAGATACTGCATTGTCGCTTGTCACGCTGAGTGAATCTCTGCACATCAGTCCCAATTATCTGTCTGCGCTCATTCGCAAGCATACCGGAGATACCTTTATCAATTTGCTGACGGCAAAGAGACTGGATACCGCAAAAGAGCTGTTGCAATGTACACGCCTCAAGGTGATGGAAATTGCAGAGCGTTGTGGTTATACGGACCAGCATTATTTCAGCTATTGCTTCAAAAAGCGATTTGGGATTTCTCCGCTTACCCTGCGCCGTCAGCAGAGCGGGGAGGGCGGACATGAAAAATAAACGAACATTTACCCTGTCGCGCCTGATTATTTTGCTTGTGATGGCGGTCACGGGAAGCGTTGTGGTTTTATGTGCGTGGATTTTTACGACTCTTTATACCAATGCACTGCGAAGCGGTGCTGCAAGCAGTTCGGAGGAATCTCTGCATCAGGCGGCAAATGCAATCGCAGATTACACGTCGGACACCAATCAGCTGATGCGGCGTGTGATTTTGGAGTTGGAACGGGTGGAACAAAATGAGGAGCTGGGAGAAACGCTCTCTACTCTGGTGGAAATGCGGGATGACCTATGCAATATTGCAGTTTATACCGAAAAGGGAAATCTCATTAACTGCTGGTCGAATAAGCAGGCGCGTAAAGAGAGAACCGGTACGTTGAATATTCAGGGCGTTGATGCAGATACCAATGGGCTGTACATTACACCGCCCCATGTGCTCAATCTCTATAAGGATTATTATCCGTGGGTGATTACGGTGGCAAGCCCTGCAACCCTGCTGCGCTATGGAGATAAGCCTGTGTATGTAACACTGGATTTGCAATTTTCGTCCATTGCCGCCTATGTCGATGATGTTGGGATTGGAACCCGTGGGTATACCTTTTTGATTGACCAAAGCGGACGGTTGGTATATCACCCGCAGCAACAGCTGATTTATGTCGGAATCAAACAGGAGGATACCTTGCGCTATGCTGGACGCGGAGATGGGGTATATACCGAGGGGAACACCTTGCGAATTGTACGCTCGATTCCGCAAAGCAAATGGCGGCTGGTCGGGGTAAGCTATTTGGACGAGCTGGTGGAAACACCGCGGAATGCGGCGCTGCGCATGATTGTCATGGTTGGTTCGGTGGCGCTGCTTTTGGTGCTTGGCGTTGCAGCCTTTGCAATGGGATTGGTTTCGGCGCCAATTCAGCGTCTGGTGGCACAGATGCACCGATTTGAACAAGATGCCACAGGATTTCAGTATGAGCCGATACGCGGCACGCAGGAGATTGCTGTGCTGTCTGATTCCTTTGGGCACATGGTTTGCCGGATACAGGAGCTGATTGAGGAGGTCAAGCACGATGAGGAGACGCTGCAAAAAACCGAACTCAAGGCTTTGCAGGCACAAATCAATCCCCATTTCCTGTATAATACATTGGATTCCATTCAATGGATGTGTGAGGTCGGACGCAATACAGATGCCGTACAGATGGTAGGAGCGCTCGCACGGCTGTTTCGAATCAGCATTTCCCGCGGGGCGGAGCTGATTCCGATTCGGCGGGAATTGGAGCATGCGGAAAGCTATTTGATTATCCAAAAATTTCGCTATAAAGACCAGTTTCAGTATCGCTTTGTGGTAGATGACAGCCTGCTGGACTGTCTGTGCAGTAAAATCACCTTACAGCCCATCATCGAAAATGCGATTTTACATGGGTTCGGTGAATTTGTAGATGCGGGGGAAATTATCATTGAGGTAAAGGACGACGGAGCGGATATCATCATGTCGGTGACGGATAATGGCATTGGTATGGAGAAAGATGTCTGTGCGCGGCTTTTGTCTGCACAGGAGGATTCTTCCAGCGGCATTGGACTCAAAAATGTGAACGACCGCAATCAAATTTATTTTGGAGAACAATATGGGTTGTCAATCGAAAGCGAACCCGATGAGGGAACCTGTGTCACCATCAGGCTGCCCAAAACATGGAGGGATAAGCGTGTATCGTCTATATAAGCTTTTGCTGTGTGGAGTTGTATGCCTGATTTTTATGAGCAGCTGTGCCATATTGGAGCAGAACGGACAACAGATACCCAGACCCATGGTTGCGGTGGTTGTCAAATCCACACAATCTACCTTTTGGAAAACAGTAAAGTCTGGAGTCAAGGCGGCAGCCAATGCGTATAATCTGCAATATACCTTTGAAGGACCCTTGTCCGAGGAAGATGCAGAAATGCAAAATCAGCTGATTGAAAAGGCGATTGCCAGTGGCGCAAAGGCGCTTGTGATTTCTGCAATTGATGCAACCGCTTCCGTTGAGGTGATTGAGCGTGCGGTAGAGCAGGGAATCAAGGTCATTGTGATGGATTCGAATGCGGAAGCGGAGGGAATCTCGGTGCACGTCGGAACAGATAATTATGCTGCGGGCGAGGCTGCGGCTCAGGCACTTCTGAACAGCGAAAAGGCTGTGCGCTCGATTGGTATGGTAGGATTTGATGCGCGCACAGAAAATGGGCAGGCACGGGAACGCGGTTTTATTGATGCGATTGAGGCAGATGGACGTGCGCAAATCGTAGAGCAGATTCATTCTCCCTCTGATTCTGCACAGGTGCAGGCAGAAACACGAGCCATGCTGCGCCGTCAGCCCAATCTGGACGCCATTGTGACATTTAACGAAATTACAACCCTTGGAGTTGGACATGCAATTGAAGAAATGAAATGCAGCGAGCGGGTGCATGTGATTGGGTTTGACAACAATGTTGTTTCGGTGGGTATGCTTGAGAGCGGAGAGCTGGATACTCTCATTGTACAAAATCCGTTTGCGATGGGATATCTTTGCATGGAGAATGCGGCGCTGCTGCTTGCCAATAAAACCGTTCCGGAGCCGGACATTAAAACAGAGATTCGTATCATCAGCCGTGAAAATATGTATAGCGAAGAAAATCAACGGTTTCTGTTTAGTTTTACAGAAATGACACAATGATGTTGGAGGAAGTGCACAAAAAATATGTGGGCACAAAAGTTAGATTTTATATTTTGCGTAAGAAATTCAACAAGATTCGTAAAACATTGCATTTCAATTATGCTATGATTTTCGTATAATAAAACCAACGAAAAGGACAAGACAGTCCACAATGTTGAAATGGGAAATAGAGGAGGATATTCAAATGAAAATCAAGCGCATTATGGCAGCAAGCCTGGTGGCTTCTATGGCTTTGACCTTGGCAGCTTGTGGTGGCGGCGGTCAGCCGGCTGGCGGTGACGCAGAGCAGGGCGGACAGGCTGCAAGCGACCTCAAGGTCAGCGTAATGTATTATAACTACGCAGATACATATATTGCATCGGTTCGCGGTGCACTGGACGCTTCTCTGAAGGGAATCGGCATCACCCCTTCCAATCAGGACGGCAACAACAACCAGACCACACAGACCGAGCAGGTTCAGAATGAAGTGACCAAGGGCGCAAACATGCTGGTTGTAAACCTTGTAAACACAGGTTCTGATGATGCTGCAACCGGTGTTGTAGATAAGGCAAAGGCTGGCAATCTGCCGCTCGTATTCTTCAACCGTGAGGTTTCGAACGACGTTATCAACAGCTATGAGAACTCCGCTTTCGTTGGCACAAATGCACCAGAGGCTGGTCACATGCAGGGCGAAATGATTGGTAAGTATCTGGTTGAGAACTACGACAAGTGCGACCTCAATGGTGACGGCAAGATTTCTTACGTACTGTTCAAGGGCGAGCAGGGCAATGCAGAGGCTGAGTTCCGTACCCAGTTTGCAGTAGAAGATGCAGACAAGATTCTGGAGGAAGCTGGCAAGCCGAAGCTCGAGTTCTATGATGCAAAGAACACTGACAAGTACCTCGTTGACAAGAATGGTTCTTGGTCTTCTGCTGCTGCAAACGAGTATATGACCACCCTGCTGTCCGAATATAACGATGCAAACAAGAACATGGTTGAGCTTGTTATCTGCAACAACGACGGCATGGCAGAGGGCGCAGTCACTGCACTCAATACCGTTGGTTACAACAAGCAGGTGGAAGAGGGCAAGGAAGCTGGTCCGTATGTTCCGGTATTCGGTGTTGACGCAACCGACGCTGCAAAGGACCTCATTGCAAAGGGCATGATGACCGGTTCTATCAAGCAAGATGCAGAAGGTATGGCAAAGTGCATTACCGACCTTGCAAACAATATTGCTGCTGGAAAGTCGTTGATGGACGGCATTGCAGACAAGTATACCGTAGATGACGGCGTAAATAAGATTCGTATTCCTTATCAGGTATACATGGGCGAATAAGTTTATATACTGTCGCGATTTGGTAGAAAAAACAGGCCGCTGCCGCGCAAACGGTGGCGGCTGTTTTTCGGGAACACAGACTGCGGCGCGAATTCGTGCGCTGCCAAGGGGAGGAATGAACTATGCAAAACGATGTCCTGTTACAGATGACGGGCATCTGTAAACAATTTCCTGGCGTCCGCGCGCTTGATGGCGTATCCCTGACCGTGCGGCGCGGCACTGTGCATGCGCTCATGGGAGAAAATGGTGCGGGAAAATCTACGCTCATGAAATGCCTGTTTGGCATGTATGAAAAGGACGAGGGCACCATTCTGCTGGAGGGCAAGGAAATCAACTTCAAGAACTCCAAGGAAGCGCTGGAAAGCGGCGTAGCCATGGTGCATCAGGAACTCAATCAGGCGCTCAAGCGCACTGTTATGGAAAATCTATGGCTTGGAAGATATCCATTAAAATTTGCAAATTACATCGATGAAAAAAAGATGTATAAGGACTCTATTGCACTGTTTGAAAAGCTGGGTGTTAAGGTCGACCCCAATCGCACCATGAGCACCATGCCGGTTTCACAGCGCCAAATGGTTGAGATTGCGAAGGCAGTCTCCTATGATTCGAAAATTATTGTATTTGATGAGCCGACCTCCTCTTTGACTGAGGTAGAGGTGGAGCATCTGTTCCGCATCATCAATATGCTGCGCGACCAGGGCTGTGGTATCATTTATATTTCGCATAAAATGGAAGAAATCCTGCGCATTTCAGATGATGTGACCATCATGCGTGATGGTCAGTGGATTGCAACCGAACGCGCAAGTGATTTGACAATGGATAAAATCATTAAGCTCATGGTAGGACGTGAGTTGACAAATCGTTTTCCGCCTAAGACAAATACACCGGGAGAGGTCGCACTTGAGGTAGAAGGACTGAGCGCACAGTATTCCCATGTTCGCGATGTATCCTTTAACCTGCATAAAGGCGAAGTGCTTGGCATTGCTGGCTTGGACGGTGCCGGACGTACAGAGGTTTTGGAAAATATTTTTGGCATTGCAACACGCTCGTCAGGCACATTGAAGCTTGACGGCAAGGTTGTGCAAAACCGCAATGCAGCAGAGAGCATTAAAAATGGTTTTGCGCTTCTGACTGAGGAAAGACGTGCTACGGGTATTTTTGGGATTCGCTCCATTCGTGAAAACACAGTCATTTCCAGTCTCAAAAAATACCTAAAGGCTGGTTTATGGCTGGATAACAAGAAAATGGTGCAGGACACCGACTGGGTCATTCAGTCCATGCGTGTAAAAACCCCAACACAGGAGACCAAGATTCGTTCTCTGTCCGGCGGTAACCAGCAAAAGGTAATCCTGGGACGTTGGCTGCTGACAGAGCCGGAGGTTCTGCTGCTGGACGAGCCGACACGTGGTATTGATGTTGGTGCAAAATATGAGATTTATCAGCTCATTATTGATTTGGCAAACCGCGGAAAGGGCGTTATCATGGTATCCGGCGAAATGCCTGAGCTTCTGGGTGTATGTGATCGTATTCTGGTTATGTCAGGCGGACGACTGGCTGGAGAAGTTGATGCCAAAAACACAACACAGGAAGAAATCATGACGCTGGCAGCAAAGTACGTATGATTCGGGAGGAAAACGAGCTATGGGAAAATTAAATTTGAAGCAAAAATATGCGGATTTCCAGGCGATGAGCGCAAAGGAAAAGCATAATTTCTGGAAAGAATTCTTCATCAACAACTCTCTCTATATTTTTCTGATTATTGCAGCAATTGGTATTGGCATCTATAACAATAATTTTTTCAGCATGCCGTCCATTGTCAATATGATTTCATTGACCGCCGCAAACCTGCCAATTGCGATGGGTATTGCAGGCACCATCGTTTTGACCGGTACCGACCTGTCGGCTGGCCGCGTGGTTGGTTTGACCGCTTGTATGTCCGCTGCATTCTTGCAGGCAGCAGATTATGCAAGCAAGATGTTCCCGAACATTCCGCAGCTGCACCCAGCACTGATGATTCTGGGCACACTGGCAATCGTTATGATTGTGGGCGCTCTGGTTGGTCTTGTAAACGGCTTCTCTGTTGCAAAGTTCGGTCTGCATCCTTTCATTGTAACACTGGCAACCCAGCTCATTGTTTATGGTGTGCTTTTGATGTTTACAAATATGAATGGCAACAATGGTGCACCGATTTCCGGTCTGGCAACCTATTACAAGGAAGTTGTAAATGGTTCGGTTTTCAAGATTGGCAATGTGCCGATTCCGAACTATGTTTGGTATGCGCTGATTCTGGCAATCGTGATGTGGTTCATCTGGAACAAGACCAGATTTGGTAAGAACATGTTCGCTTGCGGCTCCAATGCAGAAGCTGCAAACGTATCTGGCGTAAATGTTGCTAAGAATACCATGATGGTATTTGTTCTGGCAGGTATCATGTATTCGTTCACCGGTTTCATCGAGGCTGCTCGTATCGGTTCTAACAGCCCTGCAACCGGCACCAACTACGAGCTGGACGCAATCGCAGCTTGTGTTATCGGTGGCGTATCGTTCGTTGGCGGTATTGGTTCTATCAGCGGTATCATCGTCGGCGTACTGCTTCTGCGTATCATTTTCGTTGGTCTGACCTTCCTGTCTGTCAGCGCGAATTTGCAGTACATTATCAAGGGTCTTATCATTCTGATTGCTTGTGCAATTGATATGAGAAAGTATCTGGTTCGTAAGTAAATCATGTCAGCAAAACCGAGGTCTTTTGGCTTCGGTTTTGTAGATTTCTGAAAAATGCCTGAAAGCGTGCGTGAATGAGCGGTTTCGGGCATTTTATTGCGTTCAAGATGGTAGATATGTTGAGATTCTTGGCAAAACAGATGCGTGCCGCAGAAGTTTGGAAAAACTGACTGTCTGGATTCGATTTTAATTTTTGTAAAATTTTAGGAAAATGAAGAAAATCACGGGAAAATGCTGGATTTCTGTGAAACAATATGGTATAATAACAGAGTACGATATGTTAACTGTGGCTAACTTCAGGTAGCTGCTGAAAGGAGTTTTATATGTATTGCACCCGACAAATTACACCTGGAATCACTTGGGTGGGGGGAAATGACCGCCGTTTGGAGCGTTTTGAAAATCTGTTCCCAGTCCCGCGCGGTGTTTCGTATAACACCTATTTGATTATGGACGAAAAGGTTGCACTGATGGATACGGCTGATTCCGCAATTTCCAGACAGTTTATGGATAATGTGATGCACACCCTCAACGGGCGCTCAATTGATTATCTGGTTGTCAATCACATGGAGCCGGACCACTGTGCTGCAATTGAGGATTTGATGCTGCGCTTCCCAGAGATGAAGCTGGTGGGAAATGCAAAGACCATGACATTGATTTCTCAGTTTTATGATATGCCGCTCGAAGGGCATAGCCTGATTGTCAAGGAAGGAGATACCCTGTCTCTGGGCGAGCATACGCTGCAATTTTTCTTTGCACCTATGGTACACTGGCCGGAGGTTATGATGACCTATGAGCAGAAAGATGGCGTTCTGTTCTCGGCCGATGCCTTTGGCGGATTTGGTGCACTGAGCGGTAACATTTTTGATGATGAAGTGGACTTTGAACGCGATTGGCTGGACGATTATCGCCGTTATTACGCCAATATCGTGGGTAAATACGGCATGCAGGTACAGGCAACCCTGAAAAAGCTGTCTGCGCTGGATATTCATGTCATTTGTCCGCTGCATGGTCTGATTTGGCGGGATAACTTGTCCCTGCTGCTCGAAAAATATGACCTGTGGAGCCGTTATGAGCCGGAGGAGCAGAGTGTTGCTATTTTTTATGGCTCCATGTATGGAGACACCGAAAACGCGGCAGAAATTCTGGCAGGACAGCTGGCAGATGCAGGAATCCGTAAGATTGCAATGTACGATGTGTCCGGCACCAATGTATCGACCCTGATTTCTGAAGTGTTCCGGTGCAGTCATGTCGTGCTTGCTGCACCAACCTATAACAATGGAATTTATCCGCCCATGCTGGGACTTTTGCATGATATGAAGGCGCTGAATGTGCAAAACCGTACCATTGCGATTGTAGAAAATGGCTCTTGGGCACCAACCAGTGCGAAGAATATGCGGGAACTGCTAGATAGCATGAAGAATATGACTGTTTTGGAACCTGTTGTGAGTGTCCGGTCGGCACCAGGCGCACAGACCCTTGCGTCAATTGAGTCTCTGGTGCATATTTTGCTGGAATCCCTCCAAAAGAAATAAAAATGATGCGAATTTCTGCGGAAAGCGCGTATTGATAGAGATGTGAGACTGCTTTCCATGCGGACTCACATCTTTTTTTGTAAAAGAAAACAGAGGCTGCTTCTGATGCTGTATGCGAGGGGAGTGAATATAAATATGGTATATGGAGCAATTGATGAAAAAAGTGTAGATGGGTATACCTTGATGGGAAGGGTGTTTGATGCAATCCAGAATAAGCAAATGGAATACAACTGGCTCATCACAAATGTGGAATGTTTGATAGACCGGATAGCAGAATGTTTCATGAATAATGATTATTGCTGGCTGACAGGAGAAGAGCTCACCAAAATCGTTCGGGAAGATGACGGACAATGGATTTGGGCAGTCCTCTCTGGTTTCGAAAAGGATATTTCCTTGTCAGAAGTCCTTCAGTATCCGCTGCCACATGCAGATGGATATCAAGGTTTTTGGAAAAATCCGGTTTCAATGCAGCACCCTTTGGCAGCGGTTGAAATTGTTCCTTGGGATAGTACACTCACTTTATTTTTCAGTAGACGAGCAGAGCTTGTGCAGGACTTTTTACACTTTTTTCCTTTGAGTGAAAATCTTTTGACCTATAATCAAATCTAAATCAAAAAGAGAGCCTATGTTGGCTCTCTTTTTGATTACAGGGATTGTAAAAATTCTTCTGCGAATTTGGAGGCGGTTGCACCGTCTGCCGCTGCTGTAATAATTTGGCGCAGTGGCTTTTGACGGACATCGCCCACAGCGAACACACCCGGGAGATTGGTACGTGTTGTTTCGTCGGCAATGATATAGCCTTGCGCATCACAGGAAACCTGCTCGGAAATGAGTGAGGTATCCGGAATTCGTCCAATGGCAACAAATAGACCGTCACAGGGAAGAGAGGAGTGCTCTCCGGTGACACGGTCAGTCATTTGAATTCCGCTCAAATGTCCGTCCGTTGTATCCAGACTGTCAATTTGCTTGTTCCAGACAAACTCCAGATTTTTTGCGTTTTCGAGCGGAGCAAGGTAGCTCTGGGTCGCACGCAGGGAGTCGCGGCGATGTACCAGATAAACTTTCTTGCAGACGTTGGAAAGGGTCAGAGCGTCCTCGGCAGCAGAATTGCCGCCGCCTGCAACAACAACTGTTTTATCACGGAAAAACATACCGTCACAGGTTGCGCAGTAAGAAACACCGCGCCCACGCAAAGCCTCTTCGTCCGGCAGCCCCAGCATGCGGGGGGAAGCTCCCGTTGCAAGCATGACCGTCTTTCCAAGGAAGGTACCCGCACTTGTGACGATTTGTTTGGGCTGTGCAGTCAGGTTCATACTGGTTACCTCTGCATATTCGGTCACGGCGCCAAATCGTTCCGCGCCGCGCTGCATACGCTCTGCAAGCGCGAAGCCATCAATTCCTTCATCAAAGCCGGGATAGTTATCAACATGTGCGGTGGTTGCCATTTGTCCGCCCGCAGACAGCTTTTCCAAAACCAAAGTGCGCAGTCCGGCACGAACACAATAGAGTGCCGCGGTATAGCCGCCAGGACCGCCGCCAACAATTACAACATCATAAAGCTGATTCATAAAGGTATGCCTCCTGTTTGTTTAACTCCGCTGGGATGCAATCCACTCCTCAAGCTGTGCCTGAGAGCCGGGAGCAATCAATTTTTCTCCATGCTCGCCGTTTTGGAACAGATAGAAGGTGGGAATGACCTCGACTCCAAAGCGCCCTGCAAGTTCTGGCTGGTCATCGGTGTTGATGGTTGCAATGATAACATCACTGTTGCCGTCCATACGATGCAGAACCGGTTCGATGCGGCGGCAGTATACACACCATGGTGCAGAAAATTCAACGAGAACAGGCTGCTGTGCCTGCAAAACTTCGGTTTCAAAATTTTCGGTGGTTAAGGTAATCATAATAAAAATGCCTCCTGTGCATGTGTGTTTGTTTTGTATGAATGTAGTATACCATATTTTTTTGAAAATAGCTGTAACTAAATCACACAAATTTAGTATAAATTTAGAAGTGGTTTTTGCGATTGAAAAAATCAGCAGTCAGCTCCAAGGCGGCATTGATGATGAGGCTGATGCCGAAGAAGCGAATGACAAGACGGGTCACGCCAAAGGGGTTCATGAGTATAATGGCACCCAGAATCAGCGGAGCCAAGGTGGAAAGCAGAAAGGGAATCCGTGCAGGACTGTGCATTTGGAAGGAGTCGATGACAAAAGGGATTTTGGCAAAGCCGGAGAGAAAGAGCAAAATCCCCAAGGTGAGCGGTAGAAACGACAGGACAAAGCGGGGGAAGAACAGGATAAAGAGTCCGGCAATCAAGAGCAGCACGCCAAGAAATTGGTCTCCTTGGGAAACGTAGCCGCGCTTTTTATTGCGTACATAACGTATCAGCCGGCCAGCGGCATACAGGAGTGCACTGACTGCGAGTGCCAAGCAGAACAGCTTGCCGCTCATGCTCGGGAATCGAATGAAAAAGATACCCAGAAGCAGAGAGAGCAAAGAGGTAAGAAGCGTATTTTGACGATTGTGGTCGCCTGAAAAGAATATAAACATCAGAAAAATCTCCTTTTCTATATGAGTTCATTCTAGCACAGCTTGGAGAGAAACACAACGATATTCCGATTTGGGCAGACTGACCAGAGAGAAAGGAAAAAAGAGAAAAAGTTTGTCCGATTTGCGGCTTTTCGTCTGAGAGGGAATCGTGTATGCTAGGATAGCGAGAAGGGGGAATTGATTATGACAAAGTCTATGACAGAAGGCGGACCGGCACGCCTTATTTTTTTGTTTGCATTGCCGTTATTAGGGGGGAATCTGTTTCAGCAGTTTTATAATATGATGGACGCCCTCATTGTGGGCAATATCCTAGGGGAAAACGCGCTGGCAGCCGTTGGGTGTACCGGCAGTATCATGTTCCTGATTATTGGATTTGTACAGGGCATGACCTCGGGGCTGTCCATTGTAACGGCTCGCCATTTTGGTGCGAATGATATGACTGATGTGCGGCGCAGCTTTGCGGCAAATATTGTGATTGGTGCCGTGGTTACCGTGGTTTTAACGCTGTTTGCGGTTCCGTTTGCCCGACCGATTTTGCGTCTGATGAAAACACCAGAAATTATCTTGGACGATGCGTATTCTTATATTGTTATCATTTACACGGGGATATTCGCAGCGATGCTGTTTAATGTATTGTCCAATGTTTTGCGCGCATTGGGGGACAGCCGGACACCGCTGCTGTTTTTGATAGTTTCCAGCATCTTAAATGTGGTGTTGGACATTGGTTTGATTCGATATATACACATGGGAGTCAGCGGTGCGGCAGTCGCGACGGTCATCTCGCAAATCATCTCCGGTGTACTGTGTGTTTGGTATATCAAAAAGAAATTTCCGATTCTGCATCTGAAAAAAGAAGATTTTCATTTGACAAAAGCAGAAATCAGCCAGCATCTTTTGGTCGGGCTTCCCATGGGATTTCAGGCATCTATTATTGGGATTGGTGTGATTATCCTGCAAATTGTACTCAATCAGCAGGGAGAACAGGCGGTTGCAGCCTATACGGCTGCCCAAAAGATTGAACAAGTGATGGTGTCTCCGCTCAACTGCTTCGGTATGACGATGGCAACCTATACAGCGCAGAATTATGGGGCTGGAAAAATTGAGCGGATTCGCATGGGAGTTCATCGGTGTATGGCGATGTCTTTGGGCTATACTGCGGTGATTACGCTGATTGCTATGACAGCTGGAGCGAGTCTGGTGCAGCTGTTTGGGTTTGATGATGCAAAGATTATTGGACTGGCATCGACCTACTTACACTCAACCAGTATGTTTTATTGGACACTGTCCCTGCTCTTTATCCTGCGTTATACCTTGCAGGGAGTTGGGCAAAGTGTTGTACCAACCATCGCAGGGATTATGGAGCTGGTCATGCGGGCCGTGGGGTGTGCGGCTTTGGCAGTTCCGTTCGGATTTTCCGGTATCTGCATTGCGTATGCACTGGCATGGCCGGGCTCTTTGTGCCCGCTTGCGATTTCTTACGTTTTTACCATGCGGCGTATGAGAAAAAATATGGAGATTTCTAAAAGAACAGAGATTTGATATCTTTCATATTATACTTGTTATAGTCTGGATTGCACAACCTGCTCCGGACACGGGGCGTATCACGAAGTAAAACGGTTTACATAATAGAGCGCGAAAAACAGAGAGAAAAAAGATAAAATGTATATAAAATAGGGTAAATAGAAAGGTTGGCTCTCATGGCTCTGTATCAGTGTGGTTGTACAGCATACATGTAAATCTTGTGAAAAATACGTAAAATAACAAAGATATTGCATCAAATAAGCGTATCAATACTTGGTGTATTTGGAAAAACAAGGGGTTTCGGAAGCCTGTTTGCTTCTGAACCCCTTGTTTTATATTGTATAGGTGTTTGCATCGTAGAACGGAGAATGTTGCACAAATATAGTTATCGGATAATATAGGGAATGTGTATATAAAAGACCTAATTATAATGTGCTCTCATAAAATGGAAAATAGGGGATTGCATTGAGAGAAAATATGTAGTAATATCGAGCTATACTCTTTTGAGAAAAAGAAAAAGGGAAGGTATGTTAGGTATGAAAAAGTTTGTTTCTGGCGTTTTGCTCTCTTCAATGCTTCTGAATGGCGGTGCGATGCCTGCGTTGGCGGCTGCGCCCTCCAGCCAAACTGTTTCTGTTCAGCAAACGAAGAATGCGTCTGCGGTGCTGATTCGGAATTATGTACAGTATTTGGCTGGTAATGCACAGATGAATCAAAATGCAGATGTCAAATCTAAGCTTGATGCAATCAACAAGAATGCGGAAAAAGCACTTGCCGCATATCAGGGAATTCAGAATCCGTATCAGATGTTTGCAGACGAACAGTTCGATATGCGCGATGAAAAAACAGTGCAGGCAACGCCTGTTACATCAAATGCGTTCTATAAAAATTCACAGGCGCTCTATGATATGGCACTTGCCTATGCAACCAGTGGTTCCAAATATTATAAAAATGCAGAATTACAGAAAAAACTAATCGAAGCAATCGGCGCATTCTATCAGGTATATCAGAAGCACACCAGCTATCAGGATAAGGACGGGAAGCTGTTTGGCAACTGGTGGAACTGGGAAATTGGTGTGCCAACCAAGATGACCGCAGTGCTGGCACTGATGCAGGAGGAGATTCAGAAAAATGATGCCAAGCTGATTCCAAATTTTGTCAAGTGCTTTGATAACAATTTGCGAAACGGAAAAAATGGGGACGTGGATTTGAAATCTGCGATGCACACCGGCACCAACCTCATTGACATCACTACCAACCGCATCATTCAGGGCGCACTGATTCAGGATACCAAGCGCATTGAAAAGTCTGTGCAAGACATGCTGACGGTATTCAAGACCATTGACCCGTACCATATTGTGAATAACAATACCGATGGCGTTTATGCAGATGGCTCTTTTATTCAGCATCATCGTGTTGCCTATACAGGCTCCTATGGCAAGCTGATGCTCCAAAAGGCAGTATCTTCCCTTTATATTTTGCAGGATACCTCGTGGCAGCCAAAGGAGCAGGTGGCAACCATTGAAGGCTGGATTTATAACAGTTTCCTGCCGCTCATTCATGAAGGCTATATGTCTGAGGCGGTAAAGGGACGTGCAGTCTCCCGTACCAATACCGGCTATTCGGATACCGCCGGTGTTGTGGAAGCGATGACACTGCTCACCACCTTCCTGCCGCAGGAAAATAGCAAAAAGATGCAGCAGCAAATCAAACATTTTGTAAAGTCTATGCCGGTTCCGTTTTCAGCAGCGTCTTTGACATTGCCTGCAATTGCACCCTATACTGCAATCATAAAGGACCAAACCATTCAGCCGGCGAATGTGGTTCCAAATGGCAGTGTTGTGTTCAATGCAATGGATCGAAATTTTCAGCGTGCCGATGATTTTACGTTCGCACTTTCCCGAAGCTCTGACCGCATTGCGAAATATGAATATATGAGCGGAGAGAATTTGAAACCGTGGTTCCAAGGGGACGGTGCATTTTATCTGTATCTGTCGGGCGTGGATCAGACCAAGCAGTATGGAATTGATTATTTCTCAACAGTTGACCCATACCGGCTTCCGGGGACAACCGTTCCGAAGGAGACGCGCAAGACCATTATGGAGCTGTATGATGGAAGCCAGTTCTATCCCAAATATACTGCAAGCAGTGTAGAGCAGAATGATTATGTCTATTTCCCTGTTGGAACCAATACATTTTCTGGAAGCGTCGTACTCAAGGACGCAGGTGTGAGCATGGCAGGCATGCAGCTTGGTGATGAGAATGGTTATGCTGCCAAGAAAGCCGGAAAGCTGCCGGAGGATTTTGTCGCATACAAGAATGCAACCGGCAATAAGTCTTGGTTTATGATGGAAGATAAGATTGTGTTCATGGGCTCCGGTATTGGAGATGCAAATCAGCGTGAAGTGACAACAACGATTGATAACCGTATGATGGCGCCCGATGCCAAGGTTACAGTCAGCGCACAGGGACGTGATGGAAAGCCGGTTGCTGTTCAGGAAGGTGCTTTTGACCTCCAGTGGCTGAGTTATCAAGATGACAGTATTCAGGCAAAGGTGGGCTACTACTTCCCGGAAAGTAAGAAGATTCAGATTAAGACCCCAACCGTGCAGGGAGAACAGAAGAATGTTCGGAATGTTGCAGGACAAAAGGCATATCCGGTGACAAAGAAATATTTTACCATGACCTATGAGCATGGAAAGACGGTGGAAGATAAGTATAGCTATGTCATTCTGCCGAATGGAACAGCGGACAAGATGAAGCAATATGCCGCAAAGCCAGATGTTAAAATTTTGGAGAACTCCAAGAATATCCATGCGGTACAGGATACCGAGGGTCAAATCACGGCAGTGAACTTTTTTGCCGCAGGAAAGGCGGCTGGGATACAGGCAGCAAAGCCTGCTTGTGTGCTCATGAAGAAGGCAGATGGTAAAATTACCATTGCACTGTCTGACCCGCTGTTCCGTCAGGAGCAAATTGACCTTGTTTTGGATATTCCGAACGCAAAGGTTCTCGCAAAAAATGAAAAGATTGAGGCAGTCTGCAAGAAGAATCAGGTAGAATTGAAGTTCCACACCAAGCAGTTGTATGGTAAGACTTTAGAAATCACTTTGCAGGCATAAGCACGAAGCAAGACGATTGAAAAAGATGGAGAAAGGGCATGACGAAATAGAAGTCATGCCCTTTTCTGGCTGGAGCGAAGACATTTTCACCCATGCACCCATAAAAACGAGAGCTGTGCAGGATTGGTGAGGGGGATTTAACGGTTCATTGATTTCGTGCAGGCTGAAACCAGCAGGAAAGTATGCGCTTACTTTTTGGTAAACAGTTCACGCAAACCAATCCAAAGCAAAAGAACGCCAAACCCACGGCGAATGAGGGATAAATCCAAGTGCGCTGCCAGATAACAGCCGAGGATAGAAAGCGGAATACCGGAAAGGATACAAAGCTTGACGGCATCGTTGTCAATGAGTCTGTTTTTCCAGTGGCTGAACAGTGCAGGGGGAGCGCATGCCAGAAAATACATCAGATTCATGCCAGCGGCTTGACGTTGTGCGATATCCATGACACAGGTGAGCCAGAGCATGAGCAGAGAGCCACCCCCAATTCCGAAACCGGACAGGATACCGGTCAATAAGCCAATCAGGACTGCAAAGAAAAAAGATATCATAGTAATAGCACCGCCCGAATCCCTCCGTAGAGAATGAGTAAGCCAAATGCGCGCCTCAGCCACAGCATTTTCATGTTTTTGAAAATATGTCCAGCAATCAGCCCGCCGATTGCACCGCCAATCAGATAGGGAATGGTCTGCGAGATGGGAAGTGCACCATTCTGATAATAGAGAATCACAGAAATGATAGACAAAGGAAAAATGATTGCAACCGATGTTGCAAACGCGTTCCGCTCAGAAAGACCGCACCAGCGGGTGAGCAGAGGGACAAGAAAGAGTCCGCCGCCTGCCCCGAAGAGACCATTGGTCAGTCCTGCAAGTGCCCCTGTACAAAGAAACCGATATTTTTTAGACATAAAGAAAACCCTCCATGCACAGTATGCACAGAGGGAGGGAAATTATGTTCCGGTTTGAAAAAATGGAAGAACATAGATGTCAAAAAGCAATTTGTCCTTTTGTTTGTGAGATGGGGGCTTCACTTCAAGGCACAGCACCCTGCGATTAGACCTTGCTTGCCCAGTTTCCGGTTGCTGCTGCGGTCAAATACGCATTGATGAAGCCGTCAATATCGCCGTCCATGACGGCGTTGATGTTTGCGGATTCATAAGCGGTACGGGTATCCTTTGCCAGTGTATAGGGCATAAAGACATAGGAGCGAATTTGGCTGCCCCATTCAATTTTTTTCTGATCGCCCTTGATATCCGAAATTTTATCCAGATGCTCACGCTCCTTGATTTCAACCAGCTTGGAACGCAGCATTTTCATACAGTTGTCCTTGTTTTGGAACTGAGAGCGCTCAGTCTGGCAGGCAACGACGATGCCTGTCGGCTTGTGAATCAGACGAACCGCCGAGGAGGTCTTGTTGATGTGCTGACCGCCTGCGCCGGAGGAACGGAACACTTGCATTTCGATATCTGCTGGATTGATTTCAACATCTTGAGAATCATCGTCAATTTCCGGAATGACTTCGATTGCAGAAAAGGAGGTATGACGGCGTCCAGAGGAATCGAATGGAGAAATACGGACAAGACGATGTACACCGGATTCGCCCTTGAGATAGCCATAAGCATTTTCGCCTTCAATCAGGATATCCGCGGATTTGAGACCCGCTTCTTCGCCGTCCTGATAGTCCATGATTTTATAGGTGAAGCCATGACGCTCTGCCCATCGGGTATACATACGGTAGAGCATAGAACACCAGTCCTGTGCTTCGGTTCCGCCGGCACCTGCGTGGAAGGAAACCAGTGCGTTATTCTTATCGTACTCGCCGGTCAGCAGTGTTTGCAGCTTTTGACGGTTCATGCTTTCTTCCAGTTCGGCATAGCCCGTTTCAAGCTCCTCCAGCATGGATTCGTCATCTGACTCAATTGCGAGCTCGCAAAGTGTAATGAGATCCTCCCACTGTGCATACATCTGATTAAAGGTCTCGATTTTTCCCTTGAGTGCGCCCATACGGGATACGACCTTTTGGGAAGATTCCGGATCGTCCCAAAAGCCGGGCTGAGAGGACTTCATTTCCAGTTCATCAACCTCGCGGCGCGCCTGCTCCAGACCCAGATTTCCGCGCAGTTCTTCGATGGCTGGTTCAAGGTTGTGCAGTTTTACTTTATATTCTTCAAATTGCAGCATGTTCTATGCTCCTTTATGAGATTTTAGATTATCTTCTATTATAATATATAAAAGGGGCGGCTGTAAAGAATTTTCGCACAGACACTTGACAATTGCCTGCAAAGCGTTTATCATGGAATTCACATAAAAGGGAGTAGCTCACGCGAAGGCGTGAAGTGTTGTCCGTCAATACGACCTCATTTTTCGGTCCGGACCGCTTCGGAAGCAGCGAGACTTTTATTGCATTTATTGGGTTTGTCGTGCAATAAAGGTCTTTTTGTTGCACGAATCGGAAAGGAGCGTTTTTTTATGTCACCAATGCTATCTATCATCTGTATTCTGGGAGGCTTTCTGCTGCTGGTTAAGGGGGCAGATTGGTTTGTTTCGGGTGCATCGGGGCTGGCGCGCAGGCTGGGAATCCCACCCTTGGTCATTGGTCTGACGATTGTAGCGTTTGGCACTTCAGCGCCCGAGCTTGCTGTCAGTGTTACAGCAGCTTTGCGTGGAGCCAATGAAATTGCGGTGGGCAATGTGATTGGTTCGAATCTGTTTAATTTACTGGTCGTCGCCGGCGGCAGTGCGGTTTTGTGTCCACTTGTAGCAGACCGTACATTGCTCAAACGAGATTGGCCCTGCTCGACCGTTGCCGCTTTGCTGCTGACAGGAATGTTAATGCTGAATCATAACATTACGCGCATGGAAGCCGTGGTTTTGCTGGTGCTGTTTGGATTGATGCTTACCTTGCAGCTGCGTGGTGCAAAGACGGGGGCAGGCACAGAGGGGACAGCGGAGGAGCATCGTTCCGGCTGGGTGCTGACTGCCCTAATCGTTGTTGGAATCGGCTGCATTGTGGCTGGCGGTGAATTTGCGGTGCGCGGTGCAACGGGGCTGGCACGTGCATTCGGTTTGAGTGAAAGCCTGATTGGATTGACCATTGTTGCGGTTGGTACATCGCTGCCCGAGCTTGTGACCTCAATCGTCGCAGCACGGCGCGGAGAGAATGAAATTGCAATGGGCAATGTCATTGGCTCAAATCTGTTTAATATTTTGTGTATTCTGGGCATTTCTGCCTTCCTCAATCCAATTACGGTTGCACCAACTGCAATGGTAGATGCAGCGCTGCTGACCATTGTTTCTGTGGTATTCTGGTTTGCGGCAAGACGGGGCACCCTGTCTCGTATGACAGGCGGACTCATGGTGTGCCTCTATGTGGCATATACAGGCTATTTGATTGTTCGCTAAATCCATTAAATTTACAAAATATTCTTTTGGGATAGGCTGTTGTGTGGTATAATAGTTGCAATAACGACTATTATACCTCACTTTTTGCAGATGAAAGGTTAAGAATTAGGATAATATGCACTAGAAAATGCTGCACCTGCGATGCAAAGCACAGGGATATGGCAGGGATTCCACTTTTTTCTATTCTGCAATCTCAATAAAATAAAAGGTTCTGACTTTTCAGACAGCAGGATACTATGGTATAATAATCAATGGCATGTTTTATCACAAGTGGCGGAATACCCCTTACTTTCGTTGTGGGGATATCAGCCACATATCAAAGACCCCATTTCTATGGTAGGGCGGGACACGCCCAAACCAATACGCTCAGGGAGACGATGTAAGACCTCACAAGTGCAGGCAACAAGTCGTTGAACTGAGAATCCCCTGCCTTTCGGCATGGGGAGTGTCAATGATGACTACACCGCCTGTGTGCGGCAAAGAATAAAGGAAGGCTTTTAGAACTATGGCAGGATTACTTGAAAAAATTTTCGGTACCCACTCAAGCCATGAGCTGAAAAAGATTTATCCCATTGCGGATCAGGTCATGGCGCTGGAAGATGAGTATCGTGCGCTTTCGGAGGAGCAGCTCCGCGGCAAAACCGCAGAGTTTAAGGAGAGATACCACAACGGAGAAAGTCTCGACAAGCTTCTGCCAGAGGCATTTGCAACCATGCGTGAGGCGGCTGACCGTGTGCTCGGTATGCGCCACTATCGCGTGCAGATTATCGGCGGCATCGTTCTGCATCAGGGGCGTATCGCGGAAATGAAAACTGGTGAAGGTAAAACACTGATGGCAACTTTGCCGGCATATCTCAATGCACTGACGGGCAAGGGTGTGCACATTGTAACGGTGAACGACTATCTGGCAAAGCGCGACTCAGAATGGATGGGCAAGGTTTATCGTTATTTGGGACTGTCCACAGGTCTTGTCATTCATGCAGTACAGCCGCAGGACCGTCAGGCAATGTATCAGGCGGATATCACCTACGGAACCAACAACGAGTTTGGCTTCGACTATCTGCGTGACAACATGGCAATTTATATGAATCAGCGTGTGCAGCGCGGCCATGCCTTTGCAATCGTCGATGAGGTCGATTCAATTTTGATTGATGAGGCACGTACACCGCTGATTATTTCCGGTCAGGGCGAGGAGTCTACTGCGATGTATCAGCTGGCAGACCGCTTTGCAAAGACCTTGCGTGTCCTGCGTGTCAAGGAAGTCGATGCCAAGGAAGAACAGGACGATATCGAGGCAGATTATATCGTTGACGAAAAGGCGCGTACTGCAACCCTGACTCCGAAGGGACAGGAGCGTGCAGAAGCATATTTTCATGTAGACAACCTATCTGACCCCGAAAACACCACACTCATGCACCATATCAATCAGGCAATCAAGGCGTACGGCGTGATGCAGCGCGATGTGGATTACGTGGTGCGAGAGGGCGAAATCATTATTGTAGATGAATTTACCGGACGTTTGATGTTTGGCCGCCGCTACAATGAAGGTTTGCATCAGGCAATCGAGGCAAAGGAAGGCGTTAAGGTTCAGAATGAGTCCAAGACACTTGCCACGATTACCTTCCAGAATTTCTTCCGTCTATATGGAAAGCTGTCCGGTATGACAGGTACCGCGCTGACCGAGGAGGAAGAATTCCGCTCGATTTACAAGCTGGACGTCATCGAAATCCCAACCAATCGTCCGGTTCTGCGTAAGGATAATCCGGATTCCGTTTATAAAAATGAACGCGGCAAGATGATTGCGACGATTCGGCGGATTGAGGAATGTCATAAGAAGGGACAGCCCATTCTGGTTGGCACGGTGTCAATCGAGAAGTCAGAGGAATTGTCTGCAATGCTCAAAAAGAGCGGCATCAAGCATACTGTGCTCAATGCAAAGTATCATGAGCAGGAAGCAGAAATCGTTGCACAGGCAGGTAAGCCCTACGCCGTGACCATTGCAACCAACATGGCAGGTCGTGGTACGGATATTAAGCTCGGCGGCAATGATGAGCAGATGGCGGTGGCAACGCTCAAAAAGGAAGGCTATTCTGATGCGTTGATTGTAGAGGCAACCGGCTATGCAGACACGGATAATGAGGAGATTCTGGCAGCACGTGCACGTTATAAGGAGCTGCTGGACGAATACGGCGAGCAGGTAAAAAAAGATGCGGAAATCGTTCGCGCCGCAGGCGGTCTGTACATTCTGGGTACAGAACGTCATGAATCCCGCCGAATTGATAACCAGCTGCGCGGCCGTGCAGGACGTCAGGGTGACCCGGGAGAATCCTCCTTCTATATCTCAATGGAGGACGACCTCATGCGTCTGTTTGTTCCGGAGCGTATCCAAAATATGATGGAAAGCATGGGCATCGCAGACGATGAGCCAATTGATCAAAAGATTCTGTCCGGTGCCATTGAAAATGCACAGAAGAAGCTGGAAGGACGTAACTTCTCCGTGCGTAAGCATGTCTTAGAGTATGATGATGTCATGAACACCCAGCGTGAGACGATTTATTCTCAGCGCTTGAAGGTGCTTTCCGGTGAAGATGTCAGCAGCAATATCCTGTCAATGATTGATACAACCATTGAAAATACAGTCCATTCTGTGGTTGGTGAGCATCAGATTTTGACACAGGAAATGATTGGCACAGTACGCAGCCATTTTATGGGGATTTTCCTGTATCCGGAGGATTGCGTCTTTACCGATGAGGAGTTAGATGATTTGCAGCCTGAGGGTCTGATCAACGAACTCAAGGATCAGGCACATAAGGTTTACAAGCAGAAGGAGGAAGCCGTCGGCTCCTCGATTATGCGTGAGCTGGAGCGCGTGATTTTGCTGCGTAACGTCGATTCCAAGTGGATGGAGCATATTGATGCAATGACCGAACTGCGAAATGGCATTGGTCTGCGTGCTTATGGTCAGCATGACCCCGTTATCGAGTATAAGCGCGAGGGCTTTGATATGTTTGATGCAATGGTAGACTCTATTCGCGAGGATACCGTACGCATGATTTTCCTTGCACAGGTGCGCCGCCAGGAAGAGCCCAAGCGTGAGCAGGTCGCACATGAGACCAGTGCAATCGGTGCCGATGACGGCAGCGAGACAAAGCAGGAGCCGCGTCATGTGGAAAAAAAGGTGGGACGCAATGACCCTTGTCCGTGCGGCAGTGGTCTGAAGTACAAAAAATGCTGCGGAAAAGATGCTGAGTGATAAATATTCTCATACTATGCAATAAGTGTTGGAAATACAACGGACAAATCGTCGGGAATATGATATTCTGTCAAACAGAATGGAATAGAATGAGAAAAAGGAGAGAAATTCATGTCAGCGATTAAAATTCGTGACAACATCTATGCAGTTGGAGCACGCGACCCAGAGGTTCGTATTTTTCATGGATACGCCACACCATTTGGTGCAACCTATAACGCATATTTGGTTTTAGATGGGGACAAGCGGATTCTGATTGATAATGTAAAGGAATCCTTTACGGAGGAGTTTTTCAAGAATATTGAAGAAATTTGTCCGGTGGAATCCTTGGATATCCTGATTCAGAACCATATTGAGCCAGATCATTCCGGCTCTTTTCCGGCGCTTCTCAAGCGTTGTCCGAATCTGGAGGTTTACTGTACCGCCGGAGCACAAAAGGGACTAAAGGCCTACTATGGCTGGGACGGTAGCTGTCATCTGGTAAAAGCAGGAGAGAGTCTGCAAACAGGAGCATATCATTTTGCGTTTCTGCCCACTCCCATGGTGCACTGGCCGGATTCCATGCTCACCTATCTGACAGAAGAAAAAATTCTTTTCTCCAATGACGCTTTTGGTCAGCATATTTGTCCGCCGGTGGCTTATGATGATGAGCTGGGGGAAGAACGTCTCTTTGAGCGGGCAATGGACTATTATGGAAACATTGTAATGCCGTTTGGTATGCAGGTTAGCAATCTGCTTAAGGCAGCAGCTGCATGGGAGATTACGCTGATTTGTCCTTCCCATGGTGTGATGATTCGCAAGTATATTGCAGAAATGACGGCATGCTATGCAAAATGGGCAAAAAACGAAACCAATCCCGATCAGGTTGTCATGGTCTATGATTCCATGTGGGGATCCACCGAGGAAATGACACGTACCATCTGTTCTGAATTTGAGGCAGAGGGCAAGCATGTGCATGTGCACTGCCTGCGAGATGAGCATTATTCGGCAATTATGGGAGATATTGTGGAAGCAAAGACGATTTGCATTGGCGCTTCTACGCTCAATAATACAATGATGCCGACTGTGGCTGCCTTCTTGACCTACATGAAGGGCTTGAAGCCAAAGGGACGTGTCGGTCTTGCCTATGGCTCCTATGGCTGGAGCGGTGAGGCAACGAAGGAAGTTTCTGAAATCATGGAAAAGCTTGGCTGGGAAGTGTTGCCGATTCGCAAGCAGCTTTATCGTGGTTAAGCGTTTTGTATTTCACGAAAACAAAGGAAATCAGCGCGTACCGCTTTTGGTACGCGCTTTTCTATGCTTTGAGGGGAGAAAATCCATGCAAATCGAATGGGTCTTTATGGGTGCGGCTGCGTTCACTGCTGTCGTTCTGTTTTTGGTGATTCGCCGCACGGTGCGTATGTGTGCAAAGACAATTTTTGCACAGGCAGAGGAGCCGACTCCGCAGGACGTGCAAAAAGCACAGACACCGCGCACTTTGCCGGAGGGAGTCAGCAGTCTTCCGGAGGGCCTGGTACGCACTGAGATTGAGCAGGCGGCAGAAAGAGCCGTACTGCTCTGGATGCAGGCGGTAAACAGCCGCAATCCGGCTTTGCTGGAAGGGACAGGCTTACAAGAATCCTATGCCTCCTTGCAGGAGAAACAGCAGATGCAGGAGGAGCGCGAACGCTTTGAACAGCCAAAGGTGCATCAGAGTGTTGTTTCAGAGATAGACCCCTTACATACAAGACTTGTCGTATGCGTGAATGCACAGGCAATTCATTACACGGCAAGTCGGGGACAGCTCGTTCGAGGACGAGAGGATTTGCCGGAACAGATGCTTTGGCAGCTTGTCTGTGAGGATTACAGGGAGCGGCCATTACAGTTTCAGGACATCGTACAGATAAAATAAATTCGGATTGTGGGGGATTTTATATATGGAGCTGATTGCACAGTATGGACATATCTGGTTGGTGGTCTTGCCGCTTGTCTTTTTGGGGGCGGTTGTGGATTCCATTGCAGGGGGAGGCGGGCTGATTTCTCTGCCCGCTTATATGATGGTACTGCCGCCGCATATTGCAGCGGCAACCAATAAATTTGCTGCGAGCTTTGGCACGCTGACCTCCCTCGTCCGCTTTCTCAAATCGGGAAAGGTGCATTTGAAGGTCAGCCTGATTGCCGCACTGGGGGCTTTGATTGGTGCGCCAATCGGTGCACAGATTCAGCTATTCCTGCCAGAAGCTTGGCTCAACTGGATTTTGTTGGCGCTGCTTCCATGCGTTGCGGTTTTTTTGATGATACGCCGCGATTTTGGAGCAGATGACGGACAAACAGATTTTACATGCACGACCAAGGCAGCCTTGCAGGCGTTTGGAATTGGCTTGCTGATTGGCGGATATGATGGACTGATTGGTCCGGGGACAGGAACCTTTTTAATCCTTGCCTTCTGCTCGGTTATGAAATTTCCGTTGCTGCTGGCTTCTGGAAGTGCAAAGGTTGTAAACTTTGCCTCCAATATTTCGGCACTGGTTGTATATCTTCTGCATGGACAAGTGCTGTTTGCAGTTGGAATTCCGGCGCTGCTCAGCGCGATTGTGGGATATCAGGTGGGGGCGCATATGGCTTTGCGCGGCGGCGCAAAGGTGGTGCGTGGATTGATTTTTGTTGTGCTCGGTATTTTGCTGCTCAAAACCGGATATACCGTGATCATGCCGGCGGCATAGCGCAGATAGCTGCTTTTATAAAAAGTAAAATTTTTGTTCTTGCAAAAGTGTTTCAGGGAAAACCTTGTACATTGTGTGAATATCATTGCATTTTATAGCGAATCCTGCTATAATCCTTTTTAGATGAAAACCGTTTTCGGAGGAAGATACGTATGAAGTTAGGCATTGTAGGTCTGCCAAATGTGGGAAAATCGACCTTATTTAACGCCATTACCAATGCAGGCGCGGAGAGCGCAAATTATCCATTTTGCACCATTGATCCCAATGTGGGTATGGTCGCGGTTCCAGATTATCGGTTACAGCCGCTGACTGAGCTCTATCATGCCAAAAAGACAACACCGGCTGTGGTTGAATTTGTAGATATTGCAGGTCTTGTGCGCGGCGCTTCCAAGGGCGAGGGCTTGGGCAATAAGTTCCTGTCACACATTCGTGAGGTTGATGCAATTGTACATGTGGTTCGTTGCTTTGAAAATGAGAATATTGTGCATGTAGATGGTTCTGTGGACCCTGCACGCGATATTGAAACCATCAATTTAGAACTGGTTCTTTCTGATATCGAGCATATTGAGCGCAGACTGGACCGCACGCGCAAGGCTGCAAAGGCAGATAAGAAGCTTGCGGCAGACGTACAGATTTTGGAAGCACTCAAGGCACACCTTGAGGAAGGAAAGACGGCGCGTACCTTCCCTGGTTTTTTGGAAGATGATGAGGTGCGCCGCGTACTCCATGAGTCCGATTTGCTCACTGCCAAAAAGGTCATCTATGCTGCGAATATGGACGAAGCTGGATTTACCGGAGACCAAGAGGAAAATGCACGACTCAGCGCAGTTCAGAAGATTGCAGAGGACGAAGGGGCAATGGTGCTTCCGATTTGTGCAAAGCTGGAGGAGGACATCACCAGCTTGGAGCCGGAGGAGAAGGAAATGTTCCTTTCCGATTTGGGGCTTGAGGAGTCTGGTCTGGACCGACTGATTCGAGTATGCTATGACTTGCTGGGACTGATGAGCTATCTGACTGCCGGTGAGCAGGAGGTTCGCGCATGGACCATCGAAAAGGGAACCAAGGCGCCGCAGGCGGCCGGAAAAATCCATACAGATTTTGAGCGTGGATTTATCCGCGCAGAGGTGGTTTCCTACGATGATTTGATGACATGCGGCTCGTTGGCAGCTGCACGTGAGAAGGGTCTTGTTCGCTCGGAAGGTAAGGAGTACGTCATGCAAGATGGCGACGTTGTTTTGTTCCGCTTTAATGTATAAGCGGGAATCTGTTTTGGGGGCGTGCAAGCGTCCCCTTTTTGCAGAAGGTCTGATGGGATTGCTGTTTTAATTTGCAGCTGTATCGAATAGAATACAGATAGTTAGGAATTATGAATGGGGGAGAGGTGTAACGTATGAATGGACCTAAAAAAGAGATATCAGTTGATGATATTTTGAATGAATATGCGCAAATGGCAGGCAGCCAAACGCCGCCGCAAAAGCCGCATACGACCATAGAGCCTGGTGGTGACCAAGTATGGAGACCGGAGCCGCATAGAGCACAGCAGGAGTCGCAGAGAAATACAGACCCGCAGCCCGTCATGCCGTCGTCCGCTGGGCAGTCTGCGAACCGGAAAAAGGCACAGTCTGCCGGCTCGCGTGGAGCAAGGAGTGCCGCACCGTCCGCTGCGAAGAAAAAAGCACAGCCTGTGGTATCGCCCAGTGGAAAGAATCCGAAATCTGGCAAATCCGGTGGTCAGAAGAAGAAAAAAACCGGTATCGCTGTGTTTGCAGGATTGCTGGCACTTATCGTGGTCGGCGCGGGCGGTCTGCTCGGATATACGTATCTGACCAATACGATTTTTCATGGTGTTACGGCTGGCTCTGTTGAGGTTGGTGGGCTGACCCTTGCACAAGCCGCAGAGAAAATCAAACGGGAAGCCGAGCCGATGGTAGAAGATGGAAGGATTCCGGTGCAAATCAATGATAAGCAGTATGAAATTGCAATTCGTGATGTCACAGGTGGATTAGATGCACTGGAAAGTGCACAGGCAGCCTTTGAAGTAGGACACACAGGCAATGTGATAGAGCGTGTGCAGGAAACCGTGACAGCACTTTTTGGCGGTCAGGAGAGCAAGCTGGTTATCAAGCTGGACGAGGCAGGGCTTCAGGCAAAACTCGATGCCATTGCAGCAGAAGCCCTGACACAGCCTCAGCCGGAAACATGGGAGCTGCAGGGCACCAATCTGATTTTGACTATGCCCAAGCCGGGGGTCAGCTTTGACCGCAATCAGGTACAGAATGCGATTGTAGATAAAATTACCAAAACGATGGACTTTACACCTTATGTCGTCGAAACCCAGCTGACCGAGCCGGAACCGCTCAATGTTGCGGCGCTCAAACAAAAGGTAGACCGTCCGGCGGTCAATGCAATCGTAGATAAGACCGATGGAAAGACCATTATCCCAGAACAGAACGGAATCGTAATGGATACTGCACAGGCACAGGCCGTGATTGGAGATGGCAGCGCAGAGCAATACACCATTCCGGTTGCTGTCACACCAGCAAAAGTGACAAAAGAGGTTTTGGAACGTGCCTTGTTCCGTGATGTCTTGGCAAGTGCCTCGACCAGTCTGAATACAGGAAATACGCAGAGAACCAATAATGTGACGCTGGCTGCGAAGTATATGAATGGCACAATTTTGAATCCGGGTGAGGAGTTCTCTTATAATGATGTTGTGGGAGCGCGGACACCTGAGCGTGGATTCAAGTCCGCCGGTGCATATGCAAATGGAAAACTGATTGACGAGGTTGGCGGAGGTGTGTGTCAGCCGTCCTCGACCCTGTATATGTCGGTTTTGCGTGCTGATTTGGAGGTGACAGAGCGCACCAACCATTCGCTTACGGTTGCCTATACACCGCTTGGACAAGATGCGACGGTGAGCTATGGCAGCTTGGACTTTAAGTTCAAGAATGATACGGATTATCCCATCAAGATTGTCGCAGTTCGCGAAGGCGGAGAGATGAAGACCAAGATTTTGGGAACTAAGGTAGATGATAAGACCGTAAAGCTGGAAACCGAAATTTTGGAGACATTAACACCAACAACGGTGGAAAAGAAAGATGCTTCTTTGGAGCCAGGCACCAAAAAGGTCGATCAAACGGCTGCAACAGGATATAAAACGGTTACCTATAAATATGTAACGGTCAATGGAGAAACCAAGAAAGAGGTTGCAAACCATTCCAGTTACAGAAAGCGGGATAAGCTCGTGCTGGTGGGACCGGATAAAACCAAGCCGCCAGTCGCACCATCGGCTCCCAATACGACCACAGACTCGTCAGCAAAGCCGACCACACCACCTGAGAGCGGAACGACACAGCAGCCCTCTAATGGTGCTGCAAATGGCAGCACGACGACGGGAGGTGCGGCGGTGCAGCCAGAGCCGTCCGGTTCAGCGGAGCAGCCCGAGGCTGTACCACCGCCGGAAATTTAAGTGCTCTGAGAAAGGAAGAAGTAAAGTTTGGAATCCTATAATTTACGCAGACGAGCCAAGTTGATTGCAAAGCAAAGTGTGATGCGCAATTTGGTGCAGGTCATGGGCGCAGTACTTGCCTGTGCATTTCCGTTTATGCTGACCAATAGCCTAGTCAGCAATTACCTGTTATCCACAGGAAAAGCTGCCTTGCCAATCCTTTTGTATATGGGCAGTTTGATACTGCTGGTACTGCCAATGCTTTATGGAGTCATGGCATTTCTTAGCGAGATTCTTTTAGTGGGAAATGCCTCGATTTTGCGGGTATTCGATGCTTTGACCAGCGTGCAGATTTATCTGCGCAGTCTGCGTCTTGGATTGTGTATCCTCCTGCGTACCGTTCTTTGGCTGAGTATTCCCTTTGGAGTGACAGCCGTCTATATCTATGCGGTGCTGAACGAAAATCCGGAGATGCTCGCCAATGAGCAAACCTTTGCCATGCTGCTCATGCAGTCGGTGGGATTGTATAGCCTTGTCAGTATTCCGTTTACCGCACGTGTCATCTGCTATCTGGGAGCGTATCCGCTCATGCTGCGAGATCCTGCGCTGGGTGCATGGAAGGCAACCAAGCAGTCTGCACGTATCCTCAAAGGGCATTGGGGAAAAATGATTGTATTTGTGGTAAGCTTTGTCGGCTGGCAGCTGTTTGGCGTTTGGACAATGGGGATTGGCATGCTGTTTTATTGGGGATATTTGCTCGCTGCTTTCCTGATTTATTTTCAGATTGTGGAGCAGGGCGAGGGGATTCCGTCCCAACCAATGCAGTAAATATTAGATGCTCGCTTGCCGCATCGTGCGGCAGGCGGGCATTTTTGTGGTTTTCAGGAATTTCCATAAAATATATTGATTACACCTTAAAATTCCGTTATGATATAAGGTAGATTGAATAAGTAGAGGAGGAGCAAGATAAAATGGACAAAAAGCCGTATTATATCTCAACCGCGATTGCCTATACGTCGGCAAAGCCGCATATTGGCAACACCTATGAGATTGTTCTTGCAGATGCGATTGCACGCTATAAGCGTATGATGGGGTATGATGTATATTTTCAGACCGGAACAGATGAGCATGGGCAGAAGATTCAGGACAAGGCAGCGGAATCCGGCATTACCCCGCAGCAGTATGTAGATGGTGTGGCTGGGGAAATCAAAAGGATTTGGGACCTCATGAATACCACCTATGACCGCTTTGTGCGTACCACTGACCCTATGCATGTGGAAAAGGTACAGAAGATTTTCAAGAAGCTGTATGAGCAAGGTGATATTTATAAGGGTTCTTATCAGGGAAAATACTGCACACCCTGCGAATCCTTCTGGACAGAAAGCCAGCTCGTAGACGGCAAGTGCCCAGACTGCGGCAGACCGGTTGCGAACACAGAGGAGGAAGCTTATTTCTTCCGTATGAGCAAGTATGCCGACCGCCTGATGCAGCACATTGAGACCCACCCAGACTTTATTCAGCCGGAATCCCGCAAGAATGAGATGGTTAATAACTTCTTAAAACCGGGCTTGCAGGATCTCTGTGTGTCCAGAACCTCCTTTAACTGGGGCGTTCCGGTCACATTTGATGAAAAACATGTTGTCTATGTCTGGCTCGATGCACTCACAAACTATATTACCTTCTGTGGCTACGATCCGGACGGGAATCATGATGCGCACTATCAGAAATATTGGCCGGCTGATGTGCATTTGATTGGCAAGGATATCATTCGCTTCCACACGATTTATTGGCCGATTTTCCTGATGGCGCTCGGAGAGGAACTGCCGAAGCAGGTGTTCGGTCACCCGTGGCTGCTCGTCGGTGATGGGAAAATGTCCAAGTCCGCGGGCAATGTTATCTATGCAGATGATTTGGTAAAGTATTTCGGCGTAGATGCGGTGCGTTACTATGTACTGCATGAAATCCCGTTTGCAAATGATGGTGTGCTGACCTATGAAATGATGATGGAACGCATCAATGCCGAGCTTGCCAATGTACTGGGCAATCTGGTCAACCGTACCATTGCAATGGATCATAAATATTTTGATGGAAAAATCATGGAGCCATGTGCGGCAGAGCCAGTAGATGAGGAGCTTCGAAGCATGGCGCTTGCCCTGCCGAGTCGTGTGGAGGCAAAGATGCAGGGACTGCATGTTGCAGATGCAATAGATGAAATCTTTACGCTGCTGCGCCGTTCGAACAAATATATTGATGAAACCATGCCTTGGGCACTCGCGAAAGATGAGAGCAAAAAAGCGCGTCTGGGTACTGTGCTCTACAATCTTTTGGAATCCATTCGCTTTGCGGCAACGATGCTCAAGCCTTATCTGCCGGATACTGCGGACAAGATTTTTGCACAGCTGGGAGTCGAAAATACAGGCGTAGAGTCCTTGACCTCCTTTGGCGGTATGCCGGTTGGCGGTACGGTTGGACAGGCTGAGATTCTGTTTGGCAGAATTGACATTGCCAAGAAGCTGGAAGAAATCCTTGGGACACAGGAAACGTCCGATAAGAAGGAAAAGAAGCAGGAAAAGGCTGGCAAGAAGGAAGAAAAGAAGGCAAAAAAGGTCGAGATTCCAGAGGGCTGCATTACCATTGATGAATTTGCCAAGGTAGAAATGACCGTGTGCAAGGTGCTTGCCTGTGAGAATGTGCCCAAGAGCGAAAAGCTTCTCAAGTTCCAGCTCAATGATGGCACAGAGGTAACCCGTCAAATCCTGTCCGGTATTGCAAAATATTATAAGGCAGAAGACCTGATAGGAAAGACACTGGTTGCCTGCACCAATCTGCCGCCGCGCAAGATGATGGGACAGGAATCCAATGGTATGATTTTGTCTGCTGTGCGGGAGCTGGCAGACGGTGAGGAAGAGCTGCATTTGGTCATGCTGGAGGATACCGTACCAGCGGGCGCAAAATTGTGCTGAAGATTACAGAATCATACAAATGATATGAGTTTGGAAAGGGCGCGGAAAAAATTCCTGTGCCCTTTTGCTGTTGCAAAAGAAATGGGAGGCATATATTTTTGATTGTATTTGATACGCATGCACACTATGATGATGTATGTTTTGATGCAGACCGAGATGCCCTGCTGGCATCTATGCCGGATAACGGCGTTGGGCTGATTCTCAATCCGGGCTGTGACTTGGAGAGCAGCCGAAAGGCGGTTCAGTATGCAAATCAGTATCCATGGGTTTATGCCGCGGTGGGATATCATCCGGAAAATATAGAGGATTTGAGTGATGAGGTGTTGTCGGAGCATCTGCATGAACTGGAAGCGCTGGCGGTTGACCCGCGTGTAAAGGCGATTGGAGAAATTGGATTGGATTATTACTGGTGCAAGGACTCCGGCGCACGCAAGCGCCAGCAGGAGGTTTTTCGAATGCAGATGCGCATGGCAAAGCGTTTGGGTCTGCCTGTGATTGTCCATGACCGGGAAGCACATCTGGATAGTTTGACGATTGTGGAGCAGTATCCAGAGGTACCCTGTGTATTCCATTGCTATTCAGGCTCGGCAGAGTTTGCAAAGCAGCTGTTAGCATGTGGGTGTATGCTGTCCTTTACTGGAGTCATTACCTTTAAGAACAGCAGGAAGGCGCGCGAGGCTGTGGAGGCGATTCCGCTTGACCGATTGATGATTGAGACAGATGCGCCCTATATGGCGCCAGAACCCTATCGCGGCAAGCGCAACTCCTCTCTGTATGTATATCGCATGGCAGAGACGATTGCGGAAATCAAGGGGATTTCCGTGGAAGAAGTGGCAAAAACCACAACAGAAAATGGAAAACGATTTTTTGCCATTCATGATGCGGTATGTGAATGCCGCACAATTTTGTGTGAGGAAAACAAAGATGAATGTAGAACTGAAAGCATTTAACCGAAAAGAGGTTTTACAGTATTTGCAGTGGACGGGCAGTGAGATTCCGCAGGAGGTTGATGCGATGATTGATGACTGTATCGCACAAACCCTGCGTGTGATAGAACCACGCTATACCTACCGCGTCTTTTCGATAAATCGAGAGAATCAGACACCACACATTGCATTTGTTGGCAATGATGTATCAGAAATGCTGTCGGACTGTGAGCGGGTGATTTTTCTTGCCGCGACTCTGGGAAACGGTTTGGAGCTTACCATTCGCCGCGCACAGGTGCGGGATATGTCCCGTGCTGTGGTGCTGGACTGCTGTGGCTCGGCTGCAATCGAGGCGGTATGTGATCAGGCGGAACGGGAAATCACAGAAGCGATGGGAGAGCCAATGTATTTGACCGATCGCTTTAGCCCGGGCTATGGGGATTTGCCTATTTTATTGCAGGACGAACTGATTCGAACGGTGGACGCACCGCGTAAAATCGGTTTGACGGTTACCAGTACACATATTTTAACACCGCGCAAGTCGGTGACAGCGCTGATTGGCATTGCGGATAAACCGCAGAGCAAGCGCTTTCGTGGCTGTGCATATTGCTCGATGTTTGAAACCTGTGCATTTCGAAAGGCGGGAAAAACCTGTGGGAGAGAATAATCAAAAAAATCGGTTATGGTATTTGGATGGGGCAATGGGAACCATGCTGCAAAGTGCCGGACTGGAGACCGGACGTGCTCCGGAAGGGCTGAATCTATCGAACCCTGAACTGATTACCAAAATACATCGCGCGTATTTGGACGCGGGTGCACAAATCTTATACACCAACACCTTTGGCGCAAATCGTGAAAAGCTGGCACATGAAGAATTATCCGTACACGAAATCGTTGCGGCAGGTGTGGCATGTGCAAAGCAGGCAGTGCATACTTTTTGCCAAGACAATCCGCAGGCAGAGCGCCCAAGAGTTGCACTCGATATTGGTCCGATTGGGCAGCTGTTAGAGCCATATGGCACACTGGCTTTTGAAGATGCGTATGATATTTTCCGTGAAATCATTTTGGCAGGAAAAGATGCGGATATTATCGTGTTTGAAACCATGACTGATTTGTATGAGGTCAAGGCAGCGGTGCTTGCGGCGAAGGAAAACAGTGACAAGCCTGTTTTTGTGACCATGACCTTTGAGACAAATCACCGTACCTTTACCGGCTGTTCGGTAGATGCGATGTGTGCAGTCTTGGAAGGTTTGGGCGTGGACGCGCTGGGCGTCAACTGCTCGCTGGGACCGGAAGAACTATATCCCATTGTGCAAAAGATGTGCGAATTGACCGATTTGCCCCTCATTGTCAAGGCAAATGCAGGTCTGCCCAATCCGGAAACGGGGGAATACAGCATTACACCAGAGCAGTTTGCAGCACAGATGGCACGCTTTGTACCACTTGGCGTATGCTATCTGGGCGGCTGCTGCGGGACACGTCCTGACTTTATCCGGCAAATCATCGCAGAGACACAGGGACAGATTCCAGAGCAAAAAGAAATTCGCCGCCGGACGGTGGTATGTACCCCAACAGAAACGGTGGTAGTCGATGGCGTGCGGGTCATTGGAGAACGCATCAACCCAACCGGAAAGAAGCGCTTCCAGCAGGCGCTGAGAGAAGGAGATTTGGATTATATACTCGCACAGGCGGTGGAACAGGCGGACGCAGGGGCGCATATCTTAGACGTCAATGTCGGACTGCCGGGCGTGGACGAGCCGGAAATGATGGTGCGTGTGGTGAAGGCAATCCAGTCGGTCACCGATTTGCCGCTGCAAATTGACTCGTCCAACAGCGATGCCCTTGCAGCCGGTCTGCGTGTGGTCAACGGTAAGGCAATCGTCAATTCTGTCAATGGAGAACCGGAAGTTCTGGAGCGGGTTTTGCCAATTGTCAAGAAGTATGGTGCGGCTGTCATTGGATTGACCATGGACCAAAACGGGATTCCCGCAACAGCGGAACAGCGTTTTGCCATTGCAGAGCGTATTCTGAAAGCAGCCCGTGCGCATGGAATCCCCAAGGAAGATGTATTCATTGACTGTTTGACACTCACCATTTCAGCAGAGCAGGACAAGGCGGTGGAAACCTTGCGTGCCATGGAAATGGTGCGTGACCGACTGGGTCTGCACTGTACGCTGGGGGTTTCCAATATCTCCTTTGGGCTGCCCAATCGAACCCTGATTACGACCAGCTTTTTAACACTGGCGATGGCATCTGGCTTGGATTTGCCGATTGTGAATCCGAACACAGCCGCTATTATGGATACCATACGTGCATTTAATGTACTGTACAATCGTGACCGCAATGCAGAAGCCTATATTGCTGCCTATACGAAGGAAAAAGAACCTGCGCGGGAGGTTACTCCGCAGGCAGAGGAAGAACAAACAACGCTGCCGCGTGCTGTGGACAAAGGACTGAAGGACGAGGCACGCCGCTTGACGGTGCAGCTTTTGGCGCAGGGAAAGACCGAGCTGGATATTGTAAATGAGCTGCTGATTCCTGCCCTTGATGTGGTAGGCGGACGCTTTGAACGCGGAGAAATTTTCCTGCCGCAGCTCATCAATTCAGCAGGTGCGGCGCAGGAGGCGTTTGAAATTATCCGTACCGAGATGGCGAAGAAAGGAACGGTGGCGGTGAGCAAGGGAACTGTCATTGTTGCAACGGTCAAGGGGGATATCCATGATATCGGCAAGAACATTGTCAAAACCATCGTAGAAAATTATGGATATCGCGTCATTGACTTGGGACGAGATGTCCCAATCGAAACGGTGGTACAAACTGCAATTCGGGAAAATGTGCACCTGATTGGACTATCCGCGCTGATGACAACGACATTGGCGAATATGGAGGAAACCATTCATGCCCTGCGCACCAGTGAACACCCCTGCAAAATCTGGGTAGGCGGTGCGGTTCTGACACCAGAATATGCCAAAAAGATGGGTGCAGACTTTTATGCGCGAGATGCGCGGGAGTCGGTGGATATTTGTAAAGAAGTGTTGGGGTAAATAAAATGGAGTTAAGAGAGTATCTAGCACATAAAACCTTATTATTTGATGGGGCAATGGGAACCTATTTTCGGGCAGTTTATGCAGATGAGATGGGAAAATGTGAGCTGGCAAACTGTACGGCGCCCGAACGGGTCACACAGGTGCATAACGCCTATTTGGAATGTGGAGCACGTGCAATCAAAACCAATACCTTTGCTGCCAATACCCGTGCTTTGGAATGTGAATTCAATCAGGTGCGTGAGGTCATTACACAGGGCTGGCGGCTTGCTGTGCAGGCAGCAGAGCCATATCGAGCCTTTGTGTTTGCTGATATTGGACCGATTATAGATGCAAATGGTGAGTATGAACAGATTGTGGAGGTTTTTCTGAATCTTGGTGCAAAAAACTTTTTGTTTGAAACCTTGTCTGAGGACAGTGACCTGTATGGTCTTGCTGCATACATTAAAGCAAGATGTCCTGATGCTTTCATTATCGCATCGTTTGCGGTTTCTCCCGATGGATTTACCAGAACGGGGTTGCCGATTCGTCCGCTTTTGCAGCGCGTGACCGCTTGTCAGCTCATTGATGCCACAGGTTTCAACTGTATTTCAGGTCCGAGTCATTTGCTGGCACAGGTGCGAAAGCAGATAGACCTGTTTGGGACACCGCGTACACCGGCAGAGCCTATCCTGTGCAGTGTCATGCCAAATGCAGGCTATCCGACGATTGTAAATGGACGCACCTTTTTTGAGACACGTCCCGAATATTTTGCATCGCGTATGGGAGAAATTCTGGCAGCAGGCGTGAAAATCATAGGTGGCTGCTGCGGAACCACGCCGGAGCATATCCGGCTGACTGCGGAGATTTTACACGAAACCGAGGTGCAGCCCGTAGAGCCTGCAAAACCGGAGATTCCGATTCCACACAATGTAACAAATCGCCTGATTCGCAAATTGCGAAAGGGAAAACGAATCATTGCAGTGGAGTTGGACCCGCCCAGTGATGCCAATTTGGAAAAATTTATGGCAGGTGCCAGAACGCTTCACGCGGCTGGCGTGGACGCGATAACCATTGCGGATTGTCCCATCGCCCGCCCCTGTATGGATAGCTCGATGCTTGCGGCAAAGCTGCATCGAGAGCTTGGAATCGACCCGATTCCGCACATGACCTGTCGGGACCGTAATATCAATGCAACCAAAGCGCTTCTGTTGGGATTGTCTGCTGAGGGCGTTCATAATGTATTAACTGTGACAGGTGACCCCATTCCGTCTGCTGAGCGAGATGAGGTGAAGGGCGTATTTTCGTTTCATTCTGCTGTCCTTGCCGGATATATCCGCTCCTTGGGAGAGCAGGGCATTACAGCACCATTCCATGTGTTTGGTGCGCTCAATGTCAATGCGGCAAATTTTGCGGTAGAGCTGCAAAAGGCAAAGCGAAAGGAAGAACAGGGCGTTTGCGGATTTTTGACACAGCCTGTATTTACAACACGGGCATTTGAAAATCTCATGCAGGCACATGAGGAACTGAATGGTGATATTTTAGGAGGCGTGATTCCTGTTGTCAGCCATCGCAATGCTTTGTTTATGAGCAATGAGATTGCAGGGATTGAAATTTCTCAGGCTGTCATCGACCGATATGAAGGCTTGAACCGAGAGCAGGCAGAGGAGCTTGCAGTAGAGCTCTCGGTTCAGCTTGCGAAAAAGATGGTTCCTTATACGGCGGGCTGGTATTTTATCACACCATTCCAGCGGGTTGCTCTGATAACACGAATTTTGCAAAAACTGAATCAGGAAATGACAGAAAACAACCAATAAAAAATGTAAACATTGTGCAAACTGTCGCAGAATCTCTTGAATAAGACCTGTATTTTTGTTAAAATAAAAGAAACACAAAAACACTTTGGTAAAAGAATTGAGGATGTGTTTTCATGAATATTATGTTTTTCCTGACCCACAAAAGTGATGTGACCTATCTCTATGACGATATGGGACTCAAGGAGGGTCTGGACAAATTGCAGGCGAGTGGTTATCATGCAATTCCACTGATTTCCAGAGAGGGAGAATATATTGGAACAGTGACAGAGGGCGATTTCCTCTGGTTGATGTGTACCTGTGGAGAAATCATCGGCAAAAAGAAAACGGTATCCTTGCAAATGCGTGATTTGCCGCGCCGATGTGACAATAAGGCAGTTGCGGCAAATGCACAGGTTGTGGATTTGCTGTCTCATGCGTCCAATCAAAATTTTGTGCCCGTCATTGATGACCGCAATATGTTTGTGGGCATTGTGACGAGAAAAAAGATTTTTGAGTATTGTAAAGAGTTTCTGAGAAATGAAGAAAAATTAAAAAACACCAGTGTCTGAAAGACACTGGCGCAGTATATCGCGAGTCTATTTCATGCCGCAACCATAAAAGTCTGTAAAGCGGCGCGGCATGTGCGTGATTTTTGATACAGTGAGTCCGCTGAATCCCGTCATTGCGTTTGCAATGACGGGATTTTTTATGGTATTTGGGCAAGCGGAATGGTAATGAGAAGTTCAAAGATACCTTGATTGCGTGCAATATGGAAGGTTCCGCCATAGCGTATCGTGATTTCCTGCAAGCTGGGCAGTCCATATCCGTGATTTTTTCGGTCTGCTTTGCTGCTTGGTGGCAGGGTATTGGCTTGGAATGGAGTTTGGTCAATGGTCGGGTTGCACATGCGAAGTACAAACAATCCTTTTTCTGCACGCGTCTGCAAGGAAATCCGGCGTTCTGAAACAGGCAGCCGCATACATGCTTCTATGGCATTATCCAAACTGTTTGCAAATAGGGCGCACAGGTCAACCGGCTGGATAGGAAGCTGTTTTGGAAGAGCAATGGTACATTGTGCCGTGATTTTTTGCTGTTCGATTTGAGTCATCTTATTTTGTAAAACGGCATTCACAATCTGGTTTTCACAATAGATGGTATAGGATTGCATCGCTGGTGTGTCTATGAGTGCATCAATATAGGTGCGAAGAGCAGCCTCGTCCAGCTCGCGCATGGTTTGCAGATGGTTTGCCATATCGTGCCGCAATCGGCGTACTGCAAGCTGTGACTGCTCCAGCTGTTCATAATGGGTTCGGTTGACCTCATAGAGTGTATTTGCCTGCAACAGTTGCTCATGGAGGGATAATAAACGAATGATATATAAATTGATGTAGACAGACATTAAGATGAGCGGTGTCATAAGGAGCGTTTGCAGGTCGAAAAAGTGAGAAAAGGCAGATTGCAGGGCGGCAGATTGCTCCCAATTGGGCTGGAGCATGGGAAAGGCAATGCAGAGCAGAAGCACAGAACAGGTGAAAAGGCTCATCAGCAGTGATACCCGCCAGAGAGGCGGAGAGAGAATCGGAAGCGCATTGGCACAGATTTTTGTATACCGAAATAACAACCAAAATATGAGGAGGATAACAGTCTGAAGGATATGGAGCAATGTATGGACAGGCGGAGGGGAAGCATACACAGAAAGTCTGGGAGCCAATTGTGTGATAAGTCCGCTCAGGGACACAGAAATGATATAGAGATTCAAAAGAAGAGTCAGCCGTGCGGGTGGGGAGCCTTGAACGCAAATCCAGAGGATACCGAAAAAGAAAGGCATCAGATAGAGAAGATTTGGGTCGGCGGTATAGATGGGTAGGGCTGGTGCAATGGACAAGATGAGAATACGCAAAAGACGGAAAAAAATGCCGTGACGTAAGGGAAGAAACGTGCCCAACAGCTTTTCATAGAGTATACCGCAGGTGAGAATCAGACTCAGGCTGAGAAAAAAGAGAAGCATTGTCATAGCAGAAGACCACGGGCACAGGATTCCAGAACCGATTGGCGATTGGCACGGCTGATGGGCAGCCGGATACTGCCCAGAAAAACAGCTTGATTTTCAATGCGGTCTATGGCGCCGATGCGTACCAGATAGCGCTGATGGATTCGTATGAATTCATCTGGAAGGCATTCTTCCACCCGATTCAGCTTGTCATAAAATGTATATTCTGTATGTACTGTGACAAGGTGAATCAACCGGCGGTCACTGAAAAAGTAGCGGATATCCGGAAACGGGATACGGTAGATTCCCTCGTGATTTTGTACCACAAAGGCTGTGACCTGTTCCTGCTGTTCCTGTACACGTGTCAGGACTTGAGCGAGCTTGTCAGTCTTGAGCGGTTTCATAAGATAGTCAAACGCACCAACAGAATATCCGTCAAATACATAGTCTGCATATCCGGTTAAAAATACGATTGGAATATGAATCTGGAGAGCGCGAATCTGTCGGGCGGTTTCCATGCCGGAAATCCCGTTCATTTCGATATCCAGAAACAGAAGGTTCAATGTGTCAGGGTGCTTTTGCAGCCAAGAAAGTACGCCCTCGCCGGAAGAAAATTCATAGCAAATACAGCCGGAGGAAAGCCGTTCGAGCGCACTGTGCAGTGCAAAGCGCGATTCGATTGCGTCGTCGCAGATTCCTATACGAAGCATGATAAATCCCTTTCTATCGGAGTGGTGATGTTCTTATTATAGCAAACTGGAACATCTTTTGCATCTCAGCCGCTTCCAAAGTTGACTGATTCCGTGCAAAACTTTACAGAAATATCTGGAAGCTGTAAAAAATATCTGGCAGAGAACCGGTTTTGACAAGATGGTTTGTATGCTTTGCAGAATCGGGATATGATGGAAATAGAGAAATGAAAGGAGTGAAAATCATGATGCTGCAAGTAAAGAATCTGCATAAATCCTATCAGATTGGAAAACAGAATTATGAGGTGCTGAAAGGGGTTTCGCTGACTGTGCAGCGGGGGGAGCTGGTTGCCGTAATGGGACCCTCTGGTTCGGGAAAAACAACACTGCTCAACTGCATTTCCCGCTATATTCCATTTGAGGCGGGAGAAATCATGCTGGGAGATATCGCGCTGGCTGCGTTAGATGAAAATGAGATTGCCACAGTCCGTAATAAGCGTCTTGGATTTGTCTTTCAGGATTTTATGCTGTTAGATGGATTGACAGTACGGGACAACATTATGCTGCCGCGTATCATTGGGGGAGATATAGATGGAGATCTGGAACAAACCGCTGACAATCTCTGCAAAATGTTTGGAATTGATGCAATCAAGCACAAATATCCGGCTGAAATCTCGGGCGGAGAACGCCAAAGGACGGCTGTGGCACGTGCGCTCATCAACCACCCGTTGATGATTTTGGCAGATGAGCCGACCGGAAACTTGGATTCGAAATCTTCCAGAGCAGTCATTCGGGCATTTGAGCAGGCAAAGCAGGAATTGGGAGCTACGATTTTTATGGTGACACATGATTCCTTTGCGGCTTCCTATTGTGACCGTGTGATATTGATGCAGGACGGTGTGGTGTATCAGCAGCTGCAAAGTACGGGAGACTGTGCCGCATTTCAGGACGAGCTGTTGGACGCAATCAAGAATATGAGCAGGGAGTGAACCGTATGCAAACCTTTCATGAAGTATATGCTGCCTTACGGCGGAAAAACTGGGCACAGTATCGTCTTTTGACAAGCTGCTGTTTCTTTTCGGTTCTGCTGATTACAGCCTATGTGACGATGATGCGTTCGCCAACGATTCTCCATGTATTGCCGGAAGGCGGCGATTCACGCAAGCAGGTCATGATGATTTTTGTGCTTGCCTGTGTAGGCTGTGCCGTATTTACGACGTATGCCAGTGCCATTTTCTTTCGCCAAAAATCACGGGAGATGGGTGTGTTTTTATTGCTGGGTGCAACTCGTAAGCAGATATGTAAGCTGTTATTTGCAGACCTTGCACGAATTGCTGCAATCTCCTGTGTTTCCGGTGCCTTGTTGGGTGCCCCGCTCGCATGGGGAATCTGGGTATTGTTCCGTTTGTTTGTGGTGGACAGCGAGGAAATGCCGCTGACCTTTGATGCACAGGCTTATCTGTTTGCATTGATTTTCTCTATTTTTGTGGTTGGTATGCTCTTTGGCATGGGCATACGCTTTGTTCGGCGCACCAATATAATAGATGTGGTCAATACATCACATAAAACAGAGCCAATTCGCGAGGTCAAGGCTTGGTATGGTATCGTTGGCATTTTTCTCATGGGATTGGGTGGATTGCTGGGCTATCTGATGCCGAGTTTTTTTGTGCGTGTCCTGCGCTGGTATGCGCCCGGGTGGATTGATGGCATTTTTTACGTGCCTTTGTTCATTGGGTTGTATATGGTACTGCTGCATACGGTGGTCAATGGATTTCAAAAAGGGAAAAGCCGTTACCGTCACTTGATTTCGACTGCGATGATGAAATTTCAGGGACGGCAGACTGTGCGCAATATGCTGGTGATTACTGTGCTGTTGGCAGGGGCATACTTTGGGTTGTTCTACACGCCCATGCTGGGGACGGGTGCAATCATTGAATTTGCACAGCGCCCCATTGATTATGCGTTCCACTATCGGAATGACCAGACCGATATGATACAGAGGGCAGAGATAGAACGACTGGCAAAGGAGGAAAATGTCCAAATTACCAGCTGGACACAGGCACAGATGGCAGAGCTTGGCGTAGACGGAACGACACAGGTGGAGCACGAAACAGTACTTGGTACGACGTATGAAACATTATATGTAGAAATGCTGGCGTCCACAGGCTTCCTGTCGGAAAGTGCGTATAAAGCCTTGACCGGACAGGCTGCGGTGGTGGAAAAGGGACATGTAAAAACAATCGTCGATGATAACGGTGGGACACGGTGGAGGACAAACCCCGATATTACCCGTATAGAAAATCTGGTTACGGGGCAGGTACTGCGCGTAGAGCCGGATATCGACAATCCGCTCACATATAGTATGCTCATCGGCTACTATGTTCTCAATGATGAGGATTATGCGGCAATCTCCAAAGGCTTGCCGCCGGACTGGCAGGAAACCATGGTCTTTTTTAACGTCGCGGACAGTGATGCAAGCTATCCCTTTGCCAAGCGATTGTTTCATGAAATCGTCAATCGCTCCGGACCGGAGGTAGAGCAGTATGATGCGTTTAACTATGGCGCACAAATATATGCCCAAAGTCAGGGGAAGCCGTATTATTATGAACGAGAGACTCTAAAAGAAGCAGGACTTCAGCATATTGATTATGCGGAACGGGATTCTTCTGAATTTCGATTGTACTGGAAGTATATGCCGCAATTCCGGGTGTTTGATCAAAATGATTTCGTGCGTACAACTGCGGTATTCCTGATGCTGTTTATTTTTATTGCAATCATCTGCTTTGCAGCAGTTATTATCATTGCTTATACGCGCTGCATCACGATTGCAATGGGCAATATTGAGCTGTATGAGGATTTAAGACGTTTGGGTGCAAGCCGTGCATACCTGTTGGAAACTGTGCGCGGACAGGTCAGCCGTATCTTCTTTATGCCTTGTCTGGTCGGTACGCTTGGGATTTTGTCGCTGTATCTCATGATTTTGTATTTCAATGACAACACCTTGTCTTTTCATGAGGTTGCAGGGCTGGGGGTCAGTGGTATTTTAGTACTGGCAGTTTCTGCCCTCCTGTATGGTGTTTATCGGGTTTCCAGACGCAGAGTTTGTGAAATTTTAGGTGTATGAGAGCAAAAGGGAACCCTGTTGCGGTACATACAACACAGATTCCCGTAGAAGCTGGCACTGATGACGTGGAGCGGGAATTTTGACAGAATACCTGAAAAAACAAGAATTATTACAGAATTATTTATGCAATATATTGAAAACCTGTCAGGGAAGTGCTATGATAAAAACAAGGAATGTTGTAAGAGATACAGCATCGGAAATCATAAAGGAGGAAAATAGAAATCATGAAAAAGTCATATCGTTTGATAACCGGAGTGGTGGCTGGTGTGCTCGCTGTGGGTCTCATGGGCGCGGGACAAGCAGCAGATGCCTCCGCACCTGCAAAGGCATGTCAGAATCAGGCAGCAACGCCGCATTATGATATTGCCAAGAGAACCGAAAAAGCAACCGTAGACGGAAAGATGGACGATGGCGTGTGGAAAACGGTCGCAGCCCTATCGGGTGATTTCCATTTTCCTTGGGACGCAAAGGAAGCACCCTTAACGGTATTTAAGGGCTATCATGATGGTACAAACTTTTATTTTGGATTTGAAATCACAGACGCAGATGTTGTGGTAGAGGAAGCGTGGAAGGCTGATGAAAGTACGGTTGATGCCGAAGACCGTGCAGAGCTGTTCTTTGCCGGTGGCAGTGTAGATAAGCCAACGCCAAAGGGTATGCCGCTGTATTATGGCATTGAAATCGATCCCAAGGGGCGCGTACATGACTATTCAATTGAATACTACCGCAAGTTTGACAGCAAATGGAATTTGAGCGGGCTTGAGACAAAGGGAGCGAAAACAGACACTGGATATGTAGTAGAAGGCAAAATCCCACTCAAATCCTTGCAGGATTTGGGGTTGATTCAGAATGATATCATGCGCGCAGGCGTATACCGTGCGGAATTCTCTGCCCCGAAGAAGGGCGAGAAAGAGCCGGTAATGGAATGGATTTCTTGGGTCGATCCCAAGACAGAAGCACCAGATTATCATGTGGATTCTTCATTTGGCGAATTTAGATTCCTAAAATAAGGAATAGAAGAAATTTCCCCATCATTCCTTGTGAATGATGGGGAAATTTTTTTAGAGGAAGGCATGGTGTTCTGCTCGACCGAAGAAAAATAGATATTGCTGCATCACGCCGTTGAAGGGGGCATACTGCGCAAAGGGATAGCCGTTTGGATAATGGGTATCGAGCACACGGTTAATCCAAACATCTTTTGGAAATGCGTCCAAACGATGAAAACCAAACAGCATGACGCAGTGTGCAATTTTGGCGCCAACACCATGAAAAGCAAGCAGAGATTGCAAGAGCTCCGCGTCAGATTGCTGGGAGAATGATGCAAACTGTGCAGGGTTTTGACAGACAAATTGTGCGGCTCTTTGAATATAGGGAAGACGGTAGCCAAGTCCGCAGGAGGCGAGGGTATCCGGTTCTAAGGCTGCAAGCTGGGACGGTGTCGGAAATGCGTAGAGGATTTGTCCCTGCTCCTCTCCAATGGGGGTTCCGGCGGCAGTGCATAAGGCTTCTACTGATTTGCGAATGGCAGGAATGGATTTGCGCTGTGACAGAAGAAAGGTAATCAGCATTTCCCAAGGGTCTTGCCGTAAAATGCGGATACCCCGTCCATATTCCGCCGCTTGTGTCAAATAAGAATCCGCTGGCAGGATTTTGGAGCGCAGTTCGGTATAATTACAGTCAAAATCAAAGTAAGTATGCCAGAGGTCATCAAATTCGGCTTGTGTACAGGTAAGCTCCAGACAATTGGGGGCAGGCTGGGAGAGAACAACTGTGTGTGCGCCGGCGAAGATGCGGCACCGATTGTCTGCGAGCGGGTACCAGCGAAAGCATTGCCCGCTTTGTGCAATTTTTATGGCGTCAAAATCATCTGTAAACTGAATTTCCATCGAAATACCTCGGTTTTTGTCGTTTTGAATGGAAATAGTATAGCAGAGATGGGCGTAAGATGCAAATAAATTTCAAGAATTTCTATCAGCAATTGCAGAAAAATAAAGCAAAACACTTTGAAATAACGAGGAAAGCAAATAATATTTAACCAATTTGTGAACTTTTGTGTGGGTACATTGAACCGCAGGGAAAACACGGGTATAATAAAAGTAATCTAAATTTAAGGTGGCTTTTTATATGTTAGATTTCTTACGTCGTTTGATGTATGGCCGCTATGGAAACGATGCCCTGAACCAGTTTTTGATTGTCACAGCAGGTATCCTGTTTATCCCTTGGATTTTTACCCGCTGGGTTATGATTTCGTGGGTGATTCTGGCAATCATTGTAGCTGTGTACTTTCGCATGTTTTCCAGAAATTGTTACAAGCGTGCCTCTGAAAATCAGAGGTTTTTGACATGGTTCACGCCGTTCCAGAGAAAAATGGCTGGAAGAAAAATGCAGATGCAGGATAAAGAGCATCGCTATTATAAATGTCCCTCTTGCTCGAAAACCCTGCGTGTACCACGCGGCCGTGGTCGAATTGAGATTACTTGTCCCCATTGTAAACGAAAATTTGTCAAGAAAACCTAAAAGTTTTGCCGGAAAAGCACTTGCCCTTTTGTTTGTTTTGCGCCATAATAGAATTATCGTAAAATGATGACAAAACTGATTCTTTTAAGGGGGCAGCATACAATGACAGTAGAACAGCTGACAGCAAAGGTTTATGAGAAGCTAAAAGATAAGGATTTCGGTTCTGAAATGGGACGTCTGCTTGCCATTCAGGTGAATTTGACCGGAAGGATTGGCGGCGTATTCTATATTGAAATTTTGGACGGTCGGTTGTCTGTCATGCCGTATGAATATATCGACCGAGACGCTATGCTTTCTATGACTCTGACAAACTGCGGAAAGCTGTTGTCCGGTAAGCTGGATATGCAGGAAGCATACCATGCAGGAAAGGTCAAGATTGAAGGCGATATGGATAAGGTTGTGCTCTTGACCCGTCTGCTGATGCAGTAAAAAAAACTCCGTTTTATCTTGTGATAAAGCGGAGTTTTTTCGTGTCGTTAATCGGATTCTCGAATCCGCTCCACAACGCTTTGCTTTTGCATGAGATGATAAGAAATCAGAGGCAATACAATGCCCAAAAGGGCAAATACAGGAAACATGATCAGAATGGGGGTGATGGTAAAGCGATAACGGAAGAACCAGAACAGATTGCCAAACAGCTTTCCAACAAGCGGCGCCCCTGCAATGCTGGCAAACAGCGTGATGGCAAGAGAGCCCAGCGTATAAAGCAGACCTTCCAGTGTGAGCATTTCTTTCAGTTGTCTGCCAGTCATGCCAATGGCTTGCAATACTGCAAATTCACGTCTGCGTGTGATGATGCCAGTCAGAATCGCGTTGAAAAAGTTCAGGATACCAATCAGCCCGACAATCAAGCTCAGCAGGCTGCCGAGCAGGAGAAACATGGAACGGAAGCTCTCAAATTCCGCTGCATAGGTCGATTTGCTTTCGTAGTCAAAATCCTCCTGATTTTGTGTGAAAGAGGAAAGAAATTGTTCCATGTCTGCGGTTGCCGTAGCGTTCTGCATGTTGAAAGCGTACAACATTACATGGGCAGTCTGTGTGTCCTCGATAAAGGTTTGGTCGTTCAGCACAAATTCATCAGAACCAAAATAGCGGTAAGAGAGCGGATAGGGTACACTGACCAGTGCTGTGACGGTATAGGAAATATCGCGGTAGGTCTTGGCGCGTGCATGAAAGCTGTTGTCATCGGGAAGGTTGTCAGGGTCAAGGATTTCACCCGTCACATCATCAACATATTCCCAAGAATCTATGTGACGCAGCGTAATGGTATCGCCAAGCTTTGCCCAATGACTGTCCATCTGGGGAGTTCCGTAGTCATCTTCGTAATAAACTGCTGCAATATTGTGTGATGCGGTGTCCAAGGTAGAAATGTCTCCCGCCAGTACCCGCAGCTTGCCGCGTGCAAATGCCTCCATACCAAAAAGCTGTGCATTTTGTGCTACTTTGCCGTCCGGCATTTTGTCCAATCCGGCAAGCGTTTGTGTTTGCTGGTCTGAATCTAAGAAATAGGAGGTGCTTTTTCGAAAATAGTCCTCTGTGATGAATTCCTGTACCGGAGTGGTCAGTCCATAAACTCTGCCGCCCTCTGCAATACCGTCCTGTGCAAGAACCAGATTCAGCATGGATTCTGGAACAGAGGTTTCGGAATCGGGCTGCATAGAGGATTGAAAATAGCTGGAATTTGCAAAGATAAAGTCACTGACCATCTTATCTGCCAAATATTTATCCATATCAAAGCCGTTGGTAAAGGTGACGGTGAGCTGAAGCAGCAGGGCTGCAAGCGAGAGTGAGGTGATGGTGAGTGTCGTTTTTTTGCGGTTGCGTCCAAGGTTTGCCCATGCCATGTGGGAAAGCTTTGCGCCGCGTGTGCGTCGCTCTGTTTTACGGGAGTGTGTTCCGCTGTCGGTATAGCGAACGGCTTCTATGGCAGAAACCCTGCCTGCCATACGCGCGGGTTTCAGGCAGGAAATGAGAACCGTGCACAGAGAAAATAACGCAGAAAGAATAAAAATCCAAGGACTGACTGACAGGTCATTTGCAGAGAGACCATCAAGCTCGCGCATGATAATAGGGGTGAGCTGTGCACCAATGAGATAACCCAGAAGCAGACCAATGGGAATCCCGATGAGAGAAAGAATCAGAACCTGTCCGCGGATAATACGCCGGAGCTGTTTTCCGGTTGTGCCTATGGTTTTGAGCAGTCCGTAAAAGCGAATATCGGTCGTGACGGAAATCTGAAATACATTGTAGATGATAAGATAGCCTGTCAATAGAATCAGCAGCAGAACACCCAGCAGAATCCCTACTGTGGTAGGGTCGAGATTTTCGTCCAGCTGTGTGCTGGTATAGCCCCAGTTGACACCGGTAGAAAGATAATGCGCCTCGCTGCGTGACACGGTTTGGTAGCCGTGATTGCGCAAAAGGGTATCCAGCTTTTGTGCAATCTGAGCAGAATTAGAAAACAGGATATCCATGTTCCAAGTGTTTGTCATACCATCGGAGGCGGGGGAGGGAACATGCAGGGTTTCAAAAATCTCCACCGCACGACTTTCTGGGATTAAGACATGATTGGCAACAATGGCAGCATCATATTCCCACCAGCCGGACAGGACAAAGGTTTGTGTTGTTGGACGGCCGTCCACCTCAAAGGTGATGGTAAATTCAGCGCCCAGTACAGGCTCTACGCCCAAAAGCTCCAGAACATGGGTGTCCGTAGCAGCTTCGTTGGTACCCTCACGCGGCAGCCTGCCTTCTTTGGGGTCACAAAACATAAAATGTGCCTGTGCAGCATCGCTGTACCCAATTTCCACATGACTTTTTTGGAAGGGGGCATTTCTTGGCATGCCGACAAACCGCCGCAGTCCATATTGCTTGATGATAGGGTCTGTGCAAAGCTCGTCAAATTCTTCCTTGGTCAGGTATTTGAGAGAGGCATGATTCCACCCTCCAGCTTGACGGAAGTTGGATTGCTGGAACGAATGATTGATGGACAGTGCGATGGTAAAAAGCGAGGTGAAGAGTATGGAGGTCAGTACGATTGCCAAAATCGCAATGAGATTGCGGGTGCGATTGGCGCAGAACGAGCGTATCGAGAGACGCCGGATACAGGCACGATTGGGAACATGACGCATGGGAATCACCTCCGAATCTGCCCGTCTTCAATGCGGATAATACGGTCTGCCAGCTGTGCAATTTCTTCGTTGTGTGTAATCATGACGATGGTTTGCCCAAATTTTGCGCTGGTGATTTTGAGCAGGGACAGAACATCTTGTGAGGTGTGGGAATCCAGATTGCCGGTCGGTTCATCTGCCAAAATAATGGCAGGCTTCGTGGCGAGGGCGCGAGCAATGGCAACACGCTGCTGCTGTCCGCCGGAAAGCTGATTGGGCAGTCGATTGTGCATTGCCGTCAGACCCAGCATTTCTGAGATTTGCTGGATATAGGTTTGGTCAACCGTGTTTCCGTCAAGCTCAATGGGAAGTACGATATTTTCAAATACATTGAGCACCGGAACAAGGTTATAGCTTTGGAATACAAAACCGATTTTTCGGCGGCGAAAAATCGTCAGGGCATCGTCTTTGAGCGAAAAGATATCCTGACCATCTACAAAGACCTGACCTGAAGTGGGACGGTCCAGACCGCCCAGCATGTGCAGCAGTGTAGATTTTCCGGAGCCCGATGTACCAACAATGGAAACAAATTCACCGACTTCAACAGATAAATCAACGCCGTCCAATGCACGCACTTCGGTATCTTTTGTACCATAATATTTTTTGAGCGCTTTTGTTTGCAGGATTGGCATAGAAAGAACCTCCTTGATGTTTTGAACTGTCTTTATCATACCAGAACAATCTTACCATGCCGTGACAAGGGCAAAAAAGAATCTAACAGTTGTGTAAGAATTGAGGAAAGCCTGTAAAACAGAACAACAAAATGCCGATCTTTTGATAAGACCGGCAAAATTTTAGATATCCCGTGGCAGAAACGCAGAGAATTTTGCACCATGCCCGGGAATCGAACATAATTTGATATAGCCATTCTGCTTGTGGAGGATTTCTCGAGTCAGATATAACCCAATCCCGACGCCGGGCACTGCCGCCATCTCGGGAGAACGATAGAATCGGGAAAATATTTTTGCATGCTCCTGTTCTGCAATGCCGGGACCGGTGTCCTCCACCACGATGGCACAGAAAAGCTCAAATACTTCTGCAAATACACGAACCCTGCCGCCGGAGGGCGTGTATTTGATGGCATTGTCAATCAGATTCCCAATGGCTTCCGCAGTCCATTTGGGGTCGAAGGCGGCGTAAATATCCGGAAGCTCCACTGTGAAATCAATGTGATTTCGCTGCGCCTCAGGGGTGAAGCTATCTTCCAGATGACGCAGCAAATCGGAAAGCGGACAGTATACGGGGGATACCTGAACCATACCAGACTCTAACCGAGAGGTTTTTACAAGAGAGTCAATGAGAAATCCAAGCTTTTCGGTTTGGGTGATTGCCTGTTCGACCAGTACGCGCTGCTCGTCTGTCAAAGCTTCCTCAGCAAGCAGACCGGTATAAAGCAAGATGTTTGCAATGGGTGTGCGGGATTGATGCGCGATATCACCAATCAATGCCTGAATCCGTGCGCGGTCGGTATCGAGCGCCTTGCGGGAGAGGATACTGGCAGATAAAAACTGTGAAAATTTTTGTTCGGTACGAGAAATTTGGCTTTCATCATAGCAGGAGGGCTGAAAGGTTCCGGAAATGGCGGAATCCAGTATGTTGTCCAGACGATGGAGCACATGCTGTGCATGAAAATACAGGAGACTTGCACACAGAAGAAAAAGACAGCCCCCAAGAAAGACAATCAAGCTAAGCATCAGATGCCTCCCATACATAGCCGATTCCATAAACCGTGCGAATGTAAATTGGATTTTTGGGATTGGGCTCCAATTTGCTGCGCAGACGGCGAATGGTGACAGATAGTGTATTTTCATCTACAAAATCGCCGCCACTCCACACACGGTCCATTAAGAATTCCCGTGTCAGTACATGACCACTGTTTGCAATCAAAAATCGAAGCAAGCGCTGTTCGGTGCGGCTGAGAGACAGAGGTGTTCCGGAATGTGTAAAATTTTGCCGGTCAAAGTCCAGCGTCAGTGTGCCGATTTTCACAAAATTGTCAGAAACAGGCTGCTTGGAACGCCGAAGCGCTACGTCAACGCGGGCACGCAGAACTGCAAGACGAAAAGGCTTTGTGATATAGTCATCAGCACCGGACTCCAGCCCTGCTACTTCATCATATTCGGTATCTCGGGCAGTTAGAAATAAAATGGGTACCGAGGAGGTTTGACGCACTTCATGGCACAGGGCAATGCCGGTACCGTCGGGAAGATTGATGTCCAAAAGAAGCAGGTCAAAGCTGTGTTGGCTGAGAAGGGCACGCGCTTCCTTGAGACTGCTGCATGCGGTGATTTGTCCGGAGGCACGCAAGGCCAATGCAATGCCCTGTGACAGTGCGATATCGTCCTCTAAAAGTAAAATTTGGTACAAGATATCTGCTCCTTATTCCGATTTCCAGCGTTTGAGCTGTGGAAACAGCTCGTGCAGTAAATGAGAGGCTTCTTCGAGCGCCATATCCGGATTGGAGTCGCAAAAAAGAGGGATACACGAAACAAGCATTTCCTCCATGGTACAGTCCGAAGTAAATGCGCCATTGGCATAGCAGCGAATACAATAATCGGGATTTTTGGAGCCGTCTGCTTCCGTACCGTACATATAAGGGGACAGCGGCATACGGCAGCTTTGACAAAATTTCATCTCTTCCATAAAAGTCACCTTTGGTTATGTTTTTTTAATCATACCGCCATCGAGAAAATCCGTCAAGAGTTGCCTAGTGCTTCCGCAAGCTTTTGCAATGCTTTTTTTTCAATGCGCGAAATATAAGAGCGCGAAATTCCAAGTTCCTTGGCAACATCTTTTTGGGTCATGGGCTCTTTTCCACCAATCCCATAGCGCAGAATCAGGATATGCCGTTCGCGCTCGTTCAGACAGCGTTCCAGACAGGCATACATCATTTGATAGCGATCGCTCATTTCGACAAGGTGTAAGCGTTCATCTTCCACACTGATGGTATCCAGCAGGGAAAGCGAGCTGCCGTCCCCATCGCTATCCTGCGTTTCGTCCAGAGAAACTTCATTTTGTGTTTTGCGTCCTGCGCGAAAATACATGAGGATTTCATTTGCTATCCTCACCCAAATGCGTCCCGTTGGAGCCTGTGTTCTGTGGCGCACCATATAAAATGACATGAGCAGACTGACCGTCCCAAATGACTTTACAGACCGACGCGCGAATGAGGGCACGCTTTTGTTCTGTTGTGCGCAAGCTATTTTGCGGAACGGAGAGGGTTTGACAAATCTCGGTTCTTACATGGCGTTCCAGCGGTGTGGAAGCGGTTTGCAGAGCTGTGATTTGGGTGTCCAGCCTGCTGCTTTGCTCGTGCAGCTGCGCAATCCGTTTTTGGATATGCAAAGTGGCAGAGCTGTCTGAAAAGCTTGTGAGAGAATCGACCAAAGCTGTGATTTTGTGTTGGATTTCCAACTGTGCTTGTTGTAAATGTGCTTGTGCATGCAGCGCTTGTGATTGGCTTTGGAGTATGTGCTGTTCTTCCTGCGCCAGCTGCTGCAGAAGATATTTGCGGTCAAAGGTTAGGCGGCTGATTTGGGTGAGTACAGCCTCATCTATGGGATTTCCGGAGAGATTGCTGCGGCTGCATAACGCTTTTTTGCTGCGCTCCTTGCATTTACAGAGATATGTATGGGTTCCGGTCTTTGCAGAGAGCTTGGGATACATACGGCTGCCGCAGCTGCACCAGAGAAGTCCGGTCAAAAGAGCGGTATTGCGGCGGGGTTTGCGATAGGCTTTGCACTGATTGCGCGCAATGGATTGCTGTACTGCAATCCATTGATGTGAGGGAATCAAGCCGGTATGCTGCCCAACTGATACAATCCATTCATGAGGGGGAAGTGAGACCGTAGCGTGCCCCTTTTCCTGATGGGTACGATTATATGCCAAAATGCCATGTGTGCCATCAAAAGCAGTAGGGGGAGAGAACAGTTCAGCTTTCAGTTCCGTGAAATATTGGTAGGCATCTTGGTCTGCAATGAGATAGACCGGATTTTGCAGAATGGATTTAATCGAGAAGCGCGTGAAATCCCGTCCGGTTTTGGTTTTGACCTGCTGCCGCAGGAGTTCCGCTTCTGTTTGGGTGAGAGAGTCGGTTTCCAAATACAGTGCATAGATTTTTCGAATGATTTGTGCTTCCTCCGGAATCAGTTGGAGATGACAGGCACTTTTGCGTTTTCCATCAAAGGACAGGCTTTGTGTATGCGTGGAGGTGTAACCGGTTGGTGTTGTACCGCCAAGCCATCGACCGGTTTTGGCAAGCTCATGCATATTATCGCGAATGCGTTCGGCAATGGTTTCCCGTTCCAGCTGGCTGAATACCGATGCAATATACATCATAGCGCGCCCCATTGGACTGGAAGTGTCGAATTGTTCTCGAATCGAGATGAAGTCGATGTGGAGTTTGCCCAGTTCTTCGATCAGATGGGAAAAGTCACCGATATTGCGGCTGATGCGGTCGAGGCGATAGACCACAATGGCTTTGAATTGCCGCTGATGAGCCGCTTTCATCATTTTTTGAAAGTCAGGGCGTTGGAGATTTCCTCCGGAAAAGCCTTCATCTTCAAATATCACGGCGTTTTGTGCATAAGAGCTGCCAAAGGTTGCGGCGATATAGGAAAGACATAAATCAACTTGGTTGCCAATACTTTCGCCCTTGCCTGTAAAACGAGACTTTCGGGAATAAATGGCAATGACATCTTGTTTTTGCTGCATAATTTCTGCTCCCTTCGTAGGATATCGCTTCTATTCTATGAAGGCAACCCGCAAAAAACTTCTCTGGTCTATCAGAAAGATTTTCCTGCATAAGATGGAAGGAGAAATGATGATACAGGAGGCAGAAAAATGGCAAAGGGGATTTCCGTTTTCCTATATACACCGGAGAGCAAGGAGAGTCAGCAAAAGCTGGAGCGTCAACTGGCAGGCGTATATGCAGAGAATATCCGAGCGGCACTGAAGCAATTAGACTGTGAGCCGGAACAAAAACAGGATGTTTTGAAAAGTGTGATGGAGGCAATCGCAGCGAACGAACGGGACAAAAAAGACTCATAAATTCAACAAAGCCTTTTGCAAAATCAAAGTTTGCAGAAGGCTTTTGAATTTTAGAAAGAAATTTATGTATATTGCACAATTTGCAAGAGAAGAAATTTAGAATATTGACAAGGACAAAGAAAAGACCTATAATTAACTTTGTTAACTTGTTGGAAGGGGCGGGGACAATGAAACGAACAGATTGGCTGCAAATGCTCGCTTATCAGCAGGAGCTGCACCACCTATCCAGAGCATTGCTGTCACAAGAAAAAACACAGACGCTCACGGCAAGTGAGAGAGAATTACTGGCAAGACTGTACTTAGAGCCAGATGAGAGCACCCCGCTTGCCTTGAGCAGACAGAGCGGAATGAAAAAAGAGGCTGTGAGCCGATGCCTGAAAAAGCTGTTTGAAAAAGGATATATCCAAAAGGAAAAGCACCCGACTGATGAAAGAAGCTATATGCTTTCGATTACACAGAGCGGACAGGAGGAACTGGGGAAAAATTATAGCGCCATTTTACGACCGTTATATGATGTGAAACGACAGATGGGCTCGCAATTTGACCTGATGTTTGAGTTGATTCAGCTTGCAAACAGAAGCACTGGACAATCAATCGGATTAAAATGATTTAGGAGGTAGTTTGATTGCGGTTTTATGATATGTTGCAGCTCGATGCAGCGGTGTTAAAAGAAAAGATTCATGCGTGTCAAACAGCAGGAGAGCGTCGCAGAATATGGCTGGCGATGGCAATGCGCGCCCTGCTGATTGTTCTCTTTGCGATTCTGTTTGTTGGCGGACTTGGTGCTGTCTTTGGAACAGAAAATAATCCGATGGGCGTTTCTTTGTTTTGTATCCTGCTTGGGATTCGCTTTGTAGATTTTGGGTATTGTATCAAGGATTCCATGGCAACATTGGCGCTGGCATTTGCAATCCTGTTGATTGCTCCGGTTGCGGCGACAGCCGTTCCGCCTCTCGTTGCGTTCTGTATTCATTTTTGTGCGTTCTTGACGCTTCTATTGATGACGACGGACAGACCGGAACTTGGAAATGGCGGGTTGTTCGGATTTGCTTATGTGTTCCTTACGGGCAATCCGGTGACCGGTGCGGCTTTTTGGGGGCGTGCGGGATTAACGGCAGTGGGCTATCTTTTGTGCGGTGCCGTCCTCTACTTAAAGCATCGCGATAAGAATAAAGACATTCGATTTCATCAAGTCGCTGCACAGTTTACAATGTCTCAGGAAAAAAGCCGTTGGCAGATGCGTATGGCTTTGGGAGTCAGTCTGGTATTGGCTTTGGGAGGTCTCTTTAAGATGGAACGCTTTATGTGGGTGGGATTTGCCTGCATATCACTGTTTTCGGGCTATCCCAACGTCAACCTCAAGGAACGTGTTTGGCAGCGTATTTTGGGCGTTGTTGTGGGTTCAACACTCTTCTTTGTCATCTATCAGGTGATACCAGAGGCATTGCATAGCTTCTTAGGACCGATTGGCGGCTTGTGTCTGGGATTTTCCACAGATTATCGTTATAAGACCGCACTCAACTGTTTTGGTGCGCTCCTGATGGCTGCTGGAGTATATGGGATTCAAAATGCAGTTGTGCTGCGAATTCAGAATAATATATTGGGTATCCTATTGGGGCTTGCCTTTATGTTCCTGTATCAAAAGCTGGTAGAGCAGAGGTTTGAAGCAGATTCCCTCAACACCGAGCAGCCAAGTATTTGAATGACCGAGGGACGTTGGTGTGAGGATAGCATTTTCAATACAGCGGGCTGCATAGGTCGCGAGCCGAACCCCTTTGTCGGGCTTGTAGGAGCTGACAGCCTTGATAAGCCCAATGGTGCCAATTGAAATCAGGTCATCTTGGTCGGCGGGGTCTGCGTAGTATTTCTTAAACAGCTGCGGCGAAAGGAAACAATCAAACTTTTTATATCAGCACAAAAAAAGAAGCGGTTGCAGAAAACCGCTTCTTTTTTTGTTTTATTTTGTAGCAGACAATGCCTTTGTCATAGAGTCCAAAATCTGTTCCCGCTCAAATGGCTTATAGACGAAGCCCTTTGCACCGATTTCCTTTGCCTCGTCCATGGTATCATCATAGGCAAGGGAGGAAACCATCAGAATACAAGCCTCTGGGTGCTCCTGTAAAATTGCACGTGCCGCTTCTAAACCGTCCATGCCGGGCATGATGATATCCATTGTAATCAAATCAGGCTGAACCTCGGTGTATTTCTGAATCGCCTCTTCTCCGGTGCGGCAATATGCAGCGATTTCAAAATCTGTTCCCTCCAAGATTTTGCTCAGCTGGATTTGTACCACACGAGAGTCATCTACGACCATAATTTTTTTCATAATAAGTTTCCTCCTTCAGGGAAAAACAGATAATTCAAGATTTTTTATGAAGCGGTTTTTCCGCTTGCATTTGTGTATTTTCGTGCGCAAGCGGCTGCTCTGCTTGATGAATCACTTGTGCACTTTCATGCTGATCGCTGGTATAGTTCAGGACAAGCTGCTCCCCTGTTCCGGAAGGGGTATAGCGCCCCAAATGAAAGTTTGGAACACCAAAACGAGAAGCAATGTGTGTTGCATTAAATAGACCAGCCGCAATTTGCCCGCAAAGGACGTTGAAATATTCCTTGGCGAAATCTTCAATATCCTCTTGGGCAATATGTTCCTCCTGCATCATATATTGTGTGAGCCTTGTGAGCAAGGCAACTTCTGCACAAAGCGCGATGCTGGCTTGATAGCCCCCTTCAAATGTGGTGTAGAGAGTATACATTTCGTCGTTTTCGGGAGTTTCTTCCTGCGGACATAACTGAATTCCAGCAACCTGCTGGGTGATATCCTGCAAGACCTCATCTAGGATTTTTTGAAACTGGGCTTGAGAGATTGTATTCATGCGAGTGCCTCCTTTACAGGCGATTAGCACCTTTATATCAGTTTGATAGAACCTTGCGATAGTTGAATGATACAGTTACGCTCTAGGTGCTCAATCTGTATAGACTGCGTATCAATGGTGACAGTGGTACTGGGGTGAATCGCTGTGCAAATGACACGCCGAGAATCTGATTCTTCGAACTGTGCGTTAATTGCCTCAAAATCTTGGTCAAATTTTTTGAGCTTCATCTTGGTAACGTATAATTTGAGACGCTGTTCAGATAGCTGAGATTTTTTGTTCGGACTATCTGGTTTGGGTTCCAGCTTTGCGATTGCAGCTTCAATTTGTGCCAGCTCCTCCAGCAGCTGCTCGCGCTCAAATGCTTCACAAGGCAATCCGCCCAAAATGAGCGAGGTAGCAGTTTCGTTTTTGGAGCCGACAGTCGTTGCGGAAATTTCTTTAGAAGCCCGAATGACGCCGCCAATGATTGTACCCCGTCCGCTGCGCACCAGAACATCGGTATCACTATATACATTACAGTTAATGATACAGTCGGTTTGAATGCCCTCACGCGCATAGGCATAACAGTTCTCCAGATATTTGGAGTAGATGCGCTGATGGGCTCGAATAATTGCGCGGTCTTGACCGGTTACTCCGCAGGCAACGACGAGATTGCCTCCGGCTTCTACGGTTGCAGCCTCTACAACGCCGTCAACCTGTATATTTCCGGCAGCACGTACCGTAAAGCCGCTTGTAATATCTCCGCGTACATGAACATCGCCTAAGAAGTTGATGTTGCCAATGGAATAGTCTACATCTCCGGGAACGTCCAATACCGCGCGTACCTGAAAGCTGCGGACGGAAAATTCAACGTGACCGGTACAGCTCGCCAGCAGTTTGGTTCCGTCCTCGGATAAAGCCGTGTTGCGCCCCTGTGGAATGGGAGGCTTTACTCCATTATGTGCGTGCAGAACCGAACCGGTTACCGTATTGCCGTCTACCCCGGGCGTTTCGAGCTTGATATCACAGATGACATCGCCCTCTTGCACATTATGCACAAGATTTAATGAGGTATAGTCTACCTGATTATACTCGTCTACGACAACTTCGTGTTCGATGACACGGGGGAAATGGTCGATGACCTCTCCGTCAACACCGTCAGTGGGATATACACCGCGCGCAATGGGGAAAATATGAAAATATCGGTTTTCCAGCGTGGGGAGGGATTCCAGAAGTGCGGTGTCCAGACCAAAGCTCACTTTGAATTGCTTGAGCGTTTGCGAAAGCATCTCCGCATCGAATTCCTGACCCTGCCCAATCGGAGGGTAGATGATAACCCATGCAGCCATCTGATTTTGCGAGAGATGGACATTGATTTGTGCATCTAAGTCGGGAATTTCTTCGGCAGCAGCGGCAACAGAAATCATCCAAGTACGTTTTTGGGCAGAACGATCGAGCAGCTGTCGGAAGGAGGAAGCCTCGTGCGCCAGCTCTTCCTGCGAAAGCGGAAGCTCTGCATAGTCAGAAGATGTCAGTTCAAGCTGCATAGGGGGGAGATGTTCGGTTTGGTCTGCCTGCCTTTGCCAAAGCTGATGGAGCGCATGGTCGTCGGGAAGGACGATGTGTGTGGGGTCAGGCTCTGGGAGTGCAGGTTCTTCGGCAATTTCGGCAGCTGATGGTTCTTCTGCCAAAGCAGCAGGAGTAGACTCTGGTTGTGTTTCTTCATGTATTTCAGCGCCTTCGTCAGCGGAACCGAAAAAACGTGATAAGAATTTCTTTGCAAAACTCATCAATGATAGCCCCCTTTAGGTAAAAAATAGGGAAAGAGCTTCTATAAGAACCTCATATATAATATATCGACAAAGTTACTCCATACATAAGCAAAACATCACCAAATTAAAAATTTTTTAGGAATTTTTGCACAGGTATAGTATTTGTCACAGCGGCATAAGATTTTGTCACAGGGAGGGTATGCGATGACATGGCTGGAATATCGTTTGGCGGCTGCCTTGATTCGGAGAATGTGGCAGCGCAGTCTGGTTTCCGAGGAGCAGTATTTATGTGTCTGTACATTTTTGGAGCAGGAGCAAGCAAAGGAGAAGCAGAATGAAACGAATTCAAACGTTAAGAGAACAGATGCGTATGGGAAAATCTCTCTATGATTTACCGCTTCGTGTAACCTATTATGCACGTGTTTCCACTGATAAGCTCGAGCAGCAGGGAAGTCTGAAAAATCAGGTGCAGTATTATACAGAACAAATTCAAAAGAACCGGAATTGGATATTTGTGGAGGGGTATGTAGATGAAGGAATTTCAGGAACCAGCACAGAGAAAAGAGAGGATTTTTTACGTATGATTGCAGATGCACATTGTGGACGATTTGACTTTATTATTACCAAAGAAATTTCACGCTTCTCGCGCAATACGCTGGACAGTATTCGTTATACACAGGAGCTGCTGGAGGCAGGGGTTGGTGTTTTGTTCCAAAATGATAATATCAATACACTTGATGCAGATAGTGAATTTCGATTGGTGGTTATGGCTGGCGTTGCGCAAGATGAGGTGCGCAAGCTGTCAGAACGTCTCAAGTTTGGATTTCGTCAGTCCATTCGCAATGGGCGCGTGTTGGGGAATGATTTGATGTGGGGATATGAAAAAAAGGGAGGGAGATTATATATTCAAGAGGAGGAGGCACAAATCGTGCGCCGGATATTTACGCTTTATGCAACTGGACAATATGGCGTGCGTCGTCTGGCGCAAAAACTGACACAGGAAGGATATACCAATCGGGCGGGAGACGCCTTTAGCGAAGCAACCATTCGAAATATTTTGAAAAATCCGAAATACAAAGGCTGGTATTGCGGACATAAGACCGAATCGACGGATTACCGAACCAAGCGGAGAATCATACTTCAGCAGAAAGATTGGGTGCTGTATCCGGACGAGACCGTTCCTGCTATTGTTTCAGAGGAAGTCTGGGAACAGGCAAATGCAATCCTCAAGCGCCGTGGAGCAAATGCAAGGATACATACATACGCCTGCCAAAACCGGTATCCATATAGTGGAAAGATATTCTGTGAAACGCATCAGATGCCCTGCCATCGCAGAGCCTTTCACACGGCAGAGGGGCAAACCGAATATTGGAGCTGTCGTCTGTATCGTCAACAGGGACGTGCGGGGTGCACTTTGCCTCATGTGCGTACAGAGGAATTAAACAGAGTGGCAAGTGCACTGCTTCCACAGATTCCGATTGACCAAAAAGAGGTCTTCGAGCTGGTCTGGAGGGGACTGCAAAGAGCTGGGCGGCGGGGGACAGGTGCAGAGCGTGCCGCTTCCATTGAGAGACAGCTTGTGCAGGTCGCACACAAGAAGGAAAGACTCTTGGAGCTGAGTTTAGAAGGGGTTCTGAGTAATCCGGATTTTCAGGAACAGAATGACCGATTGAATGAACAGCGCCGCCAGCTGTGCAGACAGCAAAGAGAGAATACCGCCCAACAAAAACAAGGGCAGACAGAACGGGAAAAACTGATGCAGGCGATGGAGGAGGAACTGAAAGGAATCCTGCATCAGGAAGTTGCGGCGTCTATTTTACAAAAGGTTGTTGTCTGTGCGGACAGCACCAGAGAAACAATACATTTGCATGTGAAGTTTGGACTGGAGCAGACGGCTTCCGTCCATTTTTTACGCAAGCCATTTACCTTTTGCAGCGAATCTTTTTAACAATATGCGCAACCAAACGCAGGTTGTGCTCAATCAGTGTATCGCGTGCGGAGCTGTCCCCCTGCGCCAGCCGTTCCAGACAGCGCTCCTCCTCCTCCGTGCTGAGTGGACGGGGGAAGGAGCCGCCTGAGCCTTGTACACGAAGCATAAAATACAATGCGTGCATCCAGAATAACATAAAAAAACGCCCCTTTCTGAGATAGAATAACTCTATTCCGGTGCAGGGTCGTCCCATGACAAACACTTGGAATATTGTAGGGGGGAACACTTGAGGGATATAAAATATACAGCTTATGATAAATCAGGTGCAGTCTGCCTTCTCTAACGGCAGATTTATTTTTTTGCCGTGCAGCCATAAATACTTGACAAGCTGCACATAACTGTATATTATGTATATATACAGTATATATAAATAAAACAGTGGAAAAGGAGGGCGGTCGTGAATCTGATTCTTCGAAATACATCAGGGCAGCCGCTGTATGATCAAATTACAGCACAAATCAAGGCTCTCATTTTATCTGGTGAGCTTCAGGCAGGAGAAATGCTGCCATCGATGCGTGTGCTGGCAAAGGATTTGCGTATCAGCGTGATTACGACGAAGCGCGCGTATGATGAGCTGGAACGGGAGGGGTTTGTCGAAACTGTGCCGGGAAAGGGCTGCTTTGTGGCACAGGCAAACCTGGAGCTGATTCAGGAAGAAAATCTGAAGCAAATAGAAGAACACCTGAATAGCTGTCTGACCCTTGCGGAGCAGGCCGGGATATCTGTGGACGAACTGCATGAGATGCTGAATTTACTTGCGAAGGGAGAATAAATGATGAATGCGGTTACTTTGCAAAATGTATCAAAAAAATATCCGTCTTTTCTGTTGGACTCTGTTACATTCCATGTGCCAATGGGGAGTGTTGTAGGTCTGATTGGTGAAAATGGTGCAGGAAAATCGACTACAATTCGTCTAATTTTGGGTATGATACGCCCAGATGACGGACAAATCACGGTGTTGGGAAAGCAGGGAGCCTTGGATTATGAGCACATAGGAGTTGTGTTTGATGAAAATTGTTTTCCGGGAACGCTGTCAGCGGCAGATGCAGGAAGGGTTATGCGTGCCTCTTATAAAACATGGTCAGAGACTGCATACGAGGGATATCTCAAACGCTTTGACTTGCCGCCGAAGAAGATGGTCAAGGAGTATTCACGCGGCATGCGCATGAAGCTGAGCATTGCCATGGCATTATCGCATGACAGCCACCTTTTGGTGCTGGACGAGGCAACCAGTGGGTTAGACCCCGTCGTGCGTGATGAAATTTTAGACATTTTCTATGATTTTATGCAGAATGAGGAACATTCGATTTTGATGTCCTCCCATATTACAAGCGATTTGGAAAAAATTTGTGATTATGTAACCTTGATTCATAAGGGAAAAGTATATTTTCATGAAGAAAAAGATATATTGCTTTCGCGGTATGGTGTGCTCCAATGTGAAGCAAGGACGTTGGAAGAATTGGAGCCGGAGGCGGTACGGGGGGTACGGCGCAGCCAATTTGGCATACAGGCTTTGGTAGAGCGGGATAAAATCCCGCCGCACTTCCCCGTAGACCCGATTACGCTGGATACCCTGCTGCTTTTTATCGCGAAGGAGGAATAACAGATGTTTGCACTGCTCTTAAAAGATTTGCTGAGTATGAAAAAGACGCTGATAACCTATGGAATTTTTCTACTTGCCTATACGGCGTTCGGGATTTATGTGGGAAATGGCGGTGTTTTTTTGACGCTTGCTTTGGTCATTTGCATTATGATTCCCATCAACTCTCTAACAGTAGACGAACAGTGTCACTGGGAGCGCATGGCAGCCTGCATGCCTGTCTCATCGTTTGATCTGGTACTGAGCAAATATTTATTGGCAATGATTGCTTTGTTTTCTGCAATGATTCCTGCGTTTGCTGCATTGGCGTTGAGCACTTTCCGTGAAGAGATGGTATCTGGTGTGACCGTGCAGGAGATTCTTTTGATTGTTGTGTTGGGGAGCCTGATAACCGCGCTTCAAATGCCGTTTTTGCTGTGGTTAGGGGTAGAAAAAGGTCGCTTTGTATGTATGGGGATTATTTTACTGGTTTGCATGGGAATCCCACTGCTGACTTTGCGCTCTAACTTTCTCTCGCGTGGGACAGAACGCTTTGTGGAGCACATTTCTCATGAGATGTCTGCGCTCATACAGTCCGGATTGTGGATACTGGCGCTTCTTATGCTGCTTTTTCTTGCAGTATCTATTAAAATTTCTGTCTGGATTCAGAGCAGAAAAGAAATCAAATAAAAAACGGACAGGCAGAGGAAAAGACACCTCTGCCTGCTGATTATTGTGCAAGTTGTTTGAAAATGGGAAGTGCGCGTGCAATGGTTTCAGTTTGCACACAGTAGGAAATTCGAATATGTCCGGGGGCTCCAAAATCAGTACCGGGAACGACCAATAAATCTCGTTGCTTTGCCCGCTCACAAAAGGCATAATCATCAAGTGCAGGAACCTGTGGAAACATATAAAATGCTCCCTTTGGTTTGACGCAGGAATAGCCATAGGAGGTCAGTGCCTCATAGAGTAAATCACGATTTCTTGCATAGATGGATAAATCCGCAGTCAAACCGCTGCACTGTGCCACAACACGCTGGAACAGGCTGGGTGCGTTGACATAACCCAACACGCGTCCAGCACCGCAGATGGCGGCATAGGTTTGTTCAAAGTCGGGTACGGTATCCGGTATGAGCACATAGCCAATGCGTTCACCGGGCAAGGATAGGGATTTTGAGTAGGAATAGCATACAAGTGTGTTATCATAATAGTGCGGCAGAAAAGGAACCTCAGTTGATGAATCATAGACCAGTTCCCTGTAAGGCTCATCGGAAATGAGAAAAATCGGGTGTCCGATTTCCTCGGATTTTTGTCTGAGCAGTGCGGCAAGCTGCCGAATGGTATCTGGTGCGTAAACGGCGCCGGAAGGATTGTTTGGGGAGTTTACAACAACGGCGCGCGTGTGTGTACTGATGGACTGCGCCAGCGCTTCGAAATCAATTTGGAAATCCACGGTACGAGCAGGAATAATCACGGCTTTGGCACCGGCACCATGCTCGATAAACACAAGATATTCGGGAAAATATGGCGCAAGTACGATAAATTCATCGTCTGGGGAGGTCGTTAAGGTTTTGAAACAAATGGATAGTGCGGCTGCTGCGCCAACCGTCAGATATAGATTTTGCGCGTCATAGTGCGTTCCAAAACGTTGGTTCAGGTCATCTGCGATGGCAGTTCGCGCAAAATCGACACCCTGCGCCGCTGTATAGCCATGGGTTTGGCTTGGAGCTTCGGTATTGAGAAGCTCTATAATGGTCTGCTTGATTGCATCGGGTGCGGGAACATTGGGATTGCCGATAGAAAAGTCAAATATATTTTCAGTGCCTACGACTGCGGCGCGCTGCTGACCGAAAGCAAAGAGTTCTCGAATGGTAGAGCGTTTTTGTCCAAGCTCCAGTACAGAAGGATTGAGCATACAGACAGCCTCCTTGTTACAAGTGTTTTTCTTTATTATAGCACTGTGCAAAAGCCTCTGCCAGTTTTATTTGCATATCTTGCAAAAATCTGTTACAATGACCAGACGGAGGAGAGCAATCAAATGGGATATAATACATTGTCATTTGCACATGATTTTATAAAGCGTTATGTCAAACAGGGAGATTTTTGTATTGATGCAACAGCTGGCAGAGGGCGCGATACGGCGCTGCTGTGCCGTCTGGTTGGGACATCAGGAAGCGTGCTGGCGTTCGACATACAGCAAAGTGCAGTTGCACAGACCGAGCAGCTGCTTCGGGCACAAAATCTGCATGCACAGGTGATTTTGGACAGTCATGCCAATCTGGAGAAATATGCCGCACCGGACAGTGTGGACTGTATTGTATTTAATTTTGGACGGCTGCCGGGCGGAAATCCGAATATCTTTACCACAGAACAAAGCTCGGTCACAGCAATTGCGGCAGGGCTGCGGCTGCTGAAATCAGGTGGAATCATGAGCCTGTCTCTTTATTACGGCGGCGCCAATGGCTATGCCGAGCGAGATGCCATATTGCAGTATCTGCGAACCATTGATGATAAAAAGTATTCTGTCTTGGTGGGGGATTGGGCGAATCGAACGGGAAATCCGCCAATTCCGGTCTTTCTGTGGAAAGAATAGTCATGTACAGCACCTTATGGAGTCATTTGCAGATTCTGATAAAAGTGTCATGAAAAAGATGCCAAAAGGACTTGTCAGCAATTCAGTTTTATGGTAAAATAAGAAAGCTGTGAAAAGCAGCTTTGATAAGGAGAAGTATCGAAGTGGTCATAACGAGCTCGACTCGAAATCGAGTTGGCGGTAACACGTCACGTGGGTTCGAATCCCACCTTCTCCGCCAAAATGTGTTGATAAAAAAGATACACAGTAAAAACACCGCACGAAAGTGCGGTGTTTTTGCGCGAAAGAGTAAAATACAATGGTTGAAAAGGAGAGAGACCCCTCAACATACGGATAACTCCTGCTGAGTCCAAAGCAATTGCGGTACAGTCCTGCGTTTTGAGGACGAAATGTTGGACTGTACCGAGTATCATGGAAAGCAGGGGGAGAATCTCTGGTTATAGGGGAGAAAAATTTTTTCAGAAAAATGTTGACAACTGAGTTAGTGTATGCTAACATATATCCAGAGGTTAGCTGAGGCTAACACTCGAAGGATTCATTTCTTTCTCAAATTCTCGAATCATTCCCGTGTGGACGGTATCCGCAGTGCCGTCCACCTTGCGGGAATACGAGAAAGAATTTTTTTAGCATGAGGTTAGTTGATGCTAACTTAAATAGGAGGACATACGATGTATTCGTTTGATTTGCTGCTGGCTGAGCACAGTGCGCCTGTGCTGGCAGGCTTGAAAACGGCAAACCTCATTTCCTGCCAAAAAGAATGGTATCCCGATTTGCCGGAAATGCTTACCGTTTATCAAAATGCGTTTGCAGCACGTGGTATATGTTTTCGGATTTTATGCAGCTGTGAGCATCGTTTTCTGTTGTTTGTATATCGACCGGAGCGATTGCTGAAGGACTTGGAAAGTGCGCAGGTACGAGAGCTGCTACAAAGATATCACTACCCGATGTATCGGGGGTTGGAAGCATTGATTGCGCATTTAGGGAAACGTGCCAGCAACCAGCATGGATTTCCTCATGAAATTGGTGTATTTCTGGGATATCCCATTGAAGATGTGTATGGTTTTATTGAGCAGCAGGGAAAGGACTGCAAGCTGAGCGGATACTGGAAGGTGTATGGTGATGTACAGGCGGCGAGACGCTTGTTCCGCCAATTTGACCGATGCCGTGACACAGCGCGCGGTTATGTAGAGCGTGGTATGACAATTTTAGAATTGTTTGCTGCATAAAAATAGGATATTTCAATTCAAATTACAGTTTCAAATGGCAAAGGAGAACAAGGAACATGAATCAAATCGCTGTTATTTATTGGAGCCAGACCGGAAATACCGAACAGATGGCAAATGCAATTTGTGAAGGCATCAGGAACGCGGGAGCAGAAGCTGTTTTGCGGACTGTTTCCGAAATCTCTGCACAGGAGGCGGCGGGATATGAGCGTATCGCACTGGGCTGTCCGGCAATGGGGGCAGAAGTGCTGGAGGAAGCGGAATTTGAGCCATTCTTTACCGAGCTGGAAGGCAAGCTGGGTGGCAAGCGCGTCGCCCTGTTTGGCTCCTACGGCTGGGGCGATGGACAGTGGCTGCGCGATTGGGCAGCACGTACAGACAGCGCAGGCGCAATCCTGATTCCGGAAGAGGGGCTGATGGTACACGAAACCCCTGATGACGATGCACTGGCAGCTTGCCGTGCAGTGGGCGAGTCTCTCGCAAAAGCATAAAGGGAATTCCCGTTCTAATACGGATTCCACATATAAAAACTTCTCATCTCAATCTTGGGGGCTGTCTGCTCACATACCAGCAGCCCTCACCTCCATTCATGGTAACACGAAAAAAGCAAAAGGTCTGTCAACACGGAAATGGCAGATACCATCGGCTTGCAGCACGGAACTGCAAGCACAGCAAAAGTATGCCTGTGGTACGGAACGCAGGGATACGGCCTGTTATTGGGACTCTAACGACAAAAAGCAGCGAAAACGCTGCTTTTTGTCGTTATATGCCATTAAAATAATCGGATAATTCAGAAAGCTGACACAGTATCTGCGCGGCTGATGGAAAAGTGTTTTGCAGACGTTTTGCACAGCGTGTGCAAAACTCATGATAGAGGTGCTTGCTTTGACGCATTTGCTGCTTGAAGCCCCAAATATGTGTAAACCAGTCTTGACCGGAAGAAAAAAGTTCGGGAAGCTCCATAAGAGAGCAGATGGATAATCCATGCTGCTTTGCAAGCATGGGGAGCAGACGCTGCTCTGCAAACACCATATACGTGAGATGATGGTCGGCGGGAGATGCCGCACACATGAAATCCAGTGCAGTTTGGGTATAAGTGTTTGTAAACGCTGCATCTGCAAACCAAGAAAGCGCTGTGTTGGTAGGAAGCACCGTCCAATCGAATATGGTAAAATCAAATGGGCGATGTGTGTGCAGAGTATCAGCATCTGGATAAATATCCGGCATGATATCCTCCCGATGAATGACCGCCAGCTTGTGCGGTGCAAGTCGCGCGGATACATTGTGCCATACGATAAAATCCGTGTCCAGCATGACACAGGGCGTACCAAATGTACGCAGGGCATAGAGCTTGCCTGCCGCCCAAAAACAAATGGGGTCAATGGCGGGAGGCATTTCGTCCAAAACAGCATGAATCCCGCCGTTCCATAGAAAATCAAGTCCGCGGGAACGATAATATTCCGCAGCAATTTGGTCACACAGCATGGAAATCGAGCCATTTTCCCTCTGCCACATGAGTGCGGACAGTGCAGTGGTCAGAAGCTCGGCGGCATCTATGGTATATGCAGTGCACAAGCTTCCTTGTCTTGCAAAATAAGGTTTGGTCCAATTTGTGTGAAATGCTCGTATCATCAAATCAACTCCAGACCATATCCGCCGATGCCGGACGGTGCGCCAGAAAAAGAACCGGAAAAGACGCGATAAAAAGAGCCGGAGGAAAGATAGGAGCTCCAACTGGTTTGCCATGAGGTCAAAAAGGAAGTCAGATAAGAGGAAGCACTGCCTGCTGAGCCAAAGACCATGCTGGCGTTTGCCATAATGGGATATGGTGCACTTTTTATGGTAATCGGATACCAGCCGATGTGCACCGGTTCGTATGCAAATACTGCCTGCTGGTTTGGTGTTTCCAAATTGGGGAGTGGGGGGGGCTGTATCGCACAAACAGGCTGCGATGCAGCAATCGGATTTTGTGTACAAGGCGGCGGGGCTGTTTGTGCAGCCTGAGGCGCACAATGTCGTGCAAAACTTTCTAAATCAAATACAACGCCATCTCGTTCGTGGAAATGCGCAGGGTCGAGCTGTAAAATACGGTTTTTCTTTGTGTTGGACATAAGCGTGCCCTCCTTGCAATCTAATTCTATTATAAAAGAATACAGGGGGTATCGCAACAGTTTTATGTACCGCAGAGGCTTTTCATTGACTTCTTTGTTGTGTATAGTATAATAGGAAGAAAAAATGAAATAAAGGAAATGAAAATGGAATTTTTACACGAAACAGAAAGCGTTTGGACGCGATTGCAACGGGAAACCCGCCCTATTGTACTCTATGGCATGGGAGATGGTGCAGACAAAATCCTGCGCGTATTTGCCGAAAAGCAGATTTCGGCTTCCGGCGTATTTGCGAGTGATGAATTTGTCAGAGGACATCGCTTTGCCGGATTTCCGGTGAGAACATTGTCTCAAATCATAGAAGAATTTGGTCAAGATATCGTGATTGTTTTGAGCTTTGCCAGCCAACGTCCGGAGCTGCTGGCACGGTTTTATGAACTGGATACACAGTTTGATTTGGTTGCACCTGATGTACCGGTAGCCGGAGAAGGTCTGTTTGATTTGGAATTTGTGGAGCAGCATGCAGCCGAGCTGCAAGAAGCGTATGGATATTTGGCAGATGAAACTGCAAGACAGGTGTTTTCGGACATCGTAAACTTTAAGGTAAGTGGTAAAATCGCGTATTTACGGCACTGTGAGACCGACAAACAAGAGGTGTTTTCCTCTGTACTCCAGCCGCACACGCAGGAGCATTTTGTCGATCTCGGTGCCTATAACGGGGATACGATTCGGGAGCTGCTCTCATATACAGGCGGTGCGTATGCTTCCATCACAGCGCTGGAACCAGACCGACGCAATTTCCGAAAGCTGAAGAAATATGCGGAGGAGCAGTTGGACGCTGCGCGTATACAGCTGGTGCAGGCAGGCAGTTGGTTTGAGGATACAGAATTGACCTTTGCGGCAAAGGCGGGACGAAACTCGGCACTGTCTGCTCAGGGAGTCCGAACGCAAATGCGCACGGTAGACAGTGTGCTGGACGGGGCACCGTGTACGCTGCTCAAGCTAGATGTTGAGGGAGCAGAGCATCAGGCTCTTTTGGGGGCGCAGGAAACCATTCGGCGTTACCGTCCGCGGCTCAATGTTGCCTGTTATCACCGCAATGAAGATTTGTTCGATTTGCCCAGACAGCTCAAAGCCCTGTGTCCGGCATATCAGCTTTATTTGCGGCATCACCCTTATGTGCCGGCTTGGGATGTGAACCTGTATGCAGTGGCACAAGATACCAGTATATAAAAATAATATCATCATAATTTAACAAAAGACTGGAAAAGTCTTGGCGTATGCAGTATACTGAAAACAGAATACCGCAGAGCGGACGAAAGGTGAGTATGAAAATGGCAACTGGTTGTTTCTACTGTGATGCGCACCATGAGGGGCGCGAGGCAATTATGTTTCATGTAGGAGATATGAAGGCTGGTACTTTGTATCTATTTAAGGACCAAGCACACAAGGGACGCTGTGTGCTGGCGCTCAAGTCGCATAAAAAAGAGCTGTATGAATGTGATGCACAGGAACGCAGTGATTTCATGGAGGACCTTGCACGTGCTTCTGGTGCAATCAAAAAGCTGTGGGGCTGCACAAAGCTGAATCTGGGTTCCTTTGGCGATACGAACCCACATCTGCATTTCCATATCGTACCAAAGTATGAGGGCGGCTTTGAGTTTGGCGGTGCTTTTGCCATTACCAATCCGGAGCCGGTACACTTGGAGCAGGCTGCTTATGATGAAATGATTGCAGCACTGAAAGAAGAACTTGGCTTGTAAGAGGGGTCACACAAAACCGTTCTGCTGTTTGGCAGAACGGTTTTGTGTTATCACAGGACGAAATTTGTCAATGGTTTGTTAAATTTTGGCTTTTCGTTGCAAAATGGTATGTTATCCTCTATAATGGGAATTGTATCAGTATATCTGGAGGAATGTATCTGTGTTACTTCAACCTTTGTTTCGAGGCGATATGCGCGGCTTTTTGGTGACGCTTTGCCTTTTGCTGCCGGCAATCATTATCTGTTTGACAGTGCACGAATGTGCGCACGGCTGGGCAGCACGTGCTTTGGGTGACCGCACGGCACAGCGTGCGGGCAGATTGACACTCGATCCCATGGCGCACATCGATCCGGTCGGCTTTATCTGTATGCTGATTTTCGGCTTTGGCTGGGCACGTCCGGTGCCGGTGAATGTATCCGGCTTTCGCATGAAAAATCGCAAGCTTGGCATGGCGCTTGTGGCACTGGCAGGTCCGGCATCGAATCTGCTCCTTGCGCTCATCTGCTATATTATTACACTGCTGCTGGGCTATAAGATGGCTGGAGATGCCATGTTTTTCCGCACGATAACGATGTTTTTCTCCTATATTGCATCGCTCTCTGTCGGACTGGGTGTCTTTAATCTGATTCCGATTCCGCCGCTGGACGGCTCCCGTGTGCTCAATGCGTTTGTTCCATACAGCGTACAGGTCAAGTTGGAGCGGTATCAGTCTGTGATTTTGCTTGCCGTCATCTTTGTTGTTTATTTTGGTTTGTTTGATTTTGTCATCATGGGTGTCGAACGCTGGATGATTGGGATTGCAATGAAATTGGTGGTTCCTTTCCTATGAGCCAGATGACCTTTCATCTTGCGGAATTTGACGGTCCCTTGGATTTGCTGCTGCATCTGATTGCACGAAACAAGGTGTCCATTTATGATATCCCAATTGCCTCTATCCTTGCACAGTATATGGAAATTCTGCATCGTACACAGAACTTGGATTTAGATGCTTCGGGAGATTTTATTGCGATGGCGGCACAGCTCGTCTATATCAAATCGCGTATGCTGCTGCCCAAACCGGACCATGAGACGGCAGAGGACCCAAGGACGGAGCTTGTGGAGCAGCTGATTGAGTATCAGCGCATGAAGGAAATGACTCCATATTTTCGGGAGCACATGGACTTGGGACGTGACCGTATCACAAAGCCGCCGGAACCGCAGGAAACGGCAGCGCCGCTGGAATATCATCACATTCCAGCGGAGTTGGTGCGTGCTGCCCATGTGATTTTAGAGCGCATACAGAGACGCACACCGCCCCCTGCGTCTGCGTTCCGTGGGATTGTAGGGCGGGAGGTTGTTCCGGTGCATGTACAGATTACTGCCATACACAAACGGCTGGTGCGTGAGCGAAGATTACGATTTTTGAGCTTGTTCGAGCACGCAGAGAGCCGTTCTGAGGTCGTTGCGACATTTTTGGCAGTTCTCGAACTGTCTAAGACCCGACGGATTCTTATGACCGGTGAGGGCGATGAAATCGAACTGACGCTGGCAGAGGGGGAAGAAAGTGCATGACACAATTAGAAGCCGCATTGGAAGCCATTTTGTTTGCTGTGGGAGAGGCAGTACCGGTCAGCCGTTTGGTTGCGGCAGCAGATGCAGAGCCTGCAGCGGTTGCGCATGCACTGCATACACTCGAGGCACATTATAACATGTGCGGCAGCGGAATCGAATTGATTCGCATGGAAGATAAGGTGCAGCTATGCACCAGAGCGTCCTATGCTCCGGCAGTCCGGCGTGCAACCGAAAGCCGCCGCCCGCCCACGCTTTCCAATGCTGCGCTTGAGGTGTTGACTGTGATTGCCTATCGGCAGCCTGTCACACGTGCCTATATTGAACAGCTGCGCGGTGTGGATTCCAGCGGCACAGTGGCTAGCTTACTGGAAAAAGGGATAATCGAGCCTTGCGGACATTTGGACGTTCCGGGCAGACCGGTTTTATTTCGCACAACTGACATGTTTTTACGCACATTTGGAATTTCAGCCTTGGCGGAGCTTCCGGAATTGCCGGAATGGCAGCCTGAGGAACAGCTGGAGATGAAGGAAACGGAGTGACAGGCGTGGCGAAGATTGCAGCGGGTATCGGCATTTTGTTGGCGCTTGTTCTGGGGTTGGCTTTTGTGCTGCTATGTATGCGCATCGGGTTTTCTGTGCAGATGAAGAACGGTGCAGGCTGGATTCGGATACAGGTCGGCGTGCTGCATCAAACAATCAAGCTCACCCAGTCCGGAAAAACCAGAAAACAGATCAAAAGGAGCCGGTTAAAAGCAGAGAAGCCCGAGGCGGTATCGGAAGAAGCAGAGGAGCGTTCTCTGCCTGATTGGGACTGGGGCGAGCTGATTTGTGAGTGCCTTTCTTTTTTGGAGGAGGTCAAGGACCGGCTGCGTATTGATGTGCTGCGTGTTCAGCTGCTGCTTGCAGCCGGAGATGCGGCAAAAACGGGAATGTATCTCGGTGCGCTCTCTGCGCTCGTGGGTATGATATATCCATTCCTGACAGAAAACTTTCAAATTCGTGATTTTCATGTGCAAATAGATGGTGATTTTGAAAGCGGCACAATGCAGTATGACCTATGCTTTGCCTGTTCCTTTCGCCCCATTCGCATGATTGGGACAGCGGTTCGGCATGGGCGTAAACTCTATCATATAGTCAAACAAACACAGTCTGTGGAGGCGAAATATTATGAGTGAGCATCATCCAATTCAAGATTTGATGGCAGAGACGATGGAAAAAATCAAAAGTATGGTGGACGTGGATACTACGGTCGGAACGCCCATTACAACGCCGGACGGCACAACCGTCATTCCGGTTTCTCGTGTGACCTTTGGATTTGGTTCGGGGGGCAGCGATTATCAGGCACGCCATGCCCGCGAGAATACACCGCTGTGCTTTGGCGGCGGCGGTGGTGCAGGGGTGACGGTGACACCGATTTGTTTCCTTGTCATCTCACCAACAGAAGGCACACATGTTGTGGGAATCAATGCACAGGCAGTCAATACGGCTGACCGTCTGGTAGAAATGATTCCGGGAGCAGTCGGCAAGGTATCCAGCTTTTTTGCAAAGCGAAACGGTGGAGAAGCTGAAATTCCAAGCGATAAATCCGAAACCCCAGAAAATGAAAGCTAAACTCCCATTTCTGCTGTATAATTTTGGGAACCTACTCATATGCTTCATGAGTAGGTTTTCTTTATCAGCAGGCGGGAGGGATCGCGATGCAGGCGTGCAAACGGCTGGCGAAACATATGATATGGGTGACCGTTTTTCTTGCGGTTTCTCTCAGTACACAGGCAAAGGCACTCAGCGCACAAAGCGCGGTTGTACTCGACGCGGATACGGGTGCTGTGCGCTTTGCACATCAGGCGCATCAGGTGCTGCCAATGGCATCGACTACAAAAATCATGACAGCGCTTTGTGCAATCGAGCAGGGCGATTTGGATCGCGTGTATACTGTCAAACCGGAATATACACAGGCAGAAGGCTCGTCTATGTATTTGAAACCAGGCGAGAAGCTTACCATACGGGATACCCTGTATGGGCTGATGCTGATGAGCGGCAATGATGCGGCGCTGGCTATCGCGGGAGAATGTGGCGGGCAGGAACAGTTTGTCGGGAAAATGAACGACAAGGCGGCGGAGCTGGGGTTGATTCACACGCATTTTGAAAATCCGAATGGACTGGACGGCGAGACGCATCATACAACGGCGCAGGAGCTTGCGCAGCTGACAGCAGAGGCACTCAAAAATCCGGATTTTCGTGAAATCGTTGGTACGTGGAGCACAAATCGCGCAGGACGTGTCATGACCAATCATAATAAGATGCTGAAGCTGTATGATGGAGCCATTGGTGTGAAAACCGGTTTTACCAAAAAGTGTGGCAGATGTCTGGTTTCGGCAGCGGAACGCAATGGACGGACGTTGGTTGCGGTCACGCTGAATGACCCTGATGATTGGAAAGACCATGCAGAGCTGTTAGACGCTGCATTTGCACAATATGAGCCGGTCATCCTGCATGAAAGCGGTGAGGTGGTGGGTGAGGTTCCGGTGGAAGGCGGTACCGAACCGGTGGCGGCTCTCTGTGCTGACCGAACCGTAACGGTTTGGCTTGCACCGGAGGAACGGGAGCAAATGAGAACCACATATCGCGGCAGACGGTTTGTGTATGCGCCTGCGGTACAAGGGGATTATTACGGTGAGATTCTATATCAGCTCGGGGATACCGTACTGCGCACCGATACCCTGACGTATGAACAGGATATTGAGCAGCTTCCCCCGAAGCAAGGTTTCCTGATGCGCTGTATGGAATTTGTCCGCGGATTGTTTGGTTTTCAAACAGAAGATGATGGAAAATTATAAAGATGAAAAATGATAAAAGAGAAAGAATGGAGCGTATATGAAAGAACGAATTCAAAAAGTAATGGCGCAGGCAGGGTTGTGTTCGCGTCGGGCAGCAGAGGAAATGATTCGTGCGGGTGCGGTAACAGTCAACGGGCACAAGGCAGAATTGGGAGAACGTGCAGACCCTGTAAGAGATAAAATCTTGATAAACGGCAAGCCGCTGCGCCGTGCGGAAGAAAAGGTATATCTCATGCTCAATAAGCCGCGTGGATACGTCTCTACATTGAAGGACGAGCGTGGGCGCAAAACGGTAGGACAGCTGGTACGTGGCTGTAAGGTGCGCGTGTATCCTGTTGGCAGATTGGACGCGGACTCCGAGGGCATGCTGCTCATGACCAATGATGGAGAGCTGACCCTGCATTTGACACACCCCTCTCATGAAGCGGGAAAGACCTATCTGGTGAGCGTGCGCGGCGATTTGAAACGGATTTCGGAGATGGAGCAGCCCATGGAAATTGATGGCTATACGGTGCAGCCAGCCCGTGTATCCATTCGAGATCAGGCATCGGATACCGAGGCGCATCTGGAAATTACAATCCATGAGGGGCGCAATCGGCAGATTCGAAAAATGTGTGAAAAATGTGGGCTGGAGGTACGCCGCCTCAAGCGCATCGCAGTGGGAGAGCTGCATTTGGACACAAAGCTGGCACCAGGAAAATGGCGCGCCTTGACACCGGAGGAAATTGCGTATTTGAAAGAGTTTTAAGGAAATCCTGCAAAACCCTGTAAAATATCTTGCTTTTTTTCTGTCGATTGCATACAATGGGAATAGACCGCTGCGCCAAAAACATCGGTGCAGCGGTTTTTTATGGAAAAATGTGCTGTATGGGTTGCTGTGCAGCATGAATCAGAGGAGACGACAAGGCACTGCTATGAATGATTTAATGAACCGAATTCAGTGCAATCTGACGGAATTTTCCAAGGGGCAGCGGTTGATTGCGCGATATATTACAGAACACTATGATAAGGCGGCGTTTATGACCGCAAGTCGTCTGGGTGCAACCGTTGGAGTCAGTGAGTCCACGGTGGTGCGCTTTGCCACAGAGCTGGGCTATGAGGGATATCCGCATTTACAAAAGACCTTGCAGGAAATGATTCGCAACCGCTTGACTGCGGTGCAGCGCATGGAGGTCACCAATGACCGCATGGGAAATCGTGATGTATTGCAGACCGTTTTGAGTGCAGATGTGGAAAAAATTCGTATGACACTGGATGAAATGGATCGAGATGCCTTTCATGATGCGGTAGAATCCATCTCGAAGGCACGCAGAATCTATATTCTGGGTGTCAGATCTTCATCTGCGCTGGCAAATTTTCTGGGTTTTTATTTTTCGCTTATTTTTGATAATGTACAGCTGGTATATACCAACACGGTCAGCGAAATCTTTGAGCAGATTTTACGCATTGGAAAAGAAGATGTGTTGATTGGCATTAGCTTTCCGCGCTATTCGAAGCGGACATTATCGGCAATGAAGTACTCTAAGGACCAGGGAGCCAATGTGATTGCGCTGACAGACTCGATGCTGTCGCCGTTGACACGCTATGCAGACCATGTGTTAATTGCAAAAAGCGATATGGCGTCCTTTGTGGATTCTCTCGTTGCACCGCTCTCGGTCATCAACGCGCTGATTGTTGCGGTTGGCATGAACCGTCAGCAGGAAATCGAGGGAACCTTTGTCAAGTTGGAGTCGATTTGGGACGAGTATCAGGTATATGAAAAACTGGAGGACGAATAAATGACCATAGCTGTGATTGGAGCAGGTGCAGCCGGTCTGATTGCAGCGGGACAAGCGGCACAGATGGGCGCGCATGTGATTCTATTTGAGAAGAATACCAAGGTGGGGCGGAAAATCATGATTACAGGCAAAGGACGCTGTAATGTCACAAATAACTGTGATGTGCAGACGGTGCTTGCCAATGTACCCGTGAATCCACGCTTTTTGTATTCGGCTCTTGGAAAGTGCAGTCCTGCGGATATGATGGCGTTTTTTGAGGAACAGGGCGTGCCGCTCAAAACCGAGCGGGGAAACCGTGTGTTTCCGGTTTCTGACCGCGCTCTGGATATTGTGGACGCCCTGTTTTTCTATGTAAAGAGGCTGGGGGTTCAGTTTGTCTTTGCTTGTACGGTGCAGGAGATTGTAACGCAGAATGGAACCGTATGCGGTGTGCATACTGCTGACAAGACCTATGCCGCTGACCGTGTGATTGTGGCAACCGGAGGCGCTTCCTATCCTGCGACCGGCTCGACCGGAGATGGATACCGCTTTGCAAAGGCGTTGGGGCATACCGTTGTGACACCGCGCCCCTCGCTGGTGCCGCTCGTTTCAAACAGCGAGGTTTGTCAAAAGCTGATGGGTTTATCCCTGAAAAATGTGCGTGTCACTGTATTTGAAAATGGAAAATCTATTTTTGAGGATTTTGGGGAAATGTTGTTTACCCATTTTGGCGTATCCGGTCCGCTGATTTTGTCAGCATCTTCCCATATGCGTCATTTTGGAAGCAAGACATACCGCATTGACATTGATTTGAAGCCGGCATTGGACGAAAAGACGCTGGACAAGCGGCTGCTTGCAGACTTTGACAAGTATAAAAATAGCGATTTCATCAATGCGCTTGGAGAGCTGCTGCCACGCAAGCTGATTCCGGTTGTGATTGAAACCTGTGGAATCGACCCGCGTGTTAAGGTACATTCTGTAACCAAGGCAGAGCGTCAGCGGCTGGTGCATCTGCTCAAAGCCTTTCCGGTAGAGATTTCCGGTGCACGTCCGATTGCTGGTGCTATCATCACAACCGGCGGTGTGTCCGTCAAGCAGATAAACCCAAAAACGATGGAGTCGAAGCTGGTAAAAGGGCTTTATTTTGCTGGAGAAGTTTTAGATGTTGACGCCTATACAGGCGGATTCAACCTGCAAATTGCTTGGGCAACGGGCAAGCTTGCAGGTCAAAATGCTGCGGAGGAGGAAACAATGTGAATCATACTGTCATTGCGGTTGCAATCGACGGACCAGCTGGTGCGGGAAAATCAACCATTGCGCGGGCAGCGGCAAAGCAGCTGGGGTTTATTTATGTGGATACAGGCGCACTGTATCGCACCATCGGTCTTGCGGCATACCGCAGAGGAATCGCAGGGACAGATACGGAAAAAATTATCCGTATGCTGTCCCAAATTACGGTCGGTTTGCAGCATCAAGAGGGCGTGCAATCCGTACTGCTGAATGGAGAGGACGTCTCGTCCGATATCCGTACCCCGCAAATTTCAATATATGCGTCGCAGGTTTCTGCGATTCCGGAGGTGCGTGCATATCTTTTGGACTTACAGCGCCAAATGGCGCAAAAGCAGTCGGTCATTATGGACGGACGTGATATTGGAACGGTTATTTTGCCGCATGCACAGGTTAAAATTTTCTTGACGGCATCTGTACAGGCACGGGCTGAGCGCCGCTGTGCAGAACTGCGGGAAAAAGGGGAACAGGTCACCGTACAGGAAGTGCTTGCTGATATCCAAACACGAGATGAAAAGGATTGCTCCCGCTCGGCAGCACCGCTGCGGCAGGCAGAGGACGCGGTGTGTGTGGACACAAGTGCGCTCACACTGGAGCAAAGCATTGCAGCCGTTCTGCAAGTAATCCGAAGCGTGTTAGAGGAGAAGTGATATTCATGGCGAAATTTCATCAATGGTTTCAAACGCTGGCACTGCCGTTTGTTGAGCTTTCGTTCCATATTTATTTTGGTCTGCGTGTCATTGGCAGAGAAAATCTGCCGGAAGGCGGCTGTGTGGTTTGCCCCAATCATACACAAAATTCTGACCCACCGATTGCAGCGACTGCCATCTCCAATCGCCATAAAATGATGTGTATGGCGAAAAAAGAGTTATTTGCCATCAAAGGTCTGGGACCGCTCATTACATGGCTTGGTGCGTTTCCGGTCGATCGTTCTCGTGCAGACTTGACAGCCATCAAAACCGCTTTGAAAACGGTAAAAGATGGTAAAAAGCTGATTATTTTCCCACAGGGAACACGAGGCGCGGGAGAAGATGAGGCAAAGGACGGCGCTGCAATGCTTGCAATGAAAACTAAAGCGCCAATTGTCCCGATGTATATTTCCGAGAATAAAAAATTTCGCTCCCATGTGACAGTCATTATCGGGGAACCCTTCCTGCCGGACGCTGACAGCAAGGATTACAGCGCATTGTCTCGTGAAATTTTGCATCGAATCTATGCTTTGCGCCCAGAGGAGGATACATGAGTCAGGTTATCGTTGCGAAGTCAGCAGGCTTTTGTTTTGGCGTGCGGCGGGCAGTAGAGCTTGCAGAGCAGGAGGCGGCTCGGAATCAAGTGATTTATTCCTATGGAGAAATCATTCACAATACCCACGAAATCAAGCGGCTGGAAGCGCTTGGTGTTTTCACAGCAGAACGGATTGAGGATATTCCGGACGGTTCTGCCGTACTCATTCGCGCACATGGCGTTGCCAAGGCGGTCTATGAAGCCTTTGAGAAAAAGGGATGCAAAATCTATGATGCGACCTGCATTTTTGTGTCACGGATTCATCGTTATGTAGAGGAGGAATCAGCTGCCGGACGCAGAATCATTATTTTGGGCAGCAGAAATCATCCAGAGGTGCTCGGAATTGCTGGTTGGTGCGAAAATGCGCTGGTTTATGAAACTTCTGAGCAGCTTTTAGAGGAATTAGATGCCTCTGGATTGGCACCGGATACACCGGTCAGTGTGGTCGGTCAAACAACGCTCAATCGGGCAAGTTGGAATATTTCTGTGAAGATTCTAAAAAAAAGGTATACAAACTGCAAAATATTTGATACAATATGTAAAGCTACGGATGAGCGTCAAAAAGAGGCTCGTTCTCTTGCTGGAAGATCGAACTGTATGGTTGTGATCGGGGATAAGAAAAGCTCGAACACCAAGCGCCTGTACGAAATCAGCGCTTCTCTCTGCCCACGTGTTCTTTATATCGAGGACGCGGTCGAACTGAGAAAGTCAGATATCGAGGCACTTCGTGGCCTTACTGTGGGCATTACCGCAGGCGCGTCTACTCCGGCAAGGATAATTAAGGAGGTCAGTAACAACATGATGAGCGCAGAAACGAAAATCGAAATGAATGAGGATTTCGCCGCAATGCTGGAGGAATCTTTCAAAACTTTAAATAATGGAGAAAAAGTCACCGGTACCGTTATCGCGGTTTCTCCGACCGATGTACAGGTGGATTTGGGCGTGAAGCACACTGCCTACATTCCGGTGTCTGAGCTGTCCGATGACCCGGCATACAAGGTAGAAGACCATGTAAAGCCAGGCGACGAAATTGAGGCGGTTGTCGTTCGTGTCAACGACATGGAGGGCACGGTAACCCTGTCCAAGAAGCGTGTTGACCAGCTCAAGGGCTGGGAGAGCATTGAGGCTGCAAAGGAAGAGCATACCGCTGTTGAGGGCACCATCATCGAGGAGAACCGCGGCGGTGTGGTTGCAATTGCATTCGGCGTTCGTGTATTTATTCCGGCTTCTCAGACCGGTGTGCCCAAGGAAGAGTCTATGGCACAGCTGCTCAAGACCAAGCAGACATTCTACATCACCGAAATCAATCGTCAGCGCAAGCGCGTTGTTGGTTCTATCCGTCAGGTGACACAGGAAGTGCGCAAGGCTGCTGCTGAGAAGGTTTGGGAGACCATTGAGGTTGGTTCCGAGTATGAAGGCACAGTGAAGAGCCTGACCTCCTACGGCGCATTTGTGGATATCGGCGGCGTAGACGGTATGATTCATATTTCTGAGCTTTCTTGGGGCCGCATCAAGCATCCTTCTGAGGTTGTTTCTATCGGCGACCATGTGAATGTATATGTAATCGCACTGGACAAGGAGAATAAGAAGATTTCTCTGGGCTACAAGCGTCAGGAGGACAACCCGTGGAATATCTTCACCACCAACTTCCAGGTTGGCGATACTGCAACCGTTAAGATTCTGAAGTTTATGCCGTTTGGTGCATTTGCTGAAATCGTTCCGGGTGTAGATGGTCTCATTCATATTTCTCAGATTTCCGATCATCGCATTGCAAAGGCTGAGGAAGCACTGACTGTGGGTCAGGAAGTAGAAGCTAAGATTATCGATATCAACGATGAGAAGAAGAAGGTTTCTCTGTCTATCCGTGCACTGCTGGTTGACGGCGAGGACGAGGAATAATTTGTGTGAAAACAGCATACGGTCGGCGTGTGTTGGTAAATTCTGTCTTTTAAGACCTGAACAGATAAGCTGTTCAGGTCTTATCTGCTTTTTCGAGGAAATCGTTTGTGTGCACATAAATAAATCGGTGCGCATAAAATGAAAGCAGGAGAGAGGTGACAGTATGTATCGTATGCGACAGCCGAAAACCGGAAGGCTGATTGGGTGGATTGCAATTCCTTTTTTATGTGTGATTCTTTTTGTACTGATGCTCAGTGGTCTGCGTCCAGTCATTTTGCAGTATGCAGAAAATTATATGGTACATGAGGCATCTTTTGCGCTTTATGAGGTCATGACGGATACCGTCTATCAGAATCGGACAGAATATGAGAATCTGGTACAGCTGGAACATGACGAACAACAGGCTGTTACCGCGCTTCGAACGGACGGCATTACGGCAAGTCACCTCAAAATACAAATTGCACAGGCAGTGCACGAAGCGCTCGACCAATTGGAAAAAAGTCAAGTGGAAATTCCGCTGGGTACCCTGTTGGGGTCTGATTGGTTTGCTGGACAGGGTCCATCGGTGCAGGTTGGTGTGTCTGGATTGGGCAGTGTAGATGCAGACTTTATCAGTGCGTTTCATGGAGCGGGCATCAATCAAACAAGACACCAGATGATTTTAGAGGTGACTGCGCATATCCGGATTTTGACGCGGCTGGGACAGGTTGATACACAGGTGCAAAGTCAGCTGCCGGTTTCGGATACGGTCATTGTTGGATATGTACCGGAACAATATACCTATGTTGATGATACAAATGATGATTTACTTGGCAAAATCAATGATTATGCCAGATAGAATAAAAGAGAAATTCTCTCTTTCTAAATCGGGAAAAATTTGATATAATACTAAAGTATGCTGGGAGCGTTATGCGCAGTGCCTGCGTGGCATGCAGAAAGGAGTCGGAATGGACGTTCAACAGGAAATGCAATCTTTAAGAGAGCAGCTGCAATATCACAATAAAAAATATTATGATGAGGACGCACCTGAAATCTCCGATTATGATTATGACATGATGCAGCGGAAGCTGCGTGCGCTGGAGGCTGCTTATCCGGAATTTGCAGATGCAAATTCTCCAACGCAGCGCATTGGCGGTGCTGCGAGCGAAAAGTTCTCGAAGGTCACGCATGCCTATCCGCTGGAAAGTCTGCAAGATGTATTTTCGTTCGATGAGCTGTCGGAGTTCTATGAGCGGGTTGCGGGTGTTGTAGAACAGGCGGAATATGTTGTAGAATATAAAATAGATGGGCTTTCGGTTGCGCTGGAATATATAGATGGCGTCTTTGTACGCGGTGCGACCCGCGGTGATGGTCATGTAGGGGAGGACGTTACCGAAAACCTGCGAACCATTCAGGACATTCCAAAGGTCATCGAACATGCCCCGCCGCATTTGGTTGTACGCGGGGAAGTCTATATGCCGCGTACCGTTTTTGAAGAACTCAATGCGGAGCGAGAGCTGAAGGAACAGCCGCTTTTGGCAAATCCGCGCAATGCAGCAGCAGGTTCCCTGCGGCAGCTCGACAGCAAAATCACTGCCGAACGTAAACTGTCTATTTTCTGCTTCAATATTCAAAACAGTGAGGAGTTGGAGTTTGCAAGCCATACAGAGTCACTGGATTTCTTGAAAAAGCTTGGATTTCCGGTAAGCCCCTGCTACTCCGTTTTTGCTGATGCGGCAGGTGTGCAGAAAGAAATCGCACGAATGGGAGAAACACGCGGTACACTGGATTTTGATATTGATGGCGCGGTTGTTAAGGTCAATGACTTTGCGCAGCGTACAGCCCTTGGTTCCACCGCTAAGTTTCCCAGATGGGCGGCGGCATATAAGTATCCGCCGGAAATCAAAGAAACGCGCTTAACGGATATTATCATTTCAGTTGGCAGAACTGGTGTGCTCACACCCAATGCAGTATTAGAGCCTGTACGGCTTGCAGGTACGACGGTATCACGCGCAACCCTCCACAATCGTGATTTTATCCGAGAGATGGATATTCGTGTGGGAGATACCGTGCGTGTGCGCAAGGCAGGAGAAATTATTCCCGAAATCATTGGGGTCAACTTGGACAAGCGTCCCGCAGATGCACAGCCCTATGAAATGCCCGAAACCTGTCCGGTATGCGGAGCACCGGTTTATGAGGAGCCGGACGAGGCTGCCATACGCTGCACCGGTGCTGAATGTCCGGCACAGCTTTTGCGCAACCTGATGCACTTTGCATCGCGCGATGCGATGGATATTGACGGCTGTGGGGAAGGGGTACTCAAGACGCTGATTGCGGCAGGACTGGTGAAGTCTGCGGCAGACCTTTACAAGCTGCAACCCGCAGAGCTGGAGCAGCTGGAGCGTATGGGAAAAAAATCAGCTGAAAATCTAGTGGACAGCATTGCGGAGAGCAAAACCCGTGATTTGTCCAGATTGTTGTTTGCCTTTGGTATCCGCCATGTGGGACAAAAGGCGGGAAAGATTCTTTCCAGCCATTTTGGTACGTTAGATGCTTTGCTTGCGGCACCCGTGGAGGAGATTACAGAAATTCGTGACATCGGGCAAACAACAGCAGAGAGCATCGCAGTTTGGCGGACGCAGGAACAGTCGGGACACCTGATTGCGCAGCTGCGTGCAGCCGGAGTAAATTTTACAGGAGAACAGCAGGTAAAGGGCGATACACTTGCCGGAAAAACGATTGTCGCAACCGGCTCTTTGACCCGCTTTTCACGTAAGGAAATCAACGAGCTCATCGAGTCTCAGGGCGGTAAGGCGGCGGGTTCCGTTTCTAAGAAAACAAGCCTTGTCGTAGCCGGAGAAAATGCAGGCTCCAAGCTGAAAAAGGCGGAGGAGTTGGGGATTCCTGTGATTGATGAACAGGAATTTGCCCGTATGATTGGGTTGTAAAAATCTTAATGGATTTGAAATACAGGAGGACAACAAGTCATGGCAATTACCAGACAGGAAATGGAACATATTGCCGCGCTGGCGCGGCTGGAAATGAGCGGTGAGCATTTTGACCGTTTGGCTGACGATATGCAGAATATCGTGGGTATGGTAGACAAATTACAGCAGCTCGATTTGGGTGATATCACTGATACAATCAATACCGAACGCAAGAATGCACTGCGTGAGGACGTTGTGGTACAGGAATATACACCAGAAGAGTTGATTGAGCCGAATGCGCCTGATTTTCAGGCGGGTGGCGTAGCCGTACCAAGAGTTGTGGAATAAGAGGTGGACAGCATGGAATTGTTTAAGAAAACAGCATCTGAGCTTTCTGAGCTGCTTGCAAAAAAAGAAATCAGCGCAGTTGAGCTGACAAAAGATGTTTTGGCACGCACTGGAGCCGTAGATGAAAAGGTGGGTGCATACATCACGGTGACCGAGGAGACTGCACTGGCGCAGGCTGAGGCGGTCGATGCCAAGCGTGCAGCTGGTGAAAGTCTGTCGGCGCTGGCTGGTATTCCGGTTGCAATCAAGGATAATATCTGTACCAAGGGTACTTTGACAACCTGTGCATCGAAGATGCTGCAAAATTTTAATCCGCCATACAATGCAACGGTTGTGGACAAGCTGCTCGAACAAAACGCAGTGCTGACTGGTAAGGTCAACATGGACGAGTTTGCAATGGGGTCTTCCTGTGAGAATTCTGCAATGAAGCTGACGCATAACCCGCATGACCTGTCCCGCGTACCGGGCGGCTCCTCCGGTGGTTCTGCGGCGGTTGTTGCTGCTGGTGAGGTGCCGCTGGCACTGGGGTCGGATACAGGCGGCTCGATTCGTCAGCCGGCGTCCTTCTGCGGCGTGGTGGGCTTGAAGCCGACCTATGGCGCGGTTTCACGCTATGGTCTGATTGCTTTTGCATCATCGCTCGACCAGATTGGTCCCTTTGGACGCTCTGTGGAAGATGCAGCAATGCTGTTGGACGCCATTACAGGCTATGATCCGACACATGACTCTACCTCTGTACAGGCTCCGTTTGCCGGTTCCGTGCATGCAAACCTGAATCCTGATATGAAGGGCATAAAGGTAGGTCTGCCCAAGGAGTATTTTGGTGAGGGTATTTCTGAGGAAGTGAAGAAAGCAGTTCTTGCAGCTGCTGACCAGTATAAGGCGATGGGCGCAGAGGTGTTCGAAATTTCTCTGCCGCTTGCAGACTATGCGCTGCCGATTTATTATATTCTATCCTCCGCAGAGGCGTCCTCGAACCTTGCGCGTTTTGATGGTATCAAGTATGGCTATCGTACCCCAAATGCGGGCGATGACCTGATTGATCTTTATGTGAAGTCTCGTTCTGAGGGATTTGGTGAGGAAGTACAGCGCCGTATCATGCTCGGAACCTATGTGCTGTCCTCCGGCTACTATGACGCATACTATAAGAAGGCGCGTGCTGCACAGCGCAGAATCAAAGAAGAATTTGCAAATGCGTTTGACAAGTGTGACGTGATTTTGACACCGGTTGCCCCGACAACCGCCTATGAAATTGGTGCAAAAACGACAGACCCGCTTGAAATGTATGCAGGAGATATCTGCACGGTCAGCATCAATATTGCAGGTCTGCCCGGTTTGGTTCAGCCTTGCGGCTTTGACAGCAGCAAGATGCCGATTGGCATGCAGCTGATTGGACGTCCGTTCGGAGAGCAGACACTGCTCAATGCGGGTCTTGCCTTTGAACAGGCTTCCGGACTGAAAAACATCATTGCGGCACTGTAAAAGAGAGGAGCGACATCAGAATGAAATACGAAGCTGTCATCGGTCTTGAGGTGCACGCAGAGCTGTCCACCAAGAGCAAGATTTTTTGTGCGTGCGGGGCTGGGTTCGGTGCGCCAATCAATACACACACCTGTCCGGTTTGTACAGGTATGCCGGGTGCCCTTCCGGTATTGAACCGTGAAGTGGTACACTATGCAGCAAAAATGGGACTTGCAACAGGCTGCACCATCAATCGTCTGTGCAAGTCTGACCGTAAGAATTATTTTTATCCCGACCTTCCGAAAGCCTATCAGATTTCGCAGTTTGATGTGCCGATTTGTGAAAACGGTGAAGTCTTTTTCTATGTAGACGGAGAGAAGAAGTCCTGCCGTCTGGAACGAATTCACTTCGAGGAAGATGCTGGCAAGCTGCTTCATGACGAAATTGACGGCACTGTGGTTGACTTTAATCGCTGCGGTGTGCCGCTGATTGAGATGGTCACACGTCCGGATTTACATTCCTCTGCCGAGGCTAAGGAATTTTTGGAGATGATTAAGACCACACTGTCTTATCTGGATATCTGTGACTGTAAGATGGAGGAAGGCTCCATTCGCTGCGATATCAATGTATCCATTCGTCCGGAGGGAACTAAGGAGCTTGGAACCCGTGTGGAAATGAAGAATGTCAACACCTTCTCCGGTGCGGTTCGTGCCATTGATTATGAAATTGCACGACAGATTGATGTTGTGGAGCATGGCGGTACCATTCAGCAGGAGACTCGCCGTTGGGACGATGTCAAGCTCAAAAATACGGTGATGCGTACCAAGGAAGATGCGCAGGATTACCGTTATTTTCCGGACCCGGATTTGATTGCAGTTGAAATTGATGATGCATGGATGCAGAAAATTGAAAGCGAGATTCCAGAGCTTCCAATTTCTCGCTACGAGCGCTATCTGAATGAATATGGCATGACCGCAATGGAGGCGCGCCAGCTGATGGATTCCTTTGCAAAGGCAAGCATGCTTGATGCCGCTGCCGCTTCTGGAAAGGTCAAGCCGAAAGCAGCAGCAAACTGGATTCTTTCAGACATTTCCAAGTATCTCAATGACAAGGACGTGGCGCTGGAAGAAACGAAGCTGACCGCAGATAAGCTTGTGGATTTGATTCAGCTCATTGATCAGGGTACGATTTCGGGTGCTGCCGGCAAGAAGGTTCTGCCCCAGCTGTTTGAAACAGAGGAGACGGCTGAGCAGATTGTAGAGCGCTTGGGACTCAAGCAGGTATCTGATGAGGGTGCGATTCTTTCTATCGTACAGGACGTGCTTGCAAAGAACGAGAAGGCAGTTGCTGACTTTAAGGCTGGCAAGAATGTAACAGGGTTCCTTGTGGGTCAGTGCATGAAAGCTTCGCGTGGGCAGGGCAATCCGCAAATCATCAATAAGCTGCTGGCAGAGGAGCTTGCAAAGCTCTAAATGCCGAAAATCATGCGGCACAAACGGTTGCCGCAGCCATAGAAAGGAGTTTCTATCATGGCAGATAATAGAAATGATAAAGAGCTTGACCAGGGCAAACGTCCGGTGTTTGAGCTGAGAATTCCCAAAAAATTGGATTTTGTATTTGGTGTAGATGAGGTCTATTCCTATGACAAGAGCACCATTTTGGCGGGTCAGATTTTTCAAGGACGTGTTGCTCCGGGTGCAATCGTTTCCTATGGTGAGATTGGTCCCAAGAAAGAGCCGGTGGAGTTCTTTGCGTGCTTTGTAAGCAATGTACAGGTTCCCAATGAAAAGACCAAGACGATGGAAACGGTACAGTCGGCGTCCCATGATGGCGCAATGGGAGGACGCTGTGCACTGGTCATTGCAGAGCGTGATGCGAAATTCTTTAAGCCGGGCGGTATTGTGTTTACAAGTAAAGAACAAAAGTAATACCCGTGCAATCTGGTGCAGATGATGCACAGATGCAGAGGAAAAGCGGTGCAGGCAGACAAAGTCGGCACCGCTTTGTTTTGGGTTCGGAACATCATACGGTGTATCACGGCATCGTGTCTGCAAGGGTGTGATATCTGCTTGGCTTGCCGATGGATTTTGCACGGGAACAGGCGTTGCGGTCTGCAATCATGATACAAACAACAGTCTCAGAGGAATGATACAATTGACAGCGGTATGACCAAAAGTGTGACGATTTTTTTCTCGTAGATTGTGAAAAACTTATGAACTATTTGCGAATTTTACACTGGAACTCTTTACTTTCATAAAGTAATATGTTAGGATAAATTTGAAATTTAACCTATGGAGGTTATGTGATGAACAGCAAACTGAAGGATTCTCATATGGACGAGCTGTTTGAGGGGGTTTTGTCCCTCACCTCGGTGGAGGAGTGTTATAATTTTTTTGAGGATTTATGCACCATTACAGAACTGCGTGCCATGGCGCAGCGTTTTCAGGTTGCCAAAATGCTTGATGACGGTCAGATTTACAGTGATATCGTCAAAGAGACTGGCGCTAGCACAGCAACCATCAGCCGTGTGAATAAATGCCTGATTTATGGAACAGATGGATACCGTATGGTACTGGACCGCGCAAAGGAAAAGGCATAAATGGAGAGTTATCGTTTTTTGTCCAGCTACTATGACCGCTTTACAGATGATGTAGGATACAGTCGGTGGGCGGATTATTTTGAGCAGGTTTTTGCGCGATGCGGATTTCGTCCGGAGCTCATTTTGGATTTGGCATGCGGGACAGGCTCGCTCTCGGGTGAGATGGCAAAGCGCGGGTATGAGATGATTGGCGTAGATGCGTCCAATGAAATGCTCATGCAGGCAATGAATAATACAATTGATTGTGACCCACGCCCTGTGTTTTTGCACCAGCGCATGGAAGAGCTTGACCTGTATGGAACCATACAGGCCGTTTTGTGTTGTCTGGATAGTGTAAACTATGTAACAGACCCTGATGTTTTGCGCGAGGCGTTCCGCAGGGTTTCGTTGTTTTTGGAGCCAGATGGCGTGTTCGTTTTTGATATCAACACCAAAAAGAAGTTTGAAGCCATGCACGACCAGTGCTATGTCCGAGAGGACGAAGATGTGTACTGCATTTGGCAGGCTGCATTTGATGGCACAATTTGCACGTATGATTTTGATATTTTTGAACGTCTGGGTCAAAAAAATCGCTGGGAACGTCTGGAAGAAAGCCATTTGGAGAGATATTATCCGCCAAGTGAGCTGTGTGCGCTGCTGGAAGCGTGCGGTTTTGACCGCATAGAGCAGCATCAAGAATTATCCTTTCAGCCGGTAGATGGCAGCGAGGATCGCATTTTTATTATTGCAAGAAAGAGGAAATAAATTCGTATGGATAGAATGATTCGTGCAATCACCGCAGATGCGGCGATTCAAATTGCAGCGGTACAAACCACCGAAATGGTGGAAAAGGCACGCAATATTCATAAAACCCTGCCGTTGGCAACCGCTGCCTTGGGACGTACGCTGACAATCACTTCCCTCATGGGCAATCAGCTCAAGGTTGAAAATGGGTCCGTTACCGTGCAGGTGCGCGGCAATGGCCCGCTGGGTACGATTGTTTGTGTTGCGGACAGTGAGGGCTATGCGCGCGGCTATTTGCAGAATCCGGCACTGGATTTGCCCTTGCGTTCCGATGGAAAGCTGAATGTGGGGGCAGGTGTTGGGTATGGGCACCTGATGGTGATTAAGGATATTGGGCTCAAAGATCCGGTCACTGGTACAGTTGAACTGGTCAATGGTGAAATTGCGGAAGATATCACACGTTATTTTGTGGAGAGTGAGCAAATTCCGTCCGCGTGTGCATTGGGGGTACTGGTCGACACAGACCAAAGTGTGCGGCAGGCAGGCGGTTATCTGGTACAGCTCATGCCGGGAGCGAAGGAGGCAGATATTGACCGTTTGGAGCAGAACATTGCAGCAGCTGGTGCGATGACCACGATGCTGGACAATGGTATGTCTTTGGAGGAGATTGTGCGTGCTGTCCTCAATGGTTTTGAAGTGCAGTTCCTTGAAGAATCGCCGGTTGGTTATCGCTGTAACTGCAACGAAGGGAAGGTAACACGTGCGCTTGTGAGCTTGGGAGTTCAGGAGCTAAACGATATGGCAGATGAGGAAAAGCCAACAGAAATTACCTGTCAGTTTTGTGACCATGTATACACATTTATGCCGGACGAATTGCGTGCCCTTGCACAAACTGCGTCCAAAAAATAAAAATAAAAAATTTGGAAAAAAGGTGTTGACATTTGCGGCGATATTGCGTATAATAAATATCGTCGCTGATGACTTGGAAGTTTAGCTCAGCTGGGAGAGCATCTGCCTTACAAGCAGAGGGTCACAGGTTCGAGCCCTGTAACTTCCACCATCTGGCCCGGTAGCTCAGTTGGTTAGAGCGCTAGCCTGTCACGCTAGAGGTCGTGGGTTCGAGCCCCATCCGGGTCGCCATTACACAGCAGTTTGATGTTGTGCAATGTGCCTCTGTAGCTCAGTCGGTAGAGCAGGGGACTGAAAATCCCCGTGTCGGTGGTTCGATTCCGCCCGGAGGCACCAATTCTAGTTTCTATTCCGCAAGGAATCGAAAGGCGGCTCTTAACAACATGCCGGTGGCATGTTGTAACCGCCGTGGCT
>JAGZIN010000004.1 GCA_018366195.1 Butyricicoccus pullicaecorum | reverse complement strand
GACCGTACATTTCCTTAATCAAGTGGACGAAGCCGACCTTATGGCACTGACCGAAACCGGGGAAGCCACGAAAAAGCCGGAAGTCTGCAACTGTACGGAAAAATGTGAAGCCGGAAAGGTAAATACGTCCTGCCCGGTATGTGCAACTACCTTGACAGGCTGCACAGGCAAAGAACCCACCCCAACCCCAACCGAGCAGCCGGAAGAACCCAAAGAAAAAGGCGGCAATCCCGGCGCGGTACTTGCCTTAGTCCTCTTTGTGCTGCTTGGTGGCGGCGCGGCGTTCTACTACTTTAAGTTTGTAAAACCGAAGCAGAATGTAAAGGGCGATACCGACCTTGAAGATTTTGAATTTGAGGACTACGACGAGGACGAGCCGGAAGCAGATACCGGGGAAACTTCCGAAGATGAAGAAACGGAGGAAGAAACCCTATGACCCTGTTTACCGACAATCCCTTTGAAAAGATGATGATACAGAAACCGAACGGGCGGCGTGATAATGCGCCGCCTGTTCCTTATCCCCCGGCTTGTGCTTCCTGCCCTTACAAGGGACAGTCCCCTTGTGTGGGGTACTGTATCAAGAAAATAAAAGATAAATGACGAGAATACTAAGTACTGAAAGTTAAAAATATTTCACTTTTCCTATTGACATTCGCATACGCAAGTGATATATTTATAACACAGCAAAGTTATAAATATTTCACATGGAGGTTCAATTATGAAAAACAAAACTATTAACTTGAGTGCATGGATGTTCTTTAAGGCAATACCCGCAGTGTTGCTATTGGTGTACTATGGATTGTGTACATGGAACGGGTATGACCCTATTATCCGTTATTTGCACGCAGCTTGCCTTGTCCTTGCAGGGGTGTTTGTTTGGGGACAAATTTCTTATGCAAAGAAACACAATATCTTTGATGAGTTTGCAAAAGAAAATCTGAAAATTACGGATTCTATCTGCTTGAAGTTAGCTTATGTGTTGATGGTTATTGCGGCGTTAGCTTGCGTATTCGCTGATTTCAACGGAATTGTCGCAGGATATTTTGTTGTTGGCGGTATTTTGTTGTTGGCTATTTTAAGAGCAGTTATTTTTGCTGTTATTGACAAGAAAGGATTATAAAATATGCTGAAAACTAAAATAAAAGAATACCGCGAAAAGGCGGGGTTAAAACAAAGTGAGTTAGCAGAACTGGTTTCTTCCAGACGAGAAACAATCGTTCATCTTGAAAATGGAAGATATAACCCGTCCTTAAAATTGGCTATGGATATTGCCAAAGTATTTCATGTTACAGTTGAGGAATTATTTGAATTTGTAGAAGATGAAAAATAAATTTCATACAATTTTCTAAACAATTAAATACCATACACTATGGAGCAATCGAAAAATCGGTTGCTCTTTTCTTTTACCCGAAAGGAGGATTTATCATTGATTTTAGTTATCGCTGAAAAGCCCAGTGTGGCGCAGACAATCGCTGCCGTACTTGGGGCAAAGGAAAAGAAAGACGGATTTCTCACAGGAAGCGGTTATATCGTTTCTTGGTGCGTGGGACATTTGGTAGGGCTTGCGGAAGCTGCCACCTACGGGGAGCAGTATAAAAAGTGGAGCTATGACAGCTTACCGATTTTGCCGCAGGAATGGAAGTACACCGTTTCCGCTGACAAGGAAAAGCAATTCAAAACCCTAAAAGAGCTTATGCACCGGGCAGACGTTTCCGAAGTCGTCAATGCCTGCGACGCAGGGCGCGAGGGAGAACTCATTTTCCGTTTTGTTTATAAAATGGCGGGCTGCAAGAAACCTATGCGCCGCCTTTGGATTTCTTCTATGGAGGACAGCGCAATCAAAGAGGGCTTTTCCCGTCTGAAGAACGGCGAGGAATACGACGCGCTCTTTGCTTCCGCATTGTGTAGGGCAAAGGCTGACTGGCTTATCGGTATCAACGCCACCCGTCTTTTCTCTGTCCTTTACAATCATACCTTGAACGTGGGGCGCGTACAGACCCCGACCTTAAAAATGCTTGTTGACCGGGACGCAGCGATTACCACATTTAAGAAAGAAAAATACTACCATGTGCGCCTTACCTTATCCGGCGCGGAAGCTGCAAGTGAACGAATTTCAGATAAGGCAGAAGCCGACGCATTAAAAACGACTTGTGAAGCGTCAAAAGCAGTCTGTACTTCCCTTGTGAAAGAGAAAAAGACCGCAGCCCCGCCGAAGCTCTTTGACCTTACTTCTTTACAGAGGGAAGCAAACCGTCTGTTCGGTTATACCGCAAAGCAGACCCTTGACCTTGCACAAGCCCTGTATGAAAAAAGACTTCTTACTTATCCGAGAACCGACAGCGCATTTCTGACCGACGACATGGGCGACACAGCGGCGGGCATTATCACGCTGCTTTGCGGGAAGTTTTCTTTTATGGAGGGCGTAGACTTTACGCCGGAGCTTGCAAGGGTGCTGAACAGTAAAAAGGTATCCGACCACCACGCCATTATCCCCACTATGGAGCTTGCAAAGACCGACCTTGCCGCGCTGCCGGAAAGTGAAAAAAATATCCTTACCCTTGCCGGAGCACGGCTGCTTATGGCGACCGCCACAGTACATACCTTTGAAGCGGTTACGGCTACCTTTGAATGTGCCGGACAGTCCTTTACCGCAAGGGGAAAAACGGTACTTTCTGACGGGTGGAAAGGACTTGACCGCCGTTACCGGGCAGCCTTAAAGAATAAGCCCGAAGCAGACGATACAGACAGCGACACCGAAAAGACCCTGCCGACGTTTAGCGAGGGACAGACCTTTGGAAATCCGGCGGCAATGGTAACGGAGCATGACACCACACCGCCAAAGCCCCACAACGAAGCGTCGCTACTCTCTGCTATGGAGCGCGCCGGAAGCGAGGACACCGACCCGGACGCAGAACGCAAAGGGCTTGGAACGCCCGCCACCCGCGCCGCCGTCATTGAAAAACTGGTAAAGGGCGGCTTTGTGGAACGGAAAGGCAAGCAGCTACTTCCCACAAAGGACGGTATCAACCTTGTGTGCGTCCTGCCGGACACCTTGACAAGCCCGCAGCTTACCGCAGAATGGGAAAACAATCTGACGCAGATTGCAAAGGGCAAGGCAGACCCGGAGGACTTCATGCGGCGTATCGAGGATATGGCGCGGGAACTGGTAAAGACCTATCCGTTTCTTTCTGATGATAAGTCGCAGATGTTCAAGCCGGAACGGGAAACATTGGGAAGCTGCCCCCGCTGCGGTTCTCCCGTCTATGAGGGAAAGAAAAACTACTATTGCAGCAACAAGGAATGTATCTTTACCATGTGGAAAAATGACCGTTTCTTTGAGGAACGAAAAGTAACCTTTACCCCGAAGATTGCCGCCGCGCTCTTAAAATCCGGCAAGGTAAATGTGAAAAAACTCTATTCCCCAAAGACGGGCAAAACCTATGACGGAACTATCGTATTGGCTGATACGGGCGGGAAATATGTCAATTACCGGGTGGAGCTTCCGAAGAAGAAATAACTGAATAGCAAGCATAGGAAAAGAGTACCCTTTTCCGTAAAATCCCTGTTTTCTCTACCGAGAACGGCGGGGATTTTTGCTTGTTGGGAAGTGTCCCAAACCCTCTGTTTTGTGGAGGGTTTTACCCTCTGAAATCTTGAAAAAATCTATAAAATCTTTGGCAAAAACGCGGACGCGGGGTACTGAATGATGAAACCGGAACAGGCAGCGTCCGCGCTGCCCTTTGGAAAGGAGGTTACACATGGCAAGTTTACGGGACACCGTAAAGGAGTATCAAGAAGAATTACGGGACGGTATCGCTTGGGTGGCGTTTTGGAAAACGGGACGCTCTTGGAACGCAGAAGATTTCCACCTTAAACTGGGCGATTATCTTTACCCGGAGGACAGAAGCCGCATGGAAGAAATCAAGCAGGCTGACCCTGCCGCCGTTGTGATAAATGGCTATTATTCCGGTTATCTTGGCGAGGATAGGAATCTTGACGAGCTGACCGCAGGGGTGCGCCGCCACTACGAAAACGGATATAGCAATATCGGGGAATTTATCGAAGCCCACGACAACAGACTGCCGCCGGAGCTTATCGAGGAAGCAAGAGCCGCCGCCCACGCTGCGGAGCTTCCGTTCTCTGAAAAAGCCTACCGGGACGGCGAAGAACCCGACCCCTATCTATTTGACGGGAGCATGAGCATGGAGGACTACGAACGTATGCACCGCATGATTGAAAAAGAAAGGAGTGAACGCATGGAACAACCGATTTTAAGCGGGTATCTTTCTAATCTTGGGAAGTACACCGAGGGCAGACCTGCGGGCGAATGGGTATCATTCCCCACGACTGCCGAGCATTTGAAAGAAGTCTTTGACCGTATCGGGATTGACGGCAAAAACTACGGGGAGCTGCACATCACAGAATACCAGTCCTCTATTGCGGGACTGGCAGGGAAATTGACAGAACTTGAAAGCCTTGACGAACTGAACTATTTGAGCGAACTTTTGAAAATGCAGTTTGACGACGACAGGGAAAAATTTGCTGCGGCTATCACATACGGCGACCATACAAGGGATTTGCAGGACATCATCAACCTTGCACAAAATCTTGACTGTTACTGGCTTTATCCGTCTGTAAAAACCGAGGAAGATTACGGGCATTATCTGATTGAAGAACTGGACGAGTTGGAGCTGCCCGAAGAAGCAAAAAATTATTTCATGTATGAGGAATACGGGCGGGACGCTGCTATCAACGACGGGGGCAGATTTATCGAGCAGGGCTATATTTACAACAACCGCAACACCTTTACACAGTGGTACGACGGGCGGGACGTGCCGGAGGAATACCGGGTAACGCCGCAGCCGCCAGTACAGGAAAAGGAACAGGCAGACCTTGACGCTTCCGCCGTACAGCCTGCACTTGCCATAGAGCAGCCCCCGGTTCTCCCGATTATCCTATCTTCTGAAAAGCCCGCTGACAAAATGAAAGAGATTACTGACCGACTGGAACAGGGGATTTTAGGGATTTATGAAAGCGACCGTTACGCCGACTATCTGCGTACCATGTCAAAATTCCATGATTACAGCCTTAACAATACAATCCTTATCGCTATGCAGGGCGGCAACCTTGTAAAAGGCTATAAGCAATGGGAAAAGGAATTTGACCGCCATGTAAAGCCGGGAGAAAAAGCTATCAAGATACTTGCACCGTCCCCGTTTACCGTCAAGAAGCAAGTGGAAAAAATCGACCCGAACACCCAAAAGCCTGTTTTCGATAAGGACGGGAAACCTGTTACCGAGGAAAAGGAAATCAAGATACCCGCCTTTCGTGTGGTATCTGTCTTTGATGTTTCACAGACCGAGGGAAAAGAACTGCCTACCCTTACCTATGAGCTGACGGGCAACGTGGAACAATACAAGGATTTTTTTGCTGCCCTTGAAAAGACTTCCCCCTTTGCTATGGGATTTGAAGCACTAAGCGGCGGCGTAAAGGGACGCTGCAATTATGAGGAAAAGCGTATCATCATCAACGAGGGCATGGACGAATTGCAGAACATCAAGACTGCAATCCATGAAATCGCCCATGCGACACTCCATGACATAGACAAGGACGCGCCGGAACGCCCCGACCGCCGCACCCGCGAGGTACAGGCAGAAAGCGTCGCCTATGCAGTCTGCCAACACTACGGGCTTGATACGTCGGATTATTCTTTTGGGTATATCGCCGGGTGGAGCAGCGGAAAGGAACTTGCAGAATTAAAAGGCTCTCTTGAAACAATCCGCAGCACCGCCGCAAGTCTGATTGATACCATAGACGGGCATTTTGCAGAAATCCAACAGGCACAGGATAAGGAGCAGACCACCGAGCAGGCACAGCCCGAAGCAGAAGCCGCCGCGCCGGAGCTTCCAAAAGAAACAGCCACGATACAGGAAAAAGAAGTACAGACAGAGCCGGAGGCTGATACAGGTGCAAGCAGCGAAGCACCACAGCCCCCACAGCCGGAACAGGCTGCACCCGCCGCACCTTATTACACAATCAACGAAGCTGCCGCCAAACGTGCAAAGGACGCAAACAGCTTTTCCGATTATAAGCAAGGCAGCGCAACAGCGGAATACAGGCATTATGTAGATGAAGCCGTACAGCTTGCAGAACGGCAGAAACGCCGGGTAGACCCGATGTACCATGAGAAAATCGACAGCCTGCTTGACACCTACGCCCGAAAACTGGCGGCGAACATGAACAAAGGCTATGAGATTGACGCGCGTGTTCCCTCTATCCTCATTGCGGGCGGCTCTAACTTCCCCACAAGGAAGAAAGAAAAGCAGAACGCAGCCCGCGACAGCAATTACCGGGAATGGCAGGACATACAGGGACTTCTTGATAAAATCCGCAGTACCGGCATGGGCGGTATCAGCGCAGACGACCCGCAGGCAGTACAGAAGTTGGAAAAGAAACTGGAAAGCCTTGAAAAATCACAGGAAACCATGAAAGCCGTAAACGCCTACTACCGCAAGCATAAGACCCTTGACGGCTGCCCGCATTTGTCGCCGGAACAGCTTGAAAAACTGAAAGCAGACATGGCGAGCAGTTGGCATTTGGGGGACAAGCCTTTTGCGACTTGGGCGTTATCCAACAATAGCGCAGAAATCCGGCGCGTGAAAGACCGTATCAAATCCCTTTCACAGCAAAAAGAAATCGGTTTTGTGGGGTGGGAATTTGACGGTGGCAAGGTGGAAGCAAACACCGAAGCGAACCGCCTGCAAATCTTCTTTGAGGATAAGCCGGACGAAGCCACGCGGGAAGCCCTAAAAAGCAACGGCTTCCGTTGGTCGCCAAAAGCGGGGGCATGGCAGCGGCAGCTTACCAGTAACGCCTACTATGCGGCTGATTATGTGAAAGCCATTGCACCCCTTACCGGGGAAAAGCCGACTGAGTTACAGCGGGCGCATATCCGGGCGCAAAAGGTAGCGGCGCAGGAACAACCCGCACAGGAGCAGCCGGAAAATTATCTGAAAGCTGCCGAACAGACCACCGAGCAAAATTACAACATGATTGACGGACAGATAAACAACACACCGACCGATGCGGAACTGGAGGAAAAGGCAAAAGCTGGAGGACAGATTTCCCTTGCAGAATACGCCGAAGCCCTCAAAGCAGAAAAGAAACAGACAGAACCGGAGAAAAAGCTCTCTATCCGGGCGCAGCTTAAAGCAGCGAAAGAACAGACACCGAAGAAACAGGCAAGACAAAAAACACAGGATTTGGAAAGGAGCTGACCTATGAAGTTACAAAAATTTGAAAATGTGGACGTTATCGCTTCCCTTGAAGCCATAATGAAACAGAACACCGCTTTTTATCAGAGCGATTTTGACATAGACAAACAGATTTTGCAGAAAGCGGCGGTAAGCCCTATCCCGGAGGACAGACGGCTTTTGTGGTTTTCCCGCCCGTCCGGGACGTGCTGCTTCCGGGAACGGGACATTTTTCTAAAGGACACAAGGCAGCATAATACATGGCGGTTTTACGGGGAACAGACCCGCGATACTATCCTTGCCTATGCGGTGGAACTGACAGGCACAGAGCAGGGAAAAATCAAAGGCAATCTGTATGAACTGGATTATTTGCAGCATTTCCGGGAAGTAATCGAAAAATCAATCCCTGCTGACAACTACACGCTGATTTATGAGCATGGAGAGCTGACAAAGCCTGCCGGACAATATTTTGACATAGACACTGACCCTCAGCTTGGAAAATTTATACGTTTTGAAGCACAGGCAAACAACCCGGAAGCCTTAAAAAGCCTTTTGAGGGAACAGTACCAAAACCGAATACCACATACACAGGGGGATTTTCAGTTACATATCGCCGCCCTGCATGACAGACGGATTGAAACGGAAGCCCGCCGGATTGTAGAAAATGTAAAAGGAGTTGGAGAACCGGACAGCCCCGAAAAGCCCCATTGTGCAGTAGAGCTTTCTCCCTATTTTGTTCCACTGGCAACGGATAAGGACATGGAACGGCTGTTTTCCATGCTCCCTTACAAAAGCCTTTCCTTTTCCACGTTGGAGGGCAGGCATGGCATTTATGCGCTGATAAATAAAAATGAGAAGAATAAAGAGATGAAAAAGTCCCGTCCCTCTGTCCGGGCGCAGTTACAAACAGAGAAATCCCCAAAAGTCCCGAAAAGGACAGCAAAATCAAAACATCACGAAATGGAGGTATGAGCATGATTAGACTGACCGTTGAAGAAATGAACCTGTTAAGCATTTACCACGAGGGAAGCAAGGCACAGCTTATGGAAAATATGACGGCTGCGCTGCCATTCATGGACGAGGATATGCGCCCCTTTGCAGAGCGCACCTTACAGAAAATCTCCCCACTAACAGAAAACGAGTATGCGGAGCTTGCTATTTTCGCCGCTGATGAGGTATGACCGGGGGTAAGCGGCTCACGCCGCCACAGAGCCGGAAAGTCAACAGCCTTGTAAAAAAGGAGTGCTGCAACTGCGAGCGCGGACACTGTATCTTGCTTGACGACGGGGAGGAATGTATCTGTCCGCAGCTTATTTCCTATTCGCTTTTATGCAAGTGGTTTCAGATTGCCGTACTTCCTCTTGATAAGCTGCTGTATGCGGAGCTTTTCAAATCCGAGGACAAAAAGCGTTGTACCGAGTGCGGCACATTCTTTGTATCAAAATCAAACAGCGTCAAATACTGCCGGGACTGCCGGAAACGTATTACCCGCAGACAGGCAGCGGAGCGCATGAGGAAACGGCGTGCGGCGGTTACGCAATAAGGGCGAAAATAGCCTTGATTTACAGGGCATAAATGACGTGAAACGGGCATAGGCGATACAGAATACCTTTTCCCTTGAAATCAGGGTTCTACTGCGTAACATTCTAAAATCAGTACCTATAAAAGAACAGGGTGCGGGAGGTCATTACTGGCTTCCTGCACCCTGTTCTTTTTGTGTCTGACTGTCTTTATCCTGCATTTTCGGCTTCGGCTGCAATTCTTTTTCTATCCGGCTCCGGTAATGGGGTTTCCTGCGGTAAAAATATTTTGTTACTTCCTGTTCCGGCAGCCATATCCCCGCAGCTTCTATCTGCTCCATAACAGCGGCAACGATTTCCCGGTTGTTTTGCTTATGTGGCTCCTGTCCCTTTTCAATCCAAAGACGGCGGTATTCCTCATAAAGCCATGTACTGACAGTTTCTTTTTGCCGTTGCTTCAAATGCCGGAACTGCTTATCTGTCCGCAGTAGCTTCCCGTCTACCTTTTTATGATTTTTTGTCCCGATTTCTTTTTTCCTCTCTTTCCATTTCTTCAAGTGGAAACTGGGGGAGGGCTTCTATCAGCTTCATTGTGATATACTGGCGCATATCTTCATCAATTTCCAGTTTGAATGTTCCGTCCGGCTGACGTTTCTTTACAGTTGCCTGCCTGTCGATTTCGTCCTTGTAGCACATAAGCACTTTTTCCACCGCCCATGTTTCCCCGGCAACAGCGGCGCGTATGGTTTCATAATCGGGTATCGTTTGGTCTGCCATGTTTTCACACTCCTGTCTGTATTGGAATACCTTTATCCTACCACGCTTTTATGAATATTTCTACTGTAAGCGTTCGGTTTCCCTGCCCCGTTCCGGCTCTTTTTCCAGTCTTAAAATACGGTCTATGTTCTGTTTGATAACGTCGTATTCCTTGACCTGTTTTTTCAGTTTTCCATAATCAGCGTACAGGGCTTCTTTCTGCACTTGGAGCTTCCTGTATTCTTCCTGCATAGCGGCGAGATTGGGGAGCTTGGTAATGCCCGACGCTTTCAGCGCCTTTGCTGCTGCTTCATGGAGTATCAGACAGCTTTCCTGTTTTGTCCGGTATGCGTCCTTATCCTTTGCCCTGCGGTATGCTTCATAGACTGGTTTTGTCTTTTGGTAGGTGGCAACGTGCTTCATCAGCACCGCCATATCTGCAAGACACTTCTCCACGCTCTTTAATGCGTCTGCTGTCTTTTCATTTTCTGCGCTTATTTCCTCAATCCGGCTGACTAAATCCGCGTACTGCTCAATCTGATGTTCTGTCAAGAAATTCATAGTTTTTGCAGCCAGTTTCAGATTATGGATTTTCGCCCACTGCTCATAGCCCCGGCTCTCTTGTGCTTTGATACTGTTTTCAATGTCGATAAGCAGCGATACGCCGCGTTGCTCTTTAGGAGCTTTCGCCGCCTTTGTGCGCTTGCCTGCAATCCGTTCTCTGATTGCTTCCTCTGTATAATCTGCACCGAGGGTTTTTAAGCGGGTAAACCGTTCTTGTCCGGGAGCGCGGCAGGAGATATATTTTCCCGGCTTTATCTCATAGCCCGCCGCCTGTAACCGCTGCAACAATTCTTCAAAACTTGCCACTTGGGGGATAAGCGTATCAACGGCAATTTTCAGCTTGCCTTTCCAACTTGTCCCGGCTTTTTCAGCTTGATATTCCGCATAACTTTTTCCCTTGCTGCCTTTGCCCGGAACGACGACGGACAGCCCGTTTTCCCGGCACAGCTTATCGCTCATGTTCCGTATGCCGTAGTAGCTGCGCTTATTGGAATTGTACTTATGGTAGTCAACAAAATTGACCGCGCAAAAAATGATATGGTTATGGATATGTCCCTTATCTATGTGGGTAGTTAAGACGTATTCGTGCTGTCCCTTTGTTACTGCGTCGGCAAGCTGCTTTCCGATTGCATGGGCTTTCTCACAGTCTACCTCTCCCGGTTCAAACGATTGTATCAGATGAAAGGCTAAGTTGTTCCCTTTCTGCCGAGCCTGCGATAAGGTATATTCAAACTCAATATCTGCCGTTTCATAGCTGCACCCAAAGGAGAACACAAGAGTTTTCCCGTCTGTCTTATCCGGGTTTTGGATATAATCAAGGGCTTTGCTCAACGTGCTTTTAATAGGCTTAATCTTTGTAACCGCCATATCTCCGCAAGCACCCCCTTTATTTCTTCTATGTCCTCTTGATAGACGCTGCCTGTCTCATTGACACGCTTTGCAATCTGATTGATGTTGACCCCGATTTTCTGTATCTCCGCTGTCATGGCTTTTATATCGCTATGGTCTGTCTGAATGATATACCCGTCAATGGCAATCTTCCGAAGATACGCCGCCATGTTTTGGGTAGGGACGAGCTTCATTTTCTGCTCAATCAACGCCCGTTCTTCCTCTGTTACATAGAATTTGATTTGTACTTTTCTTTTGCGTCCGTTCATGCAATCGCTCCTTTCCGCTTTGAGGGTTTGGGACACTTCCCAACAAGCAATTTTCAACCGACGCACCGCAGGGCGGGAGGGCGAAAATACGGAAAAGGGTACTCTTTTCCTATGCTTGCTAAGAAAGTTTTTCCTTACTACCTACAATGCCGGAAAGGTCTTTTTTGCCAAAGAATAGCAAAAGAAAAACGCCGCAATCCTGCGACGCTTCAAGAACTCTATGTAGACGAAAACGAGGGAACATTATTCCCCCGTCCTGTCATTGTTGGCTTCCTCTATGCCCTTTGCAGTAGCAGACATAATTTTTAAGTCCGTTTCGCTCATAGTGTCAAGCATGGTATCAAGCTGACGGCGACGTGTGGACTTCTCCTGTTCCCGTTCCGGGAAAAAGAACTGGTCTACTGATACGTCAAGCAGGGTTACAAGCTCATATAAAATCTGCAAACTGGGGTGCTGTCCGCTGTTCTCAATGGACGCGATATAGCGTGGCGCAATGTTTAGCTTATCTGCTAACTGGTTGCGGGACAATCCCTTTGTTTTCCTTGCTGCTTTTATAGCCTGCCCGAAAGCCTTAAAATCGAATTTTTCTTTACTCTGCTTCATAATCATTTCACCCAGTTACATTTTACTGTTCCTCTTTTCTTCGGGATATGATTATACATATCATAGTATGGATTGAAATAGTGCATAGTATAAATTGCTATTGTTTGAATATCCGGGTATAATTAGTATGCTTGTAAGTTGAAAAAAATTTTTTGAAAAATTTAAATCCTTTTTATATCCTTAATTGTTTATACAGTGTAAGACGTTTTACAAAAGAAAGGCGGTGACACAACATCGAAGATTTTATATTGATAAAAAAAATACAAGCGGGCGATACAGAAGCATTTGATATATTAGTCCGTAAATATTACAGTGTAATTTATCAGTTTTGTTATCGGAGATTAAATGGAGATACTGACACCGCAGCAGATATTACACAAGATGTATTTTTGAAACTGTTAGAGAATATTCATACTGTTCGTATGTTAGGAAAGTTTCAAAATTATCTACTAACTATCGCCGCAAATACTTGTAATAACTATTTCAAAAAAGCGAAGCCCACATACACAGACTTAAACGCTTTAGATATTATAGATGACACAAACGATACTTTAGAAAAAGTGATAGAAAATGAAAATAAAATAGAAGTTCGCAGAGCACTTCATTCATTGCCTGATTATCAGAAAGAAGTTATCATTTTACGTTTTTATCATAACTTGAAAATACGAGAGATTGCAAAAATTACAAAGTCAAATATCCCCACTGTAAAATCCAGATTAAGACAGGGATTGCAAAAAATAGAACGATACCTTAAAGATTTCAAAGGAGGCGATAATGTATGAAAAAAAATAATGACATTCAAGAATGGTTGCGGCTTTATGATACATCTGTCATACCAGAAAACAAAATGAATGAACTGATTTCTGCCGGAAAAAAATACATGGATAGTGCTGAATTTAATAAAAATTCTTTACAAAATATTTTGTTAAGTCAATTACAGTATTTACCTTTTTCTTTTTGGATTATACAAATAGGATTGATTATTATATCTATTTTGGTAGTTTGTTTATTCGGCTACTGGAGTGTTCCTCTCCATTATCCTTTAACAGTACTTGTAATCATTATTCCGCTAATCGTGTTGGTGGGGGTTCGAGAAGTTTCTAAAAGTAACATTTACGATATGTGGGAAATAGAACAATCCAGTCGTTGCCAGTTAGTAAAGATTACCGCTTGTCGTATGTTAATCATTGGCTTAGCTGATTTATTTTTAATAACAAGTGTTTTAGTAATAACAAGTTTTTATTATCAACAATCCATACTTGAAATAATTTTGTATGGTATGGTTCCATTTAATATTTCTTGTACTTGCTACCTTTTTACAATTATAAAAAATGAAAAGGGGCAAATTACTTATCACTTATTTGTATGTATGATTTGTATAGCAGTCATATTTTCAATTATCTTAAAGCAGGAAATTCTATTTGAAACATCAATGTTATGGGGTTGGGTTGCTTTTTATTTCTTTTCGCTTATCTTATTAGGGAAAACGATATGGAACTACATGAAACATGAAAAAATGATAGGAGAATTGGCATGGAACTTACAATAAATAATCTTTCTAAAGAATATGGAAAAAAGAAAGCTGTACGGTGTTTTAATGCAACTTTGACGAATGGCGTATATGGTTTACTAGGCGCAAATGGTGCAGGTAAAACTACTCTTATGCGTATGATATGTGATGTTCAAACAGAAACCAAAGGGGCTATTATGTTCAATGGGCAAAACATTCACGACTTAGGGGAACAATATCGTAATATTTTAGGATATTTGCCACAGCATTTTGGGTATTATCCAAACTTTACAGCATATAAATTTTTGATGTATATTGCGGCAATTAAAGGTCTTCCGCATAAGAAAGCCCATAATCGTTCTTTAGAATTGTTAGAAAAAGTAGGCTTAACGGAACAAAAAAATGCAAAAATAAAAACTTTTTCTGGCGGTATGAAGCAAAGGTTGGGGATTGCTCAAGCACTTTTGAATAATCCTAAAATTTTAATTTTAGATGAACCAACAGCAGGGCTTGACCCAAAAGAACGTGTTAGATTTCGTAATCTTATTAGTACGTTAGCTGAAAATCGTATTGTGATTTTGTCAACACATATTGTTTCCGATGTTGAATATATCGCAAAAGAAATACTGATTATGAAAAATGGAGAATTATTACGTCAAGGTTCGCCTGAAACAATTTTGAAGTCAATCCATTCTTTTGTGTGGGAATGTGACGTGCCCCGGCAGGAAATTGAACGATTAGAGAAAAATTATATTGTAGCAAATCTAAAACATAGTGCAGAAGCTGAGCGTTTAAGAATTATATCAGAAGTATCGCCTTATACAACTGCATGGAATGTAGAGCCGACATTAGAGGATTTGTATTTATACTATTTTGCGGAGGTGTCTGATAATGAATGATATGATAAAAGCAGAGAGGGAAAAGATACTTTCAAGGAAGCAAACTAAAATTCTTTTTATTACAGGAGTTATCCTAATAATAGCCTATTTTTTTCTGTTTCAATTTAATTATAGTTCTGTATTTTATAATTATGATACTGGGAAAATGGATACAGTAAGCGGATTTGCTGCGATTGAACAAAGAAAAGAAAATGCAGATATATTTGCAGGCGAATTGACCCCGGAAATATTAACACTCATGGAGCAAAAAATAGCAGAAGCCAAAACAGCTACCGATACAAAAGACGAAAATTCGGCTTTTTCTGCACTTCATGTTTACAGAGACCAAACAGCTATTTTGGAATATATGACAGAACCAGACGGAAAGATGCAATCCATTGAAGAAGCTTATCCTAATCATAAGTCTGTTGTTTTGGGATATTGTGATGGGTGGGATAAAATGCTATCCAGTATGGGAAGTATTTTAGCGATACTTTTATGTCTGCTTGTCGTAATTACTTTATCCCCGGTTTTTTCAGAAGAATATGCTTGCCATACAGATAGTGTGATTTATGCGGCGCGTTATGGAAAAACGAAATTAGTGACAGCGAAAATCATTGCTTCTTTAGAAACTATTACAGCAATGTACGTTATTTTCTTATTACTTAATTTTATTCTATATATGGGGATATATGGACTACAAGGGTGGAATGTAAATATTCAATCTTCATTACATTATGCAACCTCTACCTATAATTTGACTTTCTTACAAATGTTTTTGATTTCAGTAGTATGCAATATATTGGGAATTGTTGCAATGACAATTATCACACTGTTTATTAGCGCTAAATTGAATACTCCGGTTACAGCTCTTATTACTTCATGTGTAGTATGTTTTTTACCAGTTTTATTTGACTTTACTGAGAGCGTACCGTTACTCCAAAAATTACAAGAAATTTGTCCGATTTTTATGCTTCATATGAATGGTGTATTTGCCAAAATGAAAACATATGTAGGTATTCAACAACCTATTATCATGTTACTTTTTAATATGATTGTTGTAGCTCTATTTTCCTTAATGATAAAGAATATAGTAAAAAAACATCAAGTCATGGGATAACTAAATATAAGCTGATAAACTTTGAAGAATGACACCATTTTGGAGTTAATTATTCATTTTACCTGCCGGGCGACGGCAAAAGAAAAAAAGCCGTCGTAATGCAGATATATTTTCACGCGCCTTTGAAGCGGTGGCTTTGATTTTTAGAGCCGCCGCTTCTTTTTGCATAATTTAAGCAACGACGCCCCTATTTAACCTTGCAATCAGCATGGCGGCATATAGGAGGTTGCCGTTATGTTGAGTGAAATAGTCTTTACTTATCTGACAAATGGAAGTCTTTTGTCAAAAAAAGTTTATACCTTACAACAGGATATTCCGGGCATTGGTATGAACTGTCAAATCAATTAAATACTGCTGTTATTTCCTATGCGTCTGTCTGCGCCTTGCAGGCAGGCGCATTTTCTTTTTCCCCCAAAATTTTTTCAAAAAATTTTCAAACTGATTGGCATAGTTTTGTCGAGTGGAACTGGGGGTTACGAAAGGGGAAGTCATCACCACTTTTGCCAACGCGAAAGGAGGTGAAACCATGAATGAGCCTATTCGTACCCAGTGGCAAATCCGTTGTGCTTTTAACGGTTATTGTAAGCGAGCTTTACAGAATGAAATGCTTGCAGCCAAAAGGGATATAAAGCGTCGGCAACGACGCGAAGTTACTTTTTCTGACTTAACTTCACAGGAAGAAAAGCAGCTTTTTGTTTGCGACCAGTATTTCGCAGATGATGAAGCTGAAAAGTCCTTTGTTATAGCAGGAAAAGAAATTACTGCAAAGTTGCTTGCCGAAGCTCTGCACTCCCTGCCGGAAGAAAAGCGCGAAGCCGTCCTGCTGTATTATTTCTTTGATATGAGTGATGTGGAAATTGCAAAACTCCACAACATTCCGAGAAGTACCGTACAGTACAGACGGACAAGCTCTTTTGAACTGTTAAAACGCTATTTGGAGGAACGCGCCTATGACGAAAATGAGTGGTAACACCGAACAAGATGAACGCGGCTTGTTACCTTATCCGGTAATCATAGCTGCAATTAAGGGCGACCCGGAAGCTATGAACATTGTTATACAACATTATGACAGTGAAATAGCTTATCTCTCTATGCGAACTCTCCGCGACGAGCGCGGCAATACTTATTATGGCATAGATGAGGATATACGCGACCGTTTGCGTTCGCACCTTATACGGGCAGTCCTTTCATTCAAAGTTTAAGATAGTTGCGAGCAGTGTCCCCCTTTCCGCTGCTTACTTACTTGAACTTTTTTGTTCCTTGATAAAGAAAGCGGCGCAATAGAACGGCGACGCAGCATAAAGCAAATCAGATACATTCGATATATGGGGAGCCGTTGGGCTGATACGCCATGACCGAAAGGAGGGACAAAACGAGCGAGAATTATCAGCGTTCCAAAGCAGACTTAGCAACTCTGCCGCCATAATCCATATATCGGTATAATGATACTCCTTTACCGCCGGAGTCCGAGCGTTAGAAGCGTCGCAGGCAACGGGTAGAGCTGCATGAGAACCATGCGGAAGTGAAATTCTTGTGAGGTTTGCTAAAACCGTCTGATGAGCCTTTATAATTTTACAATAGTTTTATAGTTCAAGAAAGGGGAGAGAATAAATGAATAATGAAACACAGGTACAGATACAAAATAAGTTTTGTTTAACGATTGATGAAGCAGTAATTTATTTTAATATTGGAGAAAAGAAATTAAGAAAACTTGTTTCAGATAATTTGGACTCCGGTTTTATTATTCAAAATGGAGTGAAGTTTCTTATCAAAAGGAAACGATTTGAAGATTTTCTGAATGACCTGACAGCAATTTAACAAATATAGGATAATCAGTAGCCATATCGGATAGGCTATATAGTCGTTTCCGCTTTGAGTGCTGCTTGATAAAAAGATAGAAAAAGGGCTTTGTTTATGATATAATTTGGTATATCGTGGCAAGGCTCTTTTTGTACGAAAGGAGCATAGACATGAGCGGAAAAAGACGAGATAGCAAAAATCGTATTCTTCGCAATGGAGAGAGCCAACGCCGGGACGGACGATATGCGTTCAAATATATTGATACAACAGGTAAAACGCAGTTTGTTTATAGTTGGAAATTGGAAAAGACAGATAAGACACCACAGGGAAAGCGCGACGACCTTTCATTAAGGGAAAAGGAAAAGCAGATAATGAAAGCGATTGATGATGAAATCGTCCCACGTGGTGGGGAAATGACCGTTTTAGAACTGGTAAAGAAATATCTTTTACAAAAAACGGGAGTACGGCATAACACCGAAGCAAATTATAATTTTGTTCTCAATATTATCAAAAAAGAGGACTTTGGTAAAAAGAGAATAGATAAAGTGAAGTTGTCTGACGCAAAGTGTTGGCTGATAAAGTTACAGCAGGACGGGCGTGGGTATAGCTCTATTCATTCTATCAGAGGTGTTGTAAGACCAGCTTTTCAAATGGCGGTAGATGATGATTTGATACGCAAAAATCCGTTTGAATTTCAGCTTGCTACGGTTGTTGTAAACGACAGCGTAACAAGAGAAGCAATTACAAGAAAGCAAGAACGGGCATTTCTTGAATTTGTGGCAAATGATAAGCATTTTTGCAGATATTATGAGGGGATTTTTATCTTATTCAAAACAGGGCTTCGTATTTCAGAGTTTGTGGGATTGACATTATCAGATTTGGATATGCAGAATAGAAAAATTAGTGTCAATCATCAGTTACAAAGAAAAAGAAATATGGAGTATGTAATTGAAGATACAAAGACTTCTTGTGGCACAAGAGAAATCCCTATGACAGATGAAGTTTATGAGTGCTTTCAACGTATTATTTCCAGTAGAAAGAAACCGCGAGTTGAACCTATTGTAGGAGGGAAATGTGGCTTCTTATATTTGGATAAAAACGATATGCCTATGGTAGCCTTGCACTGGGAAAAATACTTTCAGCATATTTGTGAGAAGTATAATAGCATTTATAGAGTGCAAATGCCAAAGGTTACGCCACACGTTTGCCGTCACACTTTTTGTTCTAATATGGCTAAAAGCGGCATGAACCCTAAAACTTTACAGTACCTCATGGGACATTCTGATATTAGCGTCACGTTAAATACCTATACACATATAGGATATGACGACGCGAAAGAGGAACTGAAACGGGTAGTAAATGGGGAGTAGTAAAATGAGTATTTAACCCTTAATTTACTACTTTTTGTACTACTTTTGAGGTAAAAGATGTGCTAATTTATGCTACGATATGCCACGAATGAGATGAAACAGCAAGCGGAAGAAAATCCCGATATATCAAGGAAATACAGTAAATTCAAGGAGTTTTACATAGATGATTAGAGTATTATTTATTTGCCACGGCAATATTTGCCGCAGTCCAATGGCACAATTCATAATGCAGGATCTTGTCCGCAAATCAGGGCTGCAGGATTGCTTCCAGATTGCATCTGCTGCAACCAGCACAGAGGAAATCGGGAATTCCATCTATCCCCCCGCGCAAAAAACACTCACTGCACATGGCGTTGCCTTTGGTCATCACGCAGCCAGACAACTACAAAAACAAGATTATGCGCGGTATGATTTGCTCATCGGTATGGATTACGCCAATATTCGCAACATGCAAAGAATTTGCGGCGGTGATTCGGAGCAAAAAATTCATCTGCTTATGGATTACAGCAATACTCCCGGAAAAGAGGTTGCAGACCCTTGGTATACTGGTAACTTCGAGACAACTTGGCAAGATGTGCTGAGTGGCTGTCAGGGCTTACTCCAGACACTATCTGGCAAGTAACCTCTTTTCATGCTGCACTTGACTCAAAATGCCATTATTTCTTTGCGCACAAAACCCTCTGGAAGCTTCCAGAGGGTTTCTTTCTCACAAAATGTTCTGATTTTTCGTTTCCATTCCTCATCAACGGGTTTTTCTCTGCTGCTGCTGCACAACAAATATCTCTCTGCACAACTTTTCCTTATCTTCTAACGAAATATGATAAAAGCTGCAACCATAATACTTTTCCTGCGGCAATTGCTCTTGCGGCTCTGGAGACGCTCCATCTTCTGCAAGCTCCTGTGGCTTCTCCTCCCACAGATGAATAATCTTATTATCCTTTCCTCGGATAAAAGCCCGCCGCACTTCACAGGCAAAGATATAAGCTTCCGGCGCATCTGGATACAGACGAACCTCCTGCACTTCGATTCTTTCCCCAATCTGCAAATCTTCTGAACAGCAGATACAAATTCCTGTCAAGCTGATATCGACCAGCTTGCAGGACAGGGTTTCACCTTCCACACCGCCATAACGCGAGACGATACCAGTGCCACTCAACGGCTGCCGAAATCCTTCCCGCTGCTCCGAGCGCTGCTCGATATCCTCTACGGAAATCCACCAAAATTCCTGACTTTGCTTTCTGGCAGCCGCATATATCAGGGTTAACTGTTCTCCGCTTTTTATCTGAATCCTTACCGGTGCGTTATAGTGGATTCGAACCGGAATCGAATCCATTCGATATCCGGAAATTTTCAGTTCCTTCATTTCCGAGTCATACTCCTCAATACGCCCCGTAAAAGAATCGTTTGTATCAATACTCTCAACTTGGCAAACCATACCCACAAAATCCTTTGCAGAAAGCTCACCCGTCTCCTGTTCTTCCAAAATTTCTTCTTCCTGCTTGCCAAACAAGCCCCTTAGTGCATGCAAAAAGCCTTTGATTGTCCACACCCCATTTCATTCGAATAAAAATACTTTTTTATATAATATCAACAAAATATACAAAAAATTAGAAAAAATCTTGTTTAGAGTATACCATTTTTATGCGCAATTTTCAATATCACGCAAACAAATTCCAAAAACTTTTTATTCCCGCCCCCTCCATCATGCAAAAAATCCCCACGGTCAAGCACAAAACGATTCGACGCTGCATGTACTGAAAGTAGATGAAGCAAAAAAGGAGGGAATGATATGCCACTTTTATCCGTAGAGGACATTGGTATGACCTATCAGGCAAAAAATGGTGAAATCACAGCATTGCAGCATATTTCCTTTGCTGTGGAAGCGGGCACCTTCATCAGCATTGTCGGACCGTCCGGCTGCGGAAAATCTACGCTGCTGAGCATCATTGCCGGCTTGATGCCTGCCACCAGCGGTATCGTTCGTTTGGACGGAGAGGAAATCCATGGAGTTTCCCCGCAAATTGGATATATGCTTCAGCGTGATGACCTGCTGGAATGGCGCAGTATCTGGAAAAATATCCTGTTTGGTCTTGAAATCCGACATACCAAGACGCCAGAGAATATCGCCCGAGCAGAACATCTGCTGGAAACCTATGGACTTTCCGCATTTCGCGACAAATACCCGCGTCAGCTTTCCGGCGGTATGCGCCAGCGCGTGTCACTGATTCGCACCCTTGCAGCCGGTCCGAAGCTCCTGCTGCTGGACGAAGCCTTTTCTGCCCTTGACTACCAAACCCGCCTGACCGTCACCGATGATGTATATGGTATTCTCAAGCAGGAAGGCGTAACCACTCTGATGGTCACACATGATATTCCAGAAAGCATCAGTATGGGCGATCAAATTTTGATTTTATCTCATCGCCCCTGTATTGTGAAAGAGCTTTTGGATATTGATTTTGGAGCGAACCGCACCCCACTCTCCTGCCGTGGAGATTCCAGATTTTCTCTCTATTTTGACCATATTTGGAAGGAGCTGAGCGCCAATGAACCCCAATAATACCGTTTCCCCAGCACGGCGTGCATATTTGCGGCAAATGCAAAAACAGCGCTGGTTTGTACGTAGCTGTCGAATCGGTATCCTTGCAGCCTTTTTCACGCTTTGGGAGGTCGCTGCACGCCTTGGCTGGATAGACCCTTTTATTTTAAGCCAGCCCTCTCGGATTCTCGCAACGCTAACCTCTCTATCCCAAAACCATCTGCTTTTGCACATTGGTGTCACGGTCTATGAAACCCTTGCAGGCTTTGCACTGGGCGCCATCATTGGACTTGCCGTCAGCATCATTTTATGGTGGTCACCCTTGATTGCACGTGTCACAGAGCCCTATCTGGTCGTGCTCAACAGCCTGCCAAAAATCGCACTTGGTCCGGTCATCATTATCCTTGCAGGTGCCGGCACCTCCGCAATTATCTTTATGGCACTTGCCATCAGTCTAATCGTTACCGTTCTGGAAATGCTTGCCGGCTTTTTGCGCACAGATCCCGAATACCTCAAAATGGCGCGCACCTTTGGTGCGACCCGTGCACAAATTTTTTGTAAAATCGTATTTCCTGCCAATCTGGGTACCCTGTTCAACTCTCTCAAAATCAACATCGGGCTTTCTCTTGTTGGTGTCATTGCAGGCGAGTTTTTGGTCAGTAAGGCAGGACTCGGTTATCTGATTGTCTATGGAGGTCAAGTATTCCAGCTCGACCTTGTCATGACCAGTGTGCTCATTTTATCCATTGTCGCAGCCCTCATGTATGAAGCCGTTGCTCTGCTGCAAAAAGCCGTGGAACGCCGATTTGGGCAATCATCAAATTTTTAGAGGAGGAACTTCATGAAATTCAAACCGATTACCGCAGGTCTGACTGCTATTCTACTTGTATGCGGTTTGACCGGCTGTCAGAACCAGACAGACCCAATTGAAACCATTCGAGTATGCGAGGTCACACATTCTATCTTTTATGCGCCGCAATATGTGGCGCTGGAAAAAGGCTTCTTCTCCGAAGAAGGTCTTGAGATTGAACTGTCCAATGGCGGCGGTGCAGACAAAGTCATGAGTGCAGTACTATCCGACCATATTGATATTGGGTTTGCCGGTCCGGAAGCCAGTATCTATGTTTATAATGAGGGAAAATCAGACTTCACACAAGTTTTCGCACAAGTTACCAAACGTGATGGCAGTTTTCTCGTCGGACGAGAACCAGACCCTGATTTCACGTGGCACAGTCTTGCCGGCAAGCACATTCTCCCCGGTCGCAAAGGCGGCGTGCCCTATATGGCATTTGAGCACGCACTGCGGCTCAATGGATTGCGTCCCACAGAGGACGTACTTTTGGATACCTCTATCCAGTTTGACAATATGACCGGTGCATTTCTTGGCGGTACCGGAGATTATGTCACTCTGTTTGAGCCCACTGCAAGCAGTCTGGAAGCAGAGGGCAAGGGACACATCGTTGCTGCTGTGGGAGATATGGCAGGCGATATTCCCTATACCGCATATTTTGCAAAAAAGAGCTACCTTGACAGCCATGCCGACCAGATTCAGCGTTTTACAAATGCCATTTATCGCGGTCAGCAATGGGTTGCCTCTCACAGCGCCTCTGAAGTGGCACAGGCAATCCAGCCCCAGTTCCCCGATACAGACCTTGCAATCCTCACCCGTGCCATTCAACGCTATCAGGATATCGGCGCTTACAGTGAAACCCCTGTGATGACAGAGGATAGCTTTGACCGCTTGCAAACCGTCATGCAGGAAGCCGGTGAACTGGAGCAGACTGCACCGTTCTCGAAAATCATCAACAACACGTTTTCCGAAAAAGCAGTCGCATAGAGATATTAAACGCAGCCCTATCAACAAGACAGCCCATGGATACCAGCTTTTGCTCTGTACCATGGGCTTATCTTTTTTCACTATGCAAGGGATTGCTTGCGCTCGGCACGGAATAAAATCATCTCTGCCGCGATGCTGATTGCAATTTCTGCGGGTGTTTCTCCTTTTATCGGCAATCCGATTGGTGTGTGCAGCCGTGCAATATCCTGTTCCGAAATGCCGTCCTCCAGCAAGCGTTTGGTTGTTGCGGCAATCTTCTGACGGCTTCCAATGACACCAATATAGGCAGCCTGTGTACGCAGAACCTGCCGCAGCACTTCATAATCCGACTGGTGTCCACGGGTCATAATCACTGCATAATCATTTTCGTGTATGGTAATATGCTCCGAAATGCGTTCAAAGGAGCCCAATATTGTATGATGTACCCCCTGAAACAGCTCCGGTCTTGCAAAGTTCTCCCGATCCTCGTATACAACCACACGAAATCCAACATGAGAAATCACAGGTACAAGCTCCTGTGCCACATGCCCGCCGCCAAAGACATACACGCAGCCCGACTGCATGAGCGGTTCCACAAAGCACCTCGGTGTAGTGTCTGTGCATACAGATTGATTCTTGAGATAAGGCTTAATTTGTTCTTCGGAAACAGTTTCCATAAACCGTAAGCCATTCTGCTTATCATATACACCGGTTTCACAGACGGCACCATCTCCAATGACAGTAACCAGCCAAGCATCTGAGCCCTTGTCATACAGCGTTATCATATCATCTATCATTTGGAGATATCTTCCGTCTTTTCCATCGACATACTGAAAGAACACCTCCACATTGCCGCCGCAAATCATTCCGATATCTGCTTTTTGATTTTTTGTCAGCAGAAACCCTTTTGTCAAGGAACGCTTTTCTGCAAGCACCCTGCCTGCCTGTTGGATACTGAGATATTCTACGCTTCCGCCTCCAATGGTTCCGAAATAGGAACCGTCTGCAAAGACCGCCATTTTCGCACCGCTTCCGCGTGGTGTCGAACCCGCACTGTCTACCACACTGACCAGAACAAAGCTCTGTCCCGGCTGTAAGCGGTTCCTTAACTTCTCAAAAAAATGAATCATACACCAGCACCTCTTAGTTGTTTTTGTATGTGGACCGTGCAAGCAGTTCCTGCGCTTCTGTATCCTGTAACGGATAATGCCAAAATAATTCATAGAAATCTTTTGTTTCCTGAATCATATCATATTCATAGAATTTCGGATACAGCAAATTTCCCAGCCAGCGAATGCCCAAAATCCGATTCACCGAGGGCGGCTCTGCCAGCCAATGATACGGCTCTGCCGGAATTTCATAATATCTGCCCGTTTCAATCGCTGTAATCCCGCGCCAATTTTCATCTTCTGACACGGTATCATAGGGTCCGCCTGCATTGAACAGGATTACATCTGGCTGCGCAAGCAGAACTGCCTCCATATTTATCGTATTTCCACCACTTTTATTGCTGATTTCCGAAACCTCAATGGCATTTTCTGCGCCAACCAACTCTAAAACAGCCGCATGTATGGAACCCTTTGCATTGACATCAAGCCCTGTTTGTCCCGTACCAAACATCACGGATACCCGTTCGTCTGCCGGAATTTTCTGCGCATCATGGATTGCACTCTGTACGGTTTCGTCGATATAAGCTGCAAGCTTCTCTGCCTGTTCCTTCTCATCAAGCAGTTCACCCAACATACGGTATGCCTCCGCAAGATTGTCCAAATTGGCTTCGATAAAGATGATTGGGATTTTCGTCTGTTGTTGGACTCGGTCCATATCCTCCGCATGCCCTTTTTTCATGTCCCCCATATCAATAATGACCTGTGGCTTTGCGGCAATCAGGGCTTCCAGATTCAGACTCACATTTTTTCCATAAAACTGTCCAAACTCCGGAAGGTCATGATATTTTTCATCAATATACTTTGTCTGTGCCTCACTCGGATTTTTACTCCAGCCAACCATGGAATCGGGTGCTACTGTGTATAAAATCATTTGCGCTGCTGTCCCGCTCGGTGCGACTTGTGTGAGCTGCTCCGGCAAGGTAACCTGACGTCCGCAAGAATCCGTCACCGTCATGGTTCCATCTTCGTGGCGTACCAGCCAACTATTTTCCTCTTTCTGCTGCTCGGTACCCGATGTCAGCTCCTTCGGAGGCTGATTTTGCGGCTGACATGCGGTAAACACACAGGTCAGCATCAAGGACAGTCCGAGCAAACACACTCTTTTTATCATAAGAATTCTCCTTTTTCTCTATACGATACATCTTATCTATGGTTCGGGCGCAGAGAAATCCGGAACCATCAAGGGTACGCCCTCCGACGAGCACAAACGCACCTCCACTCCATAAAGCTGATGTATCAGCGCCGGTGTCAGAACCGTCTTGACTTCCCCCGCTGCAATCATCACACCTGAATCCAGTGCAAGAATATCATCTGCAAACCAGAGAGCGTGCTGTGGATTATGCGATGAAATCAAAACGGACATTCCTTCTCTGCACAGCTTTTTCACCTGTTTGAGCACCTTCAGCTGATTTCCATAGTCCAGACTTGCCGTTGGTTCATCCATCAAAAGCACCTGCCCCTGCTGTGCAAGAGCGCGTGCAATCAAAACCATCTGCTGTTCCCCTCCGCTGATTTGTGCAAAGCTCTGTTCTGCAAGGTGTGCAACCCCAAGACGTTCCAGCGCTTGCTGTGCAATGGCTTCATCAGCTTTCGATGGAACCGCAAACAGCGACAGATAGGCACTGCGCCCCATGAGCACCACCTGCTTGACCGGATACGAGAACACCGGATTGGACGCCTGTGGAACATACGCGGCATATCGTGCCATTTCCCGAATGGTATATTGATTGCTGGCACGCTGATTCAAACGAATCTGCCCTTTTCGTGCGCGCAGATGCCCCAGAATACAGCGAAACAGGGTACTCTTGCCTGCGCCATTTTGACCAATGAGAAAGGTCATACGCCCGGGCTTTATCACACAGCTGATATCCTGCAAAACAATATGGGAACCATAGGAAAAAGACAGATGCTCAATTTCAATCACAGTTCTTCCCTCCATGCGTCAGCAGATACAGAAAGAATGGGGCACCTACGAAGGCAGTTAAAATCCCAATCGGCACCTCATTTGTGGATAATATCCGCGCCAAATCGTCCACCAATATCAAAAAGCTTCCACCCATCAAAGCGGCCGCAGGCAGCTGCACTCGAAAATCATTCCCTGCGTACTTGCGTGCCAGATGCGGAATGACCAAACCGACCCACCCAATCATACCACTCACCGATACGCTCACCGCTGTCATCAGGGTTGCACAAATCACAATCCACCGCCGCAAGACTCGGATATTCACCCCAAGCGCTATCGCCTCTGCATCGGATAGAGTGGCCGTATTCAAATGCCAGCGCAGCAAAAATAAGGGAAGCATACCCATCAAAATCACCGGAATCAAAAACAGTAAATCCTGCTTTTGAATCGAAGCCAAGCTTCCCATCAGCCAATAGGTAATGGCAGGGAGCTGTTCGGTCGGGTCGGCTGCCAGCTTCAAAAAGGAAGTTGCCGCTGAAGCCAGTGAACCTACCATAATTCCTGCCAAAATAAGCCCCATCGACATATCATTTCGGTGTCGCACCGAAACCAGATATACCAAAACCACCGAAAGCAGACCAAAGCCAAAGGACATTACAGTAATTCCCAAATATCCGGCGCCCATTAAAATACCCAGTGCTGCACCAAATCCAGCCCCCGCAGAAGTACCCAAAACATCTGGAGAAACCATTGGATTCTGGAACATGCCCTGATAGACACTTCCGGATACCGACAATGCAGCGCCAATCATGCCTGCCGCCAAAATTCTGGGAAACCGTACATTTATCACGACAATTTCCATTGCACTGTCCCAGCTCGGCTCCATTTCGATGACCTTTGACAGAAATATCCGAATCACTTCTGACACAGGAACTCCATACAGCCCAACGGTAAAGGAAGCAAAAAAACAGCAAAAAAATAGGATAAGCAGCAAAATCATTCTCCGCCTTTGTGCTTTCGCGCCTATCGTCTGTACCTCTTTTTCCATAAAGCCTCCTGCATTTTTCATGCTTGTAGCCATTATATCATTATATTTTCTAAGATACAACGCTTTTTTCTTCTGCTGCTTTCCGCTTTCTCTGATTTCCGAATACCAGCTGTCTTTTTCCTGTATATCACAAAAAAGACGAACCCGTTTGGATTCGTCTTTTTTTCATACATCATTTGAAAAAATTCTTACAGATTATCCTGATGCAGCTGGAATTTTCCAACAAGATCCCTCATTAGGTGCGCCTGTCCAAACAATTCCTCACTTGCAGCGGCGCTCTCCTGTGCAGTCGCTGCATTGGTCTGTACAATACTGGATATCTTATCAATTCCCTGTGCAGCCTGCTGAATGGACTCTTTCTGCTTCAGAGAATGTTCGGTAATTACACCGACATGGGTTGCAACGTCAGAGATATCATCGGTTACAGCATGGAAAGAGTCTGCTGTTTCATCTGCAATCTGCTTGCCCTTTTCAATGGCACTGAGCGCCTTGGTAATCAGCTCAGCGGTTTCACCAGAAGCCTCTGCTGTCTTGCTTGCAAGGTTGCGAACTTCATCTGCGACCACTGCAAAGCCCTTTCCAGCCGCACCCGCACGTGCTGCCTCGACAGCGGCATTGAGTGCCAGAATATTGGTCTGGAATGCAATATCCTCAATGCTCTTTACAATCTTTCCAATCTGATTGGACATGGTACTGATTTCGTCCATGGCCTCGAGCATATGATTCATCTTCTGATCCCCATATCCAACCTTTTCGATGACCGTTTGAATATTGTCATTCACTTCCATGGTATTCTGGGTATTGGAATCCACTGCCTGCTCGATTTCAATCATCATCGCTGCCAGTTCTTCCACATTAGATGCCTGCTCGGTTGCTCCCTGTGCCTGTGCCTGTGCGCCAAGCGAAATCTGATTGGCTCCGGAATTGACCTGGTCAGCTGCTTTTGAAATACCGTTCAAGGTATCAGAAAGCTTGTCACGTGTGGTCAGCAAGCCTTCCTTTACTCCGGCAAATTCACCTGTATAATCACATTTCAGCTCGAATTTGAAGTCTCCTGCTGCCATTTGACCCAAAATATCAGAAATCTCGGCAATATATTCGGTATAATGTTTTAAGCGCAGCGCCATTTTTTGAATTGACCTTCCCATGACACCAAATTCGGTCTTACCCAAATCTCGAAGCTCAACAGACAGCTGTCCCTTTGCAATCTGTTGTGTCGATGCCGCCAGTGCATGTACTGGATTGATGATTCGAATTTTCAGATACCAGAAAAGTGCAATGAACAGCAGGATACCAAACCCAATACACAGCATTGTGAAGACTTTGCCCAGCGCATTGGCTTCTGCCATCAAATTTTCCTCTGAAGTGGTTGTGATGATATACCAGCCGCTTTCCGGCACCTGCTGATACCATGCACGATATTCTTCTCCTGCCATGGTATATTTTCCGCTTCCTGATGCTGTTCCCAGCATTTCTTTTGCAAACGCCGCCAGAGAAGGTTCCTTATCCTGCAAAATATTGGCACGCAGTAATTTTTCACTGTCTTCATCTGCAATGTACACACCGCTCTGATCGACCATCAAAGCGCGTCCGCCTGCAGCCACGTCCAAATCCGACACGATTTTCTGCATATAGGACAGGTCTAAGTCGGTTGTCGCAACACCAAGCAGCTGTCCATTTGTATTGTAAAATGGTGCAGATGCTGTTACCATAGAGATATTCGCAAAATCATCATGGTATGGTGTAGACCACACAACACTCTTTGTGGTATTCTTTGCACTTTGATACCAATCCTGATCGGTATAGAAAACGCCTTCTCCAAGTGAATAATTATCTACATACCGAATTTCCCCATTTTCCTTCATGCAATAAGGAGAGAAGAACTGTTTATCTGCACGGTATGCGTATGGCTCAAACCAAATACCGCCTCCAAACAGCTCTGTATTGCTCTTTACAAACTCTGTCAGAATCTCAGAATATGCTGTTTCCTTCCAATCCGCATTGCCTTGCACCGGATAGGAGGGCTGCCGGTAAAGCATCTCAGCGCCACGCGCCATGGTCTCTGTCACCATACGGCTGGCTTCCATGGACTTTTGAACCGAAGCCGTTGCAGCATTCAGGCATTGCTCCATCCCCGACTCTGCGGTACGCTCAATAATTTCCCTCGACTTTCCATATCCGACGATGGATAACACAGACATGGATAAAATAACGGTTGGAATAATCGCAAGCATCAACAGAGTACGAATTGATTTATATCCCTTACGTTCCTTTCGTACTTTCTTCATCATTTTCACTCTCTTTCCCTATCAATATTTGAAAATACCTTTCAATGGCTCTTCTTCTTATGTCCTTACAGCCTTTTGCCATGCCATTGCCTCCTCCAACGGCTGGCGTTCCAATTCGACATCTTAATACCAATCCCTGATATCATATAGCTTTAGTATACCATAGCATGATTTTATTTGAAATTCCAATATTCTATTTTTTACCAATATATTAAAAAATTTTTTCGATGTCCCGACAGGAATTTGATTTTCCTCCGATATCAAGTCAGGAGTACCACCATGAAACATATCTTCTTAACCGGACCCATTCAATGCGGCAAGAGTACCCTCATTCAATCCATTCTAAACCACAGCGCAGGAAAGCTGACCGCAGCCGGCGGATTCCTGACCTATTTTACATGCCGTGACCCGGCACTTCCCCGCCGCTTATATCTGGGAGATGCCGCCATTTACGGGAGCCTGTTTGAGCGCCCGAACCAAAATCAGCGGATATCCCCTGTACAGCTCCATCAGGCGCTGCTTGCACAGGGCAGCACTCCCATTCCTGCCGCCGAATTTTCCGAACAGACACGTCCAAAGGTTTTTTTAGATGCCTTCAACACGAATGCCGCTGCATGGATTGAACAGGGATTCCGGCATGCCCAGACACTCCAACACACCGCCAATGTCTGCCCCTTGTTGATTTTTGATGAATGTGGATATCTGGAGGGCAATGCCACAGCATTCCATCAAGCGGTTTATCAGGCACTGGATTTGCCCATTCCGATTCTGGGCGTTCTCCGGCACATGACGACCCCCTCTTGGTTGGACCCAATTCGAAATCATTCTAAGGTACATCTCATTTCTGTCACGCACTCCAATCGTGACACGCTGATACCGCAGCTGACTGACGAACTGCTATCCTCACGCTAATCACACATCGTTTCTTGCGCTGCAAACGAAATCTGCCGTTTCCTGTTCTGAACCGACTTCATCACAGGCTGTCCCCTCATTGCAAAAAAATGCTCGTAACCGCACATTTACGAGCGATTTCGAGCATTTCACCAAGAAAACCTCCTGCATTTCGACTTTTTCAGCATTTTTTGCGTACAATGAGCGCGAACTTCTTTACGAATCAAGCCTGTTCATACCAGCACGGCGGCTCACAGGGCGTAAATCCCCGAAAGTCATGCATGGCACGTGCATAATTCATCTGCATCTGTCGCACCGCATCTGGACGAAACTGTGCCGCCCACAAAATCTGTTCAATGGCTCCGTATGCCGCTTCATAGGAAAAGGCTTCCCAGAACACATCAGGTGGATTGCCTCGAAAATAGGCATGCAGCTGTCCATTGACGAAAGCCGTACTGCGTGGAATGGAAAATGCCTGTGCTTTCTGAAAGTCCTGCCAGCGGTCTCCCACCGAACGATGGTCAAAATCAATCACTGCAATTTTCCCTTCTGGTGTCAACAGCAGATTTCCAATATGAAAATCTCCATGCAGACCGACAAGGCGTTTTGGCTGTGTGACATGCTTTGCCACAAACATGATGACGCTGTCATCGCCAGCCATACGATGCCTGCTGCTCATATAGCCCAGTATGACGCGCTTGCGGCGTTCTACCTGTCCATCTGCCTCGCTCCATTCTGCCGGCTCCAGCATGACACTGTGAATGGCTGCAAGCGCACGTCCCGCCTCCTGTCCCAGACGATACTGCTCGCTCTCCGGCATGCCAATCAGCTCTCTCGATAATGGCTCGCCCTCAATCCAACTTAAAATCTGATACACACGTCCATGATGCAGCCCGCAGTCTACCGTCCGCGGCGTAGAAAATCCCATCGCCTGACAGCGCTGCACAAAGGCAAATTCTGCGTATTTTTCCTTGGTACGGCTTTCGTCCGCTGCCCGCAGAAGAAAATGCTCTCCTGTATAGGTATAGATTTCATACTTTTCATCGGTCCCCCAGCCGTCACGCACAGGCAGAACCTTACGCCAGCGTTCACTTTGCGGAATTCCCTTCAGCCACGCGCGATCCATTATTTTCCCCCGCATACGTCCATCCCCTGCATCAATAAATCAACCAGCGCCTCTGCGGATACGTCATATTTCTTCAGGAGTGTTCCCGGAACAGAGGTCAGAAGCGCCGTGGCAACAACAGGGTCCAGCCCCGCGCGCAGCTCTCCGGCATCTCTGGCGCGTTTGACTGCATCGAGCACCATATTATATAGTTCTGTGTGATAGCGCTGCCCAATTTCATCAATGAGTGACAGGGACGTATTTTCACGGAATACATTCAAAAACTTTTGTCCCATCTGTGCCATGAGCGTGGTCAGAAAACGCATATAATTGAGCATTTTATGCCGAAACGGAACATCTTCTTCTAAAATGATGCACATTTCCCGTTTTGCCTGTTCTGCCATCTGCTCTCCCACAGCGGTAAAAAGCGCTGTTTTTGACGGGAAATATTCATAAATCGTTGATTTTCCAATTCCCACACGCATGGCAATCGCGTCCATACGTGCATGGTCAAATCCATTTTGGCAAAATTCTTCTGCGGCCGCAGTCAAGATTGCCAGTCTGCGACGACTGCGAATGTCCAATTTTTCCTCCATTTTGACTTATGACTCTCCTTCCAAATCATCTGACCCCATCACATCAGCCTTTTTCTGCGTCTTTCGGCTGCGTATGCGTTCGCTGAAGCTGTCAATCAGCGAATAATAGACCGGTGTAAACAACAAGGTTACAATGGTAGAAACCACCATACCCGTAATCATCACCACTGCCATTGGCTGCATCATCTCCGAACCCTCTCCATTGGAAAAAATCATGGGGAGCAGTCCCAAAATAGTGGTCAAAGTTGTCATCAAAACCGGACGCACACGACGCGGACACGCATTCAAAATCGCAATATCCTTTTCCTCTCCGCGTTTGCGGCGCACATTGATATAGTCGATGAGCACGATTGAGGAGTTGACCACCGTACCGGCAAGCATAATGACCCCGATAAAGGCAATCATAGAAATTTTACTGCCCGTCAGCGGCAGTCCAACCAGAGACCCCAGCAGACCAATGGGCAGAATCGTCATGATGATGACCGGCATGACAAAGGACTCAAACTGACTTGCAAGCACGAAATAAACAAGCCCCAATGCAACGACCAGCGCATAGGCAAGGCGTACAAAGGTTTCTATCATTTCCTGCATTTCACCGCCGGATTCATAAGAAATGCCCTCCGGCAGGGGGAAGGTATCCATCACTGCTTGCACGGCTGCACTCATCTGTGCCGTAGATACCGTTTCATCTGTACCGCCGGTAATGGTTACGGTACGGCTTTGGTTGAGTCGATTGATGGATTGGGGTGCAAGCACCGTATTGACCTCTGCAACCAGACGAAGCGGCACCGAGCCGCCTGCCTGTGTTGGAATCATCACACTGCGCAAAGCGTCCAGACTGCCCTTTGCACGGCTGTCTCCGCGGACATTCACCCGAATCTCCTGTCCATCTATTTTGAGCTGTGTGGCGGTCTGACCGGAAAGCTCACCACGAACGGCCTGCCCAATTGCGGCAGCTGTCAGCCCAAACTTGGAAGCATTGGCGCGTTTGAGTGTGATTTCAACCTCCGGAACCTGCTCAGATGCCGAAGAGGCTACCGCAACAGCTCCCGGCAGTGCCTGCAGCTTCTCGGTTAAATCCTCCGCTGTTGCGAGCAAGAGTTCATGGTCGGCGCCGCGCAGCGTAACCGAAATCACCTCTCCCGTCATCGCTGACATATTCATGGTGCCGGACGCTGTGACCGATATCTCTGCACCCGCCAGATTCTGCACCTTTTGCCGCAATGCCGAAGCGATTTCCTGCGTACTGCGGTCTCTTTCACTCTTTGCAACCAGCTTGAGCGTGACAGAAGCGGTATTTGCAGACGAGGTGCTGCTCAAAGATGCACCGCCCGTGGTATAGTAAATGCTGGTCATCTCCGGAACCTCTTCGATGGCGATATCTACAACCTTATCGGATATTCCAGCAATGTCCGCAAGCTCCGAACCCACAGGCATTTCAATCGAGACATCGACCATGCTTTCGTCCATTTCCGGTATCAGCTCCACCCCTGTAAAGGAAATGAATCCCAAAAATACAGCAATCATGCCGCAGGATATCAGCACCGCTCTCTTGCGGTGTGTGATGAAGTATCCCAGCAGCTGCTTATATTTCCGCATCAGCGGACGGTCTGCAATATCATGACCCGTATCCGGCGTTCTCATCTTATGCTTTCCGCCGCGGTCCAGCAGCATATAACAGAGCAGCGGTACGAGGGTGAGCGCAATCAGCAGGGACGCAAAAAGCAGCGAGCAGATGGTCACACAAAATTCGCGGAACATCATACCCGCCAAGCCGCCTGATAAGCCGATGGGCAAAAATACCGCAACGGTGGTAAGGGTGGAGGCAGAAATGGACAGTGCAACCTCCTTGGTTCCTTCCACGCATGCCGTAAAACGAGAAGCACCATCAGAACGATAGCGAAAAATATTTTCCAGTACTACAATGGAGTTATCCACAATCATACCAACGCCCATTGCAACGCCGCCCAGCGACATCATGTTCATGGTAATCCGCGTCACCTGCATAATCAAAAATACAGAGATGATGCAGATTGGCATCGAGAGAGAAATGACAATGGTCGCTCCTATGTCACGCAAAAATACAAACAGCACCACGGCTGCCAGCAGTACACCAAACACAATGTTTTGTATGACAGAATCCACCGTCATATTGATGCTGTCGCTTTGATCCATGAGCAGTACCCAATCCAGTGTCGGCAGCTCTGCTGTTACCTTCTCCAACGCTTTTTTGGCACGCTCGGCAACCTGCAGCGTATTGACGTCGGACTGCTTATTGACAGAAATGGTCAGGCAGGGTTCTCCGCCAATTTTTGCAATGGTGGTCTGTTCCTGCGGCGCAAGATACACATTGGCAATCTCTCCGAGCCGAACGGCACCGCCGCCAGCCGGCAGCGGAACGAGTGTATCCGCAATTTCTTCCACCGAGTCATATTCTCCATCGGTACGCACAGAGAAACTCTGTGCACCAGACTGCACCGTGCCTGCCGGAAGTGCCATATTTTCTGCGGAAAGGATTTGTGCAATATACGAAACAGACATATGATACCCTGCGAGACGTTCCGCTTTGGTATCCACGACAATTTCATTGGCATAGCCGCCCGCAATATCTACGGAGGCCACGCCGTCAATCCGTTCCAGTGCCGGCTGAATGTCATCTTCTGCAATTGTTTGCAGCGATGCAAGGTCTGCTCCCTTTAAGCCTAAGGTCAATACGGGAATCGAATCCACGTCCATGGTCATCGTGGTCGGTGCGTCGGCGTCCTCCGGCAAAAAGCCTTTGACACGGTCGATTCGATCTCGCAAATCGACCATTGCCTCGTCCATATTGGTTCCGTCCGCAAAGCGAATCATGACCATCGAGGAGCCTTCGGACGAAAGCGATTGAATCTCGTCCATACCGGAAACACTTGCGCAGGCAGATTCTATCGTCTTGGTGACCATATTTTCCACTTCCTGCGGACCTGCATCGGGATATGAGGTATAGACAACAGCCATTGGCAATTCCATGTCCGGCAGCATGGCAAGCGGCAGAGAGGTAAAGCCCATCATACCAAACACCACAATCAGGACATACGCCATAATGGTTGTCACCTTATGCTTCAGACAAAAGTCTGCAATATTCATGGATTTGCCTCCTCAGGCTGTGCTGCAGATGACGCAGCGGACGTGGGTGCAGCTTCCGGCGCAGGCTGTGCTGCGGGAGTGGGCGCTGCCGGTGCAGCAGGCTGTGCTGCGGGCGCAGGTGCCGCTGCGGGCGCTGCCGGTGCCTCTGGGGCAGGCTCCGGCTTTGGCTCCGATTCTGGCAGCTTCTGCGGCATGGGCTGCGGCAGCGGTACATCGGTCACCTGCTCGTTTTCCTGTGTTTTGTCCGTCTTATCTGCCACAATTCGAACGGCTGTACCATCTGTCAGGTAGTTTTGTCCCTTGATAACCAGCATTTCGCCGCCCGTCAGCCCCGAAAGAATCTCGGTAATGCCATTTCCGACAATACCAGTATCAACTGGAACCTTTGTTGCCGCTTCTGCTTCTACAATATAGACATAGCTCTGCGTTCCATCTGTTAAAATCGCATCTGATGGAATGGTAACCGTGTCTTTGCGCTGATTGGTAAAGAATGTGACCTCTGCAAAGGCACCAATCGGATAATGGACACCGAGCAGGGTATACATACGCACCTCATAAAGCGCCGTCTGCGCATTGGCTGCCGGTGCAATGGAGGCAATCGAAGCCTGAAATGGCACATCAGAAACCGCGGATACCGTGACCTCTGCAATGTCTCCCACCTTCAGCTGTCCCAGCAAATCTTCAGAAACCTGTACCGAAACACGGGTACGCCCACCTTCTGACAAAAGAATGGCAGGACCTGACGGTGCAGCAATGCCGCCCGCTGTAATATTAACACCGACAATCAGTCCGTCACAGGGAGCTGTAACCGTTGCTGCTGCTACCTGTGCATGCATTTGGGATAAAGATGCCTCAATCTGCGCCAGCTGTGCCTGCTGGCTGGCACGCGCCTGTGTCACAGCAGACTGTGCCTGACTGAGCTGATTCCGCGCCTGTTCGAGCTGTATGCGTGTCTGATCTACCTCAACCTGAGAAACCGCGCCTACATTGAACAACGCCAATGTATTGTCATAATTTGTCTGTGCCGTTGTGAGCGCACTCTGTGCAATCGGCAGGGCAGCCTGTGCATTTTGAATCGCCTCATTTGTCATGCGCTGTGTCGCGTCATAGCTCTGCTTGAGTGCACTGTAAGAGCTTGTAATTTGTGTTGTATCAATGCGAAACAACAAATCTCCTTTTTTTACGCTGTCCCCCACTTTGACTGGAAGGTTCAGTACCGTTCCGGAAATCGTTGGGACAATGGAAATGGGCGCATCTGCAACCACCTGACCAGAAACCATGCTCTCATTGGATAAATTGGTACGCACAACGCTCTGTACCTCCACAGGCGTACTGGAAGCTGTGTCCTCCTGCTGCGCCGGTGTGTCCTCCGCCTGCTGTGCTGGATTCCCGCACGCGGTCAATACCAGCAGTCCTGCGATTGCCGCCGCCACAAATCTTTTTTTCTGCATGAATTACATTCCTCCTGTTGTGCTCATCACACCCTGACACGCCCACTGATACTGCATATAGGCAGAATACAAATCAATTTGTGCAAGCAGAACATTGGTCTCAGCCTCACTCTTTGCGACATCTGCCTCCAAATAGCCATTGCGGGAAATGGTTCCTTTTTCATATTTCAGCTTGGCTGCATCGGTTGCCCGCACCTGATAGCCAAGTGCCTCCTGTGCAACAGAAAGCAGTCGGTTCTTTTCTGCAACGGTACGGAACAGCTTGTGAAAATTCTGCTCAAAAGCAGCCTCCGCACCCTCCAGTGTATATTCTGCCGCCCGAATTTTATCCTTACGCCCTTCGTCCTCATCGTCCAAGTCCTTTGCGTCCTTCAGCGCTTTCTCGGCGGTATAAATATCATAGCTCTGTTCCATGGCAGCCGCAAGGTCGCTTTCCAAACGCATACGGGCTATCATATCCGGCGTAACTGCTGGTAAGGCGTCCAGCATATAATTACGAGCGGGGTCTCTGCCCAAAAGCAGGCTCAAATCTCCCTTTGTTTGATACAGGGTTTGAGAAAGTGTCCTGACCGCACTGTGCGCCTGCGTATTTGCCCGCTTCACCTCGTCCACATTGAGCTGGGAAACCTGCCCCAGTGCCAAACGAGTTTCCATCTCGCGCAGCTTCACATCTGTTAAATCTGCTTTCTGTGCCGCCATAATATAGTTTTGCTGCAATGTCATCAGCCCCATATAGGCGGATTGCGCCGCCATGACCAGTTGATTTTCAATCATTGCAAACTGACGTTCATACGGCTCATAGTCAGTTTTTTTGAGGCTTTTGACCTGTTCCTTTAACTGGGTAATCTGTGCCTCCAGCTGCGCAATGTTGCTTTGCAGCAATACGGTCGTTGCAGAGCCAATCATCAGCGTTGCCTGCCCATTTTCCACCATGGGATTGACTGTAGAAAGCGAAAGAATGACATTATTGGTAAGCTCCTGCATGGAACCTGCTGCCTGCTCCAAATTACGGATTGCATTTTGCAGGTCTGCAATCGCCTTGTCCAAATCTACCGCTTTGATGCCGTCCAATGTCGCACGGTTTGCAAGAACCGTCCGATTCTGTGTCCGTACAAGCGGTTCAATCTGTGCATAGGTCAGCATTTCTGCATTTGCAAGTTCTGGGTCCTGCTGGACCAGATATTGGGTTGCTTCCTCAACCGACATGCCAAGCCAATAGGTAGGGTAAACCTCTCCGGTATTGGTTGTCACTGTTCCCGGCGTACCGGAAGGCTGACCGGTACTGGGAATCCGCACAGAGGAGGAAACCTGCGGTGTTTGCAGCGGCGGCGTGATGGGCTGGGTCTGCGGCGCTGTTGGCACGGTCACCGCTCCCGCGCTTGGGTCCAGCCATGCAGGAATCTGACTCTCCAAGGCACCAGCCGTTTGCACGGTCAGCATGGTACCGGCGACCACCGCTGCATAAATTCGTTTTTTCATATCTTATACTCTCACTTTCCTGACTGAAATGCTGCTGTCCTTTTTCCGACCGACCGGTCGGTCGGCATATAATTTTATTATATGGCACTCCCCCGATGCTGTCAATTGAACCGCCTGAGGATTCACACAAAAGACACAAAGAAACTCTGAAAAACCGCCGTTTTCCCCTCACTCCGCATGTCAAAACGACAGATGCTGCTGTGCGCTACAAAAGCTCCCTTGCAATAATACTGGTGCGCAAATAAATCATTTTGCCTGCCGGCTGACGCCCCCGATGCAAGAGGTCATAAAGCACCTCTACCGCGCGGCGTGCCTGCCCGGAAAAATCTTGGTCTACCACAAAATCAATCCGCCCCTCCACAAGATATTCTCTTGCATGTGGTGTTAAATCATTGCATACCACATGAATGGGCTGCGGCACCCGTGCGCGTGCAAGAGCGTCCATACAGCCCTTCACGCTCTCATTGGCCATATAGATGGCTCGCAAGCGCGGATTTCTGCGAATCTCTGTCAGCACCCCATCATAGGTCAGGTCATAGCGCTCAATACATTCTATCACGTGCGCATGCCCAATATCACCCTCCAGCTCATATAGGCGGTCCAGAAACCCCTCTACCCGCAGCCTGTGCGCCGTAAATTCCCGATTTCCGCAAACAACCAACACATCGCCGCCGGCAAGCACCGGAACCAAAAGTCCTGCCGCCACACGTCCGGATTTTACCAAATCCTGTCCCACATGACAGACACGGCTTGCGTCCGGCACATCGGAATTGCAGGTCACCACAGGAATTCCGCAGTTCGTCAGGCGGTCGATTTCCTGCTGCATGGGTAGTGTATCTGCCGTATTGAGCACCAGCCCATCAATATGCGCTTGCTCCAATTCCGCAATACATTCACAATATTCCTTATTGGAACGTCCGCGCAGCTCCTGCACCACAACCCGAAAAGAGGCATCTCCAATTCGCCGCATGGCAGCCTGTATTCCCCGCCTTGTCTGACGTGTATAATAGGCGTCCCAGCTTGGAATGACAAATCCAATGGTCAGCTCTGTCCGTTCCGGCTGCATCTGCCTGCGCTGTGCCGGTGTCTGATAGCCTAACGCATCAATGGCTTTCTGTACACGTGCCCGAACCTCCGGCGCGACATTGGCGCGTCCATTGACAACGCGGTCAACGGTTCCGCGCGAAACACCACAATGGTCAGCAATCATCTGTGATGTAACCTTCATAAAGAATCCCCCGTTCTCTGTTCTTCTCCTGTTATGGTATCATGTGATTCCGCCCCAAACAAGGGAAATGATGTGCATTTTTTTATTTTGCACAATGCACACCAACACACACCCATTCCCGGCAAACACTACTGCGCAAAATGCACAAGATATCCTCATTTTTTTGGAATATATCACGAAATTCTTCTGCCCTACTTGTTCTGTTTTCCGATTGCTCCTATAATAAACGTATCAGTTCTTAAATTGTGCCAAACGCGGCACAAATACCATATCGAACAGTTAAAGGAGATATGTATTATGGCAAATTTACGCATTGGCGTCGTTGGCTGCGGCCGTATCGGCAAGCTGCACATTGACAATCTCATCAATGCCGTTCCCGGCGTTGAAGTGATTGCTGTTGCAGATCCTATGATTGACAAGTCCGGTGCACGTGACTGGTGCGCAACCCGCAACATTCCGAACGTATCTGCAGACTACATGGACGTTATCAATAACAAGGATGTAGACGCAGTTTTCGTCTGCTCCTCCACCGACACACACTCCGAAATCTCTCTTGCAGCAGTGAATGCGGGCAAGCATGTTTTCTGCGAGAAGCCGGTTGACTATGATGTAGCAAAAATCAAGGCTGTTATGGCTGCTGTGGAAGAAAAGGGCGTGAAGTTCCAGGTTGGCTTCAACCGCCGCTTTGACCATAACCATAAGGCAGTTGCAGATGCTGTCAAGTCCGGTAAGGTTGGCGATCCGCATATCGTTATCGTTTCTTCTCGTGACCCTGAGCCGCCTCCGGCATCTTATGTTGCGGTTTCCGGTGGTATATTCTATGACATGATGATTCATGACTTTGACATGGTTCGCTATGTAACCGGTTCTGAGGCTGTTGAGATTTCCGCAGTTGGTTCCTGTCTGGTAAACCCGAAGCTGCAGGAGGAATCCGGTATTCCGGACGTTGATACCGCTGTTGTAACCATGAAGATGGCAAACGGCTGCATCGCTGTCATCAACAACTCTCGTCAGGCTGTTTACGGCTACGACCAGCGTGTTGAAGTATTCGGCTCCAAGGGCATGGCTTCTGACGGCAATGACCTGCTGAATACCACTACCGTTATGACTGCTGACGGTGCTGTTTCCGAAAAGCCGCTGTGGTTCTTCCTCGAGCGCTACAATCAGGCATTCATCGAGCAGGTTAAGTGCTTTATTGATTCCATCGTCAACGACAAGCCTGTTGTAGTTGGTGCGATTGATGGTCTGCGTCCAGTTTACATGGCTCAGGCTGCAACCGAATCCTGCCGCAACGGTGGCATTTACGTAAAGGTTCAGCAGTAATCTTTTTCTTCACACATCAAGGCTGTCCCATTCTGGGACAGCCTTTCTTTTTCTATCCAGCGCTCCACCGATTTCATCAAAATTCTCTTGTCTGATTTGAACCCCCTTCCGCTTTCCCTGCTCTATTACACAGAACAAGCAAGAAAGGAGTGAAGCTTCATGGCATACAGCATACCTGCAATGACCGAATCCGACACCGTGCCGGATTTTGATACGCTGTTTGAAACGTATCAAACCGAGGCTCTGCGTGCCGCCTATCTGATTTGCGGAAATCGGGCTGATGCAGAAGATGCGGTTCAGGAGACTTTCTTAAAATGCTATCAGTCTCTCCATCAGCTGCATGACCCCGCCTGCGCCAAGGCTTGGCTGTTTCGAATCCTAACACGCACTGCATGGCGTATTTGCGCCAAACACAAAAAGGAAATGCCTGTTGAAACGCTTTACGACACACAGGAACCAACAGAGGAAGATGCGTGTGCACCGCTTTTGCGTACCGACCGCGCACAAACCATGCAAAAAGCACTTGCTGCATTGGATACCAAGCATCGCACAACTGTCATTCTGTATTATTACAACGGAATGTCAGTCAAAGAAATTGCACGCACAACAGGCTGTTTGGAAGGCACTGTAAAATCCAGACTTTACCATGCCAGACAGCAGCTAAAAGCACATTTGGAGGTTGATTTTGATGAAATTTGAACGTTACATGCACGAAAGTATGCAGGAAATGACACAGAATATTTCGCCTGACCCCATGCTCCGCGCCCGCGTTATGAACGCAGTCCAAGCTGACCGCACCAAAACACGTCCGCGCCGTATGCGTTTTGTCCTCGCCGCTGCTGCTATGGTCTGTGTCTTGGTGACCGGTGCATTTGCAGCAGGTCCTATCGTTGGTCTTTACAGCCATTCCTGGGCAGATGGTGCAGCAAAATCTCTATCTGATGAAGCAAAGCTGGAAAAACAGGCCGGATTTTCTGTCCGCTTGCCGGAATCTTTGGGCAGTGCAGCCTTCCACAGCATGGAGGTAGTGCCTATCAATGCAGTCGATGCAGATGGAAATGTTGCATACTCGTACAATGAGTTTTCTGCTTCCTATCAGGACGGGAACACGCAGCCGTTCCTCAGCGTCTATGAGAGCAAAAACAGTTCTTCTGGGGCACCACTCAGTGATAAAACATTGATTGATACCCGTGAAATTGACGGCATTCCGGTAACCTATCGCCAGATTCCAACCATTTTCCTGCCACCCGACGGAAGCATCAAGCCAACAGATGCAGAAGTGCTGGCAGAAAAGAATGGAGAATGTTTTATCTCCTATGGCACCGAAACCCGTGTGGATGGTCTGTATCACACCATTTCATGGGAGCAGGACGGACTGCATTACAGCATCGGTTCCAGCGACGGTGATTGGGATACCGAAGAATTCTTTGCGGCTGCGCAAGCTGTTATCGAAACAGAATCCTAATATAAAAACAAAACGGTGCGAACGTCCGCACCGTTTTGTTTTATTTTATCCGAAAATCATACAGGCAGCTCAGGTACAATCGTCCAGTGAAATGCCCAATCATTTGCGCTTTTGTGTTCTGCATAGGAATCACGAATCGGGTCCTCCTCAGAGGGACTGACTGCATACGAAATTAAGCCGTCCTTTGCCGGATACATACCCGAACCTGTAAAGCGGTCTGTCATTGTCACGCCGTTTGTACTGGTAATCTTCCAGACCTCATCATTCTTCTCGACGAGTCCCAAGGAGAACGGTACACTTGCATCTTCTGCTAAATTCGTCCAAACAACGATTACCTTGCCATCTCGCGCTTCAATCTCCGTCAGAACCTCTTGTTCTTCCTTGGTTGCAGCAGCAATGGCATCTTCTTTTGTTTTATAATCTTTCTCCTTTGGATTGCTCTGTCCCCCGCATCCAGAAAGTGTCATTGCTGCAAGCAGCATTCCCGCTGCAAGCAGCCTCCATAATTTTCCGTGCTTCATAAAGCAGAACTCCTTTTCATAAATTATTTACATTTTATGTCAAAAAAGGCGCTGCGTTTCCGCAGCACCTTTTGTTCTTCTTGCAATTACTTTGTACCGAAAATACGATCACCAGCATCGCCAAGACCCGGAACGATATAACCATGTTCATTCAGCTCAGGGTCAATTGCTGCGGTAAAGATTTCAACATCAGGGTGGGTCTTTTGCAGTGCGTCAACCCCCTTGGGCGTAGACAGCAGGCATACAAATTTAATATGCTTGACCCCACGATTTTTCAGCGCATCTACAGCCGCAACTGCCGACCCGCCCGTTGCCAGCATCGGATCAATCAGAATGACATCACGCTCTGCGATATCACTTGGCAGCTTTGCATAGTACTCAACCGGTTTCATAGACTCCGGGTCACGATACATGCCCAGATGACCAACCTTTGCCGCCGGAATCAACTCCAGCATACCGTCCAGCATGCCAAGTCCTGCACGCAAGATGGGAACAATCGCCATCTTTTTACCGGAAATCACACTGGTTTTTGCATGTGCGATGGGTGTTTCAATGGTGATTTCCTTGAGCGGCAAATCACGGGTTGCCTCATAACACATGAGCATCGCAATCTCACGAGTTGCCTCACGAAACTCTTTCACACCGGTTTGACGGTCACGCATGAGGCTCAGCTTATGCAGAATCAGCGGGTGATCCATTACATGAACATTCGACATACTTCTTTATTCTCCTTTGTTTTGCAATTACTTGCTATGCTTTGCTTCAATTGCATGAATTTTCTCAATTCGACCCAGATGACGGCCGCCTTCCAGCTCACCCTCCAGCCAAACCTCAACCATTTCCGCTGCTTCTCCCGGACCGGTAATCCGCTCTCCCAGACAAAGAATATTGGCATCGTTGTGCAAGCGGCAATATTTTGCCGCAAAGTGAGACTGACACGCCGCTGCACGAATTCCGGGAACCTTATTTGCTGCAATCGAAATGCCAATACCGGAACCACAAATCAGGATTCCACGTTCATGCTTCCCTGCTACAATCGCATTTGCAACTGCTTCAGCAGCATCTGGATAATCATAGCGTTCCGCGGAATAACAGCCATAGTCTGTAAACTCGTACTTATCCTTCAGCATTTCCATCAACTTGACCTTCAGCGCATAGCCTGCATGGTCATTTCCAATTGCAATTGTCATTTTGTACTTCCTCCAGCAAGTCGTTTCTCCCGCATTTGCACTGCCTGTGGCTTGCGCAGGTAGACAGCGTCCAATTGCTGTGCCGTAACCGTCTGACCGGACACAAACTGCGGAAGTGCTGCCATCGCAACGCCATACGCCCCTGGATATATCAGATGAGAGGGAGCGGCTGCAATCTGCGGACAGATTTCAATAAGTTTAGTATAACACATTTTTGCGCCGTCTCCAACCAAAATTTCCGAATTTTGTCCAATTTCCTCTCCAAGTGATGAGATTGTGATGGCGCGGTCAGGTGTCAGGCGCAAAGGAGGATTCCTACCGTCCAGTGCAAAGCGTGCATGATACACCTGTCCTGCTCGTGCGTCCATGACGCAGGAAACAGTCCCCTGCATACCAATCAAATTCCATGCCATTGCCTCCAGTGTGGAGACCCCAACACAGGGCTTGTCTGTACCAAAGCACAGACCCTTTACCGTTGCCACTCCAATTCGAATTCCGGTAAAAGAACCCGGTCCTGCGGCAACGGCAAATCCGTCCAAATCGCACGGCTTCAGTCCGACATTGTGCAGCACCTGCTCTGCCATTGGCAGCAGGGTACGGCTATGTGTCAGTCCGCAGTTTTGGAAAGCAGAAGCGATTACATCGGTTCCCTCTGTCAGACAAACGCCTGCGGAGACCGCAGACGATTCAAAGCTCAAAATCTTCATATTCTTTCCTCAATTTCCAATTGCCGCATTTCCGGCTCTGTTCCATAAGTCAGCTTCACCGATTTGTGTGTATCCGGCACAAGCGCACCTGCATTTTCACTCCATTCTATGAGTAAAATATGCTTGCCGTCCAGATACTCCTCAAACCCAATTTCAAACAGTGCCTCCTCGTCCAAAATACGGTACAAATCAAAGTGTACCACCGTAGTCATAGGCAATGGGTACACATTGGCAATGGCAAATGTTGGGCTGGTGACACGCCCACTATATCCCAGCCCACGCAAAACGCCGCGTGCAAACGCAGTCTTTCCAGCACCCAAATCACCGTCCAGTGTGACGACATCGCCCGGCAGCAGCGATGCTGCAAAATCTGCACCTGCCTGCTCTGTTTCCTCGGGGGAATGGGTTATCTTCAGCATATCGCACCTCATTCTTTTTGGTCTTGTTTTATCATACCACGCAGCAAAGAGATTGACAAGAAAAACGCAGAATCTGTCGTCTATGGGCATACTTTTTACGGCATAGAAAAAGAACTGCCGCAAAGCAGTTCTTTCTTTTCTTATAAATAGAAGGGTGTTGTCTCGTCGGTTAAGTTCAAACTCGGCAGATTGTATTTCATGCCCTGTGCCATCAAATAAACCATCTGCTGCATCTTATCCTGTAACAGTGCGTCCATTGTGACCGTCGGCAGCATACCGTCCATTCCGTTTGCGGGCATAAAATTCTGGGCAGCAGGAATGGTAATATCCTCTCCCACCAAAGCAGTCACCTTACGGATATAATTCTGTGTCTCCTTGAAAGGCGGCACACCCCCATATTTTGCCACATTGCCGCTGCCTGCATTATATGCAGCCAGTGTCAAGGTGAGATCCCCATCATATCGGCGGGACAGGTCTGCAAGCTGCTGTGCACCTGCCATGATGTTCTGCTCGGCATCAAAGGGATCTGTCACACCGTATTCCTCCACATTGCACGGCATGAGCTGCATCACGCCCATTGCGCCGGCATGTGATACACAATTGGGATTAAAATCCGACTCCGTTTTTGCAACCGCTTTTAACAGATTGACCGGAACACCAGTTGCCATAGACGCACGCTCAAACATTTCGTCCATGCTCTGACTTCCGGAGGAAAGCGTATTTGCACGTTCCATGCGTTGTGCCAACACATTCGCAAATTGATCAATGCTGCCCACTTGCGAAAGCTGAATTGGAGACATTCCTCTCATACTCCAATCCATCATGAGCGTATTCTGTACCTTCAAGTGCTCTCTCCTCTCTTTTTCCTAATCTAAAGCTTATGTGACTTTATTTTATCACAAGTCTGATGATTTCTCCAGTCTAAACTTTCCGACCAGCGTTTTCATAATTTCCGCCTGCCCAGCCAGCTCCTCTGCGGCTTCTGCGCTCTGTTCACTTGCAGAGGAATTGGATTGCACAACAGCAGAAATTTGCACGATATTGCTGTTGATATCCTGAATCGACTGTGCCTGTCTCTGAGCTTCCTCTGAAATATGGTTGATGTATTCTGCAACCTGTCCGGCACCGCTCATGACCTCCTGAAGAACTTGTGCGGTCTGCTTCGCCAGCTTTGCACCTTGGTGAGTTGCCTCTACGGAGCGGTTAATCAGCTGCGCAGAGCTCTTGGCAGACTCTGCACTCTTTGCAGCAAGATTGCGCACCTCATCAGCCACCACAGCAAAGCCCTTGCCCGCAGTGCCTGCACGGGCGGCTTCCACGGCTGCATTCAGAGACAAAATATTGGTCTGAAATGCAATATCATCAATCACTTTGAGAATCTTGAAAATTTCCTCTGCATTTTGTTCAATTTCCTGTACCGACTCCACAAGCTTATTCATGTGCTCAATGCCATCTGTCAACATTCCCTGTGCAGCATGAGAGCTGTCATTGGCATCTTGCGCATCTTTTGCAGTCGTACCAATCTGCTCTGTTAAGTCGGAAACCTGTGCAGTCAATAGGCGAATCGTCTGTGCCTGCTGTGTCGAACCGCTTGCCAACTCACCACTGGCAGCAGCCACCTGGTCAGCACCAGTCGCTACCTGCTGTGCAGCATGTACAATGCTGCCAATGGTTGTCCGAAACTGCTGATGAATAATTTCAATCTGTGTTTTCAGCTGTTCAAAATCGCCCGGATAATTTGCCGTCTGACTGAGAGCCGCCAAATCCCCCTGTGCCATCTGTGTCAGGACGCAGCTCACATCGTCAATCATATGGGCAAGGTCATTGACCATGCTCTCAATGGAATCCGACAGCATGTGCACCTCGTCCTGTCCTTTTACGACTGGTGTTGTGCTGTGTAAATCGCCCTCTGCCAAGCGATGCAATCGGTCGGCACACTCTGCAATCGGTCGGCTCATCGAGCGGCCAACCCAAACAGCAATTGCCATTCCGATTATCACCAGAAGGAGAATCACAGCCATTTGTATCCAGCCGCCAAGCTTTGCCGGCTGCAAGAACTCTGCCATATCAATGGTGACCGCAACACTCCACCCATCTGTTCCCGGAATCGGTGCATAAGACTGCATATAGTGATTGCCGTCTGCATACTTATATTGACCAAATCCAGTCTCTCCCCGAATCATTGCCTGCTCGATTTTTGCCAAATCCTGCAAGTCCTTGTCCTTGGGAGAAGCCTTTGCCTTGGCTATGATATTTTCTTTTGCAATCACCAAAGACTTATCCGGATTTGCAATCACCGTGCCGTCTCGCGATAAAATATAAGAGTCTGCCTGCTCTGATTCTCCTACGTCAATATCCTTGACGATGGATTGCAAAATGTGTGTATCACAGCGAAAATACACAACACCGGAAATCACACCATTCTTTTGAATCGGCGCTGCAATCACAATATAAGCATCTTGTTTATCCGGAATGATGTATGGGTCAGTCACATAAGTCTCTCCCTGAATGGCTTTCTGGAAATAAACCTCTTGTGACAAGTTCACTTCATTGACAGGGTCAACACCGTGGATATCTGCATATCCTCCCGAACGCATATAATAAGCTTTTACTCGCTCGTCCAAAAAGGCTTTTTTCGTTTCTATCGGCGTTTGCGGACTGGTTAAAATATCATCGCGTCCAATTTCCTGAATGACACCTGTATAGGTCGATATCGTATTTTGTGCCGCAACTGCCGCCACCTCAGCAGTCTCTACCGCAGTGCGGCTGATTGCCTTTATCGTAGAAATTTCGGTGATATCTATACCCAATTTTCCTACCGCAACCGCCGCAATGATGACAGTTGCAGATAAAACCGCAACCAGTTTATATTGTATCTTTTTAATCGTAAGCTTCAAAATACCTCTCCTTTATACCCCTTGCCTATCTACAAAACAGCTTATATCTGTGCTTTTATAGAGAGAAGGGCACCTAATGGCGCCCTCCTCTTTTCAGATATGTCTTTGAGTCTTTTACGGACGCTGTGGTTTTTGTGGCTCCGGTGGTTGATAAGGGTCAGGCTTGACACTGTTTCCGAGGCTTGCCACAAAGCCCGGCTCTGTTAATGTTCCATCCTTACCAGGGTATCTGTTCGGCTCCAATGTTAATATGAAAGTACCAGCTACTTCACCATTTTCATCCGTAATCGGTTGCGGGAAAATCATGGAATCTCCAATTTTCCATTTTGTAAACTGATAAACAACCATATTAAACGCCGGTGCCCCAGGTGGGTTTACACTTTTCAACATCCCTGTACCATCTCCATTGATTTGCATACGGATATTCTTATCTTGTGCGTCAGGTGTTGTTGCTTTATTTGGTGAAAATTGTTCTGCTCCCATTGGATAGACTTTTTTATAATCACCGGACTTTTGGTAATACAACGGCTCCGAAAACAAAATTGTAATGTTTGCTGAATAGCCCGTCTTGCTATTTCCCTGTGCTTTTGCGCCAGCAACACTCAAAATAATTGGGGGTGTCGAATCTCGAGGCAGGATATCATCCAAGCGGTACAGTCTATACTTGCCACCCAATATATTTTGTACCAGCGCAACCATAACATAAGACTGTCCTTCCTGCAAATCCTTGAGTTCAATGGAACTGCTGATGTTACCAGTTGTAGTATCCGTGGGCGGGCGAGTGATTTTTAATGTACCCTCTGCCTTGATGATATCACTCGTACCATTCATACCCTTGATGTCATTACCAATGCCAGCCAGACCATCACGGTCAGCAGTGCTCTGAATTTCAAATTCATCTGACTGCTTAGACGGCTGTAGCTCCTTGCTATCTTTAATATTCTCTGGCAGCTTATTGGCAGGATAGAGCTTCCACCAAACATTTGCATTCTTGTTGACTGTAACTGTAATCTTGTTCGTTCCACTCGATGCAATATCATTGTTCAGGGTAATGTCTGGTGTTGCAACCTCAACTGTGCTCAAGCGATACCAGTGTACCTTCGATGGGGTTTGTGGTGTACCCTTCAGTACAAAGAATACATCATATTCCGTCTTTGGCTGCAATCCGGTTATTTCAAAGCTTGACAACGTGTATGGCTCGATTCCATTTCCATCTACACCAGCAAACATTCCTTGAACGGCTCCTGCAACACTTGCTGCATAGCCCGGACGCATAATATCCTGCGGTGTTGGATTGGTAATTTCTGCCGGTTGTTTGTCAGCACCACTTTCAGGAGCTTTCCCGGTTGGTGTTGGCTGAATCACAATGCTATCCTTCGGGGCTACAACATAATAGAGTGTTGCTTTGCGGTCTACCTGTACCTGTGGAATCACAATCGAATCGCCCTTCTCAAATGTCGGACTGCCCTGAATAAACTGCGGAATCATCGTATCTGTCAAGACAGTATACATGTGCAGGCTTGGCGGCGTACCAACCAGAATGACCTTACTGCCTCCAACCAGTGTTTCCCAGTTTTTCGAAGGATTCTTAGACAAGCTATCCAAATCCACAAAGTTACCCGCTACCGGCACGGAATAAATATTTACAATCTCATTGCCCTCAGATGCCGGTCGTCCATTGAGCTTTGTAATTTGAATACCATAGCTGATGCGTTCCACATCTTTCAGCTTTGGGAACTTTTTGGATTGTACATTCGGGTCGTTAATCAATGAGTAAACAGAGATTGCACCATTCTTTGTAATGGCTCCAATGACGTCCTCACCGTTATAATTCTTGGTTGGACTCCAGTCCTCCTGTCCATTCTTTTTCTCGAAAAGCTTAAACTCGATATCGGACTCCGACCAGAGAATCAAATCAAAATAGATGTTATCCGACACCTTTGTTGACTGCGGACGCAGTTCAAATGCTACATTGATGTCTGCCGGACGATCCTTAATTTCATTCTGTACAATACGCGAGAATACCGTCGTGAACTCCAAGACACGATATTTGTCCTCAATGCGGTTGTTCGAGGTGTCATAAATGCCACGCTCCATCTCCACACGATACTTGTTTCCGCTGACGAGACTCAAGGCACGTGCTGCCTCTTCCTCTCCGCCCTTAAAGGTCAGGATTGTCTTGCCTTCCTCCAGCTTGCAAATGACGTTTTGTGCATTGAAGTTCGTTGGAACTGGATCGTCCAGCTGGCTCTCTGCATCAATAAAGTGGAAGTTTCTCCGAACAGCATCTAACAATTCCTCGCCTTCCATTTCATGCAAGGATTTCCGTTTTCCGTCCTCATTGACTTCAACGCGGATTTCCTCGCTGAATACAATGCTGATATCCGATTCTACCAACGGCTGTCCATTGACCTCAGGCTCAAATTTCAGTTCCGCTGTGGGAGGAATGACGTCCAGCGTCTTGATTTGCAGCGTTTTGACCTCTTCAATCAAGTTGCCTGCTCGATCCTGAAGTACAAAATATACGTCGTATCCGGTCTGTACCTCCAGACCACTTACTGTCAGGCGTCCCTCTCGGTCCTTGACTGCATTTGCTCTGCCCTTAAACTTTGCATTGCTGCCATTCATGACCTGACTTTTGGCTTCGTCCGAATCCAGCGGTACTTCTCCGCCCTCCCAATCGTCTGGCGGAACTGGATAGGTTTCTCCGCGCTTCACGGCAACCCAATAGACTGTTGCGTCTTCATTTACATTATAGGCAACATCTACGGATTTTTCCTTGGCATTATCTGACTTCGGATAACCGTCGTTAAATTCCGGCGGGGTATGATCTCCTGTTTTGAAGCTCAGCTTCCGAACCGGAGAATGATTGATTCCATCGCTTGCCAACAGATACAGGTCATATTCTTTCTGTTCCTCAAGCCCCATGATTGGGAAGATGACTGGTTCATTTTTCTTGACCTCGAGCTTACCGTTTGCGCCCTTTACATGACCGGTCATTGTCTGGGTGCGCAGCTCGTCTGCGGTTGGTGCTGGCAGTCCCTTATTGTACAGGGCATAATACAGCGTACTATTCTTGGTGATGACAGCTTCAATTGCTGCATAGAAATCCTTGCTGTGATCATCATCTACATATCCGTCCTTATCCACACGCGGATACCCGGGTGCAAAATTCGGAATGGTGTTATCCGGTGTGCGGAAGGAACGGCTCTTGCGCACACTGATATTTCCACGGGCATCTTTCAGCACAGCCGAGAAAGTATATTCGGTATCTGTCTTGAGTCCGCCAATTGCTGTCGTGATATCATTTTCCGCGGTCTGAATCGGCGATTGTCCTGTGCTGAGTGCTTTTCCGCCATAAGCCGGCGGCTTAATCAAATCCTCAGCAGAAATTTCTTTATCTGCCTTGTAGGTAATGCCCCAATACATGGTACCTGTTTTATTGGTGCTCACCAGAGAATTCGCCGTATTCGGCGCAATATCTCTTACCTTTGGATAGCCCGCAAGAATGCGAGGGTAGGTAGAGGCAAGCACTGCGTCCTTGCTGGTCATTTGGGTGCCGCCAATTGTTGCAGTAATGCCGGGGCGAATTTCAATCTTATCCGGCAGCATTGTCATGGTCGTGCCTGCCGTATTGATTTTTACATATCCCACATCTCCGGCACCTGTCACCGTCGTTCCTGTATCCAGATACAGTTCATGAATCAAAGCATCTACATCAATATTCACAATTGCACCAAATGCTTTTTCATCTACGGACAGCTTTTTTATACTGCCGCGTCCCAGCGCAACCGTACCCTTGGCAGTCTTGAGAATGACGTCCTTAAAGTTGCCTGTAAAATCAACGCGCGTGCCTTCCTCGCCATCAATTTCAACAACTTGGAATCCGTTTCCGTTGTAGCAGGAGTCCTCCAAATAGGCACTGGTGCGCACAAATGCCTTTCCAATTTTGGTATTGCCCTCTGCCCGAACACTGATTGCCACATTGTTTGGGCTGTCAATAATCATCTCTGCAACCGAAGTATTGCGCAGGGTAATACTGTTTCCATCTCGATTGCTGACACCAGCACCCGCTGCTATGATTTGTCCGGTTACGCGCACATTATCCAGCTTTACAAAGCCCAAATCCACACCCGCTGTAATATACAAGTCTCCATTGATAATGGTATCATACAGCTCCACATCAGGCGCAGAAATCATTACATTTCCGCGCACCATGCCAAGGCTGCGGCGGCCGGATTGGTTGACTGGCGTACCAATGGTGCGTTCGAGCATACTGCCGACCTCACCACGGGTAATGGGTGTCTGCGGGCGAAAGGTTTTGTCCTCCTGCCCCTTCAAAATTCCCTTCTTGGCTGCTGCTGTAACAATGCCGCGGCTCCAGAAGCTCAGAGCACGTCCATCCTTAAACATCAGGTTTTCGCTTTCATCTGGTGTCAGCATCAGATTGCGTCCCACCAGAACAGCAGCCTCTTCACGAGTCAGGGAATCATTCGGGCTTGCCGTTGTCTTGCTTGAGCCTTGAAAATATCCCTGATTGTATGCAATATTGATTTCATTTGCATACCACTCACCGCCTGCAACGTCCTTAAACGGCTGCTTGCCCAGTTTCTTATATCCAAATGCGCGGTTGACCATGGATACAAATTCAGCGCGTGTAATATTGCGGTCAGGCTCCATGCTTCCGTTTTGGTCCCCGCGCATAACGCCCCAATCCCGCAGCTTTGTCAGCGAGGCATCTGCCCAGTGTGCCGACGCAGTGGTCTGTTCTGGAATTGGAACTGCAAGATAGGTGAACAGCATCACCGCCGCCATAAGACCCGCCAACCAGCGTGATTTATGCTTTGTCATATCTCTTATCTCCCTTCATAGGTCTCTGACAGCACACGGCATCTGCCGCGCCGCCATTGCTCACTAAAAATTGCCTGACGAATCATGGCTTCTTCTTCGTCAGATAAATCCAGAAAACATGCAGCATATCTCCAGCGCTGACCTGTTGCCGCCTCTCCATGCAGGATTCGCATACGAACCACGAGCATCGTGGAGGTCACAGGCAGCACAACCTCACATTCTTCTCCCTGCTCCAGCTCGGCAGGGGTGAAAAATGCAATTCCGCCCGCACTCATGTCAAAGGAGACAAGCGGAGCCGGAAAAACAGTTCTGCCACGCATATAGAGCAGCTTGCTGTGAAATTCCATACGCACACGCAAATGATGCCCTGTATCCGGCTCCATTCGCGTTACATTTTCCAGATAAAGCCTGCCTGCACGCCTTGACGCCACTTCCCCGCGATATACAACCCTCGGGTCCTCTGCCCAGCTAAACAAAACGATATGCATCTGCATCGCTTCTTTTACATTTTCTCCCACGGGTCGAAGGACTGCAATACATTCTCCCCGTTTGCTCTCTAAGACAGCCTGATCTACCAGCGTATAGGCAGGGTCAAACAGCATCCATAAATTTTTTTCGTCTTCCTTATGTCTCCTCATGTTCCACTACCTCCGGTTTTTGTTCCTCCGGTTTTTGTTCCTCCAGCTTTGGCTCGTCCAGCTTTCGCTTTCCGTCCGGTTGAGAAGGGTCAAAATTGAGAAAATATACATAAATCTCAACGATTGCTGTATATAGCTCCTCCGGAATCTCCACTCCCAGCTCCAGCTGAGAGAGCATTGTGGCAAGAGAGTTGTCTTCATACACGGGCACACCGCTTTCGGAAGCAATGTCAACGATTCGTTCTGCCGTATATCCCATTCCTGTTGCGACCACAATCGGTGCCGCCTGACCGTTTTCATATTTCAGCGCAACCGCGCGTTGACTAGATGCTGACATTAACGCTATTCTTCCTTTCATACAAACGCGGAAATACTTCAGACAGACTGACAGGCTGCCGCATGGTATCCACAATCACATTTTTGGGTTCCAAACCACATTTGTTCAAAATTTTGCTGACGTTTGACTGAATCACCTTTTTGGCACCTGACAGCTTTTCTGGATATGCAATGCGCAAATCAACATTTTTGCTGCCATGCAGCTCAATGACCGTATCAAACAACCCCAAATCCTGAATGTCAAACTTAATCAGCAGACGAATGGTGCGTTCTTTTTTCTCTCCGTCTCGCTGGCTGTTGTCCGCATCGGGATCAATCCACAGTTCCGAAAACATCATGCGTCCATTCCATTCGAGCGGAATCATCAAATGTGTGAGCGGCATATAAACACTTTGGTTGAGCAGCAGCGCATTCATGATAGACTCAAACGCCTGACGCGCCTCCAGTCCCCCTTCCCCGCGCAATGCCCGCTGTGCCATATCCAATAAAGTTTGATTTAAAACATCATTTTTTGATGCCTGTTCAAACTCTGTGTTGCGAAGCAGAAGGAGCAGACTGTTATCGTCCAATCCGCCCAATCGATCACGGATTGCCGTATAGCCTCCCAACTGTCTGAATGCCTGCAAGGTAGACTCCACAGAACCGTTTTCATAACGCGCAATTTGCAGCGTCAGCATGGACAGCAGGGTGCGGGACAGCCCCATATCATGGGTACGGGAAACATAATTTCCCATGTAGGGCATAACTCCGTTTCGCAGGATTGACATCGCACCCGCTCGATCCCCACGCTGCAAAGCACCTTGCAGCTGCTGCATGAACTCACTCAGCCCTCCGCGTGCAGATTTCGGCATAGCCTCCGACATACGCTCCAAAATGCTCATCATACTATTGGCGATGTGCTCTGTTGATGCCATATCATTATATTTTTTCAGGAACTGCAAAATGTCGCCCTTCATGCCCGGCATATCCGAGCCATTAAAAATCTCACGTAAAATGTCAAAGAATGCACCCTTAAACCGGACAGATGACATGCTTTGCTGCTTTAGAAACGTCAAAAGCTGGGACTGGTCCATAGAAAGCATTTTGAGAAACTGAGCAAGCTCCTTTGCCATATCCTCCGACAAGCCGGAGGAAACCAGCGTCTGCATACGCCCCAGCAAAAGCGCAGACATGGTTTCGGTCAGGGTAGGGGTCTGCCGCAGCTGCTGAATGAAGCTCTCAAAATTGGAGTCGAAGCGGTGCAGATATCCGTTGTTGTCTGCACCCTGATGCTCGGTTTTTCCATCTGGACGGCTCACCCGATTTGGCGTGACTACATTTTGAATCTGGGTATCATTTGGTGTAATCGGATTTTGCCGCGGACTTGTATTTTCATAGCCGGTCATCGGCGTTGTAACTTTCATAATATCTGCCATAGATTGCTCCGTTTCTCCGCACCAATCCATCATGCTTTCAGGTCAAACACGAGACACCACGCCAATCCTATTTTTTTCTTTAAGAATACCCTTAATTCTCCATAGGTTTTGGACGATATTAAAAAGAGACTATACGAAAAGGCGGTGTTCCTTAATGGATAATGGCAACGACAATATATTGGAAATGTACCTGTACGAGACAAACACCCTGCTCGAGCAGCTCGATGGGATTCTTCTGAACTCGGAACAGGCAAATACCTTCACACAAGATGATGTGAACGAAATCTTCCGCATCATGCATACACTCAAGGGTTCATCCGCTATGATGGAGTTTCAGGCTCTGACAACAATTGCACATCATATCGAGGATCTATTTTTTGTTATCCGCGAACATTCTATGGACGCAATTCCAGAGGATCTCCATCATGAACTATTCAATTTAATGTTCCTCTCAACTGACTTCTTCCGCTCTGAGGTGAAGAAGATTGAGAACAATGAACCCCTTTCTGAAGATATCGACACATTCCTCTCAGATATTAATAGCTTCATGCAGAAAATTAACGGAGGCGATGAATCTGCCGCTCCCGCTGCATCGCAGCCGACATCGGCTGCCAGCGCGCCGGCTGCACCGTCCGGTGCCAAAAACACGCTTCATGTGTTCTTTGACGAGGGCTGCGGCATGGAAAACCTGCGCGCATATATGCTGGTCACCGCGCTGACCGAGGCAGGGGTTGAGGCGACCTATGAGCCTTCTGATGTAGACAGCAATCCGGATTCGGCTGCCACCATTGTGGACAAGGGCTTCCTGCTGCATTTCTCCAGCGAAGATGCCTTGCAGTCTGCCATTCAGGTGGTAAAGGGTTCGAGCAATATCCAAACCTATGAGGTTCTGGAAAATACCGCAGCTCCGGAACCGACACCGGAACCGGCAGTGGCTGTATCAAAGCCAGCTGAACCGGAAGCGGTGAAAAGCGAAGTGCCTCCGGCAGCAGAAACACACACAGCTGCCCCCAGCAAGCCCTCTGCTCCGGCAGCCGCTCCCTCCGGCAGCAATCCGAACCGTCCGGCTTCCAGCAAGCAAAGCCTCATCAGTGTCAATCTTTCCAAGCTGGACAGCTTAATGGCAATCGTCGGCGAAATTGTAATCACCGAATCTATGGTGACCTCATCACCCGATATTCGAGGCTTGAAGCTGGACAACTTTACAAAGTCCGCGCGACAGCTGCGCAAACTGACCGATGAGCTTCAGGATATCAGTATGTCCATTCGCATGGTTCCGGTCTCCGGCACCTTCCAAAAGATGAAGCGTATTGTGCGTGATATGTCCCAGAAGCTTGGCAAAAAAGCTCGACTTGTCATCGAGGGCGAGGACACCGAAGTGGATAAGTCCATTGTAGACAGCATCGGTGACCCCATCATGCACATTGTCCGCAACTCCATGGACCATGGCATCGAGGAAAACGTCGAAGACCGTATTGCAGCCGGTAAGGACCCGCAGGGTACCATTACGCTGTCTGCTGCACATACTGGCAGTGAAGTCATCATCACCGTTCGAGACGACGGTCAGGGTGTCAATCCGGAGGGTGTTCTGGCAAAAGCACGCAAAAACGGTCTGCTGACCAAGCCGGAAAGCGAATATACCCACAAGGAAATCCTTGCGTTCCTGATGGCTCCCGGATTCTCCACCAACAAGGAAGTTACCGAATATTCTGGTCGTGGGGTAGGCATGGACGTTGTCAAGGCAAATGTAGAGAGCGTAGGCGGTACCGTTTCGATTTCCAGTGAGATTGGCAAAGGCATGTGCGTCACACTAAAAATCCCGCTGACCCTTGCCATCGTAGACGGCATGGAGCTGTCCGTCGGCAACTCGATTTTCACCATTCCCATTCACAACATTCGTCAGTCCTTCAAGGTTTCCGAAAGTGAAGTCATTCATGACGCAAATCACGGCGAAATGATAAACCGCATGGGAAGCTTCTATCCCATTGTCAGAATCCATGACCTCTATCAGATTGATACCCAAATCACAAACATTGAGGACGGTATTTTGGTATGGGTAGACTCCGGCGAGCTCTCCTACTGTCTGTTCGTAGATGAGCTGCTGGGCGAGCAGCAGGTTGTTGTCAAGCCTCTGCCCTCTTACCTGAATAACTTCAATATCAAAAATTCGGGTATCACTGGCTGTACCATCATGGGTGACGGCAATATCAGCATTATCCTTGATGTCGGCAACCTCTACACAGCCGCACAAAACGGCAATATGCTGCAATAAACCCAAAGAAGAAAGGAGAGGCACATTATGCCTACTGAATCCATAGATACGATTGATGCCCTGAAAAAGGAGCAAGTCTATAATGATGCCCTAATGGCAAAATACCTGACCTTCTATACCGATAATTTGCTGTTTGGCGTCAATGCCTCCTATGTGGTTGAAATTATCATCAATCACGCACTGACCTCCCTGCCCATGACTCCAGATTATGTAAAGGGCATTATCAATCTGCGCGGTCAGATTATCCCCATCATTGATATCCGCCTGCGCATCGGGCGTCCCGATGCAGAAACCGACAGCACCGTATGTATCATCGTGCTGGATATCGAAGGCACACAAATCGGTATTCTGGTCGATCGCGTTGCACAAATGGTCGATATTGATGAATCTCAGCTTTCTGTCAGTCTGGTAAGCGATCAGCAGCTTGTAAGCGGCATGATTTCCCTCGAGGGCGGCGGAAATACCATGCTTGTACTGGACTGTGCACGCATGATCAGTGAAGTCTGATTTCCGGAGGACCCTTACATGCTTGACCTCTCTGATCAGGACTTCCACCGCCTTACCAGTTTCATCAAAACAAAATTTGGCATTGATTTGACGCGCAAGCGCCAGCTCATTACCAGCCGCATGTCTACTACGATTCTCTCCCAAGGATATCGGGATTTCAGCAGCTATGTCGATCATATTCTGACCGCTGCAACACAAGAGGACATCGAAACGCTGCTCAATAAGCTGACGACCAATTATACCTATTTTATGCGGGAGCAGACGCACTATGACTTTTTCCGCAACACCATTCTGCCTGAAATGATTCATCGGCACGCACGCGACCATGTGCTGTCCATCTGGTCGGCAGGCTGCTCCTCCGGCGAGGAACCCTATAACATCTCCATGATTTTGATGGACTATCTGGGTGCCTCCGCAGCGCATTGGGATACCCGTGTACTTGCAACAGATATCTCACAGCGCGTCCTCTCCGCTGCACAAAAAGGCACCTATGACCTCCCCGCCGATTTTCCATCGAGCTGGAAACAAAAATATTTTGTAAAAGAGAACAACAGTTCCTTATATACTGTTGCTCCGGCAATCCGAAAAAACGTAATTTTCCGTACATTCAATCTGATGGATCCGATTCAGTTCCGGCTCAAGTTCGATGTCATCTTTTGCCGCAATGTCATGATTTATTTCGATCAGCCCACAAAAGATGCGCTTGTACAGCGCTTTTACAACGCAACTGCACCGGGCGGTTATCTGCTGATTGGTCACTCAGAAACAGTAAATAAAGAGACCAGTCCCTATCAATATCTACAGCCCGCAACCTACCGCAAGGCATGAGGCCTCCTATTGCCCGACGCTTTTCGCACGGGCAATTTTTGTTATCGGTCGAGTCAACGAATCGATTCTATGGAAAGGACCTGTATATTATGCAAACCGCTCACAAAATTCGCGTACTTATTGTTGACGATTCCATCATTGCCCGACGGGTTCTTGACGATGGATTATCGCGTGACCCACGCTTAGAGGTTGTCGGTCATGCCATCAACGCTTCTGATGCGCGCCGTAAAATTGCTCTGTTAAAACCAGATGTTTTAACGCTTGATGTAGAAATGCCCGGTCAAAGCGGACTTGAATTTTTGAAAGAATATATTCCGCAAAATCCTCTCCCCGTCGTTCTGTGCTCGTCGCTGAATATCCGTGTATTTGATGCACTCTCTGCCGGCGCTGTGGACTTTGTCCGCAAACCGGATATGTCTCTCCCCAGCAGCGTGGACTTGTTCCAGCGAGAACTTGCGCTCAAGGTTCGCGCCGCCTCCCGTGCACACGTCCGCACAGCCGCAACCATTCAAAGAACTCTGCGCGCGCACCCCACCTCCATTCTTCCGCCGCTTACCAGCAGTGCCTTGAATGATGTCATCATTGCGCTCGGTGCTTCTACGGGCGGTACAGAAGCTACTTTAGAGGTTCTGCGTCATCTGCCCGCCAATACGCCGGGCATCGTCATCGTACAGCACATGCCTGTCGGCTTTACCGAAATGTACGCCGAACGCCTCAACCGCATTTGTAAAATGGAGGTACGTGAGGCAAAGAATGGGGACCGCATCGAACGCGGGCTTGCCCTGATTGCCCCCGGCGACATGCAAATGAAAGTCGTACACACCGGAAACGGCTACACGGTATCCTGCGTGAACGAGCCAAAGGTCAGCGGACATCGTCCTTCTGTCGATGTGCTGTTTCATTCCATGGCACAATCCGTCAAATGCAAACAGGTCGGCATCATTTTAACCGGAATGGGGCGCGATGGCGCAAGAGGTCTGTTGGAAATGCGTCAACACGGTGCGTTTACCATCGGACAGGACGAGGCAACCTCCGTCGTCTACGGTATGCCGATGGAAGCCTACAAGCTGGGTGCGGTCTGTCATCAGGAACCACTTGAGCATATTTCTGATGTGCTGCTGCGTCACCTTGGTACACTCTGAACCAAAAGCGATGTCATACTCCGAAATTCTCCAACACCTGCCCTGATTTCTGCCCTGCTTTCTGGTGATATTTTCCATATGATCCAGAAATACAGCAGCATCAGGGCATATTTTTATTTATAAATTTGATCATATTGGTTGAGAAAAATTTCAATTCCCCTCTTATATTTCTTGAAAAATGTACGATATTTATAATGTATTCAGCGATCTATTATCTTTGAGAGGAGTGATCCTATGCAGATCCTCAACAACTATATATCGCCTATATCTCCACGCATGATCCGTTCCGGAGAACGCGTTGATCACGAGCCGCATCGTGAAGATATCGGAAACTTTGATAAAGTCACCTTGCAGCGCAGCAACCTGTCTCCTGAGCAGTCTTTCACGCTTGAAATGATTGGTCGCGTTGCGCAGGAGGTTCGCGCTGCCACGACCACCGGCGATATTCAGTCGCTCCATGACAAGGTCGCTGCAGGACAATATCAAATTGATACTGATGAAATTGTACGCCGTATTCTGCTCCAATGAGGTGAACCTTACATGACCCATATTGAAGAACTTGGCAAGTTGCTTGATGACTTTACGAAGATTTTTGACCAGCTTAACACGTTACAGCAGGAAAAAATGCAGGCTGTACATCAAGACGACTTGCCGGCACTGGAACACTGTATGCAGCGTGAACAGGCGATTTCGCTGCAAATCCGCGGAATGCAACGTCAAAAAGAAAAGGTTGATGAAGCGCTTGGACTAAAAAATATCCCTTTCCATCAGCTTTCTGACCATCTTTCCACAGAACACCAGAAGCAGCTCGCACCTGTGTTCTCGCGTTTCCAAGCAGCCTATGAGCAATACCGCAGTGCCGCAGCCGCTTCTCAGGCGATTTTGGAAACCACCCTGCGCGAAATCGACCATGCGCTTGAAGAAGTAAGCGAGACGGCAAAACCAAACCGCCCCCAAAAACAGGGCAGCTTTACTGATATCAAGGCCTAGGCCATCACACTTAAATTATGGAGGAAATAACATGATTTCGACCTTTGGCAGTTTCTCGATGGCCAAGCTCGGCATTCGTTCGAGCCAGCAAGGCCTGCAAATCACGGGAAACAACATCACAAACATCAACACAAACGGTTACACCCGCCAGCGAATCAACCAAATCAGCCTGTATCATGGTACCGCAGACCGCTATTCGGTTTCTACCGATGTACGTATGGGCATTGGCTCTCTGGTCACCAGCGTCAGCCAGATTCGTGACCCGTTCCTCGATATCCGTTACCGCAACGAGGCGTCCAATGTCGGCTTCTATGACGAAAAGCTTGCAAACCTTGAAGAGTTACAGGCAGTTCTGGACGAGGTTTCCAAAGATGGTATCCATACCAATATTGAGGAGATTCGCACACAGCTTCAAAATCTTGCCAACAATCCAACCTCTAAGGAGCATGACACGCTCGTTCGAAGCGCATGCCAAAAGCTGGTTTCTCTGCTCAATAAATACTCTGCCGACCTCAAAACCCAAAAGGAAAATGCACTTCAGGGCTTTGACCAAAATGTAGACGGCGTCAACAAGATTCTTTCTCAGATTCGGGATTTGAATATCGAAATCCGCAAGAGCCAGATTCACGGCGATCCTGCTCTTGAAATGATTGATAACCGGAACCTGTTGATTGACCAACTATCCGAAATGACGAAAATCAAGGTCAGCTACTCCAAAGAACAGGTCAGCGCCGGTATCTTCGTGGACAAGCTGACCATTGAAATGGACGCGCCGGGTCAAGACCCCGCAAACCGTCCGATTCTGGTAGATGGCAGCTTTGCCAATAAGCTGGAAATTTCTCCGCTCGGTCAAGACGGCAAGCCCGATGCCACAGCTGAGGATTACAAAATCAGTCTCGGCGGTCTGACCAACACCAAGGGCGAATCCCCGCTGCTCGCTGAAATCAAGGAGCAGATGGAAAACCTCAACAGCCTCACAAACTCTATGCAGGGTGTGAACAAACAGCTTGCTGATGTGAATAAGCAAATGGAGGCTTGGAAACAGTCCCTTGGCGCAAATAACCTCACAGATAAAGATTTTATCGGTGCTGACCGTGATAAGAAGCTAAAAGAACTGCAAGATGCAGTTGAAGCTGCCCGCAAAGAACTTCAGAAAAAGCCGGGTGACCCTGCACTGATTCAAAAATTGAAAGACGCTCAAAACAAGGTTGATACCTTCCATAAACTCGATAAGCAAAAGCAGTCTCTTGACCGTCAAACAGCAGAACTGGAAAAACAATTTGATAATCAATTTAATGCTTTGACAGAAAGACTCAAAGCACAAGGCTTGACAATCCAAAAGACACCAAATAACAATGGTACATTTAGTGTTACCGTTACTGGTGGTACTCCTCCGATAGCTGGTAATACAACACTGATAGACGGAAATAATCCCACCACAAAACCTCAACAATTTAGTGCGGAAATGACTCAAACAGGCGAAATTGAAGTCAAATTTAATGGTAACAAATTCGCCACCAAAGACAAAGATGCCGTTGACAATGCCGCACATAAAAATGATAAGCTGGCTGAAAAAGACTGGTATGGTGTGCTCAAGGCTGACCTTGAGTATCTCAACGGTAAGGGTGAGTTTGGCACGCCGGCTTCGAAGATTCGTGGTATCGCATACTACCAGCGTTCTCTGGATTCTCTTGCCCAGACGCTTGCCAAGACGATGAATGATATGAACCGTCCGTTGGATTTGGACGCACAAGGAAAACCACAAATCGGTCCTGACGGCAAACCGCTCCGTAAAGAGGCAAACCTGTTCGAATCCAATGACCCCAACAATAAGAACATTACTGCATCGAATATTTCTATTTCCAAGGGTTGGCTGGACGGTTCTATCAAAATCACAACGTCCGTTGACCCAGCTGCTGGCAGTGGTGACAACAGCAATGTGCTCAACATGATTCAGGGGCTTAATAAAGACCATGACTTTGTTGCGCTGGATAAGAACGGCAATCCGATTCAGGACAATGGTCAAGACCGCAAGTTCTTCACCGGTTCCTTTGAGGGCATGTTCACCAACATGAATGCTATTTTGGGTGCTGATATGTCAGCAACCAACACGCTGCTCAACAATTACTCGATTGCAGCGAATGAGCGCGCAGTTGCCCGTGATAATGTTTCTACGGTTGACCTGAATGAAGAAGGCATCAACCTTGTGCAGTACCAGAAATCCTTTGCGGCTGCTTGCCGTGTGATGACAACCCTAGATGAAATGCTGGATTCTGTGCTCAGCATCAAGCGCTAAGATACTGGAGGTAATCTATTATGTTAAGAATTTCCTCTGCGGGTGTAATCCGCAGTTATCGTTCCAATCTCATGCGCTCACGCGCAAATTTGGAGGCTGCACGTCAGACGGCATCGGACTTCCGAACCTTCCGCAACTTTAGCGACAATCCGGCAGCCGCAACCCGTTCCTTTAAGTTGATTCGCTCCTATGGCAAAACCGATAACTATATTCAAAACAGCAAGGCTGTGACCGAGCGCCTCGACCAAGTTTGGAGCAGTGCAATGGAAGTCAGCGACCTTGCCGACAAAATCGACAGCGATATCTCAACCGGTATGAACGGTGACAAGGATTTGGATTCCCGCAAGCTGATTGCGCAGACCATTCGCGGCAACATGGAATCCATGGTACAGTCCCTGAACGCAAAATACAACGATGACTTTATCTTTGGCGGACAGGCAACCGATGAAGCGCCTTTCTCGCTGGATAAGAACTACAACCTGTATTACCGCGGCATCAATGTGGACACCGGTATGAAGAAAGATGGTACCCCAGCGGAGCTGACCCTTCCGGACGGCAAAAAGCTGACCGGCATGGCGGTGCTGGAGCACTACGCCAAGGAAAACCTGTATACTGATGTCGGTCTCAGCATGCAAAATAACAATGGTGCCATGGGTGATTTCACCTCGTCGAGCGATATCAATGTATCCAGTGCGATGGATATTTCCATGCCCGGCATCAGCGTGATTGGTTTCGGTAAGGACGACAAGGGAAATGTCAAAAATGCAATCAGCCAGCTGCGTGAAATCGCCAATGAAATCGAGCAGCCGAAGCCGGACATTGATAAGCTGAGTGAAATGCGCACTCGTTTTGGCGACACCCGCAATGATATCCGCAAGGCGATTTCTACTGTGGATACCCGTGCAAACTTCGTCAAGACCAACACCGAGCGTCTGCAAACCAATGCAGATTCCATGTACAAGCAGATTCATGACCTGACACAGGTTGACCCTGCATTGGCATTTACCAACCTGACCTTTGCGCAAACCTATTATAACTCTGCCATTAAAATTGGCAACAGCATCTTGGACCAGTCGTTTATTGACTACATGAGATAAACAATCATATCATATTAGGGGGTGATCACCTATGGAACAACTGTTAAGTATCAAAACCGTACCCATCCAGATTGAAATGAAGGTCAATCATGCCAAGCTGGAGTACGCCCGCGGCACAGCCGAACTCGAAATCAATCGTGACAAGGGTGGTCTAAGCATTCACAGCCGACCCATTCGGCTGAATTTAGACACATTTGAGGCACGCAATTCCCTTTCCCCGACACCGTTCCGCAGCGTGGAACAGGCGGCGCAAAAAGGCAAAAACGCTGTTTATGAGGCGATGGCAACCGCCGGACGTCATGGTCAGCTGCTGCTCAAGGCGCAGGTTGGGGAAGAACTGGAAACCCAGTTTTCCAAGGAATCGACACACATCAACACCGAGCTTGGGCTGACTTTCCTGCCCTCGACCGGTCCGGAAATCTCATGGGACCCCGGTGAAATGTCCATTCGATATGAAATGGATAAGCTGAACTTTGACTGGAAGATGAACGAAGCCAGCTACGAATTCATACCGGGCAATATTGAAATTTCTGTCACACAGCATCCTGATGTTGTCATTGAGTACATTGGGGGACCGCTCTATGTTCCGCCGTCTGCTGACCCGAATTACGAACCGATTGATGTGAATGCATGATGAAGATTGAAACAAAGTATTGCGGAGAAATTACATATCAAACCGACGAGCTCATCCGTTTTCCGGATGGGCTATTCGGTTTTGAGGAGGAACACGACTTCCTTCTCATTCGGCTGGAAGATGACGAAGCTTCTCCCTTCTGTCTGCAAAGCACAACACACGCAGAAACCGCATTTATTGTGCTCGACCCTTTCCAGCTGGTACCGGATTATGCCCCAGACCTGTCTGACGAGGACTGTGCCCGTCTGGGAGACCCCACCGGCGAACACATTGCACTCTATGCCATCTGTGTCCTGCGTGACCCCATGACCGAAAGCACCGTCAATCTGCGCTGTCCCATTGCCATGCACATGGAGACCCGCACCGCGTTTCAGGTCATGCTGACCGAAGACAACGGCTACACCTTCCGGCATAAGCTCTCGGAGCTTGCCGCAGCAAAGGAGGAGCCGTCATGCTAATCCTACAACGCCGTAAGGGTGAAGCAGTACAAATTGGAGATAACATCACGGTCACCGTGACGGAAATCGGCACAGACCGTGTACGGCTGGCAATCGACGCCCCACGGGAAACGCCCATCAAGCGCACCGAACTGCTGGAGGCGGCACGCATGAATCAGGAGGCGGCTACTGGTGCTTCTCCGGCTGCCCTGCGCCAGCTATTCCAATCCCCAAATCATAAGGAGTAATTTCCATGCCAATTAAAAAATTTCCGACCGTTATGCCCACGATATATGACAAGTTTCAGTGCAAGGGCGGTGCATGCCGCAACACCTGCTGTCAGCAGTGGGAAATTGATATCACACGCGCAGAGTACAACAAACTGCGGCATCGAATCAAAGATGAAAAAATGGCATCATTTCTGAGCCGTCTCCCACATGAAAATGCAACTGACAGGAAATATGCTATTGTCAATTTAACATCAGATGGATATTGTCCCTATCTAACCGATTCCAAAATGTGTGGTATGCAATTAGAATACGGATACAATACCCTGCCACATATTTGCAAAATTTTTCCGCGTATCCATCAAAAAATCTCCTCTGATTTGTATACATATTGCTTGGATACTGGTTGCGAAGCTACACTTGAGCTATTATGGGAAAATTCGAAAACAGGGATTCAATTCAAAAACGAGTTGCACGAACAAATTTCTTATAGTATATTCGCAGATATACAATCTGGTTCTATCCCCTCTGATTATATTACCGATATTCATAATCTTTGCATTTGGATACTAAAAAACCGTTCGTATAGCCTATCTGATCGTCTGATAATTTTAGGACTTGCACTTCAAGAATTACAAAAAATTCAAGATTCCGCTTCGGTAGAACAAATTCCAACTTGGTTTATGAAATGGCAAACGCACACTAAGGGAAACAGTTTAGCAAAATCTTTAGAGGAGTTAAAAGGCAATCGTCCATGGTTTTTGCTGAACAATTGTAAACTGCTATATCTGCTAAGCTATGTTTCTCCTATAAAGAACCTACTGTCTCTTCTTGTGAAACAAGTCAATCTTTCCTATCAAAATGAATCCTTTTCATGTGATGCAGAACAATATAATCTATTAGATTCTCAATTCATGATGCGATTCCCTAATATTGATAATTTCTTTGAAAATTATATGATACTCACCATCTTTCGACTTAACTTCCCCTTTCAGTCTGCTTCCGTTTGGAATTCCTATCTTCATCTATGCTCACTTTATAGCCTTTTACGATTTGTCTCTGTTGCATCAGGTGCTGAAAATCCAGCTGATTTAATTGATAGCCTCGTGTATATGTCTCGTTCTAGTTTGAATGTGAGTAATTTGTTTGATTTCACTGTGAATCATTTGCAAATATTTAATAGCAATTCTCTTGCACACATGGCGATTTTATTACGCGGATAAACAAAAAATGCCCGAAAAGGGCATTTTTTTATGCGTTGCCGCGTATCTTTCACATATTGTGTACAAAAACAGAAATACCGGATTCAAAGAATCCGGTATCTCCGCCATTTGTTCGTCATCACATCTATTCTCGCGCCGATTCCAAATCAGGCAGCCAATGCCTTCAAAGGGAACATTACTGCAGGAGCTGCAGAACGCCCTGAGGAGTCTGGTTTGCCTGAGCCAACATAGCCTGAGCAGACTGCACCAGAATGTTGTTCTTGGTGTAGGACATCATTTCCTTTGCAACGTCTACGTCACGGATACGGCTCTCAGCAGCTGTCATGTTCTCTGTGGTAACAGACAGGTTGTTGATGGTGTGCTCCAGACGGTTCTGGGTTGCACCCAATGTACCGCGTACATCCGATACGTAGTTGATTGCATTCTTGATAACGTCCACAGCAGCCTTTGCTCCTGCTTGTGTGCCAATGTCAATATCTGCAATGCCCAGAGTTGCCACGTGGCAATCCTTGATTGCAACTTCGAGCTGGTTGTAATCCGCAGAGGTATCACCAATCTGCAGGGTCAGGCTCTGTCCGCCCTTGGACAGGGTCTCCTTACCCTTGAAGATGATGTCATGCTGTGCAACACCAGTAGCATTATCAGTAGCAGCTGCAACCTCGAATTCCTTGCCTGTTACACGACCAATAGTCGCTGCAACATTCTGAGCATCCTGTGCACCAGCATAGGTATTACCAGCCAAGGTAATCACAGTTACATCAGAAGGAACATCCTTCAGGTTCGCAGATGTGCTACCAACCTTAGCAAAGATAAACTTCTTGCCATCAACCTCAAAGATTGCCTTTTCAGCATCTTCAGCCTTTACAGCAGCGGTACCATCAACAACTGCAACATCGGTGAAATCCAGAATCTGCTGAGAGTCCTTTCCTGCCTTGGTCTTCGCCGGATCTGCATCAATTGTAGCACCTGCCTGGAATTTACCAGTAACCTGACTGTTCAATGCCGTAATAACTGCACCTGCAGAACCAGTCTGCTTACTTGTAAAGGTGAAAGTCTTATCAGCTGCATTCAATGTAATATCAAACGCGCTATTCAGAGAGCTATCTTTCTTCAGTTCTGCAAATAAAGCCTGTGAAACCTCATCATCTGTCGCTTGCTTCTTTACAGTGTACTCAGTTCCATCCTCAGCCTTAAGAATAGCATTATTACCATCTACCTTATCAACTGTGAGCTGAACGGTTTTGGACTTTTCTACATCGCCGTCTTTCCAAGCAATAGTATAGGAAATAGACTCACCAGCTGCCAAATCACCATTTGCTCCCTTAACAGCAGTAGAGGTAGTTACAGAAGTAGTAATCTTGCTGTTCTCGATGCCCAGCTTGCCAGCGATATTGCCCTTGCCGCCGAGTGTACCGTCGAGCAGGTTGATACCGTTGAAGTTTGTGCCGTCAGCGATGCGGTCGATTTCTGCCTTCAGGTCCTTGATTTCCTTCTGCAGGTTTGCACGGTCAACTTCGTTGTCGTAGGTGCCGTTTGCAGACTGGTCAGCCAGCTCAACCATACGGTTCAGCATGGAGTGAACTTCGGTCAGAGCGCCTTCAGCGGTCTGTACGAGAGAAACGCCGTCAGCTGCGTTCTTCTGAGCGGTTTCCAGACCAGTGATCTGTGCACGCATTTTCTCAGAAATAGCCAGACCAGCAGCGTCATCGCCAGCGCGGTTGATGCGGTAGCCAGAGGACAGCTTTTCCAGGTTCTTAGCAACAGCGTTTGTGTTGTTTGTGTAATTGCGGTAAGAGTTCAAAGACGCAATATTATGTTGGATTCTCATAATAAACCTCCATGTAATTTTCCGGGAACTTCCATGTTCCCGTTTATTTGTGTAAGGCGCTGACGTCACCCACGTCTTACATTTTATATATCGTCCTTCCTCTTGGAAAATTAAGGGGTTTTATAAAATTTTATTTTTATTTTTTTGTGTGTTTGTGGAAAATAAGAAGGGCACCAAAAGGTGCCCTTCCAAATGCGTTTCTTAATACTTGTCGAAGCTGCTGCCGATGGACTGCATCGGCGGGGTGTAGCTGTCGAAGTCGTCTTCATAATGGGACTGCTGTGCCACGCCAGCACCGCCGTCAAACCCAAGCGGTGCGTTGGCATCGTCCTTCAACTGGAAGTAGCTCAGCAGAGAGTGCATCATCTGAGCCTGAGAGGACAGCTCCTCGGAAGCTGCTGCTGCCTCCTCGCTGGTTGCGGAGTTGGTCTGCACCACGGCAGAAATCTGGTCAATGCCAATGGTGATTTGCTCGATGGAGGAAGCCTCTTGGTCAATTGCGTTTGTGATGTGGTCAATGTTCTTGACTGCCTCACGCGCCATTGTACTCGCTTCGTCGAGCGTTTTTGCGGTTCCGGTTGCCAGCGTACTGCCGCGCTCCACGGCGTGGATTGCCTGTTCAATCAGAGCGGCTGTGTTCTTGGACGCCTCAGCAGACTTGCTTGCAAGGTTGCGCACCTCGTCCGCAACCACAGCGAAGCCCTTGCCCGCCGTTCCGGCACGCGCTGCCTCAACCGCTGCATTGAGCGCCAGAATGTTGGTCTGGAATGCGATGTCCTCAATGGTCTTGATGATTTTACCGATTTCGCTGGAGGAATTGCTGATATCGTCCATCGCTGCCAGCATTTCCTGCATTTGCTCGGTGCTCTTTTCGATGGATGCACCGGCTTCATTGGCAAGCGCACGTACCTGTGTTGCGCTCTTTGCATTCTCCTTGGAAGCAGAAGAAATTTCGCTGATGGTTGCGCTCAGCTCCTCCACAGAGCTTGCCTGCTCGGTTGCGCCCTGCGCCAGTGCCTGCGCGCCGGAGGATACCTGCTCCGAACCGGCTGAAACCTGGTCGCCGGAGTTGCGCAGCTGTGTCATGACCTCATTGAGACGTGCGAGCAGCTTTTCCATCGAAACCTTGATGCTGCCCAAATCCCCCGGGAACTCAACATCCAGAGAAACCTTGAAGTTGCCTTCTGCCATCTGCTCCAGTGTGCTGTCGAGTGTATCGGTCAGGTCCGCCAAGGTCTGCTGACTGCTATGGAGCGCCTCTACGGTTGCACCGACTTCATCGTTTCCGGTATAGTTACATTCTGTATGCAAATCGCCCTGACTCATTGCAATCATTGTGTTCTTCATTTCATGCAGCGGTCCGACAATGCTTCTGGTGATGCGGACACCGAGCAGGAAAATTACCGCCGCGGTAACAACCATCAGAACCGCAATTAGAATGACGGCCGTGCGTGCATGTGATTTTACGCCCTCCACAGCGGCGTCACGCTCTGTCACCATGCTGGTTGTCGCTGACATCGCCTGCTCATTCATTTGCAGCAGCAGCGGCGTACACTCATGCACCAGCATATCCATTGCCTGAATCCGGTTGCCGCTCTTGAGCGTTGCAATGATGCGGTCCGCCTCGTTTTCCCATGCAACCACGGAGTCGCTCCATTGCTTTGCATAGTTGTCGTTTGCGTCATATTCCGCCTGTACCTTGGAAAGGATTTCCGCAACTGCTGTCTTGCGTACATTGACCTCAGATTCCGACTGGCTGTAATTAGATGTATCAGGGTCCAGTGCCATATCGCGCACAATACGTGCCATGGCATTGATATGCAGGCGAGCATCTTTGATATAATCCACGACTGCAATCGGTCCCTCAATCAGCTCTGTGTAACGTCCTCGAATACTCTGTGCGCTGGACAACCCCAGAATGACCATGATGACGGACAGCAGTGCCACCATACCAAAGCCTGCCATCAGCCGCCCACGGATACTCAGCTTCTTCAACATACTTCTTGTTACCTCCTAATGTATCTATCTTTTATCTTTATCCTCACAATCCCACGTATCGGTTCCAATCCCGATGGCGGGTATTTTGAATCCCTCTAAAATTACAGTCAGATATCTTAGCCGCGAAACAGCTTTCCGGGCGTATAAGCACGCGAAAAGCGATGGGAAATATAGCCATATCTTCCATTCTTCACATCACCAATCACCTTGCCGTCCGCAAGTGTTACCACGCGCTTGCGCAGGATATTGACAAAGCTCTTTGCATGAGTCGCCATGACAACGGTTGTGCCGCGGCGATTGATTTCCTGAAAGAGCTGAATCATATCCCAAGCAGTATCATTGTCCAGATTGGCGGTTGGCTCATCAACTATCAGAATATCCGGCGAATTTACAATGGCACGCGCCAGCTCGATTCGCATGCGCTCTCCTCCCGAAATCTCATGTGGGAAGCTGTCAAGCGTTTTGCGCAGTCCAACGATGCCAAGCGCCTTAGGAACTGCCTCTTGGATTTCTCTGCGCCGCATACCTGCCGCACGCATTGTGATTGCAATATTTTCAAAAATGGTTCGATCTTCAATCAGCTTGGGATCTTGCCATACCACCCCATACCGCCTGCGGATTTGTGGTCGCTTTCGTTCCGGAACGGTTGCCAGATCAATGTCATCCAAAAAAACATGTCCAATGGTAGGGGCAATATCTCCCGCCATTAAATGCAGTAAGGTACTTTTTCCGGCGCCGCTGCTGCCCAAAACAAAAACAAATTCACCCTGTTCAATTGTCAGGTCAATATCCTGTACGGCCGGAGGGGTCTTTCTTTTTGCTCGCGAGCCTGTATCATATTCCTTCGTGACCGATTTCAACGTAATCGTTGACATATATTGTTTCCTCCGGTGATGAATGCGTATCAATGTCTTGTCGTATAAAAAAGATTTTTCTTCACATGCTATGCAAAACAAGTGATGTTTGATATAATGAAGCCGACAGATATCGACTCTATCATACCACAATTGCATGAAAAAATCAAAGGCATCTCATAAATATGCTTATTATACCAGAAAGGTGGTGGTTTCACAATGGCAAAACATAAAAAACAAAAAGAGCCCCGCCCCATTGGGCTGGGAAAAATCTTATTGCTCGCCATGTTCTGCTTTTTGATTGCAGAAAGCATTGCCTGTTATATTTTTGCGCCTGCGTTATTCCACCGCATTGCAGACCCCATCGCTGAAAAAACGGTTGCACTTGCCAAGCTGGGCAAAGAAAAGGCGATTGCGCTTGCCAGCAAAACACAAAAAACCATTGCCGCATGGGCAGAACAAGCAGAGCAGGCTGCCCAAGCCTTCAAGGAGTCTCTCGAGCCAAAGCCAGAACTCCCCGCACCGGCAGCCGGAAACACCAAACAAATAGGGCAACCGCAAAGTGACCTTGTCATTGAGCACGATGGATACTATACCAATCCGGTGACGAAGGACATCACATTAACAGGCGGAAATGTGGACATTCTGTATTTTGAACAGAGTGCACCCGCTTGGAAGGATCAGCTCTATGGCTCTGACCCCATCGGCACCCACGGATGTGGTCCAACCGCAATGGCGATGGTGATTTCCAGCCTGACCGACTACCGCGTTGATCCCACGGTCGTCGCAAACTGGTCGGTTCAAAACGGATATTATTCCCGAGGCGGCGGTTCTTATCACGCACTGATTCCCGCGGCAGCACGTGCCTATGGGCTAACAGTCACTTCTGCGACCGACCGCACAGTTGCCGGACTCACCAAGCAGCTACAGGCAGGCAATCTCCTCGTGATTCTGGTGCGTCAGGGACACTTTACCACATCGGGACATTTTATGATTGTGCGCGGCGTTTCTCCCGATGGAAAATTCATGCTCGCAGACCCGCAAAGCTTTGAAAACAGCATTGCTCTTTGGGACCCCAACCTGATTGTCCGGGAACTTGCCGGCCGGGACGGGGACGGCGGTCCAGTCTGGATTATCGGTTCAGGAAATAAATCCTGAACCGATTTTTTTAATCCTTGTAGTAAGACTGTTCTTTTCCAACCTTTTTATTGAGCCGCTTGTCAATCATGACAATGCGGTCAAGCAGCCGAAAATTCATCTGACACTGATGATCCAGCATCTGCTCCTCCGGAGCGGCTTTTTCCAGTCCACGCCCTGTCAGCAGCGCACGCAGATGCGCCGCTGTGCCAGCGGGGAGCGACTCCAGTCGCTCCCCAACTACCTGCTGAATCTCATCAATCACCAATAAGGGTTCCTGCCGCATTGCAATCAGCAAACTCATGGATACGTTGTCATCGCGTTCCACTGCGTCTGCCATCTGGATTGTTACATTCAAGACTTCGGTCAGCTGGATATATTTCTTTTTTTGCTGTACCAGAAGCTCCTGTAAAATTTTATCTTCCATACGCTTTACTTTCCACCTGTTTTTTCTGCCTGACGAAAACTACTCCGAAGCTCTTCTACAAGTGGTTTCAGCTCTTGTAAAACTTCCTTATTGCGACTTGCAGCTGCACGACTCAGTTCAAACTGAAAAAACTCATACAGGCGCGAAAGCTCTGCACTAATTGGAAATTGCCGGTCGAGGGTATCGTCCAGATAGCGAACGATTTCTCTGCTGCGATCGACAGACTGGCTGAATAAATCATAGTTTTCCTGATCCAGCGCCAGCTCTGCGCGTAGTATCCGCTTCATCAGCTCATCATAAAGGAGCATCAAAAGCTCACCGGATGTCATGGTATTGATACTTTGCGATTTATATTGATCGTAGCCATTCATGTACATTACTTTGGGCCTGCCTTTCTTTTCCTTACATACCGCCGCCCATGAGTCCAGCAAGCTGACCACTCTGTGCATTCATCTGTGAAATCAGCATTTCCAGCTGGGTAAACTGGGAATTATAACGGTCAATTTCTTTTTTCAATTTAACATCCAGATTCTTCAAAATCTTGTCAATGCTGTCCATTTCGGTCTTCATTGCATTTCTGAGCATGGAGTTTGGCGAGCTTGGGGAACCTGCACGTGCCACCAAGATGCCCGGCTTTGTAATGGAGGTAGAAGCAAAGCGATCCATGACACCCTTCAGCTGTGTGATAACACCGCCCTTGGACGAGCTATCCATAATGCTGCTGTCTGCGCTGTCAGAAGCCAACGCATTGAAGGCATCCTTGACACCCTCCGGATTGCTGTTCAGCGCTGCTTTCAGCTTAGACTCATCCAGCTTGATTTTGCCGCCGTCCTTATAGTTGTCGGTCGGCTCAATACCCATTGCGCGCAGCTTCGCACCAGCTTCACCGCCCGGATTGAACACAAAGCGTAGCGCATCATGCAGACTGCGCAGCTGGGTATCTGCAAAGAGAAGTCCTTCCTTTGCCTTTTCCTCCCACTTTTCAATCTGCTCCTTGCTCATTTCCTTTTTCTGTTCATCTGTCAAGGGCTGATAGTCACGGTTGGGCTTGGTGGTCATTTCCTTGTAGACGCTCTCTACAATCTTGTTGTAATCCTCCACCATGGTCTTGATGGCTTCAAACATTTTATCGGTATCCGGCTTGGAGGTGAATGTCACCTTTTCTGCCGGGTCGATTTTTCCATCTTTATAGCCGAATGTACCGGAAATGGTCACCTTCAAGCCGTCAATGTCGATTTCATTCGAGGGACGGGTCAGTTCTTTTTCCTCGCCATTTACCGTGACATTGATGACCGCATCTTTGCCGTGCTCATCTGCCTCACCAAACAGCTGACCTGCTAAGCTGTCTGCTCCTGTAATCTCCACCTTGCTGCCTGCGCCGGTTTCCTTGCTTGTCAGAACAAATTTATTGCTGGTTTCGGAGTAGCTTGCATTGATACCAGCTTCCTTGTTGGCGTTGATGTCACGCATGACTTGACTCAAGGTTGCATCTTTTTTATATGTGCCAATCTTCACACCATTGATAACCAAATCCATGCTGTCCTTGCCATTAAACTTCACGCCCAGCTTTTCCAGAGAGTTGTTCAGGTTCAGACGGTTGCCATCCCCATTCTGGAATCCAAAGACACTGGTTTCACCAACAACATCTTCGTCTCCACCTGTAATTTTCAAAATGTTGTCTGCATTGGTCTTGAAAGTCAATCGACCATTTCCAGAGTCACGATCAATCGTTATTTTCTTACTGCCATCTGCATTGACTCCAAATGCGTCGTCCATTTTCTCCTGCAGTATCTTCTGAAACTCTTCATTTTTATTTGTTACATTAGGTTTTTTCAATCGCTCTAAATCTGCATCTGTGAGCAGTGTGACTTCCTTCTTCTGCCCATTGAAAGAGAATGTTATCTTTTTATTCGTCAGGAATTCTGCGGTATCCTGCTTCTCGATGAGCTTATCTTTGTTGATATTGGCAGTAAAAGGTTTCGCATTATCTGCAAGGTTTATGCCACCGTTATTAAATTTATCATCAGTTAAACCCAATGCTTCCTTCACCGTTGTTCCGGCACCGGTCAACTTTACCTCATTGCCCGCAGCATCAGTAACCGTAAACTTGAGTTGATCATTCTCTACTTTCACAGAAATCTTATCACTCAGCTTGGAATCAGAGCCTGAAATCTTAGCCTCTGCCAGCTGTTTATTGATTTCTTCTGCCAGCTTTTCAGGAGTAGACAAGTTTGCTCCCTTGCTCAATGTGATGGTATATTCTGTTGAGCCATACTGGAAGCTTAAAGTACCACCAGCCAACTTAGAGTGCTCAAGCTCTTTGGAAATGTCAAAATCCTTTGTCACCAAGTCACCCGGCTTCAAGCTGCCTTGTGCGCTGTGGGTTGCCGAGGTTGCCAGCTCCTTGACGCCATTGATTTCCACCTTGCTGTTTGTCTTGCCGGACGCGCTGACCAAAGCGTTGTTCTTTCCAACAGAAGTTACAATCGACTGGTCATAAAATGCTGAGCTCAGAAGGTTAGTTGGAGATTGATAATCCATATACTTCTTAGAAAATTCAATGAGCTGTGAGCTGATGCCCTGATAAGCAGTCTGCTTCCACCCCAACAAGGTTTTCTTTTGATTTTGCTGTGCAATTTTAATGCGGGTAGCCTGTGTCATGTTTTCAATCATGGATTCTGTATCCATGCCGCTTGCCAAACCGGAAAGCACATTGCGGTTTCCATAAATACTGGTTCCGCTACCTGATACGCCACTAACTGCCATTGTATTTCACTCCTTTTTTCTATACGCGGCTTCCCCGAAACATAGGAGAATTGATTTTTCATTCGCGCTCTATACTTCTTTATCGACATATAGTATAATAATGATAATAGTTTGACTACTTATTTTATAACGGAGGGATAAATTTGTCTAACATTATCGCAATAACCAACCAAAAAGGTGGTGTCGGCAAGACCACCACATCCGCTGCTCTGCTGAGCGGACTGCATGAACGGGGAAAGCATGTGTTGGGTATTGACCTAGACCCGCAGGGAAATTTTGGATTCAATCTGGGGTTGGATATCGAAAACAGTCATACTGTTTATGATGTTCTCAAAGGACAAGCCACCTTTGACGATGTTGTTGTGACCACAGAGTTTGGTGATCTTGTGCCATCTAACATTCTGCTTTCTGGTGCAGAACTGGAATTTAACCGTCCCGGCAGAGAATTTCTGCTTAAAAACATGCTGGCACGTGTACAGGATCGTTATGATTATATCATTATTGATACCCCACCGGCACTGAACATCTTGACGGTCAACGCCTATGTGGTATCCAATTCCCTGATTATTCCGATGGTTCCGGAAATCCTGAGCCTTTTAGGGGTCTCTCAAATCAAGGAAACCATTGATACCGTGCGCAATTTTTACAATTCAAATCTAAAAGTTTTAGGTATTCTGCTTACAAAATTCAATCCGCGCATCAACCTTGCCCGCGAGGTACGCGAAATGGCAGAAGAAATTGCGGCAAAATTGGATTCCTCTGTTTTTGATACCACCATTCGTACAAGTGTCGTGGTTGCAGAATCCCCTGCACATGGAGAAAGCGTGCTGCAATATGCCCCCCATTCCAAGCCCGCAGCCGACTACTCCTGTTTCATTGATGAGGTTATTCAACTAACCTCTCCATCTGTCTAATGCAAGGAGCATCACTTTATGGCACGAAGAAGCAATAAAACCTCTCATGTATTGAGCCTGCTGACCGACCCAAAAAGTTCTGAGACATCTACCGAACCTGTCAACAAAGCAACACCCCCCATAGATTCCAGCTCTGTTGAACATACCGAATCCACAGAGCCTGTCAATACGATGGAGCCGACCTCTGAGCTGGCAGAAGAGACTGCACAAACCGAATCAAAGTCCAAACAAAGCTCTGCCACCAAGCAGGCAGCGATATCTGCCCCTTCCCCGCTCCAGACATTGGTAGATAACTCGCAAAGCTTGGAGGAACGAATCAGTCAGCAGATTCAAGCCTCTCTCTCCGCGCAGCTGGAAGCAGAGGAAGCAGAAGATGCCTTACGTGCAGAACGAGACCGAAAAATTGCGGAGCGAATCGCTGCCGAAACCGGCATGGCACTTCCAGAGATGGATACCGATGCCGCGCCGGAAGAACCGGAAGAAACGACCGAGGAACCCTGTCCGGCACCGGTCTCTTCTGAGCCTGTCCCTGAGACAAAGCCGGAATATGATTTTGAGCTTGTAAACGTAATGTCAGCCATTCTTGACGAGTTCCAAACCGAATTCATGGAAAAACTTGGTATGTGTACCTGTCATCGCTGCTGGTTGGATACCCGTGCACTCACGCTGTCCTCTCTAAATGGGAAATATGTCGTGCTGGATCGCGATTCCATCGAACCCATGCTGAATTTCTACGACCATCGCTATCGCGGTTCCATTATGGCGCAGCTGACAAAGGCATGTATGACCGTTATGGCAAATCCACATCATTAAAAAATCCCCCAACGTGACCTTGTCTCGTGGGGGATTTCTCTTTATGCTTTTGTCTCGTCTTCCTCATGACGGTTTGTCAGGCTATCCCAAATACTGTTGACTGTTTCTACGCAATCAAAGTATACGGTTGTCAGTACCTCGGTTGGAATCTGGAGCTGCGCAGCCAAATCGGTCATCGTGGTCCAATCTGCCTTTTCATAGGTCAGCACCAACGAATATAGAATACCTGCGGTACCCTCGCGTTTCAGCAGCGCCTGCTTCACCTCGTCTGCAATCGGGATTTCCGACAAGGATTCTTCCAACGGGACATCAATCAGGTAATTCAGGGTGGAGAACATACCCAGCAGATACGCCTCAGATTTGGAAATCTGCAATACCTTACTGTATCCGGCAAGCTCGGCGCAGAAGTTTGCACGCAGGAAGGACAAGCGCAGGAATTCTTCGGAATCCTCCAAATCCTCACCCTGCTGCGAGCAGGACATCAAATAGACCCACTGCTTCATCTGTCCCAGACCTACCGTAACCAGCGCCTGTCGAACCGAAGACGCATGGGTACGGGAAGCATAGTATACCGAATTTGCCATACGCAAGAGTGCATAGGTCAAAGATGCGTCACGTGAAATCAGCCCCTCAATCTGGTCGATATCCGGCTCGTCCTTGGTCACCTCAACCACCAATTGGAAGAAGTTGCTTTGCAGATAATTTGCCTTATGTACCTTTGTCTTAACACGGCCTGCAACGTAGCTGCCCTGAAAATAGTCTGCCCCCACACGATGCGCAAGGTCATAAAGCTCCTTGCTGTCAATGCCGGTTGCAACACACTTTTTGTGCATGCTATGCGCCATCTGAACCATATTTTCAAGCCAAGCCTCTGTATTGCCCGAAATATTCAGCTTGATGTAATCGACATAATCCATCATACTGAAATAACGTGTGTTGAACTGGAAATCATTGACTGCGATTTGATATCCTTCACTCTGATAACGCTGCACAATTCGAGTTGCCATCGGGTGAACGATTACATTATCCTCAATCTGTACAACAAGACGCTTGCGGTCAAATAATTTGGGCGTATTCTTAAACAGCAATGTCGGGGTAAACGTCATAAAGCTGACACTATCCTTGAATAGCTTATCCGAATTATCGTTCAAAAAATTATAAATTGCATCAGCCGCTGCGTAATCGCTGACCCCCTGATGATTCAGTACATCATGGCTATTATCATACAAAATTTCATAGCCAATGATATTGTCCTCTGCATCTTTTACCGGCTGTCTGACAATATATCTGTTCATAAGCCCATCTCCTTTCCAACAATTACATTACTTCTGTACCTGCTCAAGCAGCTCATCCATGACATCTACCAGATGACCAATTTCAGGCTTTGTCAGCTGGCGGTCTGCTCCCAGCTCCCGGCCCTTAATCCGCATTTCATCAGAAATAAGCGATGAGAAAATAATAAGTGGAATCTTATGAAAGCGCGAATGGTCCTTGACCAGCTTTGTCAGACGATGACCATCCATTTTCGGCATCTCAATGTCTGTGATAATCAGGCGAACCAAATCCTCCAGCCGCTCATCTTTTTCATGCAGCATGAGGAAATCCCACAATTCCTGACCATTATCAAACATTGTGACATTGTGATATCCAGCCTTATGGAGTGCTTCTGTAATCATTTTGCCAAGCAAAACCGAATCTTCTGCAACCAAAACCGGTACATTGCGATCGGTACGCGGTCCCATGCGGTCGATTTCGCTCATTTGAATGCTGGTTTCCGGTGCAATCTCTGCGACAATCTTTTCGAAGTCCAGAATGGTGACCAAATCCTCGCCGCACTGCGCAATGCCTGTTGCTACGCCCTCTGTGCCGCCTGAAACCGTCTTGTCAGGCTTCTGAATATCTGCCCATGAAATACGGCTGATTCCGACCACCGTATGCACACGAAATGCAATATACATCTTATTAAAGTTGGTTACGATAAATAAATCGCGTGGTCCCTTTTCAGAAGGTTCTCCTGTCAAATAATTTGGCAAATCAACCACAGTCAAAACGGTGTCACGCGGCTTAAAAATACCTTCAACCGCAAAATGAGAATGCGGCATCGGCTTGACAGGTGCGGACATCATAATTTCACGCACCTTGGCTACATTGATACCATATAGATTCCCCTGGATCGTAAATTCCATAATTTCGATCTCATTCGTGCCTGACTCTAACAGAATGCCACTGTTATTGTATTCCGCCATTTATACCACTCTCTTTCTTCACGCACCCATTCGTGCGTTCCTTTGGTTCTCCCGTTAAATCACAATATCTTGTTTACCATACGAACGCACACAGGCCTGCCCCGTTGAAACATCAAATAGCAGTGTACGTGCAACTGTGCCGCCAACCTCCTCATGCAAAAGGCGAACTCCAGCTTTGCGTAACATAATCCTGACGCTGTCAATATTCCTCTGTCCAATATTGCCGAGTGCACCATCTCCCTGCACCTCGAACATTCTCGCTCCCCCAGCAATTTTTGCAGTCACACGAGAAGTCTTTGCGCCATACGCCTGCATTTTCTGAAGCGTCTGCTGAATCCCTGTATCTGCATACTTAAAAGCATGCGCTCTGCCTGTTTCCATATTAAGCGGCAGCATAATATGAACCAACGCCCCCAGCTTAATCACAGGGTCATATAAGCAAATTCCAATGCAGGAGCCGAGCGCATAGGTAACCAGCATACCCTGCTGACGGGCAACCTTCATGTCGGCAATGCCAACGACAATTTTTCCTGTTTCACTCATTCTATTCACCCAACTTACAATACACCTAATTTATGCAAAATATAGTTGAGTGAATTGATATCAGGGAATAGTAGCAAGTCATTATGCACTTCTTTGTCATCACACTTGAACTGTCCGCCCACCATCAGAACATGGTTGGATTGATTTCCAAAGGCAGCCATCGGAACCGTCAGGATACCGCCCAGCATATTCACCGACTGGCTGGGAACAGACATGGTCAGTCTAATTCCAGACAAGTCAGCAATGGCACGCATATAGGAGGAAATCATGATATTGCCCACTTCAATCAATGCAGAGGTTCCCATCTCATCGAGATCATCGAAATCCTCTACGGAACGATTTAACATGCTGCTTGTAATCACATTTACAAAATCAACCTGCTGAATACACAGCATGATGCCATTAATTTCTCCACCCAACTTAACGAGAACACCAGATACAATCGCCTCAAAGCCGCCAATCTGTTCGACCGCTTCATTAAATTCCATGACACGCACACTGGGCAGCGACATATCAACGCGGCTGCCCAGCAAACTGCTGAGCGCAGTTGCAGCGTTGCCTGCACCAATACTGCCAACCTCACGCAGCGTATCCAGCGCCATATCATTGATTTCCTCAAAACAATTAATTCTCATGTATCCTTACCCCTTTTCGTTAGCCACGCAGACCATTGATTGTGGTCTCAACCTCATCAGAGGTTCGTACCATGGCCAGAGCATAGGAGTATGCACGCTGTGCTTCAACGATTTTGGTAAATTCTTTGGTAATATTGGTATTGGAGCTTTCCAGATATCCCTGCATAATCTCTGCATTCTCTGCCGGAATTGGCTGACCATTCTTCTCAACCGGAAGAAAGCGATTGTCTCCCAAATGCTGCATATTATTTTTCTGGCGGAATGTAAAGACACCAAGCGGCAATTTTGCGTTCTGATCAATTACGCCGCTTTCATTGCGCACCGCACGGATTGGCTGTCCCAGCTGATCGAGTACATAACGGTGACCGGAGCTGTCTGTTACAAAGTAGTCGGTTCCCAGTTGTGCCATCTGGAAATTTCCTGCACGAGTATACGAAACCTCTCCCGTCTCCATATCCCGCAAAGCAAAAAAACCATCTCCCGCTAATGCGTAATCCAATGGCTGATGGGTCTCATAAAGAGCACCCTCTGCAAAATCGGTATCCGCCTTTTCCATACGGGAACCGGAACCACGCGACAAAGGTCCATCAATCCCATTAAAACTGCTGTATAACAGCGCAGAGAAGGTTGGATTCTTTGCCTTATAGGCAACCGTATTGATATTTGCGGAATTATTTGCAACCACGTTCAAACGCTGCTGCTGATAATATGCAGATGTTGCAGCTGAATAAAAACCCATATTCATTTCCAATCACCTCTTTTATACACGACCGACATCTGTTGTCGCCTTATTCATCAGTTGGTCATAAATCTTCAAAATCTGTGCTGCGCTTTGCAGCCCGCGCTGGCTGCTCATCATGCGCGTCATTTCGCGCACCATATCTACATTTGAATTTTCGAGAACCTTCCACTGTACCGGACTATCCGAAACCTGTGCGGGAGCATCGGACACATATACGCCCTCTCCCTGCTGAGACAAGGTATCAGCATATTCTTCGGCAAAATCGAATACACCAAGTCGTCCTGCCAAGCTTCCATCTCCGCGGAAAATATTTCCGTCTGCATCTGCCCGAATATCGTCTGTTCCGAGATAAATCGGCTGACCATTGCGGTCGAGTACATGTCCATGGCTTGGAAGTGTCAGATATCCCCCATTATCCACAATGAAGGAGCCATTTCGCGTGAAATAGCGTGCATTCTCCCCTTGGATTTGAAAAAATCCATCTCCATTGATTGCAAAGTCAAGCGGTTGTCCGGTTTCCTCCGGCGCACCCTGCGCATAATTTGTATGAATCATGCTTGGGAGCAGCGCCATTGTCTGCGGTCCGATTTCCTCGGAAGCGGATTTATCCCGATTTCCGATTCGGCTGAACATGAGTTCCCGAAACGTGCTATCCATATAGGTATCTGCTTTATAGCCCGGCGTGCTGACGTTTCCCATATTATTTGAGATAACATCTAAATTCCGCGTTTGTGACAACATTCCCGATGTCAGATTATAAAAGCCTTTGAACACAGGATTTTCTCCTTTCTTGTCTGCCCTTTCATAAATTAGGTATCTGCGACGAACCGTCCCATATATGCCCGAAGCTTTCGAATTGCATTTGCATGGATTTGCGAAATGCGCGGTTCACTCACCTCAAGCACCTGAGCGATTTCCTTCATATTCAGCTCTTTCTCATAGTAAAGCGAGATGACCATACGTTCGTTCTCCAACAAAGAATTGATGCCATCACGCAGGGTCTGTTTCAATTCCTCCTCTTGTAGATGCATTTCTGGTTGATTTTCTGCGCCGCTGGCAATCAGGCGCTCTCCCAATGTACTCTGCGCAGAATCCTCCAGCATGGTTTCCAGCGAAAGCACATTGCAAAGACCGGTTTTACTCAGCATCTGCCGATACTTTTCCACCGTAACCCCCATGCGATCGGCGACTTCCTGATCGGTGGGTGTGCGCCCAAGCTCAATGAATAGTGTATTGGAAATTTGGTCAATTTCCCGCACACTGCGCCGCACGCCGCGAGAGACCCAATCCTGCCTTCTGGCAAGATCAATGACCAGCCCACGGATACGCTTGGAAACATAGGTTTCAAATTTTACATTTTTGCTGGGGTCAAATTTATCAACTGCGCTCATGAGCGCAATGACCCCCTCACTTATCATATCATCAACCTGAGCAAAATTCAAATAAACTCCGCGCATTTGCAGTGCAATACTTCGCACCACATGAATATAACGCATCACAAGCTCCTGCTTGATTTCATGCTCCCCTGTACGCTGATATTCTGCTACCAGTTCTTCTGCACTCATTTGTTCCCATTTGGACATCTCTCTCGCCCCCTTCCCAGTCAGGCAGTCAATTTACATTGTGATATTGCCAATTGCCTGAATCTGTACGGTATTGACGATTTCATTAAAAGAAAGCACATACATGCTGGGGAAAAACTGTTCTATCAAACGCGCCAGATAAACACGAATGATATGACTGGTCAAAATAATTGGAGGCTGTGAAATCTCGTTGAATTTTTTTACACAGTCGCTGAGCTGTGCAATCATCTTTTGCAGCAAATCCGGACTCAGTGCCAGATATACGCCCTGCTCATTTTTGGTCAAGCTTGCAATGATTGCGCGTTCAACCTCTGCGTCCAGTGTAATGACACGAAGCTGTCCATCGACGCAGAAACGGCGGGTAATGGTGCGCTTGAGCTCACTGCGAATATTTTCTGTGATTACATCGCTGTCGTGTGTTGTTGCTGCGCTTTCAATGATACACTCCAAAATTGTACCCAAATCCTTGATGGGAATCCCTTCCTTGAGCAGGTTACACAGAATTTTCTGAAAGCCTGCATAGCTGATGACATTTGGGAAGGCTTCTTCCGCAAGCTCGGGTGAGGTTCTCTTAATGGTTTCTACCAGCTGCATCGTTTCCGCACGGCTGAGCAGCTCGTAGGTATGCTTTTTGATGGTTTCTGACAGGTGTGTCATCATAACCGACAGCGGGTCGATGACGGTATATCCATAGATTTCTGCCATTTCCTTATTTTCCGGCAAAATCCACTTGGACGGGATTCCGTATGCGGGTTCAATGGTCTCAATGCCATCTACCTCACCGGCAGGATTGGCAGGTTCCAACGCCAAATAGTAATCCACAAGGATTTCACCGCGCGCAACCTCTTCATCTTTAATCTTGATGACATATTGGTTTGTTCCAAGGCTTGCCGAGTCGCGCAGACGCACAGACGGAATGACAAAGCCCATATCCTGTGCATACTGCCTTCGGAAAATGACGATACGGCTAATCAGCTTGCCGCCGCTTGCCTCGTCCACCATTGGAATCAGACTATATCCGAAATCCATCTCGATTGGCTCAACCGTGAGCAATGAGTAGACATTATTGACATCCTTATAGAAGTCTGCCTCATCTGGCGGTTCTGCCTCCATCTCTGCCATAGCAGTCTGTTGCGCCTCTGCTGCCAGTGCCTCCTCCTCGCTCTTACGCATGGAAGCCGCACTGTAACGACTCAGCAGAATCAAACCTCCGGCAATCACGAAGAGCTGCAAATGCGGCGTATTCGGCACAAGACCAAACAGTGCAAGCAATACACCTGCAAGCATCAGCGCCTGCGGCTGTGCCAAGAACTGCTTCATGACGTCTTTATTGAGGCTGCCTTCTGAAACGGCACGGGTCACAATCATACCAGTTGCTGTGGAAATCAGCAGCGCCGGCAGCTGAGAGACCAGACCGTCACCAATGGTTGCAATGGAATAAACATGGAATACTTCACCAATTTCCATATTGCCCTGAAGCATACCAATGATAACGCCGGCAATAAAGTTAATGGTTGTAATGATAATGGACATGACCGCATCGCCCTTGACGATTTTGGTTGCACCGTCCATTGCACCATAGAAATCTGCTTCTTTTTGAATTTTATAACGGCGAACACGTGCTTCCTGTTCTGTGATCAGTCCGGCACTCATGTCTGCGTCAATTGCCATCTGCTTACCCGGCATTGCGTCCAAGGTAAAGCGAGCTGCGACTTCAGATACACGTTCTGCACCTTTGGTGATAACAATAAACTGCATCAAAACAATGATGAGGAAGATGAGGACACCAACAACAATATTGCCCTGAATTACAAAATTGCCAAATGCCTCAATGACCTTACCTGCTTTGCCGCCCTGCGTCAAAATCAAACGTGTCGAGGAAATATTCAGCCCCAGACGAAACAGAGTCGTAATGAGCAGGAGTGAGGGGAAAATAGAGAATTCCAACGCCTCACCGATATTCATTGTAATCAAAAGGATAATCAGTGCAAGTGTAATATTAATGATGAACATTGCGTCCAGCATACCGGCTGGCAGTGGAATCAACAGAAATAAGATGACGACAACCACGAACAGCGATACGATATTATCAAATAGTCTTTTCATTCACGTCTCCTGATCATTGTTTCGAAACTTATTGAATGACCTTACGGTTATTCAGCTTATATACATAAACAAGGATATCTGCAATGGCACCATAGTGTTCTGGCGGAACCATTTGTCCAATTTCGGTCTGCGCATAGAGAGCACGTGCCAACGGACGGTTCTCGATGACAGAAACCTGATTGTTTTCTGCAATCTCTACGATTTTCATTGCGATATGATCCGCACCCTTTGCAATCACGACCGGTGCTTCATCTTTTTCGATGTCATAACGCAGCGCAACTGCGAAATGCGTCGGATTACGGACAACCACATCGGCTTGCGGCACAGCCTGCATCATGCGGTTTTGTGCCATACGCCGCTGCATTTCCTTGATTTTACCCTTGATTTGCGGATCGCCTTCCATTTGCTTGTATTCTTCTTTGATTTCCTGCTTACTCATACGAATCTGCTTTTCATAGCTCCACCATTGATAGAAGAAGTCAAATGCAGAAATGACGATAAACGCCATGCCAATCTGCAAAATCATATCCATAACAATCTGTAAAAGATAAGCCGTGGAGCCATTGAGTGATGTGTCAAGTGTTTTTGCAAAAATAGCAATATGGTTTAACACAAAGCGATAAATCATAAAGAGCAGGATACTGATTTTAATGATACCTTTCAGTACCTCAACCAGACTTTTTCCTGAGAACAACCGCGTAAATCCCTTCAGCGGGTCCAAGCGATTGAACTTTGGCTTCAGATTTTCTACTGTAAACATTGGCTTTGTCTGTGCCACAGTTGCCACAATCGTAACGAGGATTGCCGTCGCCATGACAGGACCGCCGCAAATCAGCAGTAAATAAGAAAATTTAACAACCAATTCGCGGGCTACGGTTTCACTGATGGGTCCTCCCTGCGCTGTCATTTGAATACATTCCTGCAAAAAAGCAGCGGTATGTTCATAAATCATCGGGAAAACAAACTTAACGATATAGAAACCGGTCAGCAAGGTTGCGACAACAACAATATCGCGGCTGAGAAAGATATTACCTTTCTTTCGTTCATCTCGCCGCTTTTTGGGCGTCGCTTTTTCGGTTTTGGAATCAGCGCCTGCCATGCCTTGTTCTCCCCCCAGTCCTTATGGCGCAGCTCAGGGACTATCGCAGCAGGGTCAGCTGCTGCTGAATCGCCACCAGCATATCACTGCCCATGCCATAGAGGAAATCTCCCATTGGATAAAACATCACAAGCAAGAGCAGCAGACCTACCAGCACCTTGAGCTCAACATTAACAGAAAATACGTTGATTTGCGGAATGGTCTTCATCAGAACACCCATTCCCATCTCTCCCAGAAACTCTGCTGCAAAAATCGGAAATGCCAATTTCACACCTAATATCGTGCAATTGGTAAACAAGGTCAAAATATTTTGTGCGAGCTCCGTTCCGAAGGCGGCCGCACCGAATGGCACGATTTGACCTGATGTCATTAAAATACGAATCAGTGTCGCATGCCCGTTTGCTTCGAAAAACAGTAAGATAAAAAGAATATTGAGCAGCGATGCCACAGAAGATAGCGATACATTCGAGGAAGGATCGTATACCTTAGACATATTGAGTCCCATCTGCATATCAATCACTTCGCCCGTCATAACAATCACATAAAAAAACAGGCTTGTCACAAAGCCCACTACATAGCCGATCCCGAATTCCAGCAGCAGGCGCAGTGCATATTCGATCATGGTGCTTGGCACAGGCGCCGTTGGTGGTGCCAACGGAGTCGTTGCGATTGTCAGCACCAAAATCATTCCTGCCTTGACATAAGCTGGTACGTTATTTCGACCAATTAGCGGATTCAGCAAAACAAACCCACTCATACGCATTAGAATATAGGTGAAAATCGTCCATTCTGCCCAATCAATCATGCCATAGACCCCTTTCCCGCTATCCAATCATCAGCGCAAATAGCTCGCGGGTATAATCTTGCATGATTTCCAGCATGGTACCACCAAAGAGAAGCAGGATTACTGCAATGAGAATCAACTTGGGCACAAAGGACAATGTTTGTTCATGAATCTGTGTTGCTGCCTGCAAAATCGCAATCAAAACACCAATTCCCATACTCAAAATAAGCATCGGACCTGCCAGCTTTACAGCAACCAAAATCCCTGAATGCATCACATCCATAACTTGTGAATTTGTCATTGTGCACCTCCTTCTGTGCTTCGCTAATGGAAGCCGCGTGCAAGTGTTGAAAACAATAACTGCCAGCCATCTACTGAGATAAAGAGCAGCAGCTTAAATGGCATTGAAATCGTTGCCGGCGGCAACATAATCATACCCATCGACATCAGCGTCGAAGATACAATGATATCAATGAGCATAAAGGGAATGAACAGGAAAAATCCAATTTGGAATGCCTGCTTCAGTTCGCTTGTCATAAACGCCGGAACAATCACGCGCAACGGAAGCTGTGTGGGGTCGTCCGGCATCGTTCCGCCTGAAAGCTCTAAATACATATCCAGAGAGCTATGCTCCGTTTGGTTCAGCATAAACTTTTTCAGCGGTATTTTTGCCCGTTCAAATGCCTCCTCCTGCGTGATTTGCTCCGCAATATACGGCTCATACGCAGTTTTTTGAATCTGTGTCACAACCGGTGACATAATGAACAGGGTTAAAAACAGGGCAAGCCCAACCAAGACATTGTTCGGCGGTGTTGCCTGCGTTCCCATTGCGGTACGCAAAAAAGACAGCGAAATCACGATGCGCATGAACGAGGTCATCATGATCACAATAGAAGGAAACAGTGCAATCATTGTTGTCAGGAACAAAACCTGAAGCGTTTGCACACTGTCGCCGTTTACATTGATGAGCGCATCTGTCATCGTCGCGTTGCCTTCCTTTCTCCCGACCCATCGGGGTTAATTATTTTTATCCTTTTTCCCAAGATTGGACAAACCCTCGCGCAAAATATCACGAAATTCCGGCACCTTTCCCGTATTTTCCTGCTTCTTCGTGCAAAGCCCTGCTTGCTCCTCGGTCAGCTCTGCGATGAGCTGGATTCCTGCCGATGATATGCCCAACAGCCAATACCGTCCGCCAGCCTCCACCAAAGCAAGCTGCTTGTCCTGCCCCAGCGAAAGTCGGCTGAGCAAGCGCATCTCGTTTGCTGATGCGCCTGCAAACCCACTCCCGCGAACGGCAATAAACCGGCTGCATCGGTAGCTCAAATAGAGCACTACGATGACCGCAGCCAGCATCCAAAGCATTTCCATTACCCCAAGATAGAAGTAACTGTCTTTAGAATACGTTCTGGCTTAAATGGCTTTACAATAAAATCCTTTGCACCAGATTTGATTGCCTCAATAACCATTGCTTCCTGACCCATGGCAGAACACATAACAATCGTTGCATTGGGATCCTTTGCGCGAATGGTCTTCAGCGCCTCCAAGCCATCCATGTTTGGCATGGTGATATCCATGATTACCAGATCCGGGTGCAGCTCATCATACTTTGCAACGGCCTGTGCGCCGTCAGCAGCCTCCTCCAAGTCCGTGTAGCCATTCTTGCTCAGCGTGTCCTTGACCATCATGCGCATGAAAGCCGCATCATCTACCAATAAAATCTTAGCCATTTGAATTAACCATCCTTTTTCTATTTTGCTTATCAGCCTTTTGCTGATATGTTACAAATTTCCAGTGTTTCCGTGTCTTATCGTGCAAGAATTCCCAAATCCGGTTTTTGAAGGATTTCGGTCACACGAATACCGAAGTTGTCTTCTACCACTACAACATCACCGCGTGCGACGCATTGACCATTGACAAATAGATTGACCTGGTCACCGGCCAGCGTGTCAAGCACCACAAGAGAGCCTTTGGTAAATCCCAGAATATCCTTCACCAACCGCTTGGTTCTGCCGATTTCGACCGATACCTCAAGCGGAACGGACATAATGAGATCAAGATTTTGTGCCTGCTCCTCACCCAGCGGTTCTCCGGAAGCAAAATGCGGCATCATCGGCTGGTCCACCTGAATCACCTTGTTCTGCTGTCCGTGCATCTGTACCTGCTGCATCTGCTGCATTTGCTGCTGCTGCATGGCAATCAGGTTCGTCAGCTGATTGAGCAGGGCAGAATCCACCTGTCCTCCGCTCTGTGCTGCTGCCATATTGGGGTCTGCTGCTGCCGCCGGCGCTGCCATAGAAGGCATTGCTGCGCCCGAAGCAGCGGGTGCTGCTGCGGTCTGAATTGGCACGGTTCCTGCTGGTGTCTGCGGTGCCGAAGCCATACCACCCATCAGCTTTTCAATCTCACTCTGGCTCATGACACCACCAGCAGATGCCGCCGGTGCCGAAGCCGATGCTCCACTGTCTGTCATCATTTTTCCCATCTCATCCTGACTCATCATACCACCTGCAGATGCTGTTTCCGGTGTTGCCGCGACTGGTGCTGCTTCCGGTGCCGCTGCATCAGCGATTCCTTCCTCATCAGAAACTCCAAGTGCACCAATCAATTCCTTTGCAAGCGCACAAGGCATTACATTCATAAACTCACTTTCCATCGCGCCCTCAATCGAGAGATTGAAGCGAACAACCACCATGGTATGTCCATGTGGAAAGTAATCTGTACGGAACTCCTCTAAGTCCTTGATTTCAAACGCAGTTGGAGTGGAGATGTTGACCATCTTCCCCAAAAACTCAGATAAGGCAGTTGCAGAAGCCCCCATCATCTGATTCATGACCTCACAGATTGCGCTCATACTCAGCTCGTCCATGACGAAGTCTTCATCAGCTGTCTCTTGCCCCATTAAAATATCAACGACTGCGCGTACATCTTGCCGCCGCAGCAACATGATATTTCGCCCAGACAGACCAGAAACATAGGTAATCTCTACGCCGACTGCCGGATCAACTCTCCCCAACTCAAACTCTTCAGAAGTCAGCACATGTACGGTTGGCGTGGTAATATCGACACGCCGGTTCAGCATATTGGATACCGCCGTGGCTGACGAACCAAGGCTGATATTCAATACTTCGCCGATGGCATCTAGCTCTATCGTGCTGAAGTTTTGCGGATCCATCATTCGTTTCGCTCCTTTATTCGGCTTGAAATTCAGACATCTTGCCAGACGCCATCGATTCTCACGGCCATTTTATTCTTATGGGTTCCCAGCTTACCAAGGAACCAAGGCTCACCCTCCACATAAAGGGTAATGTCCGAATCCTTGGGTTTTGCAAGATTGATGACATCACCTTCATGCAAATAATAAATATCACTCAGGCTCAGCTGTACTTGACCCAATTCTGCAACAATCTGCATACCGGAATCTCGAACACTGTCCATGATTTCTGCACTGTCCTTCTCATTGCGCGGCAGCATTGCATCGCTCATATTGCTGCGTGCGATAATGTTAAAGATACTTGTCAGAAGTGTGCCGGGCAAACAGATACTAAAGCGTCCGTTTACCTCTCCAACTGTAACATTGAGACCAACGATTACAACTGTTTCATCAATGCCAATGACCTGCATCAGTGTCGGATTGTGCTCTATGCGCTGCAAAGCAAAGTGGATTTCCAGATAATTCTGCCAACCCTCACCCATCACATCAATGAGTTTACTGAGAATGGATTCATATAACTGCAGCTCTATGCTGGTATAGTTATATGTATATGAGATGCTGGGTGCTTTATCACTGACCGATCCCAACATACGATCCATCATAAAGAGCATCATCTCTGTGGTCGCATGCAAAATAACAGGGGTATTTTCGGTTGTATCTCCGGGAAGCGTAACGCCAATCACCGTCAGAACATCATTGTCACTGATTGCATTCACAAATTCATAATAACGCTGCTCCTCGATGGAGTCAACTGTCAGTTCACAACTTGTGCGCATCATACTGTTCAGACGTGCCGTGATACTGCGACAGTATCCATCATAAACCCCCTGTAAGATCTTCAATCGATCTTTTGTGAACTTCTTCGGGCTATAGAAGTCATATTTTCTATAATTCTCTTCTGGCGTGTCAGATGCCTTCGTCTCTACGTCCTCGCCCGACTGCATAGAACTCAGCAAAGCGTCAATCTGACTTTGGGATAATACCTCAGCCATGCGGTTATCTCCTCTTTTTATTCTGATGCGTTATCTGCTTGATCGTATGGCTTCTATTTATTTAGAAGTCGCTTCTTCCGCCTTGGTTTCACGCGTCTGATAGTACTCATCTATGGCACTATCTTTGCCTTCCTGTCGGGTGGAAATGATCATTTCAACACGTCGATTCTTACTTCTTCCCTCCGCAGTATCAAAACCGGCAATCGGACGATACTGACCATATCCAACACTGACCAGCTTTGCTGGGTCAATGATGTTTTTATCCTGTAAATACAGCAAGACGGAATCTGCACGATTGCTTGCCAAGAATCGGTCATGATGCAAATCATACGCCATCTCCGCACTTGCCTGTGAGGTATGACCCAATATACGGATTTCATCAATATCCGTACCCATTGTTTTTAATATATTGGCCATACCGTCCAGCACCTGTTTGCCGGACTTCTGTATCACATAGCTGTTAGGCTGGAAAAATACAGTGGAATCAAAGGTTACAAACTCGTAGGTATCTCCCTTTGTAATGCTCACGGTCTGATCCAGATTGCTCTGTGAAATATATTGCTTCAGCGCATAGTAAAGTCTGTCTGTTGCGTCCATATCAACCGGCTTATCTACACCGCCATTGACCGCATACTCTCCCGGGTTCTCCGCCATCATATCAACAATCTGGGAGGGATCTCCATCGGGATTCAAGCTCTTTACCAAAATCGCCCATTTTTCCTTGTTGGTGTCTGCCGTTGCTACCAAAAGAACGAAGAAACACAGCAGCAGAGTGACCATATCGGCATAGGTATCCAACCAATTTGGACCATTAAATCCTCCACCTTTATCACGTTTTCGTCTGGCCATGCTATCTGCTCCTCTCTACCTTCTCTTTTGGATTACTTTGCCTTCTTTGCTTTCTTTGCTTTTTTCTTTCCGCCGCCGTCGCCGCCTTCGGCACCGTCGCCGCCCATCTCACGCTGTTTCTGAGACAGGAAGGATACCAGTTTTTCCTTTAGGAACTTCGGGTTTTCACCGGCTTGGATTGCCAGAACGCCTTCAATAATCAAAGACTTACACAGCATTTCCTGATCATCTCTCAAATGCAGATGGTTTGCAATCGGTGAAAAAATCATATTACCTACAATACTGCCGTAGAATGTGGTAATGAGCGCAGTACCCATCGCATTACCGAGGTTGCCTGTACCCGTTTCCAAATCCATACCCTTCAGCATATTAACCAGACCAACCAATGTACCAATCATACCAAAAGCCGGCGCGATGCCTGCACCGCGTTCATACATGCCGGCTACGGTCTGATGTCGGGCAGACAGGCAGTCCAGATCATTTTCCAAAATTTCACGCACTTTATCAGCATCATTCGAGTCCACAATCATCGTAAGACTCTGTTTGAAGAACGGATCTTCAATCTGTTCGATCTCTGTTTCCAGTGCCAGGAGACCATTCTTTCGCGCAACCTGTGCAAGCTCTACCAGCTTGTCAATATACTCGTCCGGCGCGAACTTCTTCGTATTCATGATAATCTTCAAATGGGTTGGGATTGCCTTTAGCATGGACGGTGGGTAACTGCTGATAACCGTCATAATAGTACCACCAACCGTAATCATGATACTTGGCACGTCAATAAAGTCGCCCAAATCACCGCCACTTACAATACCCCATACAATAAGTGCCAAGCCGCCAGCTAAGCCGATTAAAAACGTAAGATTCATTCTACTGCCTCCCCGCGAATCCGCGCTATTCATCTGCGGCTCGCTTGTTCTTTCTATCTATTCCAGCATTCTATTAGAACTGCCGATAGTCCGAAACTGTAATCGTTCTGCCTATATCAATAATTTTTGCATGATATTCCATAATTTTACGTGTAATTTCCTCGACCGACTCCTGAACAATATAAAAATCATGATTCATCATGATGATTTTTGTTTCGGGAATAATCTCGATCGCCTGAATTTGATTGCAGTTAATCACAACTGGCGTTCCATTTAACCTTGTAAGCTTCAGCATTCAGGATATCCCCCTTTTTCGCTCATGTGGTACAGGGTGCAGCGGAAAAACAAAATTTTGTTTTTCCGCCTATCACCTTCTGCTAAAAATGCTTTTTTACTTATCGCTTCATTGCAACAAGATCGGCAAGCATCTCATCTGTTACCGTAATGATTTTTGTGTTTGCCTGAAAACCACGCTGCGTCGTAATCAAATCCGCAAACTCATTGGAAATATCTACATTTGACATCTCCAGTGTACCGGTTACCATCTTAGATGCAAAGTTAACCAGTGTGTCGTTCTGTCCATTGCCATCTGTCACAACGCCGCCGCAAGAGCCTGGACGCAAAGTACCCGAGTTGCCGCCTGCCTGATAGTAGGGTCCACCCAGATGGGTCAAGCCGCTTGGGTTGTCTACATAGCCTAATGCGATGCAGCCGATTTTTACCGTCTTATCAGCCTTTTCATCATGGGCTGTAATCTCACCATTTGCAGAAATGCTGATGCCGCTGTATTCCTTCGGCTTGCCTGTTTGGTCATCAACCGGCAAACGAATCGGAACCAAGCTGTCAGGAGCGTAGGCACCTGTTGCACCATTTGCGCCCTGACCATTCTCATCCCACTTAAATCCATAAACCACATTACCCTTGCCATCTGTCAGATAGCCATTGCTGTCAAAGCGAAGGTCACCCACACGGGTCAGCTTCAATCCGGATAAATCACCATCTGCTGGATAACCAGCTGGATCTGCTACAATATCACCTACCATGAGGAATCCATCGCCATCAATCATCAAATCCAACGGATTATCTGTAACGGCATACGTACCGGTACGCATGTTCATGTCGATGGTGCCCACGTTACAGCCATAACCAATCTGTGACGCATTGACACCGCCTTGGGTTGCTGTACCAGCAGTACTATTGCGCAGAGAGCTATACATAGACTCTGAGAATGTGGTACGCTGGGTTTTATAGCCATAGGTATTGACATTCGCAATGTTATTGCCAATGACATTCATTTTCTGCTGATGTGCCCGCAATCCGGAGATTGCAGCATACATAGAACCTACCATGAGAGAAATTTCTCCTTCCTGATTTGGCGCTGCCGGTGTCCTGCACGTCAGGCAGGACACCAAGACATCCGTAAACGGTCCTGCCTCTTATGATTTTTATAAAATCACAGCGCCATCTATGTTTGTAAATACATTTTCTTTCATTTCTTCGGTTGTCATTGCAGTAATCACCAAGCGGCTTGGCACATTTACAATAAATGCCTGTTTCGGACTAATGATTACGATATCACGTGCACCCTTTGCGCTCGCTTTGTCAACCGAAGCCTCTAAATCCTGCATCAGTCCCGGAGTCATCTGAATGCCACGCTGCTGTGCACGTTCCTGTGCATGGCGTGACAGTCGTACACTTTCAGATGGTCTCTGCGCAATGCGCTCCTTGAGCATTGACTGAAAGGACGCCTCATTATGAGCCAGACGCAGCTGATTGAGTTCTGTTTGTCTCTGATGAACCGTCGATACTTGTTGAATCATCTTACAACTCCGATCTGTCAGGCTGTCTCTGACGATTCAGTACCAGACTGTCCGCTGTCTTCCGGAGCAGTTTCTGTCTTTCCGGATTCTGTGGTTTGACCATCTGCGCCCTCGACACCGTCCGGCTTTTGTTCTCCGCCTTCTGGTTTTTCCGGCTTTTCCGGATTTTCCGGACTCTCTGGTTTTACGCCCATATCTGGGTCCAGTTCATCTGGCGGCGGATTTTCCGGCAGCTTACCAATTGCCAAAATCTGATTGAGTCCATACTCCTTGCCATTTACAATGATAATCTGCTGGCCATTCATCATGCCGGTACCCGTCACAACGCCAACGATTTCCTCCAGACCCTCTTTGCCCGGAACACCAATGGTCACTTCTTTTCCGACCAAGGACGCTGCATACGAAATCGTGCTGATGTCATTCATGTTGGTCATGGTCTGAATGGTCATCATCTGAATCATTTGATTGAGAAAATCATCAGTCGATGCCGGATTCATGATATCCTGATTTTGAAACTGTGCCATGATGAGCGTCATGAAGTCCTCTGTTGTCATGTCAAAGCCAGACTTGGTTGCCTGCTTTGCACCATGCTCAAACTTCGGTCCCTCAGCCGGCTTCGTATTGGCTCTCAGGTTATTCATCGGCATCATTGTATTATAATCTGTTAATCCCACGGGAAATCTACATCTCCTTTCTTCAAGGATTCCTTGCAGCAGATTATATCAGTCCTGCAAGTCCCAGCCGCAGCTGCTGAATAAAGTCATCATTCTGCGGCGGCGCATGGCGATGCTCCTGCTGCTGTTGCTGCTGCTGTCCATTGCCATGATGCTCCTGCTGTGTGTACTGATTGGGTTGCTGCTGCTCCTGTTCCACAGAAACAGAAACCAAACCAGAATGATTGTGCTCAACGATTGCACCAATATTGGCTGCATGCTCTGCAAGCAATCCTACGGTTCTGCTGTTGGCACTGTGCATGGAAATCTGCATTCCCTCTTCGGTCATGGTCAGGCGAATGGTAATTTTGCCAAGTTCATGCGGCGTTAACTGCACCTCGATGGTATTGACTCCCTGTGCTGCTGCTTTATCAATTCGCTGCGCAAGCTGTACAGGGAAGGCAGGCTCGTCAGCGCGAACCGGCTCTGCAACCTGAATGGGTGTAGTTTCTACCCGTTCAAACAGCGGACGCTCGGTCTGCACGGCTGCACCAACCTCTGTTACAACAGCAGTCTTTTGCTCCTGCCCGTCCTGTGCTGCGGCTGCCTGCTGCCCAATCTTCGGTGTATTCTCAGGCTGCTGCTCCATCACTGCAGTCATTTGCGGCTCTGCTTCTGCCTGCTGCATGGGCTGCTGCGTCTGCGGCTGCTGCGGAACAGTCTGCTCGGTCTGCTGCATGACAGGGGTCATGGTTGTCTGTGTCATTGCCTGCTGCGGTACAGCCGTTTCAGCTGCCACCACTGGCACCAAACCTTCTGCATCGGCAATCACCATTTGCGGTGCTTGTTCTGCGGAAGCCTGCTCCATCTGCTCCGGCATAACGATTGCGGGCATCATAGCCGCTGCCATCATAGCCGCTACATTCTGTAAGTCAACAGTGTCCTCCTGCATCACGCCGCCCTCTGTCTGTGCTTCTGGCTTTGCTGCGGGTTTTTGCATACCGGATACTTCACCCTGTACCGGCTCATTCTGCTGCGGCTGCTTCGAGGCGGTCGCATTTTCCAGAGTCTTATGAAAGTCGGAATCGCTGGCAGACTGATCTGCCTTGTTCGGTGCCGGCTTATTGGGGCGCGGTGCAGCTGGCTTGATATCCAGACGCATATCAAATGCTTGATTCATCGTTCTCACCTCCTTTCACGGTCTGAAAATACCGTTCCAAACGGCTGTCTTTAAGCACGCACCTCTGTGGCACGGCTGTTGGACACAAATTCTTCTATCAAGAGTTCTTCGCTTTTTTGAACCATCTTGTTGTAATTCTCATGCTCTTTTTCACGCAGTTTTTCAATTGACATACTTTCCTGACGTGCTAAAATCATTTCCTCCCGCTTTTCCTCTTCCTCCTTGCGATACTGTGCAAGAAGCTCCAGTTCGTAGCGGATTGCACGCTCCATGCTGCGGAAAAATGCGTCATACTCGTGCGCTTCCCGGGTGGTAAAGCCTATTTTCTTTTGCTCACAATAGCGCTCATTTGCCTCCCGATAGCGCTGGCGCATACCTTCGATTTTTTCCTCCTGCCGTATGACACGCATCATCAGGGCGGCACGTTCTGCTTTCAGACCATCTAACAGCTGATTCTTATACCGCAATACATTTTCCAAGGAAAAAGAAAACTTCTTCATCGGAATCGCCTCCTCTTTATCTCGGCATTTTTCACTGCTTTATTTCCATTTAATGCTGTGCCAAAATTTCAGACATAATCTTAACGACCTCATCGTAACCAAATGCTTCCTCTGTGGATTGCTTGAGGAAGGCATTGACGCGATCGATTTTAGAAATTGCATAGTCAAGTTGAGGATTTGTGCCAGCTTTATAGGCACCGATGGCAATCAAATCGGCATTTTTTTCATAAACACTCAAAATATCTCGAATTTGAGATGCGAGTTTTTTATGCTCCTGCGGACAAATTGCACTCATCAAACGGGAAATGCTGGCATTGATGTCGATTGCAGGAAAATGGTTGCTGTTTGCCAAGCGTCGAGTCAAGACAATATGTCCGTCCAGAATACCGCGGACCGTATCTGCAATCGGTTCATTGGTATCATCGCCCTCTACAAGAACCGTATAAACACCGGTAATCGAGCCTTGTTCAAAATTACCGCTTCGCTCCAACAGCTTGGGAAGCTCTGCATAGATGGAAGGCGTGTAGCCACGTGCAACAGGCGGTTCTCCAACGGCAAGTCCGATTTCTCGCTGTGCCATTGCGAAACGAGTTAGAGAGTCCATCATCAACAGCACATCTAAGCCCTGATTTTTGAAGTACTCCGCAATGCTTGTTGCAACAGATGGGCACTTCATACGCAGCATCGCCGGCTGGTCAGAGGTTGCGACCACAAGAACCGAACGGCGCATGCCTTCTTCTCCAAGGTCACGCTGGATAAACTCCAAAACCTCTCGTCCACGCTCTCCAACAAGGGCAATCACGTTGATATCTGCCTTGACATTCTTCGCAATCATGCCCAGCAGCGTACTTTTACCAACGCCAGAGCCTGCAAAGATACCAATTCTCTGCCCCTTTCCGATGGTCAGCATGCCATCAATTGCCTTAACGCCAAATTCCAGACGCTCGGTGATGGGCGGACGGGACAAGGGATTGATATAGCCGCTGTCTACATAACAATATTCATTTGGTTCAAATGGTCCTAACCCATCAATTGGCTCTCCGAGTGCATTGATGACTCTGCCGCGCAGGAAATTGCCAACCGGAAGACGTAAGCGCTTGCCTGTATTTCGGACAAAGTTTCCGGCAGAAATGCCGTTCATCGCCTCATAAGGCATGAGCAGCATACGATCCTGCTTGAAGCCTACAACCTCGCCCAAAATCTGTCGGCTCTCTGCCCCGCTGTAAACGCGGCAAATATCTCCAATCGCGGCTCTGCCGCCAGAGGCTTCGATGGACATGCCTACAATATTCTCGATTTTTCCAGTGCGGCTATAAGTTTCTGCTGTACGCACTGCACGAATCATATCGTCGAGCATATCGCGCCTCCTCTCTCATGGTTTAATCCTTCATATCCTGTAATCGCTCACGGATATTATCCATCTGTGTTGATGCACTGGCATCAATGATTTCGTCCGGCATTTCGATAATACAAGCACCCGGATCATCGCTTTCCATGGGAACAATCTTAACGTGGTCAGACAAGCCCGCAAGTGCAGCGGCAAGCTCCGGGTCTGCCTGCACACATCTTTGTACCTCACCCTTTGAGATATAAACACGTACCCATTCACGCCGCTTGAGCTTTTCTACCGCATGCTGCACCATACGTGCAACAATTTCGCCACTGGACTGCAAACTGATGCGCAGGATTTTTTCGGCAACGGTCAGTGCCAAATCACGCATCTGATCCTGTGCGCGGACAAACATCATATCCCGCTGATTGGCAGCCTCCTGAAAAAAGTGTTCCACATCATTGAGTGCCTGCTCCTGCTGCGCACGCAGCTGTGCACGGCCTTCTTCCAGCCCCAGCTCCTGTCCAGCCTCATAGCCAGCCTGACGCCCCTCAGCAAAGCCCTCCTGATAGCCCTTCTCACGCATCTGCTCACACAAAGCCTCCGCCTCACGGTTTGCACTTGTGCGAGCACTTTCCAGAATGGCATCAGCCTCCGCTCTTGCCTTGTCCAGAATTTCTTCTGCCTCACGTTCTGTTGCTTCCTGCAATTTTCTCGCAAACTCAGCATAGTTTGAGGCTGCATCTGGTTGGGGCTCTTGTACGGATTCTTCGATTTCCTCTGACGGGTCTGCAAACTCCGGCAATCCAGATGCCTGCATCTCGGATGAAAACGGTAAGGTCTCAGCTTCCTGAAATTCATATTTCTCAACTGGGGTCTGTTGAAAATATTTTAGGATGTTAAGCAATGATATCGTCCTTTCCACCCTTTACAATGATAATCTGCCCCTGTGCCTCGAGTGCACGAATGACATCAACAATACGCTGCTGTGCCTCTTCGACATCGCGAATACGAACATTGGTAATAACTTCGAGATCGTCTCGAATACTCTCTGCCATACGGCTCGACATATTGTTGAACAGCTTTTGCGCAACTTCTTCTCCCGCAGTCTTGAGTGCCAATACCAAATCGGTCGATTCACAATCACGCAGGAAGCGCTGTACCGAGCGATCGTCCATTGTAATGATATCCTCGAATACGAACATACGCTTGCGGATTTCCTGTGCGAGTTCGCCGTTTTCGACCTCCAAGCCCTCGAAAATAGACTTTTCGCTCGAGCGATCGACATTGTTCATGACGCTTGCCACATAATCGATACCGCCAACCTTGGCATTGTCGTTTGAGAATACGGAGGTAAACTTCTTTTGCAGCTCCTCCTCCAAAATCTTGATTGCCGAGGAAGATACACTGTCCATCTCCGCAATGCTCTGTACGACTGCAATCTGTACTTCCTCAGGCAGCTGCACAATGACGTCAGCCGCCTTATCCGGATCGATATAAGAAAGTACGATTGCAATGGTCTGCGGACGCTCATACTGCAATACAGAGAAGATATCCTTCGCCTCTGTCTTGCGCAAAAAGGAAAACGCCTGATTTTTGAGAGAACGGGTAATCTTTTCAAGCAGCTGATGTGCTGTCTGATCTCCAAACGCCTTTTCCAATACCGTGCGTGCATATTCCATGCCGCCCACTGTAATGGCCTTGCGCGTCATACACAGCTGGTAGAACTCCTCCAGAATTTCTTCGGTGTCCTCCATGGAGAGATTGCCCAAGCGTGCAATCTCATAGGTCAGCTGCTCCACCTGTTCACTCGGCATATTCTGGTAGATACGAGAAGCCTTATCTACACCCAGCGCAACAACAACTGCCGCCGCTTTTTGTTCGAGCGGCATTTTTTTTGTTACTTCACTCACTCCTCGCTCCCCCCTCTTAACCAGCTGCTCAGCAAATCAGCAGCCACTTCCGGGCTCTCCTCGGAGAACTTACGAATATTCTCTTTGAGCTCCATGCTCTTTTCATTTTGGATATTCAGCAAATCCTTCTGCATATCTGCAAGTTCAGCCTGACGTGCAAACTCAGCTTCCATCGCTGCTCTGTCCAGCTCAGCCTGCTGCTCTGCCGCACGCAGCGCACGCTTTTTACGGCGGCGGCGCAACAGCATAGATACGAGAATCACAATCAGCAGGAACAGGGCAAATACTGCACCCGCAATGACCCACATTGGGATTCCAAATACCTTGCTCTGTGCCCACTCAAGGAACGCATTCTCAGGCTCCTCGACCGGATTGGTATTATAGAACGGAGATGCCGCAACAGAAATCTTTGTCTGTTCGTTTTCTGGCGGGATTCCGGCTGCACGTGCCACCAGCTCTACAATCTGCGGCTGGCTCAGCGCGCCGTATCCGTCACTGTTGATGGAAACCGCAACGGTCAAATCCATCAGCTGCGGTGCATAGATTTCATTCTGTTCCTTTATCGTGTTCAGACTGAAATTGGTCTGCGTCTTATCACTGGCGTAGGTATCGTTGGCACCAACCACACCATTGTTTTGATTGACATAGGTATTGATATCTGCATTTGACTGTGTGCCGACCACGCCGCCAACTGCATTTGCCTCCTCGTTTGGCCGAATGACCTCCTGATTCTTTCCAATCTGGTTGGGGATACCGGCTCCCGGAGGTGCCCCCTCTGGAGATGCATAAGTGGTTGCCTCTTGCAGCGTGCGTCTTACATCAACGACGCTCTTCACGCTGACACGAACATTGTCCTCTCCATAGAAGCCTTCCAGCACGTCCAGCACCTTCTGGCGCGTTGTCTGTTCAATCTTCCGCTCGGTTTCGAGCTTCAGCTGAGTTGCCTTGTCCTGTGCTGCGTCGCCGGTGTCCTCTGCGGAATAGAAGTTTCCTTCTGTATCCACAATGGAAATATTCTCTGTCAGCAGTCCTGGCACTGCACGTGCGACCAGATTCTGAATGGCGCCTACCTGCGTGCCCTTCAAAACCGCATCTTCCTTGAGCGTCAGTGTCACAGATGCCTTGGCCGGCTCCAGCTCCTTTGTATTGAGCACATATCTGTTGTCTTCCGCAGGTGTGATTGTAACAATCGCATCTTTTACCCCCTCAAAGCAACGTAAAGTTGCCTGAATACGGTCTTGCAGCTCATATAGCTTGAACTGCTCTTTTTCGAAGTCCGTAGACATCATACTGACATTGTCTGTAAAGACCTTATAGGTAAAACCGCTTTTGGGGTATCCTTCTTGTAATAGCTTTGCTTTTAATTGTGGCTCCTGTTCCGTCAAAACCTCTATGGTTCCGCTTCCCTTATAACGATAAGGGGCACCATACTCATCTAATTTCCCTAAAATCGTAGTCGCTTCTTCTGTATTCAGGTCTGAAAAAAGCGTTGTGTAATCCGATGATTTGGCGCTGTTATACGCAACCAGTCCAATAATCAGTGCCAGTGCTGTTACCAGAACACCGACGATCAAAATCTTGGTTTTGCGGTTGAGCGCGCCTATTACGCTCTTTACCTTTTCCAGCGCAGCTGTCGCCCGCTCTTTCACCGCGTTCCCTCCCTTATTTTTGAGCACTTAAACTTACAGATTGATTCGCATCAGCTCATTATAGGCGTCAAGTGCCCGGCTGCGCAGCTGAATCATGAGTTCACCTGCTGCGGCTGCTTTGCTGGCAGCGATGGTATAGCTATGAATATCATCAAGCTGACCGGTTGCCAGCTGGTATTCTACGCGGGAAACCTCATTCTCAGTTTCTTTTACATTGTTGATTGCCTGCTGAAAGATATCTACAAACATTCCGCCGGCAGGCTGTCTGGTCTGTTCCGTCTGATTCGGCGCAGAAAGCTCTGCCGCTGAACGAACCGGTATCATAGGTGTGATAAACATGGTCTACTTCTCCTTTTCCATTATCTGCCAATCTCCAGCGCAGAGGTTGCCATTCCCTTGAGCGCATTGAACACGGTTACATTTGCAGTATACGCCTGTTGTGCTGCCATGGCATCAACAGTCTCTTTTACCAAATCCACATTTGGAAGTCTTACATAGCCGTTTGCATCTGCGTCCGGATGGGACGGATCATAGATTTGCTTAAAATCGCTTGTGTCCTCAACAATCTCTGTAACGCGAACGCCGCCCTCATTATTGTTGGGGGTCAATGCACGCCCTGCCGCGCGTGCCAGCGCCGCCTGAAAGCTTTCGCGCCCGTTCTGTGCCTCAAACACAACCATCTTGCGGCGATACGGTTCTCCACCCTCTGTACGTGTCGTCTGCATATTGGTCACATTCTCGGAAATGACGTCAAGACGCAGCTGCTGCGCTGTCAGTCCGGAACCGACAACACTCATTGCACTCAGAAATGCCATACTCGTTCTCCTCCAAACTCAAAAAACAACCGTACAAATCAACCACGAATCGCCGCACGCAGCCGGCTAATTTCGTCAGAAAACGCACGTGTTGTCAACTGATACTGAATATAAGTGCGGGACAGCTCTACATTCTGTTCGGTAACATTCACACCGTTTTCGTCCATACGCGCTGTCTCATTTGCCTCGCGTGTAACGATGCTGCTGTCCAAAATTCCTTCCCGCATTGCTTTGCGTCCCACCGGCGCCTGTGTTTCATCTGCTCTTGCCTGCTCCAGCTTCTGGCGCAGCTCCTGTTCAAATGTCACGTACTTTGCCTTGTAGCCTGGTGTTTCTGCATTTGCCACATTATCTGCAATGACAGCCTGTTTTTTCCACAGGTAATTCATAGCCCGTTCCGTCATAAGCATTGTGTTCGATGTAAGAAACGACAATTCAAAAACCTCCTTCGTCCCCTCTATGATGTAATGCAGTAAAAGTCATCAAACGCTAAATTCTATCAAATCTCGATTACATATTTCGAGAAAGGTTTTTCTTCCAAATCCATCTGCTTCCATATTGCGTGACAGATTCTACTATAATCTCTTATTATTCTACTTCATATCAAGCCTTTTGTCTAGATAAAATAACCCGTATATGATAAATTTTTCTTCTAATATCCAACCTTTATTGTTTTCTTTTCCTTTCTCTGCCATTTTTTGGATTATTTTTCTTTCTGCCACAATTTATATTTATTTTTTTCTTTTCACCGTATGATTTACGTCCGGTACCCAGACACAGCCGTTTATATCGTTTTATTTCTGTGCAAAAAAAGAGATACAGTCTGCTTTTGGCATTCTGCATCTCTTTCTCTGTCATTTTTCACAATTTTTACCAAAAAAAATTCTTTTGTGTCGAAAGCTATTCTTTGCGAACCTTTCGCGCCGCGCCATGCACAGCAAACCAATCAGGCGCGATACAATCCCCGTGCTGCCGCCGTAATTTGGTTATATGCCCAATATCCTGGCTTCATATCAGAAAATACCTGTCCCACGCCTGCAATCGCCGTTTCATCAGGCTGCCAGCCCAACATTCGCAGTACCAGATGCGCAGCTTCCGAGCGCGCGATTGGTGCATTTGGACGAAATGTACCATCTGCATATCCGTTAATCCACCCCTGCTGCGTGCCGTATGCAATCCCCATATAATACGGATTATCCGGATTCACATCTGCATAATGACACGGAACTGTCGTTCTGCCATCAACAATCTGTGCAATCCAGTGTATCAGCTCTCCACGTGTGATTTTATCATTGGGGCGGAACGTCCCTCTTTTCTCCACCTCATAGGCACCGATTCGCTCCAGTCTGCCCACAGCTGGCGCATACCAATCTGAAGATTTGATATCCTCAAAGCTGGGCTGCACCTTGCTGGTGTCCTGATAGTGAATCAAGCGATCCAAAATTGCAGATGCTTCTGCACGTGTAATGGCAGCCTCGGGTGTAATCGTACCATTGCCGTTTCCCTGCAAAAATGCTTTCTTGGCGGTAGGATTAAAAGAATCCATCTTCGCCTGCACTGGTACAGCAGGCTTTTGTGTGACCGGCTTCGATGTCTGCGGCTTTTGAACGGTCGGCTGCTGTACGGGCTTCTGGGACTGTGTCGGCTTTTGAGACTGTGTTGGTTGCGGTGTAACCGGCGATGCCGCTCCTGCCGCTTGTCTGGAGCTTGCCGATACCGATACAGGGCTTGTAACCCCTGTTACGAACAGGACTACTTCCCTTCCATTCTGGCGCAGTCCATAGGTACGTCCGCCAAGGCTTACTTGAGTCACATTGGGCTGGAAGGTTTTGCTCTCCGTCCCAACCCGCAGGGTGATGCTTTGAATGGCATATCCCGACTGCGGTACGATACGAAAGCTCACCTCACTGCCCTGCGGCACATTTGTCCCGCTCGGCGTTACCGTCACACCAACATCTCCATTGGTCAAAATGGTATATTGCGGCAAGATGCTGCCCGTATTTTCAGGCAACTGAACGCTTCCCTTTACAGATTCTGCCTTGACCTTCATGCTTTGACCGATGTTGCGAATCGTCAGCACACGACTTCCATCTAAATTGCTGGAAAGATAATAGGCTCTGCCATTGATTCGAATGACATTTTCATCAGGCTCAGCAGATACGCTCTTATCCTCAATGGTCATGGTAACGGTTCCGACCTGATATCCTGCGTCTGGCTGGATTGTAATATTGACCGTATCCCCCAGTTTGGGCTTGGTTCCGGTATCTGCGGTCATGCGGATACCGCTGGCAGCGGACAGCGCAAGGCGAACCTCCTCATCGTCCTCGTTTTCTCCGCTCTCGTCATCAACCTTTTCTGTATAGAGCGTAACACGATAATCCGATTCTACAACATTCAGCCAAAGTGTAATTTTACGCTTATCAATTTGCAGCTCACAGCTGGTATCCCCAGACAGTTCGATTTCCTCTCCGTCCTCGCTTACATAATAAACCTCATCTTCCTCACGGTCTTCGATTTTGATTTCTTCCAGCTTATAATCCGGTTCCAGCTCAAATACAATCTTGCTGTCATCTCCATCGTCCACCTTACTTGGCTTGACCTGTACCACGGCCGCTGTTTCTTCCTTATCGACACGTGCGTCAATTCGATAAGTAGATGCCGCATCTGCCTGCGGAATCAGTCCAAGTATCCATACTGCTGCGAGCAGACCACTGAGTATTCTGCGCATCTGATTTACACTTCCTTTCTTAATATCTCAAAACTCTGTTATGCGGGGTCTTTCATAAATGCGAACCGAATCACCGGAATACAAACGCTGCTGGAAGGACGCCTCCTGCCCATTGATTTCCAAACAAACCTCCTGATTCAGGTTCTGGAAATCAATTTCCGTGTGCTCCAGTAAATCCATCAGATAATAGACCGGCCGCTCTTTTGTGATGGGAAGCTGCAAGGGTCTGTCATTGAGCAGCACAGACAGCATTTCTGTTTGCCCTGCAACTGTCTGTATCTGCTGCATCGGCTCCTCTGACATGACCGTGTGCTTTTGGGGCACGGTGTCCGATTCCGCTTCTTTCTCCTCATCTTGCCCTGCCTGCATCACAACCTGATTCCACCTTGCCGCCTCTCCGTAAACGATTCGGTCCTCTGGTGTCAGAATTTCCGCTCCGCTGCAAGGTATCCCATTTCTCAGAACCGGCATACCCTCTGCGCCATGTGCCGCCAACAGGTCGTCTATGGTATCCAACCGGAGCGTGTCTATCTCATCGCCACTGACAAGCGCTGTGTCTCGCGGGACGAATTGACCGTTTATCTGCGCAACCAGACCCATTGGCACCTGCTCATCTGCAAGCCACACCGTTTCATCAGAAAGCTCTGGAAGGATATCGCAAAGCCGAGGACTTGCATCTATGCCGGAAATTGCTGGTGTAAAGCAAATACTGTCTCCCGCATGAACATGGTCAGAAAGTGTGGCGGCTTCTCCGTTTCGTGTCAGTTCGGCTGGGCTGGACTGTGTTCCTCGAATCACCCGGCGCTCTCCGTTGAGCATAAATGAAACACTCTGTCCCGTGCGTCCGATGAAGTCCCGATAGCGATAGCCATTCATCATCAGCACATCTCGTATGCTGAGGCGTTCGCTGCGAAACAGGTTTGCACGTTTTCCATTGACCAAAATATGCAGCCCGTTTCCGGTCAACTGCTGAGCCGCAGACAGCGCAATGCCAAGCGGTGTTGCCAAATCCGGACTGGTCAGGTCACATATCTCCTCGTCCGTCCAGACCAGCTTCCGCAAATTTGCACTGCCCACTGCTACGCGGGAAGGCTCCATCTGCATTTCCTGTTCCACATATTCCCGAAGCTTTGTGAGCTGACTGCCGCCACCCACCAAAAACAACGCTGAGGGTGCACCGCCATTGAGTGCACGCACCCCTGCACAAATTTCCTGACACAGCACACGTGCGGACTCCTCCGTTGCCTGCTCCACCTCATCGGCAGAAATGGAGTGCTCCACTCCAAGGATATCCTGAAATGTAATCTGCTCTCCGGAGCTGATTGCAAGCTTGACCTGCTCCGCCGTATCAAAATCCAGCAAATACTGCTTCATCAGAGTCTCTGTAATTTCATCTCCGGCAACGGTTGCCATTGTATATCCCACCACACTGCCGCCTTGTGAAACCGCAATATCCGAGGTGCCTGCTCCGATGTCCACAAGCGCCAAATTCAACAGACGCAGCTGCGGCGGAATAATGAGATTCATCGCAGCAATCGGCTCCAGTGTCAGGCTGGCAACCTCCAAGCCCGCTTTGCGCATCGAGGTACATAGGCTTTCCACGACCTCGCTCGGCAGAAAGGTTGCAATAACAGATGCCTTGATTTGCTTGCCTCGATGGTCTAGCAAAGTTGTCATCGGATAATGGTCCAGTTCGTATCCGGTCACCGAATAACCCACCAGATAATAGAGGCGGTCACTTTCGTCTCCATTTTCATCGAATGCCTGCTCTGCCCGATTGATTGCTCCAGTCTCCAGCCGTGCAATCAACTCACTGTCGAGTGTCTGCACATCTGGTAAGATGATTTCATAATCTGCGCGCTGCGTTTTCAGGGAACGTCCTGCGGCTGCCACACAAACCGAATGCAATGGCTGTCCGACCTTCTTTTCCAAGCGTTCTTTTACCGCCATCGCCGCGCCGGAAACCAGACTGATATCTTGAATCTGCCCGTCTACCATGGCACGTGTTCCATGGTCCTGCCGCTCAACCGCCAGTACATGCAGCCCATTTTTCTCCGCGTATCCCACAACACCAATGACACTGCGTGTACCAATATCCAGAGCAAAAATAAGCTCCTGGTTCTCTGTCATATTGATTCCTCCCGGCAAGCGATTTCTTACGAGCCACCTGCCTCCGTATAGATTTCGTTTATCCTTATTATAGCATATAACTTTCAGGATTCAGCATAAAATAGCAAATTTTTTCTGATGTCCCACAGAAAAAGACCTTCTGAAAGCAGAAGGTCTTTTCGAGCATCATGATGAGCCACTCTTGTTTTTAGAATAGTCCTGTAATTTTACCGTTTTCGTCTATGTCGATAGAAAGTGCGGCAGGCTTCTTGGGCAATCCGGGCATTGTCATAATAGCGCCCGTCTCACAAACCACAAACCCTGCGCCGGCAGACAAACGCGCGGTACGAACGGTAATGGTAAAATCCTTTGGACGTCCAAGCAGAGAAGCATCATCAGACAGGGAATATTGTGTCTTTGCCATGCAAATCGGCAGATTTCCATACCCCAGTTCTGCAATATTGGAAAGTTCCTTGCTGGCTGCCGGAAGGATATTCACATCTGCCGCACCATAGATTTGGGTAGCGATGGTCCGAATCTTATCTTCCAGCGGCTGCTCCAGCGAATAAATCGGCTGAAAATCGGCAGTCTCCTCCGCTAACACGTCCAGCACCTCCTGCGCCAGTTCCGTGCCGCCGGCACCGCCCTTTGCAAACACCTCAGAAAGCGCGACGCGCACGCCTTTCTGCTCACAATGTGCACGAATGACATTCATTTCCTGCTCGGTATCTGTTGGAAACGCATTGATTGCCACCACAACCGGCAACCCAAATTTTTGAATGTTTTCAATATGTGCATCTAAATTTACAATGCCGCGTTCCAACGCATCAAGATTCGGGTGATTGAGCTCTGCCTTTGCGACACCGCCATTATATTTCAGCGCCCGAACCGTTGCAACCAACACAACACAGTCCGGCTTCAGTCCAGCTGCACGGCATTTGATATCAAAGAATTTCTCTGCTCCCAAATCTGCACCAAAGCCTGCCTCTGTAATGGCAACATCTGACAGCTTGAGTGCCATTTTTGTTGCCTGTACGCTGTTGCAGCCATGTGCAATATTAGCAAACGGGCCACCGTGCATCAGGCAGGGAGTCCCCTCCAGAGTCTGCACGAGATTGGGCTTAATTGCATCTTTGAGCAGTGCGGTCATTGCGCCGTCTGCGCCCAACTCCCGCGCATATACAGGACTGCCGTCATAGCGATAGGCAACCAGAATATTTCCCAGGCGATGCTTCAAATCCAGAATATCCTGCGCCAAGCACAAAATTGCCATGACCTCTGATGCAACAGTAATCATAAAGTGATCCTCACGCGGTACGCCATTGGCTTTCCCACCCAGACCAATGGTCAGGTTGCGCAGCGCACGGTCATTCATATCCATCACACGCGTAAATAAGATTCGGCGCGAATCAATTCCCAGCTCATTGCCTTGCTGCAAATGATTGTCCAACATTGCACAGAGCAGGTTATTGGCTGCGGTGATGGCGTGCATATCGCCCGTAAAATGCAGATTGATATCCTCCATCGGTACCACCTGTGAATAGCCGCCGCCTGCTGCACCGCCCTTCACCCCAAAGACCGGACCCAAAGACGGCTCGCGCAATGCAATCATCGCCTTTTTTCCAAGCTTTGCCATCGCCTGTCCCAATCCCACGGTTGTGGTTGTCTTGCCCTCGCCCGCTGGTGTTGGATTGATTGCAGTGACCAAAACCAGCTTACCGTCTGGCTGATTCTGCAAGCGCTGCCAAGTTTCAGATGAAAGCTTTGCCTTATACTTGCCGTAAAGCTCCAGTTCATCAGACGCAATCCCCGCTTTTTCTGCAATCTCAGCAATGGGATACATTTGGCAATTCTGTGCGATTTCAATATCTGTCATCATTGATATTCCTCCATGTGTCCATGTATTATGGTGTCATCGTGCGCCTCAGGGAAAAGAATCATTTATCGTTATTTTACCATAGAATTCATAAATTAAAAATAAATCTGTCATATTTTATTCTCGCTTTTCCACTGAAATTGTGTTATGATAAATTGCATACTTTTATGAATTCTATCAATATCCACAGCTTCTATCGCAAAGGGAGGTCCTTTCTATGAATCCGCTGCGCTCCACTGCGCACTATTTCAAAAACACCGATTTGTATTTACTGCTTCTGGCGCTCTGCTGCTCTGCATACAGTCTGGTGCTTGTCAATTCTGCAACCGCAACCGACTCCCTACACGAGCGTTATATGTTGATTCAAGGGATTGCAACCGGAATCGGATTTCTGGTCTTTATCATTATGTCCCTGATTGATTTGGAATCCATCAAGCGTTACTGGCACATTCTCCTGATTTTTAACCTCTTATTTCAACTATCCATGCTCTTTCTCGGCACAGACCATGGCGGTAACCGCAGCTGGATTACCATTGGCTCTATCACGATTCAGCCCGGTGAAATCGGCAAAATTTTATTCATCATTACCTTTGCGGCACACCTGATGCTGGTATTTGAAGAAATCAACCGCTGGCAAACCCTGCTTCAGCTCGGTATCCATGTCATGCTCCCAGTCGGTGCGATTCTGATTGCCCAGCATGATGCCGGTGTTGCCTTCAGCTACCTCCCCATTGCTATGACGATGATTTTTGCTGCTGGTGTTTCCTACAAATGGGTATTCGGCGGGTTGGTATTCGGGCTTGCCGCAGTCCCCATTCTGTTCCAGTTTTTGAGCGGCTACCGACTTGCCCGTATTCTTGTCTTGTTCGACCCGGCCATTGATAACCTATACCAAGGCAAAGACTATTATCACCAAACTGCACAGAGTAAAATTGCCATTGGTGCTGGACAATTCAGCGGCGCAGGCTATATGCAGGGCTTACAGACCCAATATGGCAAAGTACCTGTCAATCGTTCCGACTTCATTTATACCGTTGCCGGAGAAGAATTTGGATTTATTGGTGCGATGCTTGTCATGATACTGCTTTCTCTGTTGGTACTGCGTCTATTTTATGTCAGCTTTCGGGCAGGCTCTACCTTCTCCTCACTTTTAACTGTCGGGATTGCGGGCATGTTCATGTTCCAAAGCTTTCAGAATATTCTCATGTGCCTTGGTATGTTCCCTGTTGTTGGCATTACCCTTCCGCTGTTTTCCTACGGCGGCACCTCGGTCGTTACGATGTACGCTGCGCTTGGCGTCGCGGCGGGTGTGCGTATGCGTGCAAAACCAAGCTGGCTGCAAAAATAAATCGAACAAAAGAGCGAGCCGTCTGTATCATACAGACAGCTCGCTCTTTTCAAATTGTACCTTGTCTTATGCTCATGCGTTATGCGAAAAAATCACGGGTTTGCTGCACATTCTCCTGAATGGCTGCATGCAGTGCTTCCACACTGTCAAATGTTTTTTCTGGTCGTAAAAACCGATGCAATTCCACATGAATCAGCTTTCCGTACAAATCCCCTGAAAAATCCAGCAAATGCGGCTCAATCGTTGGAGCACCTGCATCAACAAAAGTTGGCTTCACACCAATATTGGTTGCTGCCAGATATTGCTGGTCCCCCACCTGAACTTTGGACGCATAGACCCCAAACGGCGGCAATGCCATTTCTGGAGGAAGCGGCAAATTCACCGTTGGCACACCATAAGTGCGCCCAACCTTGCGTCCATGTGCAACAACTCCGGTAATCGTATAGGGATGTCCCAAAAACTCTGACACACGCTCCATATCTCCCAAAGAAATGAGCTGACGAATATAAGTGGAAGATACGACGATACCGCCAATTTTGACATCAGGGATACAGTCATAGCCCACTCCCACCTTTGCACATTCCTCTGCCATTCCTTCGGGCGTACCACGCCCCATATAACCGAATCGGTTATTGTGCCCAGAGATAATATATTTTGCATGAAATTTTCCTATCAGCAGCTCATGGATAAAATCACGCCAATCCATCGTGCGCAATTCATCGAAATGTCCGAAGATCACTTCGTCTACGCCGCCACGCTGTTTGATTTCATCTTGACGGTACGCATCTGCTGTCAATAGCGGAACCTGTTGACCGGTAACAATTGAAGATGGATGCTTATCAAAGGTGAACACCGCCGAAATCCCCCCGATTTCCTGTGCGCGCTGTACAGCGCGCTGCATCAGAGCACGGTGTCCCATGTGCACACCGTCAAAATAGCCGAGCGCTATCGCACGCGGCTTTTGATGCTGTGATATCATCTGGAACCTCCAGTCGAAGCCGTTCGCTTCCTGTTATTTATCTAAAATTTTTATGGACAAACAGCCCTTTCCCGCCTTTGTCCAGCTGGTCAATCCGCCCCAGCAGGCAAAATACACCATTGTAATAAACGCGGCACAGCGTTCCGGGCGCAAGCTCTGCCAGACCACTTGTCTGACGTTCGAATACGGTTGCGCCGCGCAGTGCGCGCTCATTTCCCTCATCATTGATGGAAACTGCCGGATACGCAGAAAAGAGGGTGTCCGTTGGCAGAAATAGCCGGTTCAATGTGCCCGCATCTCGTGCCGTTTCCAGCATTTCAAAAGATAAAGCCCCTTCCAGTGTATAGCTGCCGGAGCGAATCCGTGTCAGTGCGTGCATTGCAGCATAGGTTCCCAAACGTTCCCCCAAGTCATGTACGATTGTGCGTACATACGTCCCCTTTGAGCATACAACGCGCAGAGTCCCCTGCTGAGTCTGTTCATCAAAATCACAAAGCGCAATCTCTAAAATCGTAATCGCACGCGCTGGGCGCTCAATGGTTTTTCCACTGCGCGCCAAATCATAGAGCTTGTGTCCACCGATTTTCACCGCAGAATACATAGGTGGAATCTGCTGCTGCTCCCCCAGAAAGCTGTCCAAAACTGCTTTGACCTGTTCGGTCTGCACACGCTTTTCGGAGCGTGCGGTAATTTGTCCTGTGGTATCCTGTGTGTCGGTTGCAAAGCCCAAGGTAAAGCCTGCAAGATACTCCTTATCCTGCGCCGCTGCATAATCTGCCGCCTTTGTTGCACCTCCCACAAAGATGGGCAGCACGCCGGTTGCCATCGGGTCCAGCGTACCGCCATGTCCAATCTTTCGGGTGCGTAAAATCCCGCGCAGCTTGGCAACAACATCATGTGAGGTAAAATCCGGCGGCTTATTAAAAATCAAAATACCGCTTGTTTCCATTCAGGCAAGCTCACTTTCTGCATAAACCTGCTCCGTGGCTTCCAAAATCCTTGCACATGCCTCATCTGCTTCACAGGACAGCGTTGCACCTGCCGCACGCAAATGTCCGCCGCCGCCGCATCTTGCGCAAATTGCAGAGGCATCAATTTCTTTGGTGGTGCGTACAGAAATCTTACAGGTCAAGTCCTTGTTTTCTGTAACGGTAATGCCCACCTGCACTCCCTCGATTTGACGGGTCAGGGAAGCGATAGAATCCAAATCGTCCATATCTGCCCCCGTACGGTCAATGTCACACCGTCGAATGACAACGAGCGCAATCTTGCCCTCCCGCAAAAACTGCATGGTGTCAAACACAATGCGCTCCATCTGGAAGCGTGCCCAGCTTTTGACCTCAAACAGTCTGCGGTTCAGCTCTCCGCCATCGACACCAGCCTCCAGACACCGTGCAGCCGCACGCAGCGTGTGCGGTGTCGTATTAGAATACCGGAAGCAGCCCGTGTCTGTCGAGAGTGCTACATAGAGACAGGTCGCAATCTCCTTGTCGAGCACGACCTGCATCGCGTCAAGAATATCCAGAACCACCTCGCCATTTGCGCCGGCAGCCTCTCGTATCGCACGCACCGGTGCCTTCATCACATTCGAACGGTGGTGATCGATGACAATGTCAATTCTGTCCTGATATGCTTTGGCATTGTCTGTCAACAGGCTATAATCGGCAATATCGGTTGTCACAACACATGCCGGCGTAAATCCGTCTGGTGCATAGCATGGCTCGAGCAGCTGTTGATACCTTGCTGTCAAATCCGGATTCGGGAGAATATAGGCGGTCTTGCCCAACTGCCGCAAGCCACGGCACAAAGCGCCTGCACAGCCTGTGGTATCTCCATCTGGACGGCGATGTGATAAAACCAGAATATTGTCTGCTTCCAGAAGAGCCTGCGCTGCACGCGCAATCATTTCACTCATGCATCATTCTCCTCTGTGCCCATCTTGCCTTCCCGCTCGAGCTGATTGATTACATCATTGATATGCGCACCACTCTCAATCGAATGGTCCAGTGTAAAGACAAGTTCCGGCGCATAACGCAGCTGTACTGCATGTCCTACCTCGCGGCGCAGCCACCCTGCCGCAGATTTCAGCCCTTTCATTACCTCTGCTGCCTGTGCATCAGGTCCCATAACCGAGATATAAACCTTTGCATAGCGCAGGTCATTGGTCACCTCACAATGCGTAACCGAAACAAAGGCATCGGAAACACGCGGGTCTTTGACCGAACGGATTGCCTCTGCCAGCGCACGCCCAACCATTTCTGAAATACGGTCAATGCGATTATTTGCCATAACTTATGATTCCCTCCTTTGGGATAATCAGACAGGGGCGGGCGATTTGCCCGCCCCTGTGTTTTGTTCATCATACAACCACTTACATGCGTGGTATTTGGGGTATCGAGCGCCATCAAACCGCTCGCTATTATATTGTTATTGCTTGATTTCTTCCATCACGAAGGCTTCAAATACGTCGCCTTCCTTGATATCATTAAAGTTTTCGAAGCCGCAGCCGCACTCATAGCCCGATGCAACCTCTTTCACGTCGTCCTTAAAACGCTTGAGAGAGGACAGGACACCTTCATGAATGACAATGCCATCACGCACAATGCGCACCTGTGCAGAGCGCTGAATTTTGCCGTCCTGCACATAGCAGCCCGCAATGGTACCCACACCGGAAACGCGGAAGGTGGTACGCACCTCTGCATGACCCAGAACTGCTTCACGGAACTTCGGTGCCAGCATGCCCTTCATTGCCTGCTCCATTTCCTCAATGCAGTCATAGATGATGCGATACATACGCATATCCACGCCCTGCGCTGCCGCTGATTCGGTCGCCACGCGGTCCGGACGCACATTGAATCCCACAATGATTGCACCGGAAGCTGCCGCCAGCATCACGTCAGATTCATTGATTGCACCAACTGCGCTGTGAATCACGCGAACGCGAACCTCCTCATTGGATAGCTTTTCCAGAGAAGCACGCAGCGCCTCAGCAGAACCCTGTACGTCTGCCTTGACAATGATGCCCAGCTCCTTCATTTCGCCCTCCTGAATAGAGGCAAACAGATTATCCAGTGTAACCTTATGCAAGTTCTTGTTGCGTTCGTCCTTTTCCTTCTGCTTACGCTGTTCCACCAGCTCGCGTGCCATACGCTCGTCATCAACCGCATAGAAAATGTCGCCAGCGCCCGGCACCTCGCCCAAACCGATGATTTCAACCGGTACCGAAGGTCCGGCTGCCTGAATCTTTCTGCCATCATCGTCGGTCATGGCGCGCACACGGCCGACCGCCGTACCTGCAACCACAACGTCACCTGTGCGCAGGGTACCATTCTGTACCAGAATGGTTGCCACCGGACCTCTGCCCTTGTCAAGCTTTGCCTCGATGACAGTACCCTTTGCCTGACGGTTCGGATTTGCCTTCAGATCAGCAACCTCTGCTGTCAGCAGAACCATTTCGAGCAGGTTTTCGATACCCTGACCGAACTTCGCAGAAATATTGCAGACGATGGTTTCGCCGCCCCATTCCTCTGGTACCAGCTCATACTCGGTCAGCTGCTGAAGCACACGGTCTGGATTTGCACTTTCCTTATCCATCTTATTGACAGCCACGATAATCGGCACATTCGCTGCCTTTGCATGGTTGATTGCCTCAATGGTCTGCGGCATAATACCGTCATCAGCTGCAACAACCAAAATTGCAATATCCGTCACCTGTGCACCACGCGCACGCATTGAGGTAAACGCCGCATGACCTGGGGTATCCAGGAAGGTGATTGGCTTACCATCAACCTCAACACGATATGCACCGATATGCTGAGTGATACCGCCAGCCTCGCCCGCAGTCACCTTTGTCTTACGGATTGCGTCAAGCAGAGAGGTCTTGCCATGGTCAACGTGACCCATTACCACAACCACCGGATCACGCGGTACAAGCTCCTCTTCCTTATCCTCACGCTCATCAAAGAGGCGCTCCTCAATGGTGACATGCACTTCCTTCTCTACCTTTGCGCCGAGCTCCTCCGCAACCAACGCCGCTGTATCAAAATCAATGGTCTCGGATACGGAAGCCATAACACCCAACTTCATCAGTTCCTTGATGATATCTGCCGCAGTGCGCTTCATACGCTGTGCAAACTCGCCGACGTTGATTTCGTCCGGAATGGAAACCTTGAGCTGCACCTTTTTGGCAGCAGCCTGTTGCTGCTGACGCTGCAAGCGGCGCATTTTTTCCTGTTCCTCCTGACGGCGCTTGCCGGAAGCCTGCTGCTTTGCACGCTGGTCGGACTTTTTGGTCAGCTTCTGTTTCTTCTGGCTGGAGGACGACATGCGCTCTGCTTTTTCTGATACCAAAGAGTCAATACGCTCGTCATACTTATCCAGATTGACGTCACCGCCTGTGCGTGTGTCAATCCGGTGTACCTGCTTGACACGGCTGTGCTGCTGTACCTGCTTTTCTTCCTTACGCTCTGCCGGTTTTTGCTCTGTGTGGACAGCACCAGACGCCTGCTGCGGCTTTGCCGGCTTGGTTTCTGCCTGCTTTTGTGTTTCCTGACGCTGTGCCGCCGCCTGCTGACGGGATTCTGCCAACTTTTTGCTGCGAATCTGCTGCTGACTCTGTAAGGTTTCCTCCAGTGCCTGCACCTGATTATCCTGCGTCATAACCTCAAAAATCAAACTCAGTTCATGCTCATCTAGCACCTGCATGTGATTTTTTGGGGTCTTTGCATACTGGCTCAAAATGTCTGTAACTTCCTTATTTCCTACACCAAAGTCCTTTGCGACTTCGTGAACACGATACTTATTCTCTAATGCCATTAGCATTCACCTCCATAAGAATTTCCGCTGGCGGCAATACCGCAGCAGTTTGGAAGGGTGCCCTATTCTAAAATACGGCGTCATCTATGCAAACGCGGAATTATCCGCGGGACTTTTTGTCCTTTTTGAGTCCTTTTCGGCTGTCAATGTGTGATTTCTTTTCGCTCACACGCTTTGCCGCCTGTGCATTCTCCGGCGAAACCTCGGACAGTTTTTTGGCGGCTGCCTCCGCCATGCCGACATCATGCATGGCACACACCGCGCAGCCTGCAAAGCCAACCGCTTTGCCAAGGGTCTGTTTGTCACAGGGAACCTGAAAGACCGGCACGCGGACATCATGCCGCATCACCTTGCGCTTTGTTGCTTCTCCTGCATCATGCGCAAGAAAAATAGCGCGGGCGCGTCCCGCTGCGACAGCCTCTGCGGTCAACGCCTCACCCACCGAAAGCTTTCCCGCGCGGCGAGCCAAACCAATCAGTCCAAGCAGCGATTCAATCTGCATTTGTTTCTTCCTCCATGCGCGCTTCCAGCGCATCATATACCGCTTCCGGCACCTCACAGGAAAATGCGCGCTCAAGCGCACGTGATTTACGCGCTTTTTTCAGGCAGTCCGGATTTGGGCACAGGTATGCACCGCGTCCCGGAGCACGCCCCTTAAAGTCAAGCGTAATTTCTCCCTGCGGCGAGCGTACCGCGCGAATGAGCGCACGCTTTGGGTACATGGTACGGCAGCCCAAGCATTGCCGCATGGGGATTTTTTTTTGCTGCATGGTCTGTCCTCCCCTTACTTTTTTATTCCGTTTCTGCCTGAGAAGCAGAAGCAATATCAATCTTACAGCTGGTCAGCTTCGCTGCAAGACGTGCATTTTGACCTTCCTTGCCAATGGCGAGGGAAAGCTGGTCATCTGGCACAATGACACGACACGCCTTTGCTTCCGGCTGCATGGTTGCAGATACGACATCTGCCGGCGCGAGTGCTGCGGAAACAAATGCTGCGGTATCTTCACTCCACTTGATGATGTCGATTTTTTCACCGCCCAGCTCATCTACAATGTTTCCGACACGTGCGCCGCGTGTACCAACACAGGCACCGATGGGATCTACATTCGGGTCATTAGAGGTGACCGCAATTTTGGTACGGCTGCCTGCCTCACGCGCAATCGACTTGACTTCCACCACACCGTCATGAATTTCCGGAACCTCCAGCTCAAACAGGCGCTTTACCAGACCCGGGTGCGTACGGGAAATTAAAATCTGCGGTCCGCGTGTACCCTTGCGCACCTCAATGACATAGACCTTAATGCGGTCGCCTTCCTTAAATTGCTCGGTGCGTACCTGCTCAGATACCGGCAGGATTGCTTCGGTTTTCTCGCCCTGAGAAATCATTTCCAGAATGTATCCGCCGCGGGGGTCAATACGGGAAACCGTAGCCGTCAGGATTTCATGCTCCTTGGATTCGAACTCAGACAATACCATGCCGCGCTCTGCCTCACGGATTCCCTGAATGATAACCTGCTTTGCAGTCTGTGCTGCAATACGGCCAAAGGAGCGAGTCGGAATATCAATGTCAATGATATCACCCAGCATTGCATTTTCCTTATACTCGCGTGCTTCCTCCAGATTCAGCTCCTCATACGGCTCATATACATCATCTACAACGGTCTTACGCACAAACATACGGATTTCCTGCTTTTGCCGGTCCGGAACGACATAGACATTGTCTGTCATGCCATCATTTTCACGCTTATAAGCGGTAATCAATGCCTGACCTACACGGTCGAGCATATAATCGACCGGAATCCCCTTCTCCTTCTCCAGCTGTTCCACAGCGGCGAAAAACTCTTTGTTTATCATTGTGGTTATGATTCACTCCTTACGATTCTGTGTGTTCCTCAGAACACGGTTTCCTCATTTGTTCTCCCTTACAGCGCGATGGTCAAACGCACAGCAGCAATATCCTTTGCCTCATATACAGTGGTCTGCCCGTCGGCTTCGATGGTGACATCTCCATTGTCATAGCCCATAAGCTTGCCCTCAAGGGTCTTTGCACCGTCAATCGCCTTGTAAAACTTAACTTCAACGATTTCTCCCAGATATTTTGCAAAGTGCTCTGGCTTTTTCAGCCGGCGTTCCAATCCGGCAGAGGACACACACAGCGTATAAGGCGGGAGCGCGTCAAATTCTCTGGCGTCCAGCATGGGGTCAATTGCACGTGAAATCTTTTCGCATTGGTCAATATCCACACCGTCTTCGCGGTCGATGGTGATGGTCAGCATATACTGACCGCCTTCCTTTTCAAACTCCACATCCCAGAGGCTCACGCCAACCTGCTCACATAGCGGCAGCGCCATTTCCTCTACTCTGCGGATTAGCTCCTTTGTCTGCATGCCTACCTCCTGATTGACGAAATGCAATAAGAAAGAGTGGGTTGCCCCACTCCTTAAAATCACATCATACTTTACTTTTCTTAGTATATCATCTTTTTGCCCCTGATGCAAGTCATCTGTAAAATTTTTTATGTGTGCAAGCGCGATTTCCAAACCATTCTACTGGGTATCACAGCAAAACAAGCCCTCTTAGAACGGTACCTTTCCATACTTGGGGCTATCCCCGAAGCGATTTGCACCTGTGCTGTCCATCAGCAGAAGCACCAATACAAAGATGCCGCCAAATGGAATCAGGGCAACGAGCAGCCACCAGCCTGACCAGTTGATGTCATGCAGGCGGCGCACAGATATTGCAATCCCGGGCAATATGCTCACCACCATATAGACAATGTTTGCATACGGAATGAAGTCCAGTAAAAATGTAACCAGAAAATTCACAACCACCGCACCCCAATAAGAGGTACGGCGGGTACGCCCCGAAAAATCAAAAGTATGTGTCCACATTTCCGCAAATGCGCGAATGGGATTGGTTTCCATGGTTTGATACTCTCCTTCTATGCTGCGAATCATATTTTACAACTTTCTTGTGAATCCATTATACACAATTCCTATCTATGCCGCAATGAAAAACAAAAATAGGAACTGCACTTGGCAGTCCCTATTCTGATACCGGATAAAAATATATGCGCTTCAAAGCTCCGCGGATTATTGTTTCACACCGCTAGGCATCAATTGAAAGTTCGGCTGCAACGGCCAGTTGACACCTTCCTTTGTGAACACAGGGGTATATTCCTGTGTTTCAAAGTCAAAATAATAGATTCCGCTTGCTTGTGCACCGGATTTCTCATCTGTCTCATTTTCACCGTCTAAGAAACAATAGATACCCTTTCCATCTTCCGAAAAACAGCGTCCTCTTGAAAAATGTTGAGCAGACTCCCATAAGACCTCACCTGTATCCACATCAATCAGTTGATTTGAAAAAACAGGATTTTCATGTTCCCACTCCAAAGTCGTATAAAAAACCTTGCCATTCATGGAACATACCCCATAAATTTCCTTATTTTCCACACGCAGAATCTCACGGCGATCGCTCAAATCATAGTCGTAGGAACAAAGCGTATAGGACGGTGCCGGTCCATTTGTACGCAAGGACGTATACTCCGCATCATCATCAAAGACCGCAGCATAGACACGCTTCTGTGCACGGTCAACACAAATCGCTCGTGTTGTTAACGGCGCAGGCTCTTTCCAATATTGAACCTCTTTCGTTTTGGGATTGACTTTTCCCAGTGCAAGCAAGCCATCTTTCCTTGCCCCCAAAAAGAACACCGTTTTTTCATCTACTGGAATCATATCATTTACAGCAATCAGGTCATCTGTCAGCATGGTATCTGTGTTGGTGGTAAAATCATGTACAAAGATTTGGTCATTCAAGCCTTCCTTTGCAGAAGAAATGTCTGAAAGTTCCTTGGAATAATACACACAATTCGTTTGTTCATCATAAACGCCCAAAGGATACATTGCTGTGTGATGATACTGAAATACCTCTGAGACTTCTTTGCTTTTCAAATCAATCTTATGAACAATTCCTTCTGCAAGATAGAAATCTGTCATCGGACTTTCTTCGGTAGTCGTAAAGCTGAGGTAACCGTTATATTTTTGTTCCGTTGTAGGCTGTGCATGATTGTTACAGCCTGAGAATATAAGAAGTGACAAAGCTGTTAGAACAGCACTGCTAATGAAACGCAGGATATTATAGTTCATAGAAACTCCTCATCGGTATTACAATCCGTGAAAATCCGCTCACTTTGAAAGGAATCCAAATCAAGCACACCAATTACTTGTATATGAATCTTTTACATCTCCTAATGTCTATCTGTATCAAGCAACTCACGTTTCATCTCTCTAAAGTCCTCTTCCAACTGTTTGTAAATATTGTAAAAACAGGACACTCTTTCAGGAGCTGCGGAGAAGTCTTCTGCCATAACACTTCTTCGACTTCCATCTCTCTGATATGGCTCCCGACTCTCTATTAACTTCCCTAATATGGAGCAAGTATTGCCATAAGTTTTTACAACTGTCTGCTGAGAAGAAATCGCTTTGTCAATTTCTTCATAGATGTTTTCTACATCTGGGTCAATAGAAAGCTCGTCATATGTTGGCACATTCTTTTCTGTATTACCCAATTCATAATACTGACTTAAGTCATAAGGACTGTTATCAAGTATCTGAATGGAAAACTTATTCAATTCTATTGCACCCTCATGCAAAAAAGTAGCTCTTGCTTTTTTCGTGGCTTCCAAAACAATTCTTGCCTGCTCCATGGTAAGTCCATCTTCTAATGGAGCCTTTTCATCTAACATATCCTGCAATCTGTGAATCGTACCATCAAAAGCTAAAAGTTGATTTTTGTATTCCTGCAAACTTTCTTCTCTTCTTTTTGCAGTAATTCGACAAAAATTTGCGAAATTATACATGAATTGCAATCCAATCGTAGAAGCTTCATCATATTTTTCCAAATCATCTTCTTTCATTTCCATGAGCTGACTCAACTGGGATTCAAAGGTGTCCTGCTTATTCTTTTCCTTAGTCTGCTGTACCTTATCTTTCCCTGTCATTTGCCCATTTAATTGCTCTAAAGTACGATTGAGCGGCGTTTTACTAAGAGGCTGGAAAACTGTATGTGCTTTATCTCCTGCATGTTCTAACATCGGTCGCAAAGACATTGCCATAGAATTGATAAACATCGAACCACTCCTTTTCATACATAAGTCCACTGACTGCCACCATGATACATGAGATTTCCAATAATCGGTTTTTGTGAATATCCGAGTTCAATTATCACATCTTCAGAATAGCTTTGTCCCATCGCTGAGACAGTAATTGTACCAATCTCTACAAAATTAGTACCTGTTGAACGACTATATCGACTATACTCTGTAAGGATTGTACCAGCGAACATCAAATTAACTTGTGATTCGCTCTCGTAAAGTCCTAAATCGACCCAATATTGCTTTGTTTCTGGTCTGTATGAAAAATAACCATTCGAATCAGTAGAAACAAGTTTATATAACCCCCCAGATCGATTTGAATGTATTGGCATCTCAATTCTCACAGTAGCGTTTCTCACAGGAGTACCATTTTCTGTTGTGACATATCCTGACACTCCCATTTTTGTGTCCATCACCATTTTAGAGGGAAAATGACTGGGTAGTGCATGGGAACCAAAATTATCACAAAGATATTGTGCACCTCCATCACTGGGGCTTACAGCATTAAAGTTCCTAGCCTCTTTTTGTCTTACCCAATATGACGTTTGACTCTCTAAGCTTTCAATCCCATCAATATGAATATCCTTTAGTACTGCATTTGAAACTTTAACATCAAATACAACCCAATTAGACCATGCTCCATGCGAATCTACAACGCGCCCACGAATTTCATAGTCTCCAACATCAGGAAAAGTCAAAACGCAATTTGTAGAAGTAGCTTCAATCACATACTCTGAAATATTCGTCATATTACCATCCTTAATGGCAACCCCATTAAAGCCAGTAACCTGATCTCCTACTGTATCATCAACGGAATCTTCCCATGAAATCATCATCGGCTGCTTGGGACAAATATCTCTTGAGGAAGTACCCAGATAACAAACCGGACGGGTATTCCCATCAATAGGTTCTATTTCAAATACATATTGTGCAGTATTAGACCACTCACCTTTACTATCTTGAACCTTAAAGGTCAAAATGTATTGTGCTGGAGTCTTGCATTGTGTTGCAAAACCGATGCCTCCATTAATCGTCCCAATAATATCATCAGACGAAATGCCTCCTATACTCATGTTTACAATGGCATCTCCATCAGGGTCATATGTAAATTTTTCTCCATTAAACTCCCATAACCAAGCAATCTGTGTTTCAGTAGTAAAATGACCATTGACCATAGACTCAGGATTTAAAATTGTCGCTTTCAACTCTGCCACAGGTGCACGATTTGTTCCATTATTATATATTAATGGAACATTCGAACCCACATATTCTTGTATTTGATCCGATGTAGCAAAATTAATATCCCCAGAAATATCAATTTCTGAAGTAACTTCAGCAAACGAAATTACTTCATTCATCGCACCATCATTAAAGATCGACGTAGTACCGTCAGAAACAATAATCTCATCCGGTATCTCCAAATCCTGAGAGATAAAACTTTGATTTTCTCTGCCCAAAGCTAGTGAAGCGTTACCACATATTAACAACAAACATAACATAATACAAAATATTTTTTTCATAATCACTCACCCTAACTGTTTTCTACTTATCAATTGTTTAGATATTTTTCTTAATTAAAATTCCTATGGCATTATGCACACTCCTCCTTACTAAAATTTATTTAGATACTGACCAGCCCCCTTCACTTAGGTTTACCTGTACTTAATACTTAATAATAAACAATTCCTTTTGCATCAACCGTTTTGTCTGAATTATTTCTAACTGCTAAATAATAATCTCCATCCTGATCCACTCTAATTGTCTGATCAATTTGACCATTACTTCCACTTGAATAATAAAAACGACCATCTGGAGCAATTAAACCAAAATCAACATCACAATCTCTAGGAGTAAATGTAGCCTCTATAGTAATTGTTTCATTCTTTAACATTGGATATCTATTACTATTTTTCTTAATCTTACCCGCAGAAATACTCCAATCAAAAGATGTGGTGGCATATGGCGAAGTTTGTACATTCTCTATGGAATCAACTCTTTCACATGCCAAGGCAGAAACATCTATTATGATGTCTTCTGTTATAATGTCGTCAGCAACTACATGCTCCATAGCCATAGCCGGAGACATTCTTACCAAATTTAACACCAATGTACATACCAAAAATACCATTAACTTTTTCATACCCTAAATTTCTCCTCCCAATTAAGGACTATCGTCTGTTATCGTCTCATCTTCTCCTAACTCAATATCTTCTGGTAACACAATAGAGCTTTCTAAATCTTGAATCGGGATAGCTGAGAACTCACGATTTGTCATGCAATATATCACGATACAAGAAACCAAAACCACCAAAATAAGCAAGACTCCTATACTGATACGATCAATACTCTTTCTAATATGATGGTACTCTTTATATATGTCCTGTTGTTTTTCACCTTCCTTCTCTTCTTTCTCATTTTGCTCCAAAGCCTGCACTGTATTTTCCTGTCCCTCTTTCTGATGAATCAGTTCGTCAAGCGGTATATCATACAGCTTACTCAGTGCAATCAGCTTTTCCATGGTTGGAACCGATGTTCCAACCTCCCACCGAGATACTGCCTGCCGAGATACATTGAGAGTCTCTGCCAGTTCTAATTGGGAAAGTCCTTTACCCTTTCTCAGCGATACCAATTTGTCTTTTAGTTCCATTCTTTCACCCCTAATTTTAAGAAAATGCACATGTTATGTAAACCACTTTCGGTTTACATTTGCGCAATTATCAGTTGCATTTGACTTTTCCCCCAAAAAAATGAAAGTTATCTTTGTACAAGACATACCACCATATTTTATCACTCTCTGATAAGTCCATTATATACAATTCCTATCTATGCCGCAATGACAAATAAAAAGTAGGAACTATAAATTCATAGCTCCTA
>JAGZIN010000036.1 GCA_018366195.1 Butyricicoccus pullicaecorum | reverse complement strand
TGCGCAAGATGAGTGCCCTGTAATGCGGGATATGTACCTGCCTGAGGGCTTCGATGATGAGCGCCTCACTTTTGCCGCCGCCAGCCGCACCGCCGTATAGGGCTTCTTCCTCAGCCCGCGCCATAAATGCGACTTGCCGCGGCTGTGGTTTCCACAGAATATTCCTGTGCCCTATCATTCTTCATTCACCTCCGGCATCAAAATCACACCATTTTCATTTTCCTCCTTTTCCTCTGTTTTTTTGACATCAAATAGTTGTACATACTTTGCCAAGCTATTGAGTGCCCCCATTTTGTTTGCCAACCGGTACTTTTTCGTATATCCAGTAAATACACGGTCTTGTCCTGTCCCCTCAAACTCCTCGCGCACCTCAAGTCCCGCAAGCGCTGCCGCCGTATCCGCGTCCAGTTCTTCAATGGGTTTCGGAGAACCATCTGAACGGAATAGTTTTCTCGGGTCAACGAATGCAATTCTTGCAAACTCACGTAGCACATTGTCCTTTGTCACAATCTGCGATTGTCCAGACAATGCCGCACGAATTGCGCACTGGATTTCCGGATTTTTGAGATTCTGCCTTGCCATGACCTCTGCGTTTGTCTGACTGTAACCAGCACGAAGCGCCGCCTGTACTGCGTCCATATCCTTGAGATATTCTGTCAAAAAGCGCTGCTGCTTTTGGGTCAGCTTTCTGTGTGCAATGACCGACACCTCCTTCCATTTATTCTGTGTTTATAATACCCAGACACCTCTGTCAAATCCCGCCAAAAAGAAAATCCCACCTCTCTGAAAATACAGAAAGGCGGGATAAAAAGTGGCACATTGCCGATAGCCAGTTATTCTCTCATGAATCTATTCAAATGACCCACTGCCGCTGGTATCGGCAGTGGGCTGAAAAATCTTATTTTTCCTGTTACTCAGGATAGGACAAGCTCTGGTCATATTATAAAAAAATTCCTGAAACCAAACGATTTCAGGAACTTTACTGGCGGAGAGTCAGGGATTTGAACCCTGGGTACGGTATTACCGCACACACGATTTCCAATCGTGCGCCTTCGACCACTCAGCCAACTCTCCATGCGATATTTTGTTTTTCCGCTGTATCTCTCAGCGACGATATTTATTATATCGCATGATTTGTGTTTCGTCAACACTTTTTTTCATTTTTTCTAAAAAAAACTTTATGTCCTCAAAATCCCATATCCGATGCACATATCAGCATAGGGATTCGCACCAATCCTCCTGCAATCGAGAGCAGCATACAGCATAGAATCGCGGCACGATATCGAAGCAGGATATACCAGTAATCGCTTGGTCGTTTTCTTTCCTGCCCTGCCAAAAAGCATGCCGTGCAGGTAATGAGCAGACAAGGAATTGTTATCACTGCACTCACCCCTCCTGTCAATAGAGACAATACAAGTCCACGCCAAGAAAAGGCTGCCAAAAACGCTGCTGCAGAAAACGCCGCAAGAAAGCCGCGTGCTGCACATAGCGCGGAAATCAGCAGGCTGCTGACACGCAGTCTTCCCAGCAAAACACCAATCGCCTGCCATGCGACTGCTCCCAGCAATGCACGTACAGCGAATCCCCATGAGGTATCCTGAAGCTGTGCAGTCATCTGTCCGGCAAGCTGTTCCAGCAGCGCACCCTCATATTGTCCACTGCGCAGACCGGTAAAGCTTCCGGCAAGCGCACCACACAGCAGCATAACGGTCAAAAATACAAAATGTGGTGTTTCCCATAGCTGTCTCAGTGAAAAAAAGCTGAGAACCCTTTGTCGTTTCATGGTCTGTCCCTCCTGTTTTGTACATTCCTCTGAAACTAAGGTATTCTCAGCAATTCTATTCTATGACATGGCTTCTATCCTGTGTTCTTCTCAGGATAAAATTGCATGTATCACATCTTCACAAGGCGGCTTAATATATTCCATAAAGCCCTGTGTATACGTAATGACGGGCGCTCCATCTGGCACCGGACAGACGGCAACCACCCCTGTCCCACGCGCGACACGGTTTACAATATCGGAAAGCTTCGCCCGATCGCTGACCGCAATCAGGTATCGTCCAGAGGTGCAGCCGCAGACAGGCGCGAGAACCGCGTCCAATTCCCTTCCCGGGGCTACCACAAGCACAAGCTCTCCGCGCATGATTGCATTCATATCATCATCGAGCAATGTGCAGCCGCTTGCTGTAAAGCGCTCGATTTCAGGGCCATCTTTGCGGGAAAGGATAATATTTTCCGCAGGAACCACCGCATGCGCCAGTAATGCATGCACGGCATGTGCCAAACCCTCGCCCGTACCCAAACAGGCAATTCGGATATTATGTGTCATTTCTCATTCTGCCTTTCCATACAGCATTTTTCCTATCTTTTTTCATGCTTATTATATGCCAAAGTGCCCAAAATTTGCAACGTATTTTATAGCAGAACGCACAAATTTCGTTTGGTTTTACAAATCATTCTCCATTGCTTCGCGCGCTTTGAGATAGATTGCACATTCCAAACGCTTCTTTTCCATCTTACAGCCCATCTCATACGGAACATTCAAGTCCTTACTGAAATTGTTATTGGCAGCAGAGCAGCCTCCGGAGCAATAGAACTTTGCCCAGCAATCGCCGCATTTTTCGCGGGTATAGATGTTCATAGAAGCAAATTTATGTGCAATCTCCAAATCAAAGGTACCGTCTAAAATAGAGCCCTGACGGAATTCCTCATTTCCCACAAATTGGTGACACGGATAAATATCTCCCTCAGGGGTCACTGCAACATACTCATAACCGGCACCACAGCCGCGCAGCCGCTTTACCACACACGGACCCTGATTCAGGTCTACCATGAAGTGGAAGAAGTGGAATGGCTTTCCCTCCTTGCGGCGCTGCTCAATGAGGTCGGTCAGACGGTCATACTCTGCGCAAATCTTGTCAAAGTCTGCCTCGGTTAACTCATAGCCACAGCCGTCCTCCGCTGCAACCGGCTCCACTGACAGACTGTCAAAGCCTTGGTCTGCAATATGCAGAACATCATCTGCAAAGTCCAGATTTTTTCCGGTAAAGGTTCCGCGCGCATAATAATCCAGCTTCGGGTCACGCTGCTGCACGAGCTTTTGGAACTTCGGCATAATGACCTCATAGCTGCCGCCTCCATTGACGGTCTTGCGCATTTCGTCATTGACTGTGGGGCGTCCATCAATCGACAGCACCACATTATCCATGTTGGCATTGATATAATCTATTTTGTCATCGTCCAGCAAAACGCCGTTGGTTGTGATGGTAAAGCGGAACTTTTTCCCATGCTTTTCTTCCAGCGAGCGGGCATAATCCACTGTTTTGGTAACCGTATCCCAAGCCATCAACGGTTCTCCGCCAAAAAAATCCACCTCAATATTGCGGCGCGCACCCGAACGCGCAATCACGAAATCAATCGCCTTCTGAGCGACCTCAAACGGCATCACCTTTCGTCCGGTACCGAAGTCTCCAGTTGATGCAAAGCAGTACTGACATCTCAGGTTGCAGTCATGTGCAACATGCAGACACAGCGCCTTGACCGGTGCATCAGTCGGAATATACCGACTGACATCAATGTAATCATCATCTGCAAAGAGTTGTCCATTCTCCTTGAGTGTATATAGCTCATCATACGCATCTCGTATGGCCTGTGCATCAAACTGTGCAAGGGCATCTATGATGCGTTCCGGGCATTCCTTGGTCATTTTCTCATCAACCAGTCCGGATACCTCATAGGATACATCGTCCAGCAGATGCACCGCTCCGCTGTTCACGTCCATAAGAAAGTTCAGACCTTTTTTTCTAAAACGATGGATCATCGTTCTGTCCTCCATTTTGCGCCGGTCATAGCCGGAAATTCAGAATATAAAAGAATGAGGCGCACCGGTCCGGCACGCCTCGTAGTCGAATGGTAAAAATTACTTGCTGTGCTCGCACTTCTGGTTTGCAACCGTGCAAGAGGTCTTGCAAGCGGACTGGCAAGAAGTCTGGCACTCTCCGCAGCCGCCATGTGCTGCTGTCTGCTTCAAGGTTGCAGAAGTCAGGGTCTTGATATGGGTCATGATAATGTACCTCCCGTTTCTATTTTCTATGTTTCCTGCGCCGGCGCCGTTTTGCACCGAGCGCACCGCCTCCCGCCGCACAGGCGAGGGCTAGTATCGCGTTGATGAGCAGGCGCGGAACATACACCGGCTCACCAAACCACGCGAGACTCAAGAGAACCAGACAGCCAAACAGCAGTCCACCTGCCGCCAACCCCCATAAGGGCTGAAAGCGATGTGCATGCCGTGCTGCAAAGAATGCAGCGAACAGGCTGCCCGCGGCCAGACAAAGATCTGCCCAAAGGTCGATCTGTTCTGCCGGCAGTTTGCCCATGAGCACAGCCAGTGCGCACATAGACATACTCAAAAGTGTGAGTACAAAACCGCACAAAACGGCTGCACCCAGCACAAAGCCAGCCATTGGTCTGACATCATTCTGTTTCATTTTGAAATTCCCTCCTGCCCAAATGCTTTTATCTCAAAGCTATTCGGCAGGGCATCTGGTTATGCCTTTGGTTCTTCGACCTTCTCCACCGGAGCCGCTTCCTTTCCGCGGATTGCCCAGCGATATAGCTTCAGCTTTGTGCGGTCGGCAGAGGACTCAATGACGAGGGTATCCTCCTTTAAGCTTACCACCTTACCAATAAAACCGCCAATGGTTGAAATCTCATCTCCAACCTGAATGGAATTTCTCATTTCGCGTTCTGCCTTATCGCGCTTTCGCTGCGGACGAATGAGCAGAAAATAAAAAATCAGCACCATTATAACAAGCGGCAAAAACGAACTGAGCATCGCGCCATAGTTATTCAGCATCTACAAAACACCTCCTACCTGAAATCAATATTACTATTATATACAAAGCGAGCAAAAATTACAAGTCCTAGATTTTTCTGCACAAATTCTTTTTACAGAGGTCCGGTATGTCATCAGAAAGTCCGCAGCAATATTTGAAGTGGTGCGGGAGATATATTCCATTCCCCCATCAAACTTTCAGAAAACATCTTGACAAAATCCAGATAGCCGACTAGAATAATAAATATCATGCGGGTGTAGTTTAGTGGTAGAACTCCAGCTTCCCAAGCTGGTCGTGTGGGTTCGATTCCCATCATCCGCTCCAAACCAAAACCAGCTATAAAGTGTTTACAAAACACCATATAGCTGGTTTTTCACGTCTCTCCCTCGATAACAGAACAAAAAATAAAAAGTGTGTTCTCACAGTCTTTCACAGACCAGTAAGTACACACTTTCCATGGTGCAGATGGTGGGACTTGAACCCACACGCCCTTGCGAGCACTAGCACCTGAAGCTAGCGCGTCTGCCATTCCGCCACATCTGCATGATGATATTAAAAAAATTGGTGCGAGTGATGGGACTTGAACCCATACGTCGTGAAACACACGCCCCTCAAACGTGCCTGTCTACCAGTTCCAGCACACTCGCATTCACAATGCTATATTAGTATAATACAGATATCCCCATTCTGTCAATCCATATTTGTTCCACATTTACCCTAATTTTATCCAGAATAATTCCATTATTTTTATGCAAAACAACGAACAAATGCAGTTGACTTTTATCTCTTTCGAATGTATACTAAGGTTGTAAACAAACAAGAGAGGTGCTTGAGGCTATGCGTATTACGCACGAAGCAGACTATGCAATCCGTGTTGCGTTTTGTCTAGCAGAATGCGGCGGCAAGCTCGGTGCAAAGGAAATATCTGGTCGGACTGGTGTTACACTGCGTTTCGCACTAAAGATTCTGCGCAAACTCATTCAAGTCGGCATGGTTCGCTCCTATAAAGGTGCAAACGGTGGCTATGAACTTGCAAAGGAACCAACTGAAATCAGTATGGGCGAAATTATAGAGTGCATCGACGGGACGATTACCATCAACCATTGCTTATGTAATGAGTTCGCTTGTACGCGAATGGAGTCCAAAAACACCTGCAATTTCCGAAAGGTCTTTGGGTCTATCAACACGATGATCCGAAAAGAGCTTTACAGTGTTACGCTAGACAAATTTTTAGATGAAAATTTTTAGGAGGAAATCATTATGAAGTTCGTATGTTCTGTATGTGGTTATGTTCATGAAGGCGATGCTGCACCGGCTGAGTGCCCCATCTGCCATGCTGCTTCCGATAAGTTCGTTGCACAGACTGGTGAAATGACTTGGGCTGCTGAGCACGTAATCGGTGTTGCTGCAGATGCTCCGGAAGACATCAAGAAGGATTTGCGCGCTAACTTCGAGGGCGAGTGCACCGAGGTTGGTATGTATCTGGCTATGGCTCGTGTTGCACATCGCGAAGGCTATCCGGAAATCGGTCTGTACTGGGAGAAGGCTGCATTCGAAGAGGCTGAGCATGCTTCCAAGTTTGCAGAGCTGCTGGGCGAAGTTGTAACCACTTCCACCAAGAAGAATCTGGAAATGCGTGTTGAGGCTGAGAACGGCGCAACCGCTGGCAAGACCGATTTGGCTAAGCGTGCAAAGGCTGCAAATCTGGACGCAATCCATGACACCGTTCACGAGATGGCTCGCGACGAGGCTCGTCATGGCAAGGCATTCAAGGGTCTGCTGGAGCGCTACTTCGGCTAATCCCCTCCTTACACAAACTTATCGAAATACGGCTCACGCTCTGCTGTGAGCCGTATTTTTGTGTCTCTGCCGCACTGCGATGACAGGAAATCGCTGTTGAAAGATTCTTCTTATAACACACATCGGTTGCAAAACGGCTCGAACAATGCTATAATGGCACAGATTGTCTGTTTGTTTCCGCACCAGACAAAAAACTGTTTTTTTGGGGGAACTTATATGCAAATTATAGGGATTATGCTGCTCGGTGCATTCATTGGGCACTGGTTTCCGGCACGCCACAAGAAAAAAAATGAGTGGTTTCAAATCATTTGCACCACCCTTTTAATTTTTTCTATGGGAGTCACGCTGGGCAGCCGTGAAAACTTTATTCAGGATTTGGCAAATTTGGGGCTGCAAAGCCTGCTGTTCTGTCTCATTCCTGCTATTTTTTCTCTGCTGCTGGTTTTCTTTTTAAGCCGACGCTTTTTGGAGAGGCATAAAAATCAGGAGGAAACGCGATAATGGTTATTCTGGCAATTTGCGCCCTGCTGCTCGGTATTTTATATGGTGTGCTTGGTGGTACGAATCCCATCATTTCTGGACTTGCTTCACAAAGCAATTTGATTTTGGTACTGCTCATGTTTTCCGTTGGCATCAGTGTGGGCACCCACCACGGGCTGATTGACAAAATCCGTTCTTATCATGTCAAAATTTTGCTCATTCCCTTCGGCATCATTGTAGGCTCTGTTCTGGGCGGTGCTGTTTGCAGTCTGTTTCTGGGATTCCCGCTGCATGAAGGCATTTCTGTTGCAAGCGGCATGGGGTGGTACAGTCTTTCCGGCGTTGCCATCAGCAATTTTGCAGGTGCCCAGCTTGGAAGCATTGCATTTATGAGCAATCTCATGCGAGAGATTTTTTCTTTCTTCAGTATCCCGCTCATCGCAAAGTATTTCAATGGATACAGCTGCATTGCTCCTGCCGGTGCGACCAGCGAAGATACCACTCTGCCCATGATGATTCGTTATACCAACGAAGAAACCGTTGTGCTGTCTGTAATCAACGGTATCCTATGCTCGGCAGCTGTTCCTGTGCTGATTTCACTCTGCTACCATAGCGGGTTGTAAAATTTCAGATACAGATGTGTTACAAATAAATATCCCCCGGCAAAGCCGGGGGTATTTCACATGCGGGCAAAGCCCTCTGATCCTCGCGGACACGTCAAACGTGTAATACGATCTGCCAGCC
>JAGZIN010000035.1 GCA_018366195.1 Butyricicoccus pullicaecorum | reverse complement strand
TGCAGCAGAGTTCAATGGCGGCGTTGTAGGCGGTTCCCGTGCTGCAACCGATGCAGGCTGGCTGACCGTTGACCATCAGGTTGGTCAGACCGGTAAGACCGTGCATCCGAAGTTGTACATTGCGCTGGGTATCTCTGGTGCAATCCAGCACAAGGCTGGTATGCAGGATTCTGAGTGCATCATCGCTGTCAATAAGAGCGATACCGCTCCAATCTTTGACGTTGCTGATTACGGCATCTGCGGCGACCTGTTCAAGGTTGTACCGATGATGATCGAGGCAATCCGCACTGCAAAGGCGAATAAGTAAGAGAGATTAAAACACCTCCATATAAACGGGAAAGGTGTAAACAAAAGGTAGGTACATGAAAAACATGTACCTACCTTTTTGTGCCAGAATCAAGTTGGCGGTGGCATGGGAAAAATATAAAAAGCCCAATTCAGTACAAAACCGAATTGGGCTTTTTTCAATACATTGTCTCTGGAGCAGGACAAAGAACTCCGTTTTCAGATCGAATCAATATATCGGTATATGGAGGAGCAATCAGCAGGTCAATATATCTTCCATGCAGTGGAACTCCGATACCGGTTAAGTCGTCGTCCTGATTTGCAGCAATAATATCACGTTCATATAAAGGGAGGATTCCATATAACTTTTTATAAGATGACAAGTATGCACCATGGTCGTTGTATGTTCCCAATATGAAATAATAACTGTCATAATCACGGGAATCCACAATATGAATCTCAGAGCCGTTTGATATAGATGCCCCCCCATTGACATGCGTTTTGAACAATCTGCTCTTTTGTCACAAAAATACCAAAAATAAAACCAACCGCAATCAAAAGAACAATGGACAGAATAATATTTATTATAAATTGCAGCAGTTTTTTCCATACTTTTTTCATAGCGGCAAGTCACTCCTTGGTATGAAATCGTATACAAAAATGATTGCTATATATGAAAGACTGGAGTAAGATGATAGCTAGAGAATATCATGGCAGCCGAGAGAAGTCAAGTTCTGAGCAAATGACTCTCTGTTTCGGACTGCTCAGCACGAACCCCATCAATTTCATTGTGCATGAAACAAAGCGGGGAACTGTGGTAAAGTGAGAAAAAAGATACATCAGAATGGAAAGAGGAAAGACGATGAAGAAAATGATGACAATTGTAATCTGCTTTTTGTTGACATTCTCGGCGGTTGGATGTGAGAACTCAGCAACAAAAAATGTAAAAATTGATTATGGAACATCTGATATTTACACAGAAAAGGATATGAATGATGCAATCCATAAAATAAAAGAAACGTTCAAATCAATGGAAGGCTGTGAATTGCACAGCCTTTCATATGCATCAGATGAGGTTTGTACCGATGAAGAAAATATTGCATGGCTGAATGACTTGCGGAGCGCTGATGAGCATACTCAAGTCTTTACACAATGTATGATGTTTGACAGCAGTTTTCGCTCTCCGAAAAAAGGTGGCGGAGCTTGGGAGCCTGATGAAGAATATACGTGGTCTTGGTGGCTGGCTCGCAGTGAAGGTGGAGAATGGAAATTGATGGCTTGGGGGTATTAAAGTCCAATCATTTCCAGTTTACCAGCCTGTTTGCACAAAGGAGAACCGCCCTTTGTCTGTTCAGTGAAAGGAGGATATCCGAAATCGCTCACAAGCGTAATGAGGAAGAAAACAACTGCTGCTCCAAAGAACAGAAGCAGGCAGTCAAAGCGGACTATGAAAGGGACGAGAGCATTTGAAGCAGGCAGACTGTGGAAGCATGGTATTCGGTGAGCGCTCCGGTTTTCGGGAGCGCTTTTGTATACATTTTTCAGGGCAGGGGGCACAGCAGACAGCGCCAAAAAAGATTGGAGTTCCTGTGCGGATTTTGGAGAAAGAACACAAAAACAGTCTGGTTTCAAAGTATTTTTTGGCACGTTGCCTGTTAAAAATATATCGAAATGGTATATTTTATGTTTTGTTTTGCAATTCCCTTGATTTTCTGGTTTTTTCCGGTTATAATGACCATAAAAGGGAGGGTAATACCATGCAGCAATACGGATATATTGGTACTTATACAACAGGACGCAGTGAGGGCATCTACCAGTTCCAGTTTGACACGGAGACGGGTATGCTGTCAAATCCTGTACTGTTTGCCGCCGTGCACAATCCCAAAAGCGTTGCCCATAGAGGGAACATTCTGGCTTCGGCAATCGAGCAGGACGGTAAGGCGGGCGTCGCAATCTGGGACACAAGAGCGCTGGGGCAGGAGCCGTTATCCATTTGCTGTCCGGAGCAGCAAACCCCTTGTCATGTGCGCTTTTCCGGCTCCAGTCTGCTGACAGCCAACTACCATGAAGGCTTGTTCACCGTTTACCGAATGGACAGCCATCAGCTTTCCTGTGCAAGACAAATTGCATGCGGCAGCAAGGCAGGCTGTCATCAATCTCTGGCGCGGCGCGGCTTTATGCTGGTGCCCTGTCTGGAGCAGGATCAGGTGCGCATTTTTGACCGCAAATTCTCTCCGCGTGGTGTGATTCTCTTTCCGCAGGGAAGCGGTCCGAGACATGGGGTGTTCAACCCGAAGGACCGCACGCTATGGATTGTGACCGAGCGCAGCCATGAGCTTTATCACTTTGCATTTGCAGATACCCGCTTTCAGCAAATCGCATGTATCCCGATTTTGCCGGCAGACGATACCTGTTCCAAGTCTACGACGGCTGCAATCCGCCTGTCCTTAGACCGCAGATTCCTGTATGTTTCGACCCGTGGTGCCGATATCATGAGCGTTTTTGCGCTGGAAGGGCAAACTGCACGCTGTATTCAGCAGGTTCCGTGCGGCGGCAAACACCCGCGTGACTTCGTGCTGTCCGAGGACGGGCGCTTTGCACTCGTTCTCTGTCGGGATTCCGATGATTTGTTCTCCATTGCAATCGATCCGGAAACCGGACTGCTGGGGCAGACCGTTTGTCAAATCACCGTGCCGGAGGGCAGCTCAATCTGTCTGTAAAAGGGGCGGGATATCTCGTGTGCCACAAGTCTGTTGGAGCTTTTCGGCAGCTGTAATGTATTATAATGTATGATAAATGATTTTTTCGACGCTGCAAAAATCGAACCGGTTTTTGAAAGCGAACGAACTGTATAGGAGATTTTTTAGATGATGACACAAAAGTGTACCATAGGTGTAATTGGACTTTCTGTGATGGGGCGTGGTCTTGCACGCAACATGGCAGACCATGGCTTTCAGGTTGCAGGCTTTAATCGCAGCGCGGAGGTGACACGCGCTGTAATGGCGGAGGAGCCGAACGAAAACCTGCATCCGGTGTATTCGCTTTCCGAGCTGATGGAGGTGCTCGAAAAGCCGCGCCGTATCCTGCTTATGATTAAGGCAGGAGAGCCTGTTGACCAGATGATTGACCAGCTGATTCCCATGCTCGACGCAGGCGATATCATTCTGGACGGCGGTAATTCTTTCTTTGCAGATACCCGCAGACGGACAGAAAAGTTGGCGGCACATGGCATGCACTACTTTGGTGTTGGTGTCTCAGGCGGTGAGACCGGTGCGCGCTTTGGTCCGGCAATCATGCCGGGGGGCAGCAGGGAAAATTATGGATTCATTCAGCCGATTCTGGAGGCCATCGCGGCAAAGGCAGAGGACGGGGCACCATGCTGTACTTACATTGGTCCCGATGGCGCGGGCCACTTTGTTAAGATGGTGCACAATGGCATTGAATATGCCGACATGCAGCTCATTGCAGAGGCATATCTTGCACTCCGAAATATTGGCGGCTGCTCCAACCATGAGATTGCCGATATCTTTACCGAATGGAACAAGGGAGAACTGCGCTCTTATCTCATCGGCATTACCGCTTCGGTTTTGCGTGAAAAGGACGATTTCACCGACGGTGATTTAGTCGACAAAATTGAAGATGCCGCACAGCAGAAGGGCACCGGACGCTGGACGAGTATGGAGTCATTGGAACAGGGTGTCAACCTTTCTATGATTACAGGAGCTGTGTATGCACGTATCCTATCCGGTATGCTTTCTGAGCGTAAGGCGGCAGACTTGGGTGCACCGTCGGTACAGCCCGTACCAGACCGGAAGGCATTTGTCGAAACCGTGCGTCAGGGGCTTTATATCGGCAAGATTGCAGCCTATGCACAGGGGTTTGCACTCATGAAGGCTGCTTCCGAACACTATGCGTGGGGATTGGAGTTCGGTAAAATTGCTTCTATTTTCCGCGCCGGCTGTATCATTCAGGCGGCTTTCCTTGGAGATATTACCGCAGCGTTTGCACGCAATGCGGCACTCGATAACCTGTTGCTGGACCCTGTGTTTGCACAGCGCGTTCGTGCCGGTCATACCGCATTGCGTGAGGTCGCGGCGCAGGGTGTTCTGTGCGGTGTGCCAATGCCGGTTATGACAAGCGCAGTCTCTTATCTGGACGGCTACCGCGGTGCACCAGTGGGGGCAAACCTAATTCAGGCACAGCGCGACTGCTTTGGTGCACACACCTATCACCGTACCGACCGTGAGGGGGTATTCCATCATGAATGGGGGCGTTCCGATGCGTGAAAAGCCAACCATTACGATTTTTGGCGGTACGGGCGATTTGACCTTCCGCAAGCTGCTTCCCGCACTCTATAACCGCATGGTATCCGGTCTTGCGCTCGAAGGTCAGAATATCATTATCATTGGGCGTCGGGATTATACAGATGAAACCTATCGCGAGCGGGCGAGAGACTGGGTGCGCAAGTTTGCACGCCTGCCCTATCGCGATGAAACCTTTGATGCCTTTGCAGAGAACATTCACTATTTTCAGATGGATTTCACAGACCCTGCCACCTATCCGCTGCTGGACGCCTATCTCGATGAACTGGGGATTGTCAGCTGTGTATTCTATTTTGCAGTTGCACCGCGCTTCTTCGGAACCATTGCCGACGGTCTATTCCAGATTGGACATGCGCAGGGCAGTAAGGTGATTTTGGAAAAGCCTTTTGGCGAGACACTGGAAGATGCCCGTGCGCTCAATGAGCGTTTGGAATCTGCATTTACTCCGCAGAATATTTATCGCATTGACCACTATCTCGGCAAGGAGATGGTACGCAATGTACAGACCATTCGCTTCACCAATCCGATTTTTGCAGATGCGTGGGACGCGCAGCACATTGCATGTATCCAGATTTCTGCCATGGAGGACGTTGGGGTAGAGACACGCGGCGGGTACTATGACCATAGCGGTGTCATGCGGGATATGGTGCAAAATCACCTGTTCCAAATCCTCTCCATCTTGGCGATGGAGCGTCCGGCAGAGTTCACACCAGAGGCGCTGCATACCGAACAGCTCAAGGTATTGCGTGCGCTGCGTGCGCCTGAGCCGGAGCATATTGCAGATACGATGGTGCTTGGACAGTATGCGGGCTACCGCGAAGAACCAAATGTTTCTCCGCAATCCAAGACCCCAACCTATGCCGCGCTCAAGCTGTTTGTGGACAATCCGCGTTGGAAGGATATGCCGTTCTATATCCGTACTGGGAAAAAGCTGGGACGGCGCGAAATGGAGGTTGCCATCGTGTTCCGCTCACCGCAGGCAGATATCCCGCCCGCTGTGCTGCTCGTAAAGTTCCAGCCAACCGAGGGCGTGTATTTGCAGTTTAATATCAAGCGTCCTGGTGAGTTCGAAGATATTGTACCGGCAAAAATGGATTTTTGTCAGAGCTGTTCGATTACAAACCGTATCAATACACCGGAGGCCTATGAACGGCTGTTGAATGCCTGCTTCCATGATGAACGTGCGTGGTTCTCTCAGTGGGACCAAATCGAAACCAGCTGGAGATTTGTGGACGCGCTGGAGAATGCCTATGGCGACCGGCAGCCAGATACCTATGCACCGGATACAGAAGGTCCGGCAGAGGCAGCTGCACTGCTTGCACAGGCAGGACACAGCTGGTTTTCTGAACCCGAACTGCACTGATTTTTTGCAGTTAATGGCAGCAGAGAAAAGATGAAACTGCCTCGGTTGGTACGGCAAAGAATCTGAGAAATTGCAAAAGGGGTGGCACAGCTGATGCTGTGCCACCCCTTTTGTTTTGCGTATTACTAGTTTTCCGCATGTGAATAACCAACATCGTGACCGCGTAAGGCGATTCAATATCGAATGGAAGCGTATCACCTTATTTATGTGTCTGTATCGGTTGATTTCATTTTAGAATCGGGGCAAATAAAGAATCTCCTTTGGATATTATGCTTGTATTTTGGAAAGAAGTGCTTCTTGCAGCACCTGTGAGAAATTTAATCCCATAGAAATAGCCCGGTCATTTAACCATGCAGGTATTGTTAAAGTCTTTTTTACCGCCTTGGTATCTCTGTACTGGTTAATATCGCAGGATACAAGGGAAGAAAAACCATCGTCTGCATGTATCGTTGAAATATCAGAGGGGGAAACTATCGTCTGTTTCTGTTCTAAAAGAGTAAGGAGATACGCAGATAAAGCCTCCTGCGCTGCTTCCAGCGTTTCGTTAATAGAGCTGCCATAAGTGTGACAGCCTTCTAAATCAGGAAATTCTACCCAATATGTGTCATCTTCCTTATGGAAAATAGCAGGATATACAAACAACATAATGATACCTCCTTGTAATTGAAGAAGAGGAGGGTTGTTTTAAGCCCAACCTCTTTAAGAATACTGTAGCCGATAGAAACATCTTTGCCATATGGGTACTACTGTAGTTTTCCCATCTTTTTGAAGAACATGGTGGCTACCCATTGATTCTAACAGCGTTCCAACCGCTTTTCTTCAAAGGCTTTAGCAGGTCTTTATCTTTCATGTTCTACCTCATTACAATATGAGTATAACACGTATTACACGTGTCGCAAAGAGAATTTTGAAACTTTTTTGAAAAACTTTGTTGAATGATACAGTCCCTTTGTTGTGATAATATGGGAAATTTATGATTCTGGCAATGTCTTGTATAGGAGAGAAGTGCATGGAGCATTTCGAACAGAAAAAAGAGAAGATAAGACTGAGATTGCTTGGAGTATCGGTTATACCCGTAATTTCCAGATAAAGCAAAGCCCCTTTGTACAGAGATTTCTGTACAAAGGGGCTTTTGTGTGCTTTGCTTGGCTCAGGATATCATGTGGCTGTGTGCGCAGGGACAATCAGTGACCGCCGCACCCGTGCTTATTCTCCCCACAGTGATGTCCTTCTCCGTGCTCGTGGTCGTGATGCTGACACATGGTATCTGGATTGTATACAAGTGTACCATTCTGCAAAGCAGCAATGGCTGCATCTGCATCACCGGTTACGCCCGGGTATAGAGAAATACCTGCCTCAGCCAGCGCGGTGCGTGCACCTGCACCAATACCGCCGCAGATGAGCGCCTGTGCGCCATGTGCCTGCAAAAAGCCTGCCAGTGCGCCATGTCCGCTTCCTTGTGGGTCAAGCAGTACGCTTGTGCCAGTCTCTGTGTCAACAAGCTTAAACATTTTGCAATGACCAAAATGCTGGAATATCTGACCGTTTTCATAGGTAACTGCGATTTTCATAGGGAAATACCTCCTGTAAGCATACGATGATATGAATATCATAGCCCTTTTTTACAGGAAAGTCAAATTCCCACTGAGAGGAAGTGCTCGACTCAGGCAGACAGCTTTTGATATCTATGAAAGGCGTACAAGCAGATGGTTCGGCTGTTAGAGGTTGGGACGGCGGCGTGGGTCAGGACGGCGCTGTACATCAAAGGAGGGGTTATAGGCGTAGTAGTTTTTGGCGTCCAGATTTTCCTGTAAGTCGCGCAGGGCATCACCGAAACGCTGGAAATGTACGATTTCTCGTTCACGCAGGAACTTGATAGGGTCCCGCACATCAGGGTCATCAATCAGACGCAGCAGGTTTTCATAGGTGATGCGTGCCTTTTGTTCGGCAGCAAGGTCCTCGAACAGGTCGGTAAGTGGGTCGCCTGTGCACTGGAGTGTGCCGGTTGAGAACGGCATACCAGCGGCAGACTGTGGATAGATACCTGTTGTGTGGTCTACAAAGTAGGCATCAAATCCACCCTCGCGAATCTGCTCCGGTGTGAGATTACGGGTCAGCTGATAGACGATGGCAGCAATCATTTCTTGATGGGCTAATTCTTTAGTACATTTTAGATACATGTAAAAGTTAACGGAAAAAATGCGGAAAAATTTCTAAGTATAGGTCAGTGTCATGGTTTGCGCGGGTACGGCGAAT
>JAGZIN010000034.1 GCA_018366195.1 Butyricicoccus pullicaecorum | reverse complement strand
CAAATCATTTCTGTATTCTACGGTCATGTCTATCTGGTTCTTGGTCACCAGCGGCACAGTACTGGTTGCCTGTGCAACTGGCTGGACAAGGTCTGTCAGCGCAGAGGGTTCTACGCCCTCTGGTACTTTGCCGGAGCCAACCATACAACGTGTGATGGTTAGTGTTTCCCCCGCAAGTAAGGTTGTAAGCAGCTCAATTCCTACTTTGGGGATTAAAAATCCATACATGTGCTATCACTCTCCTTTTGCTTTCAGCGGCGGCAGTTTGATTGTTACAATACTGCCCAGCGCACCATTGATACCCGCCTGTGTATGCAGCGTTTTTGACGGCTGATACTGCGGCAGGTTCGTTTCGTGGTAGGACGGCACGAGCGTACCGCCGAAGTACAAGATAGCTTGTAATGGTTCGCTTACCGTCGCATATTCATACACAATATTTGCAGGCTTTATGCGGTCAATCATTTCCCATAGTGCCTGCTCTTGTGCGCGTGTGGGCACTGGTACTTGCACCGATAAGGTATACTCTGTCACATCTGCGTTTGTCTTGCCCTCACCAAACAGGATTGCCAGCAGTTTCCGCAGCTGCGGCAAAGTATATGGTGTCATATCGTTGAGTCTGGACAGAATTCGAAACCGCCGATCTTCTAATGAATCTGTACCGCGTGGAACAATCTCCAAAATTGTTTCCCAGCGCGATAAACCCATTTCTCCTGCAATCATGATAAATTGGTTAGTCAGCAGTTCGTCTGCATCTTGCCAAGCCTGCTCGAATTCTGGTTGTTCTGCGGCTGCAATTCCTTGAAACTCTGCATAATCTCGTACAACATACGGCAGATATTCAATCAGTTTTCGATTCATCGATGCCCCTTCCTGTCTTCATTCGTGATAGGAGTAATCGTGCCAAGCTGAGGGATATGGTCAAGCTTCAAGATATAGTTCGCCGCCATGCCATTGATTTGTGTATCGGCGATATCCATAATTCCCTGCACATCAAGAATTCGGCTTTCTATCTGACTGACACGGATTACAAGCGGCTGTTCCTGTTTCGACCATGTTTGTGCCACTTCCTTAAAATAAGCGGTTATGGTGTCTGTGACATAAGAAGCCACATCTTCCCATTTCCATTCTTCCTGATATGTCAGCTTCAGCGTCAAATCAATTGCTTCCTGCTCCACGCCAGATACCTGCACGACATGCCCAATTGGCGCAAGTCCCACACCCTCTCCGGCGTTTTGCGTTGGGTCCATTGTGGTTTGCACCAACTCAATCAACTTTTCCGATGGCTTGCCGCCTGTGCTGTCTGCAATGACCAGCTTCACAGTGCCCCCTACCGTTAGCTTGGTATCTGCCGCAGCTGAAAACACCTGATTTAACCAATGCTTAATTGGTTCTGATGCCTGTACACTTTTGACCCATTCTTCTGTTCCCTCTGGCGGTATGAGTTCCGCAGGTCGGATATCACCATTCCACGGGCGATACACCTTGACCCCGCCCACTCCCGGGATTGCGCTGACCTTCTGCATATAGTCTGCACGATTGCCGCCAAACGCCTGCGCACGCAAGCTATCAAAATACCGCTGCCGGAATGCTTCGGTATCTTCTTCATTTTCACCGGGTATCAAAAGCGCGGTCACCATACAGGTTTCCAGTCCTTTGATATATTCAATTGGAATCACAACCGAACCATATTCATTGCCGCTTTCCCCTGCTGTCTCACAGGTAATCTCATACTTGCCATTCTCATCGCGACTGGCAGAAACAAAGTAGTTGCAATCTCCAATAGAAAATCGACTGCCCATTGACAGAGCAAGGTCAACGGGTGTAATACTGAGTTCCAGTACAGCAGGACTTGCTGGATAAGGAGAAAGCCCGCGTTCTGCCGCGCGTAAAATCAGATAGTCTCGACTGGCAGTATCCGCAAAGGTTTCACGCAGCACGGTATCCATAGCAATATACAAATTTTGCAGTTCTACGGCTGCCGGCGCATTCCCGAGCCACACCATGGAGCCTTCACGGGTATCCAAATTCCGATTGAAAGATAACGCTTTCTCCAGCATCTGACGCAGCAGTGTTTCATAAGTGATATGCTCATACATCAAACGTCCACCTCCATTTTCGTAAAAATGGCTCCAAAAATGCTCGTAACTTTGAATGCAGCCAACACCTTTTTCTTATCCTGCACGGTAAACTGAAAATCTTCCACGGCGGTAATGCGGTCATCTTGAAGCAGAGCTTCCTTGATTCTGCGCTCGATTTCCGGAATACAGTAATCTATGGGTCTGCCAATGAGGTCTTGAAACTCCACCCCATAGTTCCATGAGTAAATCAGCCAGCGATACCGCTCTACATGCAGAATGAGAAAAATTGCCTGCTCCACCGCTTTGACCTCATCAATCGTACCTGTAATGGTTTCGGTATCGTGATTCATACGAAAGGTTCTGCTGGGCAGCCTGATAAATGTAAAATCCTGTCTGAAATCATCTTGTATTTGCGGAATCATAACCATTCCCCCGTCAGCTCCGGAATTGGCTTAATGCGGTCGAGCACCACAAAGCGCTTGCCTTTCTGCATTCGCAGCAAGAGCACTTGGTCTCCCATCATAAGCGCGTTATGAACCTTGATTTTCTTGCGTCCTTGAATGGGGTGATTGTGTGGAATTTCCGCAGCCGTACCGCCGCCCGTGTAGGTATCCACAACTGGGTGTCCATGATGGATCACAACTGACTGTGCAGATACTGTGATATCAACTTCATACTCCGTCACATTTCGAGTGAGCACCAGCATTGCCTCCGTGTAAATAGATTGCTGGTCTACCTGTATTTTCAGCGGCTTTTCGGAAATCACCGTACCAAACAGCAGATTGACCGGCTTTCCTGCTTCCACCGCTTCTGTGGCAGCTTGCTTGACCAGCTGCACCACGTTCTTTGTGTTAGGCAATAAACTCACCTCCCACCAATACCAAATCCATAACATGCTGCTCCTTTTCAAATTTATGTGTGACACGTTCTGCCATGAAATATTGGCTCACAATGATATCCCCCAAATCCAGTGCAATGACAACCGCCGACCCTGCACGAACGCGCACATCTCCAAAGGCATTTGTAATAGATAACCTGCGTGTTTTCTGGTCATACAGTTTGAGCAGCGCATTTGCCTTTTCTGCTGCACCAATTGGACTTTGAACCGATTCAAAATACTGCAATACGCCCCACAGGTTCATTTTTGCGCCGTCCTGCGCAATAAAGGCTTGTCGTTTTCCAGTCTCCTCGTTGTTATAAACCAACTTGACCTTATTATAGGTCTGTTCATCAATACTGGATTCATAATCAAATGTTTCTCCAGTTTGTGCGTCAATCAGCAAATCCAGCTTCATAGAGTTAATATTTTTGAGGGTCAGCTTGCCTGCATCGTCATACAGACAAAACAACCTCCCTGTGTTGGTCAGTGTTTCATCTAAAGCATTCTGCATCATATCAAAAAGAGTCTGGTTTTCCTCTACAATCGTTTCCAAGGTATACCCTGTATCTTCCACTGTGCCAAGATGTAAGCGAAAATCGTCTGCCAGACGCTTGAGCAGGTCAGAGGCTTTTAACCCTTCTTCGATGATGGTATCTTTATTTTTGAGATACCGCAGCTGGTCATAGGCAATGACATCAATGGTCACACTGTTTGCCTTGCGTTTCTTGGTAAACACAAAGCCATGAAACAAGGTTGTTCCATTGTAAGTAAACCAAACCGGATTCCCCTCCTGAAAGTCCAGAACGCTGTCTTTGACAACGGTAAATTCCAGCTTCCCGGGCACACCTTTGCGTTCCCAAGATAATTTCACAGAATCTTTCACGATTGGGTAATAAATGGTTGCACCATTTTGAATCGAAAGCTCTGCACCCAAATAAATCCCCCCTTTCAGGAAGGCAAAATCAAGTCCTGTCCTGCATGAATCAGATTGGGGTTGTTGATTTTATCCTTGTTGCGTTCATAAATTTCTGTATATCTGGAACCGTCTCCCAGCTGCTGCTTGGCAATGTTCCAAAGGCAGTCCCCATTCTTTACTGTATAAGTCGTATTTTGGGGTGCGGTACTTGTTTCTCGCTTTGGCGCTTCTATCACAGCTGTCGGCATACCGGTTCCGTTACCTGTTTGCTGTACGGATACCGTTTTGGTTCCATAATGCCGGTACTGCTTGAGATTGACTGATACCACAATATCAAAGCCCTCTGCCGCGTCCTCTGTAAGCTGATAATCCTCCAATGCAACTGTAAGATTGGTATAAAACAACGGTTTCCCACATTCACGGTTCAAAATCCACTGAAACGGTTTCTTAGATGTTTTCAGTCGTTCGAACAATCCCAAATAATACTCTGCTGGCTGTGTGTCTTCACTCGTAAATGGATACGGCACTTGTGGCAGAAGCAAATCAAAATTCACAGTGGTTAGTTCTGCCGACCGCAGAATATTGATTTCTTCACCGCCAATGAGCGTTAAAGTTTCATTCTGGTTTCCAATCTTCATTTTTACCTTGGAAGGGGTAATCGGCATCAGCACTCCTGCCAGATACATTTTATATGACATTATGCGTGTACTCCTTCTTCTGAAACGTCCATCTTCTCTGCAAAATCATTTGCCCAAGCATTCAGAATGCCGTCCAAATCGGTATCCTTGCTGATGTAATTGGTGTTTTGCTGCTCAATTTTAATCTCGGCAGTGGTATAACGGTTGATGGCTTCCCGCTCTGCGATATCCCGCATATACGCCAAATCTTCCTCGGCAATATTGAGATCATCTTTCATGGCTGCCGTATTTCCTGCGGTGTCTCCGGTATTGTTATACACACCATCTAAGGTGTTCCCGATATTCATTTGATCTTTCAGGTTTCCGGCTCCCATGGGATCCTTTTTCTCAAAGTCGAATAGACCAGATACTTTTTGGTCAATTCCCTCTCCAAATTTACGACCAGCCTCCCAAGCTTTACCATATTCAAAGCGTCCACCATCTTCAAATGTTCTGAGTTTCAAATTCTCTGCACTCATTTTTTGCATAATGGTCTCTCCCTGTCCAAAGGTATCATCTACCCAACCACCAAGGGAATCCCGCCAGCCACTGACTGCACCCGCAAGATTTGAACCAAAAAGGGTATCAACTGCTCCTGCCAGCGCTTCCAGTACCCCTAAAACTGTATCCGCTAAATCAAAAAACAGCCGACATACCGCACCAACCGGATCATCGAATACATTGCCAATGAAATTTGCCACTGCTGCTACAAGGTTGTAAATGAGAACAAATACTTCTGCAACTACATTCCAAAGAGCGATGAAAAGGTTTCCTATAAAAGCCAGTGCCATCATAAATGCGCCACAGATAATACCAGTAGCAGAAACGCTCGTTCCTGCGAACTTGTTGACTGCCGCCACAGCCGCATAGAACAAAGCAACCAGTACAATAATCAGCAGGATAATCCACACAATTGGGCAGGCGTACAATGCAGTATTCAGTCCATACTGCGCTGCTGTTTGCGCTGCTGTCGCCGCAGTTAACGCTCCTGTGATTGCAAGCCTTGCCATTTCGGCTGCCGCCATACCAAGATGAATCCCTTTACTAATGAGTGTGACCGCATTCACGGCTGCCTGTACACCGTAATATACGAGCAATGCTCCAGCCACACCATAAATAATAGGGGACAACCATGACCAGTTATCAATCACCAAAGCGGCACCACCAATGAGCAAATCAAACACTTGCGCCGCAACCGCGGCAACTCCTGCCAGAGTGTTGATTAAGCCATCTGCAACCGCGGAAAATCTTCCGCTGTTCCCGATTTCATTGATGCGCTGTAAGATTGGCTGAAAGATAGATAATGCCTTGTTTTTCATACCTATCCAAATTTGCGCCCATGTTTTTGGCATAGATTCAAATTTTGCATTGGTTTCATCAGCAATCGAAAACAGGGCATTTTTTACAATATCCGCTGTGACCAATCCTTGTGACGCATATTTTTTGATACTGCCCTCTGCAATTCCCATATACTGTTCGATTGCACGGGCAATTCCGGGTGCGCCCTCTAAAATAGAATTGAGTTCTTCACCGCGCAAGGCTCCTGCCGCCATTGCCTGCGTCAGCTGAATCATGGCGTTGCTCTGCTCCTGTGCCGTTGCTCCACCAATCACAAACTGCTTGTTGACCTGTTCCATAAAAGCAATCACTTGGTTCATGTCATGGTCAAATGCACCTCCGGCATTGAGTCCCAGCTTTGCAACTGCTGATGCGGTATCAAAATACGCCGAACGGGAGCGCTGTGCAGATGCCATGATTTGCTGTTCCAGCTCTGCAACGCTCCCGCCATCATCTACCAGCAAATTCAGTCTTGCATTGGTGCTCGCCAGCGTATCTGACAGGTTAATCACCTTTTTGACAGCTGCTAAGCTGCCCACGGTTATTGCAATCTGTTTCAGCCGATTCCACAAAGAGCCGGCTTCATTGGTTCCGCTGCGAATTCTTTGGTTGAATCGCTCCTGCTGACTGCCTGCATTTCGAATATTCTGTTCCAGTTCGTCAAAGGTGACACTGGCTCTGTCTAGTGCAATGCGTGCTTCCCGTATAGAATCTGCATTGATGGCACTTGCAGACGTACGCTGCATCGTTTCAAATCCATCAATTAAAACAGTCATTGCCTGATGCATGGAACGCAAAGGCTGCGTCATGCCATCATAAAGCTGAATGGCAGTTCGAATCGTTGCCAACAAGTTCACCTTCTTTCTGGCTAATGTTTTCCTCTGCGTTTCTTCCGTTCCAGTTCCTTTTGCTTTTTCTTCTCTTCCTCCACACGTTCTTCAATCGCAGCAATCAGAAACGCACGTTCCGGAAGCGGCAGTTCAAAAAATTCATGCGGTAAAATGTGTAGTTCGTGAAGGCAATAGTAGGCAATGTTTGCTTCCCAATCGCCTTCACGGATTAGTTTTTTGCTTCATCTACCTCGTCCTGCAAGGTGTTGTCAAATCCGCAAACCTCCTGTACCTTGGTCAGATAGTCTGCATATTCGCCGGGAGTTAACATGGTCTTGAGCAGAGCTTCCGCACCCATGACCCCATAAGAGTTTTGCAGCTCAGCGTCAGCCAAATTGGGAAACACCGTACACGCCACTGCCAGCTTGCCAAGATACATATCATAGTCCGTTTCCTTCTGGTACTGGTTCTTCTTGCCCGGAATCGGAACACGCTTGGCACAGGACTTGCGCAGGGCTTCATCTTCCGTCCCTGTAATGGTTTGAATCTCCCATGCAATTGGCTGCTTGTTTTCGTCCACAAACCGCTTGGACACGGCAAACTTCACATTTTCAACCTTGAGTGCATTCTTTTCCAGAAAAGCAGATAAACTCATTATAAAAAATCCTCCTTATTGCATTGAGGGCAGCACAGAAAATGTTTCCGGCATATCCCAAGATTCAAATGTACCTGATAATTCTTCGTCCAGAATTTCTTCACCTGCCTGAAATTTAGCGAGAATAAAGGTATCGCATAAGCAGTCATGATGGATAATCGTCTGGCGTCCTGCCGCACTGGTAGGGTCCTCATTGCTCACTTGAATTTCAAAATAAGGCATCATACCGGTTTTTTGATAATTATCCGCTATTTTTCGGAAAATAGACTGATTGTAATGTGCTGTACCGCTCCATGTACCCTTTCCACCAGCCGCCTTATGTCCCATGCCCACCTTTCCCAGAATGGGTACTTCCACGACATTCACTTCCCACTGACTTTCAAATTCGGTCAGCATCATAAAATTATACCGGTTATCGTCAATTGTGATAAAACATTCTGCGACGCTGCCATATACAGCATCTTTTGCGTTCATCAGCGAACTTGTCACGCTCTAACTCCCCTTTCTTACTGCACATAAACCGTCATATACAGTTGACTCATTGCATTGACCGGTGTAACAGAGTCCGATACCGCAACAGCTTTCTTGGTCTCGCCCTGCTGTACCGTGACATTCTCCGGCTTGAAGTTCTCAATCGCACGAATCTTTTGCAGTTCTGTATGGTGCTTTACAATGTCATTCCAAAGGCTGACCCTTCCAGCTGCATCATTTGGCACTTTGCCAATATACTTCTTGCCAAACAGCACGGCGATATCATTTGCAATCTGATCGAGCACACGAACCGTTTGGTTGCTGGAAAAGTCCACAGACTTTGTATCTGTGATGGAAACAAAGGTGTTGATATCTTCCAGTACATTGATTTTGTCATTGACCCGATGCAGCATAAACGAACCTTCCACAATGCCCGCTTCCAGCTCGGTCTGTGTGTAATCTGCATGGACGGTATATTCTCCATCATAGGTCATGTTGGTTGCGGACTGATTCACCGCCGTTCCTGCAATGACACCTGTGACCCAAGGAATGAGCGCTGTGTCAGCAGATATACCGCCCAACGCAGAACGCCCTGCAACCGCGTATCCCACAACAGCTCCTTCTTCCCATTTCACCGTGTTCTTGACCGACACAACACCTTCATAATCTGCCAAACTGCGCCACGCTACGACCTGAAACTTTTTGCCCACATCATCACGCATACGCTTGCAGTAAGAAACAAACAGGTCTGTGATTGTACTTTCCGCAGAGGTGCAGCCCATGGTATGGAATGTATAGGATTCCATCTGGTCCAGATAAGTCTGATATGCAGAATCTTCTACCGCTCCATTTGTGCCGCCCGTCAGCGGTGTGGAAGCAGTCAGCCCAAGCACTGCTTCCGGCAGAAATTCTACATAATCATTATTTTTCAGTTCTGATGCTTTGGAAACGCCTTTTTGAATATCTACCTGAGCAGCACCCAGATAGGTAATCACATCATATAGAATGGGGTCACTCTCGCTGTGCTCATTCGTTTCAATGACAATGCGCAAATCATTGCCGCGCGTACCTGTATACTTCGCCTTTGCATAGGCACATGCAGCCTTCTTCCCGCCTTGATTCAATCGAAAGAAATGAACCGTTTTTGCGTGCAGAAAAATTTCACGCATCGGTCTGATTGCATCTGCCGTATAAGCATATCCAAAAATCTTCTGAGAGTGCTTCTGAAATTCTCCCAGTTCCACCGTCATGACCTGATTCTCAGGACCCCAATCCATTGCCAATGGAATGGTTGCAATCCCACGTTCGGACAGCGTCGCACTCGCCTTTGCAGTTGATACAAAATTGATATATGTTCCGGGAAGAATCTTATTTTGTGTTAAAAACGTACCGCCGCCAAGAGCCATATTGCTTCACCTTACCTTTCATTTGTATTTGTTGTATTGACCTCGGTTTCCAACGCTTCCATATAAATTTGCTCTGCCGTTTTTATCATTGGCAAATTATAATTCACAAAGAAATGCAGCACACCATCTATGACCTCATAGCTGATATTGGCTGCATGCAGCAAATCTCCGTTTGGAAGCGCAATCAATTCCAAGTGTTCTATCAGCTGTTCTGCAACCTGATACATTTCATCATGCTTTCTGGATTCTGTCGGAAAATATTGAATGTCAAATGAGTTGCGCTTCAGACAACGCCGCCCAAGCAACGGCGTTACTTCTGGCTTTAACACAGCAATAAAAAAACAGGGTGTCTGTAACCCCTGTTCAATCTGATTGACAAAAATTTCAAAACCAAAAGCGCGATGCAGCGCAGTTGAAATTCCTTTTATGATTTCATTCAGCATCAAAACACCTCTTGATAAAATCATATAGCTTTGCCTCCAAAATGGCAGGCATTTGCTGCTCCAGCTCCTGTGAGGATATGGTCAGCATGAAACGCCCTTTCACCCAATTTTTCTTGAGCACCATGCCGCCCTGTGCATTCGGGTCATACACAAACCGGTCTGCCTGCCAATAACCGGGAATGAATCTGCCCGGTGTTTGCCGGTGTCCATACTCCACATAAGACGCATAAACAAGATTGTTAATCAGGGCAATCGTGTAATGCTCTCCCCGCTGCCCCACCGGCATAATTGCCCAAGCATTGCGCATCGTACCATATACAACAGGCGTTCTTTTGACAACTTTGTTGTGCAGCCTTGCGGCAAGCTCTTGCGCTGCGGTGCGAAAAAAGGTATCCGTATCCTGATTCAAAATCTGTTCCAACCGTTGATGCAATGCTTCCAGCTGTCTGAAATCACAACGTCCCCAGCGTGCCACTAAGCATACCCCCTCCATGTGGTCAGTGGTATTTCCTGATGATTTGTAAAGATTCCTGCCTCTCCGCTCCGCGCATAAACAAATTCCCGTTCGATGACGCCAAACCGTTTGACGATAATTTTACAGCCTGACGGAATATCCAAATCCGGAGATAGAAATAGCTTCACACTTTGGGTAACCATAGCCACCGGATTGCTTTCTGTATTGACTGACAAGGTTTGAAAGGACAGCTTGCAGGGTTCCTCGTTGATGACTGGTATTTCCATAAAGTCAGTGAGGTTTGTAGAAGGATCTGTGACCTTCTTTTTGATGAAGATAGTACAGCGATCTTTCCACAGAATCGCCAATGGGTTTGGCATATCTACCACACCAGCTTTCGGAACTTGTACAGTTCCCTGCCTCTTTTTTGAAACCAGTCAACCATCTGTTCCAGTCGCTGTTCAGGAGTCAAATTTCCCGTTCCAATCGCATACTGTATACTGGTATCCCCCTCTTGAAGCTGTTTCACCTGCGGGGTCAAATCAATGCCTGTCAGTTGTCCGCAAACCTTTTTGCATTGCAGATATTCCCCAACTGCCAAATAGACAGCAATGCTTTCCAATTCTTCTGTCATAGGAAGTGCTGTGTTTGTCTCATTCAAAACCCTGTATTCTATATTACTAACCACAGCGTATAGCAGCGGGTCATGCTCTGTTCCCGCAATTCCAAGCGCTGTCAGGAAATCAGATGTTTTTTCATGCATATCAGCCTCCTGCCGATGTCACTGCAATCTGGGAAGTGCTCTCGTCGCTGAATGTGACTGTGCCTCCGGTCACCTTTCCAGAAGGGTCTGTTGTCAGTGCGATGGATTTTACACCCTTTCCCGCAGCTCCTGCTGCACCTGTGTCACCCTTTTCGCCCTTT
>JAGZIN010000033.1 GCA_018366195.1 Butyricicoccus pullicaecorum | reverse complement strand
TGTGCGGGTATGATAGTATTTTCGCACAGTCTGCTGACTGATGCCCAGCCGTTCGGCAATTTTCTCATAGGTCAGCCCCGCATTTTCACGCAGAGAGATCATTTCTTCCACCATAGATTCCGGAAGCGGCGGCACGTCCTGCTTGGGTGCATCATGTTCTCTGCCGTCCGGCACATATTCCGGGCAGTCATGCACCACATAGCTTTCTACCGGCACGCTGCTGTTTTGTATGTATATATCCCGCCGTTCTGCCGTCCAGCCGTCCACCGGCTTGTGTGCCGAACTTGACCATGAACACCCACCGCACGCCTTTGCGCACTGCCAGCATAAAGTTTCTTTTTTATGCACTTTTGCTCTCATGCTTTTTTTTGTTAGCCACCTTTTACGCATTTAATCGCCCCCTATTGGATAGCAGTGAATTCATATTTTTTCATTTGTTTACCTATTGTAATGTAATTTTTGAAACAATCAGCGGCGCACCGTTTCGCTGCTACCCATGGATTTTTGCCGTATTTCATGCAGCCTTTTAGGATATCGCAATTTTTGCATTTCCTGCAATCAATATTTTTCATTTTTTCATTCCTCCACCCAGTTGCAATCAACCTAATTCCCATGCACCACCGGCGCGACATCGGCGGCTGGGATTTCCTCCATTTCTTCCAACGCCTTTTCCGGCGGGCGGCGGTAGGCAATCCAACTGTCACCGTAGTTGTCTTTGTCTCCAAAGCCTTGCGTAGCACCAGCGCAAGCAATAAACCATGTTGCACGCATTTCCACGATTCGCACGATAAACCATTCTCCGGGTTTGTCGCTTATTAGACGCTGCCCCCACACCGGCTGCCCGTCCATTTTTCGCAGTTCGTCCAGCGTCAGCGGACGAAGATTCTCGCGTTGCTGCATTTCCCGCAGACGGTCAATGTCGTACTCGTCGCCAAAAACATCCTCAATCATTTTTAACCGTTCCCATATCTGCCGCTGACTGCATGTGCCATCCTTGCAGAAGCTTCCGCCCAGAACCTCCCCACACAATGCAACATCCTCACAAAAATTGCCGTCAAAGGTCAACCTTTTCATTTTTCATTCCTCCAAATCCATTTTCGCGCCGCAGTTGGGGCAGTAACTCCACCCCATCTGCGTTTTAATATTTCTGCCATGCAGATGCAGAACATGTATCAGTCATTGAATAAATCTGTGCGATATATCGTTATAAAATCTCCCCGCATGTCGTCATCAAACTGAGTTTCCTCATCATGATAAGCGTCAACAAATATTAAATAGAAATCGAGTTCGTATCCCCGCAAAGCATCTCGAATTTCATCGAGAGTAAACCGCCCACGCTTTTTTTCATTCGCAGGCACCAGCGCCCAGTCCTGTCATAATCCGACCATATTTCAATGTTTTTTTCATTTTTTACTCCTCCTAATCCAGTTAGGGCAATTTTAATCCGCTCCTCCTACCCACTGTGCTGCCATTGCCTGCGCAACACCGGGGAATGTTTTAGCTCGGTTTCGTGCCCGTTCTGTCGTGAACATTCCCCGGTGTTTTTCAGAGTGATTTCCTGAATATGAACCGCTAGGACACCATGTTTTTTCGGGGGTAACAATTTTTGTAGGCACGAGTGGCGCAAACCCTTTTAACCATAGCAGGGTTTTTTTAGTGTACGGGTGCCCGAAATAATATGGCTGAATCACCTGTGTAGGCTCTGGAAAACCGAAAACCTTACTCGGCATGGGGTTTTCAACCGCAATTCTATCACAATCTGCGTGCAGGAATGTCATAAAAAACGCCTTACCACACATTCCCTCATAATATCGCTGAACATTGAGCCTACCGCCTTTATACAAATGCCGAGCACCTGCATTGCTGGTTTTTGTACACGGTGGGAACGCTATAATCATATCCCACCTATCATTTACCCTGTGTTGCTGTCCGTCCATCGTAGTGAATTGGCACCGTCCATTCAGCAGCGGCAGGCAATCACCCTGTATGTGCCACTCAGGGTGACCGCCTGAACACTCAAATAAATCACAGCTATATGCCTCGTGACCTAATTTCCGAATTTCTGTTGTCACCGCCTGCGATTCCTCACAGGCAATTAAAATATTCATTGTGTCCTCCTCAAATCAGCCTGAACCAGCTCCCGCTGGCGGTCACTGCTCATGTCTCCCATAATCTCCAAAATATCCCGCAGTTCCGATAGGCACCACTGTACATCTGGGTCATATTCATCCTCCCTTTCTCCCTTCGAGCAAAAATCATAATCACCGAAAACCCCAGTTTCCCCGATATAATTAGAACAGTTGCAACGGTATTTGCAATCTTTGCAAAGTACCAGTGATGGAAGTACGGACGGTCGAGTGTTCCAGTTTTTCATAGCGTTGAGCAAACTCCCCGCCTTTCCGGTGCTCTTACACTTTTGACATTTAATCTGAAAGCCGCGGTCATTCACGAAATTGACCTCATCACTACCACAACACCAACACGGCAAGAATTCCCCACGATTTGTTATTTCTTCCTGCGCCTTACGGCTACCTAGCAAGGCAAGCCTTACCAAATTATCCATTGTATCCTCCTTAAAGGGGTCGATTTCGACCCCTTTTATTTTACTCAAACATCTGCTGCACTTCCCGCGCAATGCGCCGCGCTTCGGCATTAGTTGAGGTCGACAACAATTTGCATGCCGCCTGACCTTTCATCCAATTTGCCCACGCCTTGCGTGCTTCCTCATAAGATGTAATTAAATTCTCTTTGGCTCTTGCTGCTTCTTCTTTTGGTGTGTCACCTGATTCGAACAAAAAATATATAAACCGCAATCCCCAGTATAGCTTTTGTTCCATAAAATCCATGTTTTCTGGTTCTTTCCGGTTCCAAGCAGCCTTTACAATATCATTTGTTGTCATTTTTTTGTTTTTCTCCTTTATTGTTTTTGAAGTGCCTAAGTGCCTAACTTATATAAAAAGTTAAAAGTCCTATATACGCAGGTACAGGTAAATAAAAAGGTCTCGAAAATTTGAAAAGTTGGGCACTTAGGCACTGTTAACCAATATTCACATGATATGCCTTGAACGCATCAGCCAATAAAATCCCATTGTAATAATATGAGCCATTGCATTTTGTTCTTTCGAACCGCTTTGCTAATTCTTGTCCAAACTTACGCGATGACATTTTATACTCGTTGTTTTCATCAGCCCATTTTGTGTATGACTGGTACAAATCAGTTGTTTTTTCGCGTCCATCGCCCAAAACACAGCAAGCATCTAGGAAAGCGGCTACAACGTCCATTTCCGCGCGGTACTCTTTGCCAGCTTCTTCAACTGCCGCAGGCTTTTTTAGTCCTTCCCTCTGCCACATCAAACAGCCGTCCACCGCCCAGCGCAATATGCCGGGCAGTTCCGCGCGCAAATGATGTAACAGATGCTTGTCCACCTTATCTTCAGGAATTGTTACTGTGAACGGGATTAAATGCACACGCCGCCAGATACCCGTATCTGTACCGCGAATAATTGGTTTGTGGTTTGTACCCAGCCATAACTTAAATTCAGGCGTAAACTCAAATTCACTGCCATACTGATAACGAGCAGTGACCTTATCGCCGCCTGTAAGCTGCTTTATCAGTCCTTCGTTTAACTTCATACCCTCGCTAGGCTCAACACTGGTGACGAACCGTGCGCCTTTCAGCCTCGCAATATCGCTGTTTGCTCCATTCCCCGCCTGATGCCGAATCATAATGGTTTCCGGCTGTATGTTTATCGCATAGTCACCCAGTAAACCTGATATCGTATCAAGGAATGTGCTTTTTCCGTTACGCCCCGTTCCATAGCAAAAAAAGGCGCATTGTTCTTCCGTAGAGCCTGTTAAGCTGTAACCCGCTGCTTTTTGTATATATCTTATCAACTCTCTGTCTCCGCCGAAAATATCAAGTAAGAAAGATTCCCAGCGTGGGCAGTCTGCGTGGTCTGTATATTCGCAAAGTGTCATCTTAGACAGGTATAAATCAGGGTTGTGCACCTCGAGCACACCAGTACGCAAATGTAAAACCCCATTCGGCGTATTTAACATGTGGTTATGCGCGTCCATCTGGTGAGGCTCGATGGGGATATGGTGCATAGTTTCCGCAAGCATTGCTTTTTTGCCTTTATTCGAACGTGAATACTTGAGATGCTTCATAAATGCTTTTTCCTCGTCATCTTGGTCTTTCACCGGCTGCCGAAGATAATTGTCTTTATCTTGCTGCATCTCCGTTACGATTTCATCTGCAAGTCTCTCTATAACGCCTGTGCGGTCTCTGCGCCACACACGCTCATCGTAGTAGTACCAGCATTTATCTACATAACTGTATCTGATACGCTCCGCAAATGCGTCCTTCAGGCGCTCAGCATTGCCCATGTCATCATAGGTATATAGCTTGGTTTTCTCTGGCTTAGGCTTGCGTCCAATTGATATGCCATACTGCACAGGCGGTTCATACACCTTACTGCAGCCAGCAATGGCTTTTGCGATTGTCTTTGCGCCGTATGTACTGCCTGACTGCGCTCTGTCCCACTTTTCACGCATCATTCCAGATGACCGGAAAATCCTGTCCATCAAATCCGCATCACAGCGGCACCAGAACGCGAGCATGTTGCATAGTGACAAATCCGATTCCGATTGACTTTGCGTGTACGCCTGCCAATTTCCGGCGTATAAGTCTCGAAATGTATTTGCCTGCTTAGATTTTAGGATATTTTCAATCACTTCACGGTCAGTAAGGTTAATGGGCACAACTTTTACACCCGTCGTGGGTTCTCGCCCTGCTCCTATGTACTTTTCATGCAGGGGTTTAATGGTTTCGGTGCAGTCCACAATGTCTGCATATCCCGCAGCATCGTTGCCTGTCATGATAAAATAACGCCCTGTCTGATACATCTCAATGTTTCCGCGTCGTCTGCCGCCTTTGGGAAGCTCGCCCTTACAAATGACGTGAATGCCATTGCCGGATTGGCTGTACTCGGCATAGCTGCAAAGCGTGTGGACAAATTCGGAAACAATATTGTTGTCATCACCTGCCTGAAACGCTGCAATATCATCTTGAATGTTGTCGATATCTACGCCAAAGTAGGGCGGCGCGAACATAAAGCCCACGCCGCTATACTGCTCAGACGCTTTCACAGCGGTTTCAAAGTCTGTCCATGTGCTAGGGGTGTTACTCATCGCCCCGCCACCTGTGATAGGGTTAATGGGCACTTTACGCAACTTTCCATTCTCCCCCTGCTCAGCTTTCCAGCACACCCAGTGCGGCAGTTTCTTTAGTTCTTCCGGAATGTGCTCGTACATGGCAATCTCCTATCTTAAAAGGGTACGTCTGAATCGTCATCAGCCAGTTCTGCATAGCCATTTGCATCAGGCTTGATACCTTGTGGCAATGTATCCTGTTGTGCTGCTGTCGGCTTGCTCTGGTGCTTACAGTCGGGGTGATTCGTAGCGATTGGGAAATTTTCTACACGCTCACGCACAGTGCCGTTATACTCGTCATGTGTTACCTGCACACGAACAAGCGCACCTTGCAGTGCATCGCAAACTGCTTTGAGGGATTCAAAGTTGCGTCCATTTTCAAAATTTGCAGCTTTGCACCATGCTTGAATCTGCGCAGCAGAATAGCCATCAACAGACAAATCAGCCTGAGTGGGCTCCTTCTTTTTGTACAGCGCGGCGAACAGCTTCCCACCCTTTACAGGGTTGTTTACATCGTTGCGAATAGTGAGAATGAGATTTATGTAGGGCTTATTGTTTTTTGTGTATCGCTCAGAAACTTTATCCACAATAACCTCATAAGTTCCCTCAGGTTTCAGGTCGTTTGTTTGCGAATGGTTGACTGTAAACATTTTATTGTCCTCCTGTTACAATATTGATTGCATCTTCAACGGAATATGCGACGCCTGCGCGCTGTCCCATCGATTGCATACGTGATATAAATTTCTTTTGGCTTTCGCGCAATTTTCCGTTTTTGGCTTTTACTTCGATGAATGCGCAGCCACGGTCATCAATGAATAGCAGATCCGAAAAGCCTTCTGGAAGCCCCTCAACGCGTGAAAGTGCTGTCAGGACGTACCCGCCATATTCCCGTGACCACATGCGCTTGCCCTGCCAAAAGGACCCCGCATTGGTGCGAAACACAAGCCCATGTTCGGACAGTGCTACACGGATCTGATTTTGTAGTTCATGCTCGGCCATGCCAGTAACCCCCTTTGTTTTGCTTGATAGTACGCCCACCCGCGCTTGTAACCGTGTGTTTGTGCGTAATTGACAAGGTCAGCATAGGTATGGCAATCCTCAATGGTTTTTGTGTCTACGGTGAACCCGCGTATCAGTTCCAGATTTGTGGTTTTATCTTCCTCGACGTTTCTTTGCACTTCGGGACGTTTGTATCCACACTTAGGACACACAGGCGCCGCTGGGAAAGTAAAAAAACATTCTGGACATTGACGCACCTTTTCTTTATCTGCCACCATCTTCTTTTTCCTTGGCGCTGTTTCCAGCGTCCACTCGCGATCATCATCTGGCATACCAAAGCGCGTATAATTTCCCACATGATCAATGATGATTGCGGTCTTCCCCGGCTGATACCGCATGGCACGCATAGACTGCTGAATAAAAAGTGTCAAGGATTGTGTCGGACGCAAAAGGATAGCGCAAGCGCAGTCTGGAACGTCAAACCCCTCGGAAATCAAATCAACATTACATAAAATTCTGATTGTTCCGGCTCGAAATTGCGCAATGATTTTATCTCGTGTGTACTTGTCTGTACTGCCGTCAATATGTGCTGCCGGAATTCCAGAATCACAAAAGCGTTCTGCCATTTCCTTAGAGTGCGCCACTGTAGTGCAATAACAAATTGCCTTTTTCCCTGCCGCCAGACGGTTATAGTGCTTAATCACATCGCCACGAATTGTGGCAGTATTTAACCGTTCCTCGGCTTCTCCTGCGTCAAATTCACCGCGCTTTATATGGATATCAGATAAATTCTCGGCTGTAGGCGCGTAATACTCGTATGGAGCAAGGTAATTATTTGCAATCAACCATTTAGCCGACACACCCAGCACTAGACGGTCGTTTACATCTCCCAGCCCGCCGCCGTTGAGCCTTACAGGGGTTGCAGTCACGCCTAAACATTGCGCATCGGGGAAAGCGTCATAGATCTTACGGTAACTGGACGCCAAACAATGGTGGTTTTCGTCCGTGATGATTAAACGCGGCGGCTTCAGGCGCTTTATGCGTCTGCAAGCGGTCTGCACCATCATGACACGGCACAAAGCCAAATCGACACCCCAGTTATAAAACGTCTGTATAATCTGCTCAACAAGTTCTTTTCTGTGTACCAAAAATAATACTCTGTTGCCTTTATCCGTTGCGCATTTTGCAACTTCTGCTGTAATACATGACTTCCCCCCGCCGCACGGAAGAACAATGCATGGGCGGCGCGCGCCCTCTCGGTATGACTGCCTTACCTCCTCCAGAAGCTGCATTTGATATGGTCTTAGTTCTGACATGATTCTGTCACCTTCTTTTGTTCTGCGTCCCATGCGTTATAGCAAATTTTGCACATGATTTTTCCAGAACGTTCTTTCGTTCCTTGTGCCAGTTCTGCAACTGTTTTACTAGGTGTGGGCTTTAAGACTGCATGACATTCTTCACATCTGAGAGGCTCTTGCCCTTCGTCTATCCACGCTCTTAGCTGCTGACCTAGTTCTGGCGTGATGACTGCGCCATACTTATCCAAGAAAGTAGTGTCCTTGCTGGTATATGCTACATGATCAGCGCGATTCAACCAGAAAACAATGTCAAATTCATACTCAGTGTTTTCACGCTGAATGGGCTCCAGTCCCAATTTTACGGGCTGCATCCTCCCCCGTTCATTTTCTTCGAGCACATATTTTGTTTTTGCTCTCATGGTAACGATTGTGTGACAGTTCGCAGACAAAATCGTGTTAATGAGACTGTTTTGTATGCGTCCGGCTTCGTTCCATGCTGTGTAGCTATTGACATTGGGACGCGCTGCAATATCCTCTTTGATATCGAGCACGCCGCCTTCCCCTTCCCATGCGTGGGATAAGCTGTCAATAATCACGACCCCATCTTCCCCAACAAGCTGCGCGGCTTCTGCTACATATTTCTTATACTTATCGGGTGAAAAAGGCGGGTTAAGCGCTGCATGGTAGAAATTACCGGTTTCAAGGTCTGACCGCTCAGCGTAAAACTTCGCGCGTCCGTGCTCCGTGTCTATAATAGCAATCTTAGACCAGTCTCCGGTTACACCATAAGCAAGATAAATACTGGATAAGGACTTCCCCGCCCCTGATGCACCCGTTAATGCAATGCGCAACTTTGATTTCTCTCGCGTTGCCTCTGTAAACAACATGGAAAAATCCTCCTTATTTAATTTGCAAATTATGTGTTGTGATCAACTCTGCACCTGGAACAATGCGTCCATTTTTCAGTGCAGCTTTGATTGCGGTCTTATCAGGCTCAGGAGTCTTTACCCGCATAAATTCCTCATGGTTTACAAGCAGATCAAGGTCTGTTACTTGTACTTGAGAATTTTTCCGGAAAGACAGGGCGCAGCGCGGTGTTTGCACCTTTTCCTTGCCAATCTGCATCATGCAATCTGCTAGATACTGTGAAAGTGAATCTGCCTTGCGATCTGTCGTGTATCTACGCGCTTTCAGCATGTCTTCTTCTTCCTTCAGTGCTTTCACGTCTGCACGCAACTCCTTAATATAGCACGCAACCGCTTCTGCTTTCACATCAAATGCTGCATCCTGTGCATCCAACGCATCCAATACTTCTGGTGTGCTGATTTCCCCAGTTTCAGGATCAATCTGCATACAGTCCATAAGCCGGCGGTATGTATCTGCGATATCATATAATTTCATTCTTATACCTCTGTTCTGTTCATTCACGATTTGCCCTACATTGTCATGGCGTTTTATGACATTTTCTAAGGTAATCATCTCTGCAAAATTCACATACAAAAGCACCTTCAAAATCATAATATCCGTCATTTCGATAGATATTTTCACCACATTCTTGGCAAACATCTATCACAGTACCTTTGTATTCTGGCGGATCCAATGGTGGATCGGGGCACCCTGTTCTTACATCAACCATTGCTTTTTCCTTTCTCTTTGTGATGATAATTTGCTTGCGACTGACTATGCAGTGCGAAATACTGATGAACTGCCGTGCGGAACTTCGCACCCACCTCGGGCTGTTCTGCGGAGAGTGCAGCCAGTGCAGCTTCCAGCGTGCAAATCTGTGCCTGTACTTCTTCGAAGAACAGGTTGACACGCATAGCCACCAGATTCTTTGCCTTTTCGAAGCGAGCTTCCGCCTGTTTGGCTTCTGCTTATTCATGGTGTTATACCAAAAAATTGATTGAACACAGCACTGCCTACATATTCTTTGAATCTCATAGGATTTATATAGTAATTCCATCGTGCACCTGTGCCATGAACCGCATTTCCAAAAGGCAGTATCCCACGTTGGAGACCAGCTCGTACAAACTGCTCTGACTTTCCCATGCACCGTGCAGCAGTTTTGGTGCTAATCTTTTTTACCGGAATGAATGCTTCATGATCTGGTGTTGCTTCTTCATATCCCATTAAAAAGTCCGCAGTCACACCTGTGACATTTGCCAACACTTTGATTCGCTCCCAATTGGGAGTATTTCTCCCTGCAAGATACTGACTGATTGCAGCTTTGGAAGCACCCGACTTCTCAGCAAGAATCGTTTGGCTCATATTACTATGATCCATTGCGTACTTTAATCGCTCTGCAAAAGTTTTCATTTGCTCCGACCTCCTTTCACGATCCAGAAACAGGTATCCCAAGTGCCTATGCATGATACTTGTATGAGATATAAAATGTTCTCCCGTTGAGACAGATAATAGGCGGATAATGGTTTTTGCGTAGGTATGTATCAATCTCGCGTTCTATTTCAATAGGGTACAACCTTCCATCTTCATCATAGTCTGCAACCAATTTGGGATTCGATATCAGCGCATCAACAACAGCGTCCACAACAGCAGCATGTGGGTCTCCTGTATCCGTGTACAATCCAAGGTCCAGTGCGACCATTGCCGCATTATATATGCGCGGTGATGACATCTGTTTTGGAGCTGTCAGCCCATAGAATTCACTAATCCGCAGCAGCTGCTCTGATTGTGCAACGCCAGCACTCTCCCATATTTTTATGAGTTGATCTGCCACTTGTGCTTTTGCGCCAAGTAATTGGGCTTCTGCTTTCCGCTGCTCAATTTCGCTCGTTTCGGCTTGCTGAATATGCTCCCGCATCTGTTCAAAGGCAGTCACATACGCAGCGGTGAACAGCACTCCCTTTTCCCCTGTCATCTTGTTTGCTACCATGTCGCACCCCTTTCTGGTGAGCAGGTAGCAAGGAAGTTCACGTCCTGTGCTGTCTTTGTAACTGGATTCAAGGAAGAAATCACTCAGCGCAAAATTGCGCTCAGTGGATTTTTCGATTGTGGTGCTATACTCGCGAATGCTTCGCATTAAATCTTTATGCTGCTTACCCACCATCTCAGCCACTTCACGGCTATCTACAACCTGCTGGTTGCCTTGGGTCAAAATCGTTAGTTGGTTCATAAATTTTACCCCTTTCTTACGATGCAGAACTTTTATTAAACAAGTTCATGATATCAACATCAGGAAAAAACATCTTTTGAATTCGAAATGCTTCATCCAGATATAGCGGAGCTTTTCCAGCCAACTTCCGGGACAGTGTATCCCGATTCATGCCAATCTGCTTCGACATATCGCAAATTACGATATTCTTTCTCGCCATTTCTGCGCGCAGATTATCATATATGATGCGATTACGTGCCATACAATCACCTCCCAATCACGCATTGCGTTGTTTATGTCTATACACTAACACGCATTGCGTGAAATATCAAGCATTATTTTCAAAAAAAATCTTGCAATGCGTGAAAATATATGCTATTGTATAGACAGAAAGGATGTTGAATTTATGGACTTCTACACGGTACTTACAGAAATCATGAACGAAAAAGGAATGACCATCCCTGATGTTGCTCGTGCGTGTGATTTAACCGATTCAACTGTAAGAAGCATCATAGACCGCAAACAAAAAAAAATAGCCCTTAATGTAGCCTTCAAACTACACAAAGGGCTTGGTGTATCCTTGGAGCGATTAAATGGAATGACCGAAGATTCTCCTAATTCAGTCAAAGACTCAAAGGAACTCGTTACACGAGAAGAACTTGTCAAAGTACTCCAAAAATTAGGTTACCTAAATGAGGATAATAACCTATCTGACGCTGACTTAAAATTTTTAAGTATTGTTATCGCTATGCTTGATGAATGGTTTAATAATCGTTAATGATTGCAAGATTGCCTTCGGATTTTTTGTGTGGTTAATCCGTGTAAGTAGTGTGTCAATATTATCTTGTGCAGACAGTTCTTGCTGTTCTTTCTCTGCGCTTACATCGGTTTCTGCCTGCATTTTTTCATGGTTCATTGGTTTTCCCTCACTTCTTATCTCTTTTATACACCTAGTATATATATAAAAGTGGTAATTTGCAATTCGCAAAACCAATGAACTTTTGTTAATATTTAACCATACGTATCACAGTCATATTATACATAACACCAGCTTTTTGTGCATTACTACAAAGTTGTGTACAAAAAACTGTTGTTATCAACAGCAGGATAAAGGGGAGACTAAAAATATGAAAAAATGTAAATTCTGTCAAAGTGAAATTGACAAAAAAGCTAAAGTATGTCCTGTATGCAAACGGACGCTAAAAGGTCATCACGGGTGCCTCGCAGGCGCAATTGCTTTCGTGCTTATCATTGGCGGATCTATTTATAGTGTATCAACAATGAATGATACTGTACAGAAGCAAGTATCTGGCATATCAGATGACGCAGAATACATCACACTTGATGAATACAATCAAATTCAGAATGGCATGACTTATGATCAGGTAGTTGAAATCATAGGTTCATCAGGCAGTTCAGCTGCTGAATCAGGCGTGAATGATTATACAATCAAAATATATACATGGTACGGGAATGGCATCGCTGGATCTAACGCAAATGTAACATTTACAAACGGAACCGTATCTGCCAAAGCGCAAGTTGGGTTGGAATAAAAAATCCGTTCCCCTGCTCCGGCAGGACAGATTGACGGTCGAGGACGCTAAAAAAAGATACTGGGTAATAAAACTAAGAAAACATAAGGTTATTTAGAGAAGGATTGTCTATGAAGGTTTTTTTAGGGATAATTGAAGTCTATTTAGGTTTATTGGATG
>JAGZIN010000003.1 GCA_018366195.1 Butyricicoccus pullicaecorum | reverse complement strand
TATTCGAAAAGGGGCGAGAACAGGTCGGCGGTGATTACACCGTAAAAAATATGCCTGTGGCATGTTTTTTAGACCGCGGGAGAGTCCCATCTGAGTCGCCAAATTTCTTTTTACTTTAGGAAAAGGCGAGAAGAGAGAGAATCATATCAATCCGCTAATTTTTCATTCGGGAAAATGAAATCCATTTTTCGTAACAATATGCTGTTGTAGCTCAGCAGGCAGAGCACTTCCTTGGTAAGGAAGAGGTCGACAGTTCGAATCTGTTCAACAGCTCCAGACTTATGACCGCTAAAAGGTAAGATTACCTTTTAGCGGTTTTTTAGCGCTATACGAAAGATTGATGAAATATTGGGCGGGTATCCAGACAAAATCACAGGATTGGAAAGTGCCAGTACAATACAAGTCAACAATATGGAGACCCAGTTCCTATATAAGATTGTATAAAAACAGAGGAAGTATCCAGTTCAGCATTGACTTGTACGAAATAAAATTCAATACAAGGCGAACACCCTTCTACTTCCTTTGATAATATAGTAACCAATATACCTATCCTTGTAAAGCTCAATATGATGATTTCTTCTTTTGTGCGAGAAAGCTGAACAGCATAGTAATCACGCCAATCAAGAGATAACAACCACAATACATTAGAAATGCGCGTTCACCCATTTCAAGGAACCACCATGCACCGGCTAAAAACGTGCCAGCAACGATGAATGGAAGTCCCCATAGCTGTTTCAGATGTTTTCCAGCGGAAATCCCGCACATGGCAGAGAATATGGGATTTACGGCAAAAAATAGAAAAAGGCAGATAATCATTCCGGCATCTCCGGCAAATGCAGCCGTCAGCCATGGACAGCCAATCATCAACAATAGCGTCAATATGACCCAGAAAATGAATCGCTTCATCATAATATTGACTCCGTTCTCATTGTTTTTGTTATTTTTGAAAATATGTTGTAAAGTATTGTAAAAAAAGGTATAATAATACAAAACATTTGTTCTGCTTCGAGCAGGGAAAGGACGGTTGCTTTTGATCGGGAGAACACATTTGTATACAGGTCTGCTGGCTGGTGCTGGTCTTGCGTGTGCGCTGGATAGCGCCTTGGTTCCATCTGCACTGATGGTGACAGCCGGAGCAATTGGTGGTGTGTTGCCGGATTTGGATCATCGAAAAAGCAAGATAACAAAAAGATTAGGTATCTTTGGCTTTTTTTCCAGCCGCTTGTTTCGTCATAGAGGGGTGCTGCATACTCCTGTTTTTTATATTACAATTTCGTTGCTTTTATTGTTCTGTGCAGGGCAGTCTATGCCTATGAAGTTTGTAATTTATGGCTTACTCGCCGGAGAACTATCACATTTGCTGTTAGATGCAATGACACCCAAGGGAATTCCACTCCTATGGCCATTTTATCGGCGCCATATTTCGCTTTTGCCGATTCAGACCGATGGCACAATGGATCATGTTATCGGAAGACTATCTTTGATTGCAGCTGTCTTTCTCGTGATTAATATGTTGATATTTTAGAAAAGCAGCCGCCTTATTCAGGCGGCTTTTTATGAAGCTTGCATGAAAAGGGAGGCAAACATGCAAGGTCAAGATTTCTGATGTTTTACAAAAATGGGAACCAATCCCATACGCGAAAGGAGATGCTGCGGAAAAAAGCTGAGTGCATGGATAAAATTCGTACCATATCCATAAGATGAAAAGAGTCTATACAAACGATACATAAAATGTGCTCCTTTGTCTGAAATAAAATGAGAGACAGATTTCGCTTGTGGCGTTCTGTTCTATGGCTTTATTATACGCAAACCAAAAGGGCGAGATATCACCAAATCATGGATAGAACATGAATAATTTGTAAACACGTAAAGGAGTCTGACAAAAAGGAGACTTTCATCGCTATGGATTGACAAAAATGTAAAAACCGCATAAAATGAAATGATAGAATATAGTATCAAAGGAGATAGAGTGTTTTGTTTATCATGCGTTGTAGCTGTGGAAATGAAATGTATTGTTCTAACGAGGAATCTCGTACTGCATGGCAATGTGAAACGTGCGGGCAGTGGTATGATATGTTTGGGTATGCGGTGGAGCAACCCGTAGGAGAGGTTGTTCCAGAATATGTGACCTGTATGACACAGGAAGATTTTTGAAAGTAGAGGCTGGTATGAATCATCAAAGAATAGCCCTTCTAACAGACTCTTGTGCGGATATTCCATCGGCTCTTTGTGAGCAGTATGGCATCTTTGTACTGCCGCTGCGCCTTCTGTTTTCTGATGGAGAATATTTAGATGGAAAAACGATTTCAGCAGATGAGGTTTATGAACGGCTTCCCAAAGAACTGCCGGTTACCTCGCTTCCGTCAGCGCAAATGGTACAAGATTTGTTTGAGCAGATTCGGCAAGAAGGATATCAGCATGTGCTTGCTGTACATCTGTCTGCCGGCTTGAGCGGAACCTATAATCTGGTGCGTGTAATGGCAGAGGATTATCCTGACCTCGATATCCATGTATTGGATTCAAGCAGCGGTTCCCTTGGCATTGGTATGACACTGCTGCAAACTGCACACATGATTCGGGCAGGCTGCTCTTGGGAACAGATAATACAAGCCGTTCCGGAGATGCTGGAAACAACAAAGGTTTTTTTCTGCGTCAATACACTGGAATATTTGCAAAAGGGTGGAAGAATTGGTAAAATTACTGCCATGACGGGTACACTCCTGCAAATCAAACCCATTCTGACATTTGAAAAGAGTGGACAGCTTATCAATGCCGCAAAAGGCAGAGGACAAAAGGCTGCAATTGAGCGTATGCTTGCTCTTTTGGATTCCGTATGCCCGACAAATGTACCGCTGCTTGCTGCGGTTGCAGATGGTGGGAATCCGGAAGAGGGAGATGCGCTTGCCGCGCAGCTCTCTGAAAGGCTGCCGCCCAATACCCCTGTGATTCGTGGACAAATTGACGGTACATTGGGAGCTTATGTGGGACCGCGACTGCTGGGGGTTGGTGTGCAGGTCGTTCCACAGGCATTGCGCTGAGCAAGCTTTCTTGGAAAATAATAGTCGATTTTTAACGATTCTGTAACCAATTTTAACGATTTTGTTACTGATATTCTGAAAAAGCTATGCTATAATAAGACCGAATGTACGGGAACGATTGCATTTTGAGATAGGAGATTTGATATAATGAAATGGAAAACAGGCGCAGCACTGATGATTTTGGTTCTGTTCGTTGCCATGATTCCGGCAACGGTCAGTGCAATTCGAGAGGGGGGACTTCCTTCCTTTACGCCAAAGCCAGATAATCATGAGCTGGTTTTACAAATCAACAATAATATGGTTATTCGAGATGGGGAAGTCAGCACAATAGATGACGGACAGGGAACTGCAATTACTCCGTACCTTGACCCTGCAGGCAATTTATTGCTTCCAATCCGTCCATTGGTAGAAGGACTCGGCGGACAGCTTATTTTTGAAAATGAAACCTTCAAAATGACGATTGGAGAGAAAACCATTCTGCTGCGGCAGGACGATTCCAGTATTATGGGTGTAGATAATCAGGAATATACCTTACCAGTGAAACCGACACGCAATGGAGCGGTGTTCTATGTTCCGGGACGTGCCATTACAGAGGCATTAGGCGGAAAATTTTCCTCCTATCCACCCGCAGAAGGCGGCTATGCGATTTGTGTGCTCGGTGATACCGATGACAAGAAAATGGAAGCACTCAAAGCAAGCGCACAGGAAAAGCTGGGATACTCCGTAGAGCAGTACCTTGCAGACAGTATTGTGATGAGAGAAGATGCGACCTCAGTTCTGCTCAATGGAAATCAGGTGGATTTGCCGGACAATGCAAAAATTAGAAAACAGGACGATGGAATCTACTTTCCAGCACAAGCACTGTCTGAGGTCAGCAATGGCAGTGTGAAATATGAAAATGGCGCTCTGCATAAGGACGGAAAGAAAATGAATCTTTCCATCGCAACCATTGAAGATACACCGTATTGTAAGGTCAGTGACCTTGCAGCAGCGCTTGGAAAGTCCTATTCTCAGCCCGCAGAGGGTATGACTGCCATTACAGGATATCCGTTGGACGGTCATGCGATGCAGATGGACGCAGTCGCAGCAGCAGCTTCTGGTCTGCCGAGCCTTGCAGGAATCCCTAAGGCAGATGCTTACATTGCACTCACCTTTGATGATGGTCCAACTGGAGGTTCCAAGGGACTGACGGCACGTCTGCTCAACTCCCTCAAGGAACACAATGCACATGCCACATTCTTCATGTGTGGCTACCGCATCAAAGACTTCCACACGCACATGGAGCGCTATCTGGCAGAAGGACATGAGTTGGGAAATCATACCATGAACCACCCGATGAAAACACTCAAAAACAAGTCAAATGAATTTGTACACAAGGAAGTAGACGAAAATACCGATTTGATAGAGTCCTATACCGGACAAAAGCCAACTGTAATGCGCCCGGTCGGCGGTGCCTATGATGACACTGTGCAGCAGGCAATGAAGGAAAGTGGTCTGCCAATCATCAACTGGAGCTTGGATACACTGGATTGGAAGAACCGTGACGCTGATATTATCTATGATAAAATCGTTTCCAATGCAAAGGACGGCGATATTGTACTCATGCACGACCTGCGTGAATGTACATTGGAGGGCGTGACCCGCGCCATGGACACCCTTGCGGATCGCGGCTTTGCCTTTGTAACCGTTTCAGAGCTGGCTGCCATAAAGGGGGTAAAGCTCGAACCGGGTGTGGTTTATAACGGATTCCGTGATGATTTACTCGAAAAGGAGAAATCCTCTGACGCAGCATAAAAATCAGACAGCTATGGAGTATTTTCTGTGGCTGTCTTTTTCTTTGCTGCGGTCAAGAATCTCTGTATAAGTGTACGGCAATCGGCTTGTATTTTTGTACATAAAATGTTATAATAAAACAAAGTCCGCAAAAGCACACAAGAGCTGCGACGGACGAACAAGTGAAATTACATTCCTTCTTAGGAGGTACAGTTATGGAACAGAAACCAATTCGGCGTATTGGCGTGCTTACAAGCGGCGGTGATGCACCGGGCATGAACGCTGTCATTCGCGCCGTTGTACGTACTGCATCGGCACATGGAATTTCCGTGCTCGGGATTCGCCGCGGTTACAGTGGCTTGATCAATGGTGACATTATAGAACTTGCTGCACGCAGCGTAGATGGCATCAGCCGAAAGGGTGGTACCATGCTTTATACTGCACGATGTAAGGAAATGCTCACACCAGAAGGGCTGCAAAAGGCTGCCGATACCTGTAAATACATGGGAATTGATGGACTGGTCTGCATTGGTGGTGATGGTACATTCCGCGGTGCACTCGCCCTGTCTCGCTTGGGTGTGCCATGTGTTGGGGTTCCAGGAACCATCGACAATGATATTGGGTGCTCAGAATACACCATTGGCTTTGATACTGCCTGCAATACAGCGCTGGATTGTATCGACAAGCTGAGAGATACCATGCAGTCTCATGAACGCTGTTCTGTTGTTGAGGTCATGGGGCGTCATGCAGGACATCTGGCGCTCAATGTGGGCTGTGCCTGTGGTGCAACTGCAATTTTACTTCCGGAGCGTGAAATCGACTTTGAAATGGAAGTCATTGAAAAAATGCGCATGGGACGCATTAAAGGCAGAAATCACCATATTATTATTGTAGCAGAAGGATATGGTTCGGCACAGGAAGTCTCAGACCGTATTCATGATGCAACAGGAATTGACAGCCGTTTGACGATTTTGGGGCATATTCAGCGCGGCGGTGCGCCCTCCTCACAGGACAGAACCATGGGAACTCGCATGGGTCATGATGCGGTCAAGGTACTGGAAGAAGGCAAAAGCAAGCGCGTGGTTGCACTTCATGGCGGCGAAATCGTTGATATTGACATCGAGGAAGCGCTTGAGTTGACCAAGGATTTGAACCAGAGCTTGTTTGAAGCACAGCAGGTTGTTGCAATTTAACGATATCGAACGGACAGAGCAAACGCTCTGTCCGCTTTTTTCATGAAAAAGGAGTTTGTGATTTATCCATGAAGAAAACAGTTTGGATTACAGGCGGTTCCCGTGGCATTGGCGCGGCTTGTGTGCACGCATTTTCACAAGCAGGCTGGAAAGTTGCATTTTGTTATCATAGCCGTACAGAGGACGCCGAGCGGGTGGCAGCGCAAACCGGCGCTATGGCAATCCAGTGCGACTTGACAAAGCGGGAACAGGTTGAACAGTGTGCAGCGCAGATTCGAAAATCTTTGGGAACGATTGGCGCAGTTGTATGCAATGCAGGGGTTGCCCAGCAAAAAATGTTTTGCGACTTGACAGATGCGGATTGGGATTTTGTCATGGACAGCAATTTGCGCAGTGTATTTTATACCATACAGGCGGCACTTCCGGACCTTGTTCGCGAGAAGGAGGGCGCAATCGTTACTGTTTCGTCGGTGTGGGGACAAACCGGCGCATCGTGTGAAAGCCATTATGCCGCATCAAAAGCAGGATTGATTGGACTTTCCAAGTCCCTTGCACATGAGCTTGGACTCTCTGGAATCCGGGTCAACTGTGTTGCACCTGGGGTAATTGACACAGAAATGAATCAGCTCCATGATGCGGAGGTGCTGCGGCAGCTTGCGGCAGATACGGACCTTGGGCGTTTGGGCAGGGCAGAGGAGGTTGCACATACCATACGTTATTTATGCTCAGAAGATGCTTCGTTTGTCACGGGACAGGTGCTCGGTGTAACCGGAGGTTTCATCATCTGATTGTCATTTTCTGGGACAATTTTCTGGATTTGTCCCAAAATGTAACAAGGGGCTTGGGCTGTCACAGGTGGGACGCTTGTTTTCTGGAAGCAGAACAGGTATGATAAAATCGTATTGGAATCAATAGAGCGTACCTTGAGGACGCTTAGGAAAGGTTGTATGTTCATGTCGGAAGAACGCAAGTCAGAAGATTTTATGATGCGTCTGGCACGATTTATTGTGGACAAACGCAAGGCGATTTATCTGGTCTTTTTGGCGGCTGTCCTCTTTTGTGCCAGTTCGGTTGGAAAGGTAAAGGTCAACGATGATATTACCGCATATCTGCCAGCCGATACCGAGACCCGCCGCGGATTGACTCTGATGGAGGAGGAATTCACAACGCTGGGTGCAGGCGAATTTATGCTCACCAATATTACATGGGACGAAGCACAGAAAATGGCAGACCAGATTGAAACGATTGATGGTGTGTCCAGTGTTGAATTTGATGACACCGAGAAGCATTATAAAGGCTCCTCAGCTCGAATTTCTGTCACCTTCGATGGGGAAGAAGATGACCCCAAATCCGTACGGGCAATGAACAGCATCAAGGCAGCTCTGGCTCCTTATGATACTTACATCAGTTCGCCGGTTGGTTTGGATACCTCTGCTCAATTGCAAAATGAAATGGGAGTTATTTTGGTGGTGGCAGCCATTGTCATTATTCTGGTGCTGCTGTTCACCTCCAAAAGCTATATGGAGGTTCCGGTATACCTGATTGTGTTCGCAGTCGCAGCAGTTCTGAACATGGGAACAAACTACTGGTTTGGAGAGGTCTCCTTTATTACAAACTCTGTTGCCATTGTACTCCAGCTTGCGTTGGCAATCGACTATGCCATCATCTTTTGCCATCGTTATATGGAGGAGCGTGAAACCAAGCCTGCCAGAGAAGCGGATATTGCAGCGCTTTCCAAGGCAATCGTTGAAATTTCTTCGTCAAGCCTTACCACCATTTCGGGTATGATTGCGCTCATGCTCATGAAGTTCCGCATTGGATTTGATATGGGTGCTGTCATGTCCAAGGGTATTATTTGCAGTATGCTCACCGTATTCCTTTTGATGCCGGGACTGCTGATGCTGTTCAGCAAAGGCATTGAGCGCACACGCCATGCCAATTTGGTGCCGCGCATCAGCTTTGTGGGAAAGGCGGTTGTCAAGCTGCGCTATATCTTGCCTCCTATTTTTCTGGTGCTGATGGTTGGCGGTATCTATCTGTCCGGACAGTGTGAGTACTGCTTCTCGGAAAATGTCATTGACACGGGCAATCCGCCCGAACAGCGTATTGCGCTCGACCGTATTTCGGAAACCTTTGGCAATCAGAATTTGATTGCACTGGTTGTGCCCCGTGGCGATTATGAAAAGGAAGGCAAAATCCTAAATGAAATCGGCAGCTTGCCGCAAATCAATAAGGCACAGGGATTGGCAAACACGGAAGCTGAGGGTCATATGTTGACCGATAAGCTCAAACCGCGTCAGTTTGCAGAACTGGCAGGGGTAGATATCGAGCATGCACGTCTGCTGTATCAGGCGTATGGCTTGCAGAATGAGGAATATGGTGCAATTTTCCAAAATCCAGATGACTACGAAATTCCGCTGGTAGACAGCTTCCAATTCCTGTGTGAGCAAAAGGATAAGGGCGTCTTTAAGCTAGAGGGAGAGCAAGCCGATAAGGTTAATGATTTACAGGAACAGCTGGATATTGGTCTGCCGCAGCTGCAAGGGGAACACTGGTCACGTCTGGTCTTTACCGCCGATGTACCGGAGGAAAGCCCTGAAACCTTTGCTCTGCTGGCACAGATGCGTGAAATTGCAGAGCAGTATTATGGAGACGATGTGCTTCTGGTCGGCAACTCGACCAATGCACAGGACCTTTCTCAATCCTTTATCGACGACAATCTGAAAATCAGTGTGCTGACCGCATTGTTTGTTATGATTATCCTGCTCTTTACCTTCAAATCCGCAGGCTTGCCCATTTTGCTCGTTTTGACGATTCAGGGCAGTATCTGGATTAACTTTTCGTTTCCGGCAATCATGGACACCAATCTGTTTTTCCTGAGCTATCTCGTGGTCAGTTCGATTCAGATGGGTGCAACCATCGACTATGCAATCGTCATTACCAACCGATATATGGAACTCAAAAATCAAATGAGCCGGCATGACGCGGTGATTGAAACACTCAACCAAAGCTTTCCGACGATTTTGACCTCCGGCTCCATTATGACGGTTTCCGGTTTCCTGATTGGCTTTATCTCTACAAACCCTGCAATCAGTTCTTTGGGTCTTGCACTGGGACGCGGAACCCTGACTTCCATTGTTCTTGTTATGACGGTACTGCCGCAGCTGCTGCTTTTGGGCGATACCTTAATCGAGCGAACGGCAATTACGTTGAATATCGACCGGAAACAGCGCTTTTCCGGCGGTATCATGCGTGTTGATGGGCATATTCGCGGTCACGTTTCGGGCTTTGTAGATGGTGAGATTCGCGGTGTGATTCGCGGCGATGTCAATGCCATGATTGAGAGCAAAAAGCCGATTCCAAAGGACCCAGCAGATCCGGCGTTTCAGATAGAGGAGGAAAAAAGGGAATGAGAAATCAGTTGAAACGGTTGTCTGCATGGGGCATTGCAGTCTTACTGATGGCAGCACCGCTTGTCCCTGCGCTGGCAGCAGAAGCTGCATCGGATACACGTACCATTCATATTACGAGCGCAAGTGAATTTAAGGCGTTTGCAAAGGACTGTGCGACCAATACTTATTCACAAGGTTTGACCGTTATTTTGGAGCAGGATATTGATTTGTCGGGATATGGTTCGGTATCGGTTCCCGTTTTCTGCGGAACCTTTGACGGAAACCATCACACCATTACAGGCTATGACAGTCGAGGCAGAGGTTCTGACCGTGGATTGTTTCGCTATATCAAATCCGGTGCAGTTGTGCACAGCCTAACGGTTTCGGGCACGGTAGAGCCGGAAGGAACCAAATCAGGCTTGGGTATTTTAGCCGGACGCAATGAGGGTCTGATTCGCTCCTGTGCAGTCAAGGGAACCGTCACGGGAGACGAGAGTATTGGCGGTGTGGTTGGTGTCAACGAGGCAAGTGGTGTGGTGCTTGACTGTCTCAGTCAGGTGGTTGTAACAGGCAGCACCAATGCAGGCGGTATTGCCGGACGCAGTGAGGGAACGATTCAAGGCTGTATCAATGAGGGTGCAGTCAATACCGATGGGAATCAGTCCCCAACCAACACAGGCGGCATTACAGGAAAATCCAATGGTGTGATTCGTTCCTGCACAAATAAGGGAGAAATTGGATATCAGCACGTTGGATACAATACAGGCGGCATTGTGGGAATTCAAGATGGCAGTGTGATTTCCTGCGTGAATCATGGAAAGGTATATGGACGCAAAGATGTCGGCGGTATTGTTGGACAGTTTGAGCCGTATATTGACAAAACCTACGGAACGAAGCCAATTGATGAGTTAGACCGTGCACTCGATAGCCTGAGCGGACTGCTCAATCAGCTTGCGGATCAGGTCTCGAATGCTGCTGATAATGTAGTAGATGATTTTAAGGTCATGAACGATGCCATGAGTTCGATTCGTGACACCGCACATAGCGCCGGCGTGGAGGCGATTGATGATGCAGATGCAATGCTTGGAGATATCCATGTTTCTGCACAGTCAATTAACCTGTCTCTTGATGGGCTTATCAATGATTCCGATGCCTTTATTCAGGAAACCAGTAAAAATCTGGAACAGGTCATTAAGAACATGAAGAAGGTACGGAAAAATCTGATTGATATTCCCTATACGCTGACCAATGGTGTTTCGACTGCAATTGATGAGGTGGATTCTGCAACCTCGACCGCACATGGACGAATTCAAGATGCGTTGGCAGAGCTGCAAGGGGCGAAGGACGACCTGAACCGTCTCAACAGATTTGTCAATCAGGTTGTCAGCATTTTAACCGGCGGAGGCAGTGATACCGATAAGCTGGGACAGCTGAGTGAGGCTTTGCAGCAGCTTGGCACCATTGATCCTTCTGCACGGCTCGCACGGGTCAAAAAGGCGCTTGCAGATGCAACCGATGCGATGAAGCTGATGGTCAGCAATGTACAATGGGGAATCAGCCAGTCCGCAGATGAAATACAGCAGTCGCTCAGAGATGCAGAGCGTGCGCTGGAAAAGCTGGAAAACCTTGCTAGTACCATCAATTCTGATACGGCAGCATATAGCAGCAATTCCATGAACAGCCTGCGCCAAATCAACAGCAGCATGAATACCATTCAAAATCGTCTGCGTTCCTATACCAGTACACTGGGCGATAAGGGCAAGGAGACCATGAATGATGTCAATCAGCAGCTGACCATTATCAATGACCGCGTGGGACAGATGACAGACGGTGCGGCGAGCACCAATACAGACCTGCATGGCACCACAAAGTCAATCATTGCACAGTTGGGCAAGGTAGAGGATGCCATTACAAACCTTGTTAAGGTTCCGGAAAAAACAGTAGACGATATTTCCGATGAACAGGGAGAGAGTGGTCCCGGACGGGTCGTTTCCTGCAAGAATACAGCTGTGATTCAAGCAGATGCCAATGTTGGCGGTATTGCAGGAATGGTTGCACCGGAGCTGAAAATCGACCCAGAAGAAGATATTGATTTGGACGAGGATAAACTGGTTGTAGATACCCATACTTTCCTGAAAGCAACCGTGCGCGAGTGTCGCAATGATGGCGCCATTACAGCAAAGAACGAATGTGCAGGCGGTATTCTGGGACGCGCTGAACTGGGTGCTGCGATTGGCTGCATCAACAAGAGCAAGGTCGAAAGTGAGTCTGGCAGCCGTGTCGGCGGGATTGCCGGAGAATCTGGAGGTAAGATTCAAAACAGTGCTTCCTTGACCGATCTCGTTGGCAGCGATGCACTGGGAGGAATTGCCGGTGTTGGTAAGGATATCATCAACTGCCGTGCCATGACCCGCATTGACAGTGAAGGCGAACAACTGGGAGCCATTGCAGGCTCTGCATCAGGTACGGTTTCGGGGAACTATTTTCTCAATGAGGATTATGCCGGTGTTGATGGAATCAATTTTGTCGGGCAGTCTCAAGGCGTTGATTTTGCAACTTTCCAAACCCTGAGCGGTGTACCAGCTGATTTTCTGGAATTCAAGATGACTTTTGTGGCACATGGACAAACCATTGCGGAAATTCCTGTAACTTATCAGGGAAGTCTTGCGGAAAATCTGATTCCAGAGGTGCCAGATGCAGATGGTACCTATGGAAGATGGGAGGATTTTACAGCGGAACAGATTCTGCGCAGTCAGGTCATTCATGCGGTATATGATAATTTGCGTTCGACGATTTCTTCTTCGGGCAATCTGCCGGTGATTTTGGCAGAGGGGGCATTTTCATCAGATGCCACAGTAGACATTCGAGAATGGGAGCCAGAGGAGGAACAGATTCCGAGCGGGTATCGTTTGATTTCGGCGTATGCCTACCGAGTACAGGACGATACACCGCTTCCTGCAACTATGACGCTTCGTGTACGCGCCGGAGAGGACGGCAAGGCAGTTGCTGTCATGCAGGACGGAAAAATGCAAATTGTGCCAAGTACGCTCGATGGAAGTTATCTGGTCAGTGAGGACAGACAGCCAGAAGGTACGATTATGGTACTGAAACGAGATGGTACACCAATCGTGCTTGCAGGCGGCGTCATTGCTGCGTTGGCAGTCCTTGGAATTCTGATGCGGATGCGCAAAAAGCGCCACGGCAGAAAAGAAGCACAGGCAGCAGAGCAGGATACCATCTCTGCCGAAACCACAAGTGCGGCACAAAGCGAAGCTGCGCCTGTACCACTGGGAGAACCTCATACATCTTCAGAGGAATCTGAAAAATAAAAGAAAGCATAGAACGCTGTAAATTCGAAAAGCCCAAGGTGCGCTCGGATATCCGGACGCAGTCTTGGGCTTTTCTTTGTACTGGATCATGTGGGAAAGTCAGAAGCGCCAATTTGACAAGCTGCTCCAGATGAATCGAAGATGGAATTGCCAAATTGCGACACAAACACAAAGCGGCATGCCCGAGTGGGGGCATACCGCTTTGTTCCGTTTCATACGGATTACAGGGATTGATTAAATGAGTTCATAGAGGAGACAGAGCATTTTTGCACATTCCTCACGGGTTGCAGGAACCTTGGGGTCAAAGCTGTAACGACCGTTTACAACATTGCCGTCAATGATGCCAGCTTGCTGAATGACAGAAACTGGAGTTTGTGCCCAGCTGTCAATGAGGTGTGCATCAGAAAAGACAGTTGGCACATTTTTCGTCGGAAGTAGTTTACCTGCACTTTGCGTATAACGATAAATCATCGTTGCCATTTCTTCACGGGTGATTTTCATGGTTGGCGCAAAGTTTCCACCATCGGTACCCGTTGTAATGCCATGGTCTACCGCCCATGCGATATAGGGTGCACTCCAACGGTGCGCAGGCACGTCTGGGAATCGCTGAGAGGTATAGCCGGATACGTTTGCACCAGCAACCCCTGCCAGCATCTTGACAAATTCCTCACGGCTTACATAAAGCGTTGGCTCAAAGTAACCGCCGCCCGTACCGTTGATGATACCCAGCGAAGCGAGCTTGTTGATGTATTGTGCACTCCAACGGGACGCAGGTACATCAAGGAAGGTCGAATTCGATGGATAAGAGGGGGAAGAGGGATAGGAGGTATTTGGTGTGCTTCCTGTTTGCAGGGTATCTGTTGTTACAAGGAAGGTACCCAGTGCATCGGTTGCAAAGGTAATTTTCTTTTTGGAGGAATTGTAGTCGGCATTCATGTTTGTGACATAACTGCCGGTTGCTGCGGCATAGGTTGCCGTACCTGCATAAACCGTGCTTCCGCCATAGGTGGAAAGCCATGTCTTACTGCCGTCACCGACGCGATAAACCTTGACATCAGATGCCTTTTCACCGCTCTTGAGACGATAGGAGAACGTGATTTCTGCTTCACCGGAGCCAAGATCGATAATTTCATTGCTGCCGTCCTTGACCAGAAGGGTGTATTGATTGGACTTATCTTCCTCAATGGAAATATCAATTTCTTTTTTGTCTGCGGCAGATACGATTTTACTCAGTGCACGGTAATCCATCTGAATGGTACCTTGATTGGTTACAAGACTCAGACCAGTATCCGCATCGGAAATATCATCAAGCGATTTGACCGGTACGGTGACTGTGGTGTCATCTATACTCTTAGAGGTCTTGACATTCAGTTCAATAAAGGATTTGTCGGCATCTTCACGCTTGGATTCCTTCTTGTTTTTCTCCAATGCTTCATCAAGTGCCGAACTGCTGATGGATACGGTCGCACGATTTCCTTTGACAGATGGTGATTTGTCAATGGTTGTGGTAGAAACCTTATCGCCGTTGACCTTATCTGTGCTGGACGAGGTCGAGCCGGAGGAGGAACCGCTGGAAGATGCACTGTAAGCATCGAAGTCCACCCGAATCTGGAACTTGTTGGCACCCATACCGTCAGTTGCGAGATACAAATCATCTACACGGTCTCGGTCATCGGTATCATACCATAGGTAGAAGCTATTGCCCTGTACGCCATCTAAATAGAAGTTTCCGTAGGTGCCCTTGGACAGCTTGTTCCAAGAGGAACCATTGGTGGAAACATACAGAGTTTCTACATTGACTGCACTGCCGCTTACCTTGGGTGTGATTTCCATGCCAATCCATTCGGAATTGGTGTTGTCGATTTCCTGTCTGTCCAGATAATCATTGGCCTCGGCAAGGACACGAACATAGCCGTTGGCTTCATCTCGCAGACGAATGCTGAAATTGTTGTAGTTTTCATCTGCCAGCCCCTTGCGCTGTTCAGCGGTGACCTTCATGGAGGAGGTCGATGCAGCAGCTTTCACCGTATAGGTAATGGTTACATCTTCATAATTTTGGAAGGAAACCTTGACTGGAACGGTTGCAGTTTGGTTCTCTGCTGCGGTATCCTTGATTTGGATTTTGACAGAGTTGCCGTTTACAACCGGAGTACCGTTCAAGATACTATTTGCATCTGTAACCTTTTCCACGGTATATGTTGGCTTTAGCTGTGCCATGGCATCTGGAATTTTTCCATATACAGTACTGTTCTTGTTGCCCGATACTGCAACAGCCAGTGCGTTGTCCGTCACACCATCTGCGGTGTATTTGGCTTTTGTAATAGCAACATTATTTACAGTGGTCGTGGCTGATTTTTGGGCATTTGCAAAGGTATATTTTTTTTGCCCCTCATCAGTCAATGTAACGGTAACAGTAACCGTTTTATCAGTACCCACATTTGCATCATTGAACTTTCCGGTTACGGTATAATCGGTATCTCGAATTGCCTGTGCTGCCGTGTCGCCTGAAAGCTTTACTTCGATACTCTTGGAATCAATGTTGGTATTTCCATCATATACCTTTCCGTTTGCAATTGTTGCAGAATCCAGAGTAATTACCTGAGCAGTGCTTGCTTGTGCGCTTACGGAATAGGATATTGTAGCTTCTTTAGATACCTGTTGTTTATCTGTAACAGTAATTGTAAATGAACCGGTTCCTGCTGTTTGAGGAGTACCCGAAATTTTTCCATTCGATTCGCTGAGTCCAGCTGGAAGGTCGCCTTTGACAGCATAGGTATAAGTATCTGGTGTGTCTGGTGATACGGTGACTAGGCTTTTTAGTTCTATATCTGAGATAGAAGTACCAACTGTGAGATTTTTCAAAACGTGTGTCTGGGCTTCTGTGACAGTGAACGAAGATTCAGCAGGCGTGACAGTACAGTTAATTTTTACATCTGTCTTTGGATTGTAATTGGTATTATCCGTAGGTGTAAAAGTTGCGGTTATGATATAATTGTCAGGAGTTTGGGTAAAAGTATCCAAGTCAGATGGACTTTTTGAAGTCTGTTCAACACTTGTCAATTCAAAGGTACCAGAAACTCTTTCAGATGCTACACCATCGGCTTGAATGTTTTGTTTGTCAAGTTCCTGTTTGACAGCCTCTTTTCCGGCATTTTGATTGACTACGATGGGAGAGATGGAAGAGAGATTTGTCAAATTCGCTTTTCCAATATTAAAGTTTTTTGTTGCAGTACCTGTATAGTTTCCTTTACCAGTTATTTTTACAGACGCTTGACCAGCATTTGTATTATTTTCGTATGAAACATCATAATCAGACGATGAAGTCAGGTCAACAGAATTGAGTGAAACTTTGGAAACAGCAGGTTGTTTAGCTGTGTTATCATATACAAGGTTGTCAGCATCTGTGAGTGTTATGGTTGCAGTAGATAAATCAGCTTGTGTAACAGTAATTGTAATGTCTTGTGTTTTAGACGAGGAATCCGAAACAGTGGCAGAAGCAGCTGGGGTAATGGTAGCGGTAATTTTACCAGTTCCAGTTTTAAGGAAAGTCACAGCACTATTGCCATATTTTAAGACTTCTTTGCTTGTAGTGTCTGAAGCAACTGCATAGGCAACAGTATCTGACTCAGTAGCTACTTTTGCGTCTATCAGTGCTTGTTTTAATTCCGCATCTTGAATGGTCTGACCAAATGATTTTTCGAGCTTAACTTCTTTTACTTCTGCTTGAGTATCAGCCGCTTGCACCGTAGATTGCAGTGTCGTCAGCCCTGCTGCGAATGCGCCGGAAGCTGGTGCTCCCAAGATTGCAACAGCCAGCCAGAAAGCCAGCACGCGTTTTGTACTTGAAGTTTTCATCATTCTTCCTCCTTTACAAACCTGAAGCCAGAATGTCTGCGCAAGCAGACAAATGTTTTGTGGCTTTACATGATATGCGTTCCGGCAGAATTATCTGTAAGGGAACGGATATTTTAGAGACAAATGAACAGAGTATCATTTTTATAATATCTATTATAGAACCTTGCTTGGGTATTGTCCAGCATATTTCACATGAATTTATTAAAAATTAACAAAATTGCAGGGTTACACGCGTGAGATGTTGTATTTTTGGTTACAAAACGGTTATAAAAATGCTCTGCCAAAAATTCTGACAGAGCATTTTTTCTCCCAAAGGCTGTTATTTTTAGGGAAACGACAAAAATCATTTTTATGCAAGCGGGTCCGGCTCCTTGAGCAGCAGACGAAAATATGCAAATGCTTCTGGTGCTTCGCGCTTGAGAGAAATTGGGTGTCCGGCTGCGGACAGGAAGCAGTGCTTGGTTTCGCCGGCTGCACGAAGCTCTCCGGTCGCATCGTCACGAATTTCATAAACAAGGGTCATTCGGGTGGGGCTGAGCTCACAGACCTCGACTCCGATAACAAGGACATCTCCAAAGCGGCTGATATGCTTATAGTCGCAGGAGACGCTTAAAACTGGAATCCCGAAGCCCATCGCCTCCAGTCTGCCATAGGGATAGCCCATCTGCTCCATCAGGTCGCAGCGTGCCTCCTCCATAAATCTGATGTAGTTGGAATGATGTACAACACGCATTCCATCGGTTTCATAATACTGAACCTTGTGACGGTATGGAACAAAATCCATAATCAAACAACTCCTTTTCAAAAGCCTGTTGGCAGCACCGCATATTTGCGTGGTGTTGTCTTATAAATAACAAAAAATCTTGGCAATCTCTGCGCGGGTGATGGGAGCCTTCGGCTGAATGGAGCCATCTCGGTAGCCACCTACGAGCCCGATTGCTGTGACTGTTTGTACATGAGGAAGTGCCCATGCGGGTATCTTCTTTTGGTCGGTATAGGTCTTGGTGCTGGGGGCATAGCCCTGCGGCAGACTGCGGGAAATGACGGTCATGACCTCTGCACGAGTGATATTGGATTTTGGATTGAAGTAGCCTGTGGAGGAGCCTGCCATTAAGCCCTCACGGACACAGGCGGCAATTGGACCGCGTGCCCATTTGGGAATGTCCGCAGAATCAGCAAAGTTCAGACCCTCATCAGACGATGTATCAAGATGCAGGGTGCGGGCGATGATGGCTGCAAATTCACTGCGCTTGAGATTGGAATTTGGATAATAATACTTTTTGCCATCTACCGTAGAACCCTGCATAATACCGCGGGCAGACAGACGGTCAATGTAATCAGCTGCCCAGCTTTTGTCAGTGTCTGCAAAGGTATGGGGGTTATTTTTCCCAACCGTTATGGTCGCTGCCTTGCGGGAAAGATTGCCTGCATCGTCTGCCGCTTCGATGACAACCGTGTGCAGACCTCTGCCCAGCTGTCCCATCGGAACCGAAATCGAAGCAGTGGCTTCATTATATTTTGCAGAAGAAGGGTCTCCGTTGACATACGCCTTGACCTTGTCGGTACGTACCGGATAGGAGCCGTGCTCCTGTGTGATTTTTGCGGTGATGGTCACCGAATCTCCGGCAGAAGCGGTTGTCGGCGCCTTGGTAAAGGTAATTTCCGGCGCATCGGTTGCAATGGGTGCGGTCTCGCTCAGTTGAATCTGGTCCAGATACAAAGTGCCTGAGCCAGACGCGCGCAGTCCGGTCAAATACAGCGCCTCAGCAGGTGCCTTGCACGAAACAAACTGGTGATATTGGGTGCTGACACCCGGCGTTAGAATCACTTCCAGTTCATCACCTTGCGCGTCAGCAAAGAGGGCAGTGAGGGCAAATGAGCCTTCTGCTTTGCTCCAAAGAGACAGAGTTGGGGCTTTATCCACTGCTGTTTCCGGAAGCTCGAGCACACCGCCGCCGTTGATGGTCGCTGCCAGCGCACCTCTGCCGCGCGCAACCTGCTCTGCTTGCTCTGTGCGGGTCAATGTGATATCTCCAATTGCGGTGATGGGCTGTGCAGCTGTTTCAAAATCAGAAATCGGAATCAGGGTTTGTGGTGCACCCATACCAACCGAAACCGGAATACTCTGGGATACATTGCCATAGGAAACAACGACCGAGCCGGTTCCCTTCTTGGTGCCGGTGAATACACCGTTGGCATCAATGGTTCCAATATCCCCTCGAACACTCCATTTCAGCAGGTCATCTCGTGCCGCAACCGGAAATCCGTGATAGAACAGGGCGGCATCTAAGTCCATGGATTCTTCTGACTTGACCGAGACGGAGGAAATCTCCTTGCCATTGGAGGAAATCTTGGCAGAGGTGACAGCTCCGACAACCATGAGCTGCATTTCACCGGTTGCACCGCCGCTCTGTGCATAAACCGTGGTAGAGCCGGTTGCAGTGCCTGCTTCAAACTGTTCATGATTGACCGTTCCGGAACCACCAGATACCGTATAGGTGATTTCTCCCGGAATCGACGTTTTGACTGAGGCATCATCAAGCGCGGAAATCGTAAAGGGTACTGACGCACCGGGCACGACATAACGCATCGTTGGCTCCATATATAGATAGGTGGCAATGCCGTCTGGCTTCTTATTGTTTACCAGAAAGATGAAGTTCGAAACCTTTCGCTCGGAACCGCCGCTGGGCTTGGAAATCAGCTTGGAGGTACTCTCGCCGGGACGCTGAATTCCCATCATTGAGGAGCCGCCGCCGTCCAGACAGACTGCCGATACACAGCCGCGTGCAATCATTTCGGCTGCGAGGGCATTGGCATTGAGTCCGCGGCTGTATGAGGTTTCTCCGTCCACCTCGAACAGCACAACCGTACCATCTGCCTTGACCCCCACAGCGGTACGTGCACAATTGGCAGAGCCACGGTCAATTGAGGTGGGGGTAGACTGTCCGTTGGTGACCAGCGTTTTTCCGCCTACGGCGTATTTCACTTCGTCCCAGCCTGCCATCATGGAATTGAAGGTAATGGTTAGCTCCTCGCCAACCGGATAGTCAATCCAAGGTGCGGTACAGTCCGAACGTCTGGTCAAAATCATTTGATTTTCGGCAATCGGGAAGGATTCGGCACCGTCATTTTTTCCGACAACCCGAAAGGTGGCAGGGTGTCCGATACGCAGGTCGGCTTTGTTGTCGTATTCCAGAATGATGCTTTGTCCGGGTGTCGAAAAGCGTGTCTGATTATAATAATAGGAGTCCAGCAGATACAGCCCGACTGAGGTACGGGTCTTATTATAGCCATAGACACCGACCTTGCCCGAGGCACCAGAAACCGTAATCGAGGTGACCGGCTGCCCAATCAGGGCAGAACCATCTTCACGGAAGCCGACCGCGCTCTGCCATGTATTGCAGGCAATGATGCGCCCATTGTCCACGACAACACCAGTAGGAATTCCATTGTCCATGGAAAAAAAGTCAGCGTTGATGCCGCCAATGACATCATAGCCCTGATTTTCCAGTGCAGCGGTTGCCTGTGAAAGGGTTTTTTTATTGCCATAGAACTGCGTGCCTGAGCGTACCCCCATTGGAGAAACATCGGGCGAGGGTTTGTATGCAATGGCGTTGGCACGCTGTGTGCCGGCTGCGTTGATGGCGTAGGTGTTTTGATAGGTTGTGCCTGCGCCAATACGGTAAGAGTAGGTAAACCCACCGTCAATCAGCGCACCCTGCGCCGACCCCAAAAATAAGGCGGCACAAAGGCTTGCTGAAAGCAGGCGGGTGGTAAACGGAAGTTTCATAATTTTCAGATTCCTCAAATACTTGTTAGCGTTCGTTCCACGACCTCGCTGAGTCTGGGACTGCGTACACGAAGGTCAGAAACCTGTCTGTAAATCGGACGGCGTGTCTGGTAGAGACGCTTGGTTTCTGTCTGCTTATCTGGTTTGCTCAGCAGCGGGCGAGTGGTAGAATTGGATAGGTTTTTTAGAATACGGGAGAAGGGGGTATCCAGCCAAATAAGCAGTCCGCTTTTTTTGATAGCAGTCACATTTTCTGGACGCAGGACGGCACCGCCGCCCAATGACAGTACCATGCTTTCCGTGCGTTGGGTCAGCTCTGAGAGATAACGGGTTTCCAGCTCACGGAAGTAGGATTCTCCATATTGGGCAAAAATATCCGGAATGGACATCTGTTCTTTTTCTTCCAAATAGCGGTCAAGGTCCACGAAGGGCAGACCGGTCAGACGGGCAAGCTTGCGTCCAACCGTCGTTTTGCCGCAGCCCATAAAGCCGCATAAAACAAGGTGGCGCTTGTGGTGCTTGTCATGCAAACGCCGGACTGCCATCTTGGCATAGGTGCGCCGCAGAATGGAATCACATGTGCTTTGTGAAAACTGTGCGCCATACCAAATGGTCTGCGCACGTGCTGCCTGCATGACAAGCATATAAAGCCCATCGCGCGTTTTGACATACCGTGGATTGGCAAGCCGCAGCAGGGCAGTCATGGGTGGATTATAAACAGCATCGAACACATAGACGGTCTTGTAGGGCAGGAAGTAGAGCGGAGTGCGCTCCTCGTGCGGATACATGCCAAGGGGGGTGCCGTTTACAATGATTTGGATATCCTTTGGAATTCGCTTGCGTGTACAAGTCTTGCACTTTACACCGGAAAAAACTTGCAGAAAAGACTGCTTGAGCAGCTCTGCTTTGTTCAAATCCCGTCCGGTGATATAAAGTTCAGCGCCTTCCTTCAGACAGTGATAACCCATTACGGCAGCGGCACCGCCGTATCCAATGAGCAAAACCTTCTTTCCCTTGAGGGAAATATCGTCCTTTTCCAGCGACTCAGCAAAGCCTAAAATATCGGTGTTAAAGCCAATCGCTTTACAGTCGTCGAAGGTCACTGTGTTGACCGAATGAAGGTCCAATGCGCTTTGGTCTACGCGGTCGAGAAGCGGTATGATTGCTTTTTTGTGCGGAATGGTCAGATTCAATCCGAACAGCTTTTTCCGTGCCAGCTGGACTGCTTCGGCAAGGTGTTCCGGCGGGACATCGACTGCGATATAGTCGGCATCATAGCCAGAGGCAGCGAACAGTGCACTGTGCAGCTCCGGACTCATGGTGTGTCCAAGCGGGTGCCCGAAGAGTGCGTAGGTTTTGCGAACCGGTGTAAACTTGCGGAACGCATCAAAGCTTAGCAGCATATCGCATCAACCTCCCAGTGCATTCAGCGTCTCAAAGAAGTTGGGGTAAGAAATGGCGACCACATCGGCGTCCTTGATTTCACTTTCTCCCGCACAGACCAGCGCACAGACAGCCATACTCATGGCAATGCGGTGGTCATGATAGGTGTCAAAGGACGCACCATGAAGCGGCTTGCCGCCATGAATGAGCATACCATCTGCGGTTTCCTCAATGTCGGCACCCGCACGGGTCAGCTCTGTGACCATTGCGGCGATGCGGTTGGATTCCTTGACCTTGAGCTCGGCGGCATCTCGAATGACCGTGGTACCCTCAGCGCAGGCCGCTGCGACCGCCAGAACGGGCAGCTCATCAATGAGGCGCGGAATGATGGCACCGGAAATTTCGGTGCCGTGAAGCTTGGACGCCCGCACGGTAATGTCACAGATTGGCTCGCCCGTGTCACGCATGTTGTGGAGCGTGAGGTCTGCCCCCATGTTCTGCAACACCTCAATGATTCCATCTCGCGTCGGATTGACCCCTACGTTGCAGATGGTAAATTCTGAATCAGGAACGATTGCGCCTGCGACAAGGAAAAATGCCGCTGAGGAAATATCCGCAGGCACTGTAATATCACAGGCGGTCAGCTTTTTGGGAGGATACAGCGTAATGCGGCAGCCGTCGGTCTCGACCTGACAGCCCAAGGCACGCAGCATACGCTCGGTATGGTCGCGTGAGGGGGCTGGCTCGATGACCGTCGTCGGCGTGTCAGCATAAAGCCCTGCCAGCAAAATGGCGCTTTTGAGCTGGGCAGACGCTACGGGAAGGGTGTATTCGATTCCGTGCAGCTTTCCTGGACGAATGGTGAGCGGACAGAAGTTGTCATCTGTCCCTGTAATATTCGCGCCCATTTCCCGCAGCGGCTGAATCACGCGTCCCATGGGACGTTTTTCAATGGACGCGTCTCCGGTCAGGCTGGTTTCAAAGGGTTGTCCTGACAGAATACCAGCAATCAGGCGGGTGGTTGTGCCGCTGTTTCCAGTATAGAGACGTTCCGTTGGCGCGTATAATCCGTGCAGACCAACACCGTGCACGGTTACCGTGTGGTCGGCATGAATGTGGATTTCAACCCCCATTTTGCGGAAGCAGTCAATGGTGGACAGACAGTCCTCCCCCATGAGGAAGCCTGTGACATGGGTGATGCCATCAGCAAGTGCGCCAAGCATCACAGAGCGGTGAGAAACCGACTTGTCACCGGGGACGGTTATGGTGCCGTGAAGCGGTTTGGAAGTGTGTAGTTTCATAGTGTTACCTCGCTTCGGTGGAATCAGAAATACGATAGCTGCCCAAGATTCGAACGGTGGACAGCTCTTCGTCCAGCTGATAAATCATGGAACAGACAGCAGGGTCACACAGACTGCCCTCCAAATCAGCAAAGAACCGATAACACCATGGTGTTTCGGGAAGTGGACGAGAATGAATTTCGGTCAGATTGATTTCGTGGTCTGCGCAGACCGAAAGGGCGGCAGACAGAGAGCCGCGCGCGTGCGGCAGGGTAAAGACAAGGCTAATGCGATTATCGTCCGGACGTGCGGAAAGCCCGCGTGCAAGGGCAATAAATCGAGTTTGATTGGTGTTATCATCGTTGATGCCCTGCGCCAGTATGGTAAGCCCATAGAGGGCGGCGGCCTGTTCTGAGCATACCGCTGCACAGGTGATATCTCCAGACGCGGCAACAAGCTGGGCTGCAACCGCAGTGTTTGCAGCTTCCTTTTGCGCGAACTGATGTGCCTTCAAAAATCGCTGGCACTGACCGAGGGCAGGGGCGATGGAATATACTGTCTGTACGGTGTCCAGTGACGCCCCCGGACAGGCACACAGGCAGTTTGCGATGTGGTCAATATGAGAGTGGCAGATAGAAAGCCCATATTGCGGCAAAAGGTCGCAGGTTTCATTGATGATGCCCACAGTGGAGTTTTCGACTGGCACCACACCAATGTCGGCTTGCCCCTCCTGTACTGCCTGAAAGACATGCTCGAAGGTTTCTACCTGCGTGACCTCCTTGGCAGAGGGATACATGGATTGGACTGCCTGCGCCTGATAGGAGGCGGGCAGCCCCTGATATACCACCCGCTCGGGCGTGTCACAGCGGGGCACCAGCGGAAGCTGCAATCTGGCAGGTTCCTGCTCCAGAATCCAACCGTACTGATGCTTGCGGGAAACCCGCATGACCGTCTTAAGCATGGAGGAATATTCCTGACGCAAGACATCGGGCACCTGTGCCGTCAGGGTGTTCAGCAGATATTGCTCACGGTCTGGCTTGAGAATGGCGTCTCCGGTCGATAGCTTATAGGCTGCAACCTGTTCGGAGCAAGCCATACGCTTGAGAAAAAGCGATTGAATTTGCCGGTCGAGTGCAGTGATTTCGGCGCGGGTCTCGTCGAGCGGGCGGGGATTAAGACCTTGCATAGCCGAAGCCTCCCAAATAGATATCGGTCAGGGAAACCGCTGCCGCTGCCTCAATGACCGGTGCCGCGCGGGTCACGATACAGGGGTCATGCCGTCCGTGGATTTCGAGCGGCTCCACCTTTCCGGTTTCCAGATTGAGTGTATTCTGCCGCTTGGAAATGGAGGAGGTCGGTTTTATGACCGTGCGGAACAAAATCGGCATACCATTGGTGATGCCGCCCAACACACCGCCGTTGTTGTTGGTTTCGGTGCGCACAATACCGTTCTCGTCTAAGTACATGGGGTCATTTGCATGAGAGCCGCGATAATCGGCAAAGCCAAAGCCAACCCCGAACTCAATGCCCTTGACTGCCGGAACCGAAAACAGGAGAGATGCCAGACGGGCTTCCACCGTATCGAGCATGGGGGAGCCAAGTCCTGCCGGAAGTCCCACAGCGGCGCACTCGATGACACCGCCCACAGAGTCGCAGTCCATACGTGCGTCCTCGATGGCAGACAGCATGGCATCGAGTGCGCGTGGGTTGATGACCGGATATTCCTGTTCACGCAGCATCAGCAGCTGCTCCGGTGTCACTGCAACATCGTCAAACGCAGTATCCTGAATTTGTGCGATGGATTGAATATGTGCGCCAATGGTAATGCCGCAGGTTTTGAGGTACAGCTTACACATAGCACCGGCAAATACCAGAGGGGCGGTCAGCCGACCGGAAAAATGCCCGCCGCCGCGTGGGTCGTTGAACCCGTGAAAGCGCACCATGCCGGTAAAGTCTGCGTGCCCGGGGCGCGGCTGTCTGACCAGATTGGAGTAATCCTTGGAACGGGTGTCTGTATTTTGCATCATGGCACAAATCGGTGCACCTGTGGTCTTGCCCTCGTAAAGACCGGAAAGAATATGCGGATAATCTGCCTCCTGCCGTGCGGTGGACTGCTTGTTGCGTCCGGGCGCACGACGCTCCAGCTCACGCAGGATAAAAGCCTCATCGTATGCGATACCGGCAGGAAAGCCGTCTAAAACAACGCCAATGCCTGTGCCGTGTGATTCACCAAAAATAGAGATTTTGAGCGTAGTCCCCCATGTAGAACCCATGTGGTGTACCTCCTTTATAGTTCAAGAATGAATTTGTGCAGGGTTTGCACATCAATCGGAACGATATCTGCCGTTCCTGCGGTACGGACAAGCACGAAGTTGACCGTTTCGCCAAACTTTTTTTTGTCCGATAATAACGTGTGAAAAATTTGCTCGCGGTCGTAGGGGAGTGCGACAGGCAAGCCGACTGCCTGCAAGTGCTGCACCAAATCGGGCACGAGGTCATGAGGAGCGCCCAGTGCATTGGACAGCCGCATGGCTGCCACCATGCCCACAGCGACTGCCTGCCCGTGGGTCAGGTCGGTATAATTGCCGAGCTTTTCTGCTGCGTGCCCGATGGTATGTCCGAAATTCAAAATCATGCGCAGACCGGTATCATGTTCGTCCTGAGAGACGACATCACACTTGATTTGAACGCAGGCGCAGATAAGTTCCTCCAGATGTGCGCGGTAATCAGAAATCAAATCTAAAATAGAAGCGTCTGCAATATAACCATATTTGATGACCTCTGCCATGCCGTCAGTCAGCGTATGTTCGGGCAGGGTGCTTAATACATCGGGGTCAATGAGCACCAGACGGGGCTGATAAAAAGCGCCCACAAGGTTTTTGCCTTCCGGCAAATCGACTCCTGTTTTTCCACCAACTGAGGAATCCACTTGCGCGAGCAGTGTGGTGGGGATTTGGCACAGTGACACGCCGCGCAGGAAGGTTGCGGCTGCAAAGCCGGTGATATCTCCGGTGACACCGCCTCCCAGCGCAAGGATTAAATCCTTGCGGGTCATGCCAGCCGCAAGCAAATCATGATAGATTTGCTCGACGGCGGACAGGCGCTTGTGTTCCTCCCCTGCCGGAAGAATGGTCACCGAGGTTGGCAGGGCAAACTGTGCCCGTACTGTGTCCAAATATAAGGGGGCAACGGTGGAATCGGTTACGATATGGATTCGGCTGGGGGAGAATACCTCCAGACAGCGTGCGGCGGTTTGTGTCAGAAGCCCACGCCCAATGTAAATTTCCGAGCGGGAAGATGTGGCGCTCAGCGTTAGTTTTTTCATAGATTAGACGCTCCTTGTGCTGAAAAAGTTCCCGAAAGGGCAATCAAAGGGTGCGGTCAACTGCTGCGGCAACGCGGCGAATGGACTGCATGGTTTCATGGAAGGAGTCATAGGTCAGGCTTTGCGCACCGTCCGAGAGCGCATGGGCAGGGTCGTTATGTACCTCAATGATGAGTCCGTCCGCGCCGGCTGCAATGGCTGCTTTGGCGAGCGGCTCTACCATCCAATAAATACCGCCTGCATGGGAGGGGTCAACAATAACGGGCAGATGGCTCATGCGTTTGAGGACGGGAACGGCAGAGATATCCAATGTATTTCGGGTGTAGGTTTCATAAGTACGAATACCGCGCTCACACAAAATGACGTTTTCATTGCCGCCCGCCATAATGTACTCGGCAGACATGAGGAATTCTTCCATCGTATTGGCAAGTCCGCGCTTTAAGAGCACAGGCTTGCGTGTCTGTCCCAGCTCTTTGAGCAGGTCAAAGTTCTGCATATTGCGTGCACCAACCTGAAAACAGTCGCACTTATCCATGAACAGCTCGATATTCTTGGGGTTTGTGATTTCAGTGACCACAGGCATACCGGTTTCCTTGTGTGCTTCGTGTAAAAGCTCCAGCCCCTCAGCCTTCAGCCCCTGAAAGGAGTACGGGGAGGAACGCGGCTTCCATGCGCCGCCGCGCAGAACGGCTGCACCTTCTGCCTGCACATGACGCGCAATATCAAGGATTTGGTCATGGCTTTCCACGGAGCAGGGACCCGCCATAACGACCAGCTTTTCACCGCCGACCACAACGCCCGGCGCAATTTCGACGGTACTGTTTTGCGGGTGCATACGGCGGTTGGACAGCTTGAACGGTTCCTGTACCTTGGTGATGCGCTCAACCTGCGGGTCACGCAGCAGAGCGTCCTGATCGACTGCGGCAGTGTCACCTACCAGTGCAAGAATGGTGGTACCCGTACCAACGACCGGATTGACATGGATTGCATAGCGTTCATGCAGCCAGTTGGAGAGCTTTTCAATATGTTCATCTGTGACACCATGTTTCATTACAATAATCATAAAAGTACTTCCTTTCTGTCGGGGTGGATTGGTGGAACCTGTCTGTCAGATGGGAAAAATAAAAAAGTCCTTCGCCCACACACAGGGACGAAAGACAAACATTCCGCGGTACCACCCAGCTTCAGCGCAAATCTTACGTGCGCTGCACTTTGATTCGGATACAAATATATCCTATCCAGATAACGTTGGAAATCCGGCATAGCTTACTTGCTGTTCGGCTATGCAGCTCAAGAGCGAACTTCATATTGTCAGTACCTGCGTTCACTTCCAGTCAAGATGAACACTCCCTGTAAAGTACGAATGACAAGATTACTTTCTCTATCATTGCTTTTCTCAATATACGACTTTATTATAGCACGCTCAGTGGGAATGTCAAGGCGCAAAATAAAAAATTAAGGATTTTTCCGGATATGGTTCTTTGTGTGGGAGATATCTGCATAGAGTGAAACAGGTGATGCAAAATGGACGAAAAAAACACAGGAAGCTATACACAGGCAGTCGCATGTCTGACACCCGAGCTTGCAGAGCTTGCGATGACCCTTCCGGCAGAGATGCAAGGCGATGCAGAAGAACTGCGCCTGCGAGCCGGACAGCCTATGCGATGGGCTGCGAATGGACAGGAACACACATTTGCGGGGGCGCCTGTGCGGGCGGAAATGCTGAGAGATGTGCTGGCACGGGCGAGCCGCTGGTCAGTACATACCTTTCAGGAGCCGCTTTCGCAGGGCTATCTGCCGCTTCAGGGCGGGCATCGGTTGGGCGTGTGCGGTACGGTCGCTTTTGCCGAGGGAAGGATACAGGGAATCCGTACCGTGTCCTCTCTCAGCCTGCGCATTGCGAGGGAATGGCAAGGGGTGGCAGAGCCAGTTTTGCCGGAAATTTGGGACGGCATGCACGGGGTACAGGGCACACTCATTTTATCTGCGCCGGGCGGTGGAAAGACCACCTTTCTGCGAGATTTGATTCGATTGCTGTCCCAAAATGGAATACGGGTCGGGGTGGCAGACACCCGCGGAGAGCTGGCTGCCATGCGCGGCGGTGTGCCGCAGTTTGTGCTGGGCGGGCAATGTGATGTGCTGGACGGCTGTCCCAAAGCACTTGCTGCCTTGCAGCTTGTGCGCACCATGGCGCCGCAGGTGCTGGCACTTGATGAGGTAACCGACCCGCAGGATTTGGACGCCATTCGATATGCCGCAAATTGCGGGGTCACAGTGCTCGCAACCATTCATGCAGCAGATGCTTCCGAGCTTCGGCGAAAACCGTTTTTCCGTGCGCTGTGTGAGAGTGGTGCATTTACAAGGCTTGTCACCTTAACTGCCGGAGCAGAAGGAAGAAGCTGCCGGATAACGGCACTGGAAGGAGGAACCGAACCATGCTGACCGCATTGGGAGCATTTTTGATTATTGGAGCCTGTACCACGCTGGGATTAAATGCACGTGCTAAGCTGCGCCGCCGCATCACGGTGTTATCTGCGATGCTGGATGCCATTTCTTTTTTGCGTGCAGAGATTGCAGGGCCGCATACGCCGCTGCCTGAACTCATTGACCGCTTGGCGCACAGTGAGAACCCGGACCAGAGTCGGCTGTTTCGTGAGATGCGCAAGCGTATGGAGTGTATGCCGGGACTGTCTCTGGGCTATCACTGGAGCAGTACAATGCGTGATTTTGCAGAGGAATTTTGCTTAGGGCAGGAGGAAACAGCAATTTTGCGAGATGCGTCCTCATTTTTGGGGCGCTATGATGCCGGACAGCAGATGGAATGTCTGCAATACGCGGCTGCACGGCTGGAAAGCTGCCGCAAACAGGCATATCAGACCTATCGTCAGCACGGGAATGTATATCGCACCTGCGGCATAGCGGCTGGGATTTTTATGGTGCTGATTCTGATTTGACGGGAGGCAGGCTATGCAGGTCGATTTGATTTTTAAGATTGCAGCCATTGGCATTTTGGTTGCCGTATTCAATCAGCTGCTCGTCCGTTCGGGACGGGAGGAGCAGGCAATGATGACCACCCTCGCCGGACTTATCGTGGTCATGATGGTGCTGGTACAGCAAATCAGCAATCTGTTCCATCTCATGAAATCGGTCTTTGGGTTTTAACGATGGGGCAACTTGGCACATGGGTCGGGACAGCACTGGCGGCGGCAGTGCTGGCGCTTGTACTCAAGAAGGACAGCCCGCCGCTTGCATTTTTGGTGGGACTGGCAGGTGTCCTCTGCTTGCTCTGGGGAATGTTGGAGCCGGTCGGACAGTTGATTGGTTCCATACGTGCGGTGCTTGGCAAGCTGGACAGCACCGAGACACTCTATATCCCCGTGATGAAGGCGGTTGGGATTGCTCTGGTGGTGCGGGTTGCAGGGGCAATTTGTCAGGACGCAGGACAGGCTGCGCTTGCCGCACAGCTGGAAATTGTGGGTACGGCAGCGGCAATTCTGGTCTGCTTGCCGCTTTTGTCACAGGTATTCGCAGTGGTATCGCGCATGATTGTATAAAGGATTGCACCTTGCTTACGCAGGTGCGGAAAGGAAATGAGCGATGAAGTGGAAAATCATGGTGGTTCTCAGTCTGCTCCTACTGACCGGACGTGCAGCGGCAGCAGCACCGGCAGATACGGCAAGTCTGCTGGCACGAGAGCAAATACAGTCTGTCAGAGGCGCTCTTACAGGGGAAGCGGCACGGTTTATGCAGGATATTCCGGCAGACGGTGAGGTAGGGCAGGCTGCCCTGACTCTGTTGGAGCGTGCCGGAGAACAGGGAAAGGGAATCTGGCGTGCCGCGCTCGGAAGTTTGGGAAAGCTGCTGGTGATTGCCGTTGTCTGTGGAATCTTACAGGGAATCCAGACCGTTTCCGGTGGGCTTCCTGTGGTCACACTGGCGGGAGCACTGGGAATGACAGGGGTATTTTTTGCAGACCTTTCCGGCTTGATGGCACTGTGCCGCAATACGCTGCACGAGGTTTCGGTGTTCTCAAAAACCATGCTTCCGGTGATGGCAGGGGCAGTTTCCCTGACCGGTGCGCCTACAACAGCAACCGTGATGCAGGGCATTACCCTGTTTTCCTTTGATTTGTTTATTCGCTTGATGACCGAGCTGCTTTTACCGGCAGTTGGTATCTATGTTGCGATTTTGACCGTGGATACAGCAGTTGGAGGGGGACTGTTGGGGCGTATGGCGGGATTTGTGAAATGGGCAATCACCGGAAGCATGAAAATCACACTCACGCTGTTTCTCGCATACCTCACGATTTCGGGCGTGATTGGGGGAAGTGCAGATGCGCTGGCGGTCAAGACTGCAAAGTTTGCCGTATCCGGCTCCGTCCCTGTGGTTGGGGGAATCATTTCAGATGCGGCAGAATCCATGCTTGCCGGTGCAGTGCTGATTCGCAGCACGCTGGGGGTCTTTGGTATGCTGTGCATCGTGGCAATCTGTCTGCTGCCATTTTTGCGGGTGGGGTGCAATTATCTGCTGTTTAAGGCGGGAGGTGCAGTTTTGACACCAGTTTGCGGCAGTGCGCTTGCGGGTCTGGTAACAGGACTGTCAGACAGTATGGGGCTGATGCTGGGAATGCTCGGAACCTGTTCTGCAATTTTATTTTTTGAATTGGTCTTTTCCGTCATGATGGTGAATCCAATATGATAGAGCTGTTTCGAGAGATGCTGCTTGGCGTCGCGGCGGCTGCCCTTTGCAGCGGCGCAGCGGTACTGTTCGCAAGGGGGAAGGCAATGCAGGAGGTGCTGCGGCTTGCAGCCGGACTTGCGGTTTTGCTTGCGGTTTTGCAGCCGCTTTCCCAATTTCGGCTGCCCAATCCTCTTGGAAAAGAACAGCAGATGCCCAAAACAGAGCAGGTACATTGCGGTGAGATGCAAAGAGAACTGGCAAATGCAGCAGCGCAGCAGGTAGAGGTCTATGTACAGGCGCGAGCAGAACAAATGGGGATTCCCTGTACTGCGAACTTACAGCTGGTACAGGAGGCAGAGAAAACCCTTGTGACGGGAGTGCAGCTGACTTGCAGCCGGAACACAGACACGGCAGCGCTTTCTCAAATGCTGGTTTCAGAATGTGGAATACCAAAGGAGCTTCAAATATGGAACTGGACCGATTGAAACAACACATACGGACACGGCTGGAACCGTTTGTACCCCGTATTGCCCGATATAAATATGCGCTGATTATTTTACTGGTTGGCATTTTATTGCTATATGCAGGAGGTGGGGCGCGAGATAAACCAGAACAGTCTGAGCCGCGTATGGAGGGAACCGAACAGGCATTTGCGTTGGATTCCTTTGAGATGCGGCTGGAAAAGAAGCTTTCGCAAATTGCAGGGATTGGGCGGGTCACTCTGATGCTTTCTCTGGAGGAAAGCGGGCAGTCTGTATATGCCTCCAATATCCGGCAGACTGACAACGGACAACAGAATGGCTCCTATGAGAGTACGCTTTCTACCGTGTCAGACGGCAGCTACGGAGAGCAGCCTGTACGAATCAAGGAGACTTGCCCAACATTTCGCGGAGCGGTTGTTTTGTGCGATGGAGCGCAGGACAGCAGGGTGCGGCTTGCCGTGACCGAGGCAATCCGTGCCGTGTGCGGACTGCGCACAGACCGGATTTCGGTGATTCAAATGGAACAGCAATGACAGGAGGTTTTTGATTATGGCAACAGGAAAGAAACGCGGTGTGGTGTATGGTGTCATCGGTGCAATGCTGTGCGTTGCGGTGTACCTCAACTGGAGCTATGTACAGTCTCCAGAGGAGCTGCTTGTGGCAGGGCAGGCACAGACCGAGCTGAACGGCGCTTCTGTGATGCAGGAGAGCAGCACAGGAGAGGAGAGTACCGAGGTGGTATCTGGAAGCGATTACTTTGCACAATCCCGTCTGGCACGTGAACAGGCGAGAGACGAAGCCATTCGTATCCTGCAAACCAGCCTGCAAGATGAAAAGACCGATGAAAAAGCAAAAAAAGAGGCAACCGGACAGATTTCGCGTCTTGCAGATGATTCTGTGACCGAAGCACGGGTTGAGAGCCTGATTAAGGCGAAGGGCTACGCCGATGCGGTCGTGTTTGTCGGAGAAGGTGCGGTCAATGTCATTGTGCAGCCGCCGGAAAATGGATTTGCAGCACAGGACGCAGCGGTTGTACGTGACATTGTGGTGACGGAAACCGGTGTGGGTGCAGAGCAAATCAAAATCGTGGAAGCGGCATAGCGAACATACAGGTGTATTATAATAATTGCACTTTTTTGAGGCTTGTGCTATAATAAAGCTGCAAATGTTTTCGTTTGAGGAGTGTAGCAATATGGCAGAACATAAAGAGTATTGGGTGACCTCTGGCGATCAGGGTACCATCAAAATTTCTGAGGAAGTCGTTGCCTCTATTGCAGCGCGTGCTGCCACAGAAACCGAAGGGGTCAGCGGCTTGTGCGCTGGTCTGACAACCGAAATCGCAAGCCTTTTGGGCAAAAAGAACCTCAATAAGGGGGTACGGGTGCAGATTGGCGAGCGGGATACCGTTGATGTGGAGCTTAGTATTTTAGTCAAGTTCGGAAAGAGTGTGGGCGAGGTTGCGGTCGCTGTGCAGCAGGCTGTCAAGGCTGCAATCGAGTCGATGACGGGATTGAAGGCGACGGCAGTCAATGTCATTGTAGGCGGCGTATCTTTCGATTCCCCAAAGAGTGCGGAGGATACCGCAATGCCAGTTGAGGCATAAGTAAAATCGTGGTCTCCAAAATGCAGACGTTGAACCGATAGAAAACGCTGCATTTTGGGGATTTTTTTATGATGCAGACGAAAGCGGGTTTTCAGTGTGTAAATTTTTGATGGAATCATAGAGTAAACAGAGGGGATGCACATGAGGGATATGGAATTTATCAAGATGCTGTGGAAGCATGACTTGGCAGATGAGCCAAAAATCATTTTTTATCAGGTGGATTTGACAGAAGGACGATATGTGACCAAGGCAGTTGAGGTGTTTGCGGACGGGAGAAAGAAAAATATAGATGATTTTTACAAAGATGTGATAGAGATTACAGAGCTTCCTACGGTAGAGGAACTGAATCAGGGAATCTTTGGAGACGAATTTTCCGCCTGTTATGTGAAAAGGAAAGACTTTGAGGCGGTATGGAATACACCTGTTTATCAAGGGACATGGACGATTGTGTGATACTGGAAAGCGTCCCAAAAGTGAAAAATTTCAGATATCACAGGATTAAAAATATCCCCTGATTTCGGCAGAAAACAGGGGATTGTTCTTTATGTATGCAGTCAAACCGTATAGACGAGCAGATTTTCATACACCTCATATACTTTTTTGAGGGTTGCCATTTCAGTACCGGCAAGCCGTGCGCAGGCGCGGCCGGTTGCAACGGTAAACTTAGCCATTTCGACAAAGCTGATTTTTTTATCCATTGCATTGGCGATGGCACCAACCATGGCATCTCCCGTACCAACAGCACCCTCATTATAGATTTTGGGATTACAGTTGACATATAGTGCTTCTGGCTCCTGTTTGGAAACAAACAGTGCGCCCTCCTCGCCCATGGAGACACAAACAGCCTGTGCACCCTTGTCAAGCAGCTTGCGGGCGCTTACAACCAATACATCAGGGTCAACGGTTGGCTCGTCACCGACTGCCTCTGCAAGCTCAAAGATATTGGGTTTTACCATGTCCGGCTCAAATTTAAGTGCTTCCTCCAAAAGCTCCTCAGCCTCATCTACAATCAGGCGGCAGCCCGCTTTTTTGATGGTCTTAATCAGCTTTATGAAATTTTGCATGGGGAAGAAGGGAGGGACAGAGCCGGAAATGACAAAAATATTTTTGTCATCAAGATATTGCTCGACTCGTTCCAAAAAGCGCAGAAAATCACTGTCAGAAATTTTGAAACCCGGTTCGTTGATTTCGGTATGGTTGCCTTCTTGGTCAATGACCTGAAGGTTGACACGGGTATTGCCCGGAACATCTACAAAATCGTGGTGAATATCAATGGAGGTGAGTGCGTCTTTCATGGCACGTCCGTTGCTGCCAGCGCAAAATCCGAGCGCAACGCTCTTTCCGCCCAGTGCTTTGACTGCGCGGGAGACATTGATTCCCTTTCCGCCCGGCTCGACTGATGTACTCGATGCACGGTTGAGCATATTGACCTGAAGGGGCTGCTCGATGCGGAGTGTACGATCCATTGCAGGGTTCAGAGTGATGGTGATAATCATGAGGATTCCTCCTGAAAGCCAATAACGGTAAAATAACAGTAATATACTATTATTGTAACGAATCTGTGGGAGAATGTAAACAGCTTTTTACGAGATACAAACAAAAAGCCGCGGCACGGTCAAAGATTCCATTCCGCGGCAAGCTCAGCCAGTATTTTTTTGTCCTGTTTATCCTGCGGGACAAAGGCTTGATAGAGGTCGGGACGGTCCTGCATGGTACGCTGAATCGACATTTTGCGTCTCCAGCGGGCGATGTTTGCATGATGACCGGATAGAAGTACTTCTGGTACCGTCTGATTGCGCCACACAGCGGGGTGGGTATATTGCGGATATTCCAAAAGCCCATTCCAGTGGCTTTCCTCCTGAAAGGCAGTTTCATCTGGAAGCACGCCGGGAACCATACGGCACACGGCGTCGGCAACCGCCATGGCAGGAATTTCACCGCCGGTCAGCACAAAGTCGCCAATCGAGATTTCTTCGTCGACACAGGTATCAATAAAGCGCTGGTCGATGCCCTCATAATGTCCGCATACAATGATAAAATGCTCACGGGCAAGCAGCTCGCGTGCCTTGTCCTGTTGGAAGGGAGAACCCTGTGCGCTCATCATAACCGTATGTACATGCTGACCTTTGGTTAGTGCCTCATGGCACAGGTAAAGCGGTTCGGGAAGCATGACCATGCCGCGTCCGCCGCCGTAGGGAGCATCATCTGCCTTGTGGTGTTTATCAGTTGCATAGTCACGAATATTGGTGGCAGTAATTTCAATGAGTCCCTTTGCCTGTGCACGTCCGATAATGCTTTGCTGCATCACACCTGTGATAAGGTCGGGAAACAGCGTCATAATATCAATTTTCATTCCAAAAGCCCCTCGATTGTGCGCACGGTGAGGCGATTTGATTCGAGATTCACGGAAACCAGAAACGGTTCGCAGGCGGGAATGAGCGCATCTGCGGCATCTGGACGGCGAATGACATACATATCATGGGCGGGATTGGTGGTGAGTACCTCTTTCAGGGTACCGATGATGGTCTGCGTGCGCTCATCATAGACCGTAAGCCCAATCATATCCTGGATAAAGACGAGATTTTCGGGCAGTTCTATGTCATCACGGTCGAGATACAGCACCTGATTGCGCAGTGCTTCGGCTGCTTCACAGGTATCTACGCCTGCAAGGTGCATGATGACGCAGCCCTTGTGTACATAGGACTTCTTGACCTTGACCGGCTTTTCCGGAGAAAGGTACAGGGTGTCAAACTCGGTCAGAACATCAGGGGTATCACACCAGGACTGAACCTTGATATCACCGGTCACGCCATGGGTATTGACGATTTTTCCGGCTTCCAGAAATTGTTTTTTCATTGAAAACCTCCGAAATGTGAGACCTGTCGAAAGACAGGAGATTCAGGCTGTCGAAAACATATTTTGCGTTTGTGGTGCGCGGAAAGCATTGTAAAGAGCCGTTTTGAACGTGCTTGCTCCAGAGCGATTGGAACGGTGGCGCTGATGCGTGGGGCAGCCACCGTTGTTCAATGAACGCAAAGACCTGTCGAAAGACAGGTCTTTAGACTGGGTTTCCGGACATCTGCTTAGTCGCAGATATCTACCGAAACCTTTTTGTTTTCACGATTGCCTGCCGCTTTCATGAGCGTGCGGATTTCCTTGGCAATACGACCATGACGGCCGATGACGCGTCCCATATCTTCAGGCGCAACGTGAAGTGCATAGGTGACTTCATCGCCCTCGATGGATTCCGTAATGGAAATTGCGTCTGGCTGTGAAACCAGATTTGCCACGATGTAGGTTAAAAGCTCTTTCATATCCATAACCTCACTATCCTTAGAGCACGCCTGCCTTCTTCAGAAGACCGCGAACCGTATCGGTCGGCTGTGCACCCTTCTTGATCCAAGCCTGAGCACGCTCAGCATCAATCTGAATTGCAGCGTCAGAAGTCATCGGATTGTAAGTGCCGATTTCCTCAATGAAACGACCATCACGCGGATAGCGGGAGTCAGCAACAACAACACGGTAGAAAGGAGCCTTCTTGGCACCCATTCTGCGAAGTCTAATCTTTACCATGAATTTCACCTCCTTGAAATCTTTCAAAATCTATTTGTAAAGTTCATTTACAACCTTGGTTAGAACGGGAAGGGGAATCCGCCGCCAAAACCGGGGAAGCCGCCCTTACGTTTTTTCTTTTTGGCACGTTTTTGCATGCCTGCAAGCTGTTTGGTCATTTTTTGCATGGATTCAAACTGCTTGAGCAGCTTGTTGACCTCCTCTATTTTCAGTCCGCAGCCAGCGGCAATGCGCTTTTTACGGCTGTAATTGATGATAGAAGGATTTTCGCGCTCCTTGGGAGTCATGGACAGGATAATGGCTTCGGTATGTGCCATTGCCTTGCCGTCCAGCTGCGCCCCTGCCAGAGCCTTCGCGTCTACACCTGGAATCATGCCAAGCATATCCTCAACAGAACCCATGTTCTTGACCTGTTGAATTTGTTCATAGAAATCTGTCAGAGTCAGCTTTCCGGCAGACATCTTTTTCGCAACCTCGACCGCCTGCTTTTGGTCAAAGCTTTGCTGTGCTTTTTCGATCAGGGTGAGCACATCACCCATGCCGAGAATACGGGAAGCCATGCGGTCGGGGTGGAATGGCTCAATATTGTCGAGCTTTTCACCAGTACCAATATATTTAATGGGCTTGCCGGTAACGGCTTTTACAGAAAGGGCAGCACCGCCGCGGGCGTCGCCGTCCATTTTACTCATGAGTACACCGTCAATGCCGAGTACCTCATCAAAGGTTTGTGCAACATTGACTGCGTCTTGTCCGGTCATTGCATCGACAACCAGCATGATTTCATGCGGCTTGACGGCAGACCGGATATTTTTGAGCTCGTCCATGAGCGCTTCGTCGATGTGCAGTCGGCCGGCAGTATCCAGAAACACCATGTCAAAACCATTTTTCTTTGCGTGAGCAATGCCGGCTTTTGCAATCTCAACAGGATTGCCCTGCCCTTGCTCAAACACCGGAATGTCAAGCTGCTTGCCGACGACCTTGAGCTGTTCGATTGCCGCCGGACGATACACGTCACAGGCAACGAGCAGAGGGCGGCGCTGCTGCTGTTTTTTGAACATGCCTGCAAGCTTTGCACAGTTTGTCGTTTTACCGGCGCCCTGCAAGCCGACCATCATAATGGTGGTGGGGGGATTGGGGGCGATGGTGATGCGGGCACCTTGACCGCCGAGCAGTTTGATAAGCTCCTCGTTTACAATCTTGATGACCTGCTGTGCAGGAGACAGACTTTCCAGAATCTCAGCATCGGTTGCCTGCTCGGTCACAGCCTTGATAAAATCCTTTGTAACCTTGAAGTTTACATCTGCCTCAAGCAAGGCAAGGCGAATTTCGCGCATGGCTTCCTTGACATCGGCTTCGGTCAGACGGGTCTGTCCGCGCAGCTTCTTAAAGGCGGATGAAATTTTTTCGGTTAAGCCTTCAAATGCCATAATAGCCTCCGTCGTGTTCTAGGATATAAAATCAACCGCTGATTGCGTGAATATGCTCGGACATACGTGCCAAAATCTTGGAAATCTCAGCATTCTGCATGTAGTTGGCGTTGATGCGGGAAAGCATCTTGACTTCACTGGCAAGCGCATCTATGTGCTGATCCATCTTGCCGTACCGAGAAACCAGATGCAGCTTTTCTTCCAAATCGGTCAGGGTATGTTCGGCGCGGACGATGGCATCGCGCACCCCCTGACGAGTGATTTTGGCATGCTCGGCGATTTCGGCGAGGGAGAGATCTTCATTGTAGTAAAGGTCAAACAGCTCGCGCTGCTTATCGGTCAGCATTTCGCCGTAGAAGTCAAATAGGAGACACAACATAAATGGGTCGGTTTTCATAACGAGCCTCCTCACTGTGTAAAGCGGAACACTTTACAACTGCAACGATAATTATATTACACGAAGCGGGCGGGTCTGTCAAGAGGAACTGTAAATTTTTTTATGATTTTCATAAAGTTTGTATTTTGTGTGCTGGACTTTGCGGGATATCCGCGATATACTAAAATTGGTTTTTTGATTTCAATATAGGAAGAAAGGATATTTTATGCAAAACATGACACAGCAGTCGCTTGGTGAGGGCATACAGCTGACCTGCATCACAACAGCTCAGTTCAAAACGGCTGCATTCAGCGCAGCCTTTGTGCTCCCGCTGGCGAAGGAAAATGCAGCAGCGGCAATTTTGCCGTATCTGCTCTATTGCGGAACCGAACGGTATCCCAATCTGTCCGCCTTGGGGCAGGCGCTTGATGGTCTGTATGGGGTACGCATTGAGCCTTATGTGCGCAAGTCCGGTGAGAGCCTTGTGATTGGTTTTCTGGCAGACAGCATTGATGCGTCCTGTGTACCAGATGGAGACAGCCTGACGGAGCAGGTCGCACGACTGCTTGCTGAGCTGCTTTGCTGTCCGGTGCTGGAACAGGGACGGTTTGCCGAGACTGCATTTGTGAGCGAACAGGCAAACCTCAAAGACCGCATTGCGGCGCTCAAAAACAATCCGAGCGGCTATGCAGTGCGCCGTGCACAGGAAATCATGTGCGACGGAGAGGCGTTTGGTGCGTGTGAATATGGTACGGAGCAAGGGGCGCAGGCGCTGACCATGCAGGCGGTGTGGCAAACCTATCAGGAGATTTTGCGCACTGCACGTGTGGAGCTGTTTTATTGCGGTACGGCACAGGCAGCGCTGGTGGCACAAGCCTATCAGAAAGGACTCAAGCTGCCGGAGCGTGCCATGTGCTATCGTCCGCAGACAGATGCCTGCCGGCTCAATCGTGCTCCGCGGACTGTGACCGAGGAAATGCAGGTCGTACAGGGCAAGCTGACGCTGGGGCTGCGCACGGGACTGACAGGAGCAGAGGAACAGTATCCGGCTCTCATGCTGTTTACAGCTGTTTTGGGCGGTTATACCGGCTCACGCCTGTTCTGCCATGTGCGCGAAAAGCGCTCTCTATGCTATTATGCCACTGCTTCGCTTGACAAACTCAAGGGAATCATGATGATTGCCTCAGGTATCGAAAATGAAAAGTATCAGGAAGCATTGTCTGAGATTTTGCGGCAAATAGAGGATTTGCACAGCGGAGGTCTGACGCAGGAGGAGCTGGACAATGCACGCAGGACGGTCATTCATAACGTGCGCTCCATGCAGGACAGCCCGTTGTCTCTTGAGTATTATTGGCAGAGGCAGGCGATTGCGGGCTGCACACAGACACCCGAGGAACTGATTGCGTGTCTTTCCCGCGTTGAGCGCGGTCAGGTCATGACCGTAGGACGCCATATTGGTCTGGATCTCATCTATTTTATCAAGGGGGTGGGGGTATGAACCAGCGCTTTGAAGCCTTGGGCATGGAGATGAAGCATACCATGCTGGAAAATGGATTGCACATTTATTATATTCCTAAGCCAGGATTTTCCAAAACCTTTGCCATGCTGGCCACCAATTTTGGGGCGGTTGACCGCACCTTTACCATGGACGGAGTGACCTATCATACACCGGCAGGTGTCGCGCATTTTCTGGAGCATAAGATGTTTGAGGACGCAGACGGCAACGCGCTGCAAAAGTTTGGACAGACCGGCGCTTCTCCGAATGCCTTTACAAGCTACGCTATGACTGCCTACTATTTTTCCTGTACCGACGCATGGGAACAGAATCTGGATATTTTATTTCGGTTTGTCTTTACCCCTTACTTTACAGAGGAAAATGTGCAAAAGGAAAAGGGAATCATTGCCCAGGAAATCAATATGATGGAGGATACTCCCAGTTGGAAAACCTATGTGGGCGTTTTTGAGGGAATGTATCACACCCACCCAGTCAACACCTCGATTGCGGGCAGTGTACAGAGCATTGCGGAAATCACACCTGAGATTTTATTCCTGTGTCATAAGGCGTTTTACAGCCCCGCCAATATGAGCCTGATTGTGAGCGGCAATGCTGATTTTGACCGCATCGTACAGATGGCAGAGAGCCTGTCTCCGAAGACTGCGGCAAAGGTTGCGGCAAGACAGTATGGAGCGAGACAGGAGAACGTGGCAGCGGCTGAGGTCACACACTATATGTCTGTCTCTCGGCCGAGCTTTATGCTGGGCATCAAAGACCTGCCGCTTGCACCGGGGGAAAGTCATCTGCGCCGTCAACTGGTTGGAGACTTGGCAGCACGGATTTTATGCGGCAATACTGCTCCGCTCTTTGTATCTCTGTATCAAGAGCGTTTGGTTACACGCGGATTTGAGAGCAGCTATGCCCTGCTGCCCGATGCGGCGGCCGCGCTGCTGGGCGGCGAAAGCAATGACCCTTATGCAGTGCGTGACCGCGTGGCTGAGCAGGTACAGCGATATGCCGCACAGGGAATAGAGGACAGCTTGTTTGACCGCATGAAAAAGGCATGCTATGGGATGAATGTCCGCGTTCTTGACCAGCCAGATGAACTTTGCCGTGCACAGGCAGAGAGCAGCTTTGCAGGAGAATGTTGTCTGGATTTTGCTAAGTTGTATGATACCATCACCAAGCAGGAGGTACAGCAGATGTTTGTGCGCTGGGCACAGCCCGACCGCATGACACTGTCGGTTGTATTGCCTGCTGAGGCAAAGGAAAGAAAGGCGGAAGCATGGAAAATGTAATTGCATTTCCGGGGATGGGGCTTTCTGTCACAGTCAACCGTGTCGCATTTTCGTTATTTGGAAAAGATATCTACTGGTATGGCATGATTATCGCATTTGGCTTTGCCTTGGCTCTGTTCTATTGCAGCAGACGCATTTCGGATTTCGGCTTTACCAGCGATTTGCTGTTCGATGCCGTTCTGGTTGCTCTGCCGACTGCACTCGTATGTGCCCGTTTGTATTATGTGGTGTGGGAGTGGGACTATTATAGTCAGAATCCGAGCGAGATTATTGCGATATGGAATGGAGGCATCGCAATTTATGGCGGTGTCATCGGGGCGCTGCTTGCAGTCGGATTCTATGGAAGGCATAAAAAAATCAGTATTCCGGGGACATTTGATGTGGCAGCGCTTGGACTGCTCATTGGACAGTGTATTGGGCGCTGGGGCAACTTTGTCAACGGGGAGGCACATGGTACCGTAACAGACAGTATTCTGGGTATGACAGTCAATGGAGAGGGACCGTTTCACCCGACATTCTTATATGAATCCCTGTGGAATCTGGTTGGATTTTTCATCTTGCATATCCTGTCTAAAAAATATTATCGCTTCCGCGGACAGATTTTCCTGTCCTATCTCATTTGGTATGGGGCAGGGCGTGCGTGGATTGAAGGACTTCGGACGGACAGCCTGTATATAGGAGCAACGGGAATCCGTGTCTCTCAGATGGTTGCCATCGTTTCCTGTGTGGTAGGTATCATGCTCATGGCAATCTGCCTGAAAAAACAGGTGCAGACGCTGTCGCAGCTTTGGAATCCGCATGCAGACCCACGCGCAATTCGACAAGAAACAAAGGAGATACAAACATGAGTGCAATTTTAATGGACGGAAAAGCGCTGTCCGCTCAGGTAAGAGGACAGATTTTGGAACAGACCCGTAAGCTTACGGAAAAGGGCGTGCGACCCGGGCTGGCAGTGATTCTGGTGGGCGAAGATCCGGCAAGTCAGGTGTATGTGCGCAACAAGGAAAAGGCGTGCGTAGAATGTGGATTTTACAGCGAAAAGTATGTACTGCCAGCGGAGACGAAAGAGGAGGCGCTGCTGGAATTGATTGAGGAGCTGAACCAGAATCCGCGTATCCATGGGATTTTGTGCCAGCTTCCGCTTCCAAAGCACATTCGAGAGGAGGCGGTGATTGCTGCAATTGATGCTCGCAAAGATGTCGATGCATTCCATTCGTCCAATGTCGGCAAAATCATGATTGGAAATTATGATTTTCTGCCCTGTACACCGGCGGGTGTGATGGAGCTTTTGGACGCCTATGGAATCGACCCAAGCGGCAAGCGCTGTGTTGTCATTGGACGTTCCAATATTGTGGGTAAGCCGATGAGTATGCTGCTGCTGCACCGAAATGGTACAGTAACCATCTGTCACAGCAAGACAGAGCAGCTTGCAGAAATTTGTCGGGAGGCAGATATTTTGGTGGCAGCCGTAGGACGCGCCGGTTTTGTCACACGTGATATGGTAAAGCCGGGGGCGGTTGTGATTGATGTAGGCATGAACCGCGCAGATGGCAAGCTCTGCGGCGATGTTGCGCCAGACGTTGCAGAGACAGCAGGCTATATGACGCCTGTGCCGGGTGGTGTGGGTCCAATGACCATTACGATGCTGATGAAAAATACGCTCAAGTCAGCACAGCTTTCCCTTCGGGACTGAGCACCTGTGCCCTGCACAGAATCCATAAAATCTCTATATTTTTACGGGCTGTCGCTGCTCACAGGCGGCAGCCTGTTTTTTTATGCTTGCAGCGGTGACAAAAATACAGGCTGCGCACCAAGAGCCAATGGGAGAACACGGATTGTCAAAGAAAGGCTTGAAAGCAAAAAATAGTTTGAAAAAATCTTGAGAAACGTATGAAAATTGTGTGTAAAATGGGTATATGGTGCGATGCCTTGTAAATGGGGCAAGTTTGTCAAAAGTATCAAAGTGCGCCCTTTAATCTTTGTCATTCTTACAAATAATTCCACGAGATGACAAAAAATAGGTAAAAGCAATTGACAAAAAAACGAGTGCATCGTATCATGAAAACATAGCAATGTTCACATTTGGTTCATAAAATCTGCCATGGAAAAGACAGCTGCATACGGGGGACTGACAGGCTGAAAAAGCAGCAGATGCAAGGGGCTGGCAAGCCGTCGAACTTACTGCCGTTGCGCACATGATTTTATGAATTTTGTCACGTCAGGCACTTTGAAAACCCGCCGTACAGTGCTTGGGAGAAAGGGGTTTCTCATGGAATTAAGCTTTATCAACGTTGGCTATGGAGACGCGATTTTGATTGAGCAAAACAATCAGACCATGCTTCTGGACGGAGGAAGCAGCTGCAAGGAGGAGTTTGAAGGATTCCCGAACCGTATGCGTGCGGCAGAATATCTGCGTCGGGCACAAATACCGCAAATTGATTTGCTCATGATTTCTCATATCCATGAGGACCATGTGTGTGGTTTGGAGCAAATCCTTTATGAGTTTCCGGTACGGGAAATGGTAATTCCGTATGAACCGGCGCTGTTTATGGAATCACGGGTCTTTGAGCCAGATGACAGTGCGCCGCGCAGTGCGCATTTATTTGCCCGTGCACTGTCTGCCTTAACGAGAATGGTACAGTATGCCGTACAAAATGGGATTCCAGTCCGTATGGCGCAGCCGGAGACGGTGTACGATTTTGCCGGTCTGCAAATCAAGATTCTTGCACCAAATGCGGAAAAGCGACAAGAGTTTGAACAGCATTTGGCAGATGTATTCCGTGCAGAGGATTGTACAGACAAACTGGTTCTGCTCGATTGCATCTCAAACCAGTACAGCCTGCTTGTCAAAATATCGGCGGGACAGACTGATGTTTTGCTTGCGGCGGATAACTGTCCGAGCGGGTGGAAGGACATTGCCCCTTCCGAGTGGGAGAAGGTTCAGATTCTCAAGCTGCCGCATCATGGTCAGCGGGACAGCATGGAGGAACGTGTGGCACAGGGTATGCCGCTTCGCTATGTCATTACCACGGCGTCCTCAGACCGACGCTATCAAAGTGCATGTCCGGCAGTGTACGAAATGCTGCGCAGACTGCACCCGAAGGTACAGCTGTTATTCACAGATGAATGTGTGTATGAACCGTTTTTCAGCAATCCAGATGGCGCAAATGCCATAAAACTTGTGGTTGATTCCGGAGAAGTCACAACGGAATTTATCAAAATATAAGCAAAAAGAAAATGGAGGATTCAAAATGAAGAGTTTCACCAAACGCTTGCTCAGTGTAGTGATGGCATCGGGTATGCTGTTGTCTATGACTGCGTGCGGCTCGTCGGGAGATGGCTCTGGTGCTTCGACGGCATCAAATTCGGGGGAAAAGTTTCCGAATAAGCAGGTTACAATCATTATGCCGTGGAGTCTTGGCGGCGGTCCGGATACCATTGCCCGACAGGTCGCTTCCTATGGCGAAAAATATCTGGGCGTGCCGGTAATCGTAGAAAACAAAAATGGCGGTGCAGGAACCATTGCAATGGCAGCAGCCCTCAAAGCGGCAGATGATGGCTATACAATGGTCGTGGCAAACGGACCTTTGTTTTCTTTGACTCCAAGCTTCCAGAATGTAAATTATAAGCTGGAGGATATCACGCCATTGGTTGGCATGCGTGAGGTAGAGTTCGTTGTGCTGACCAATCCGGCAAAGAGCGGCATTGAAACACTCGACCAGCTGAAGGAATATGGCGCATCGGGAAAAACTGTGAAATATGCAACAACAGGCGGCCCGGGCAATGACAGCTACACCATGATTTCGGTTCTGTTCAAAAAACTGGGAATCCCTGCGGAGGCCGTTCCGTATGATGGCGGTCAAGATGCCATCAATGCGCTGGTTGGCGGACATGTTGATGTTGCGATTGGTTCGCCCCCAGTATATCGCGACTATGTGAAGAGCGGTCAGTTGGCTTGTCTGGGTACCTTTATTCCGGAAGGCATTGACGTGGAAGGCATTGGACATATCCCGTCTTTCAAGGATCAGGGCATTGACGCAGAGTTCATCGGCATGGACTATTTCGCTGTTCGCTCCACAGTAGATGACGAAAAGAAGAAAGTACTGACTGAATTTATCCAGAAGGTTTATGCAGATGAAGAATTCCAGAAGTTCATGAGTGAAATGGGAATGCAGGCATGGGCTGGAACCGAGGACGAAATTCTTTCTAAAATCGAAGAACAGAAGGACGCGATGAAGGACTATATCGCGCTGCTGAAGTAAAAATATGGCTGCTGCGAGGTGGTAATGCAAATGCTTCCGCTTCGCAGCACAGCTGTTTAAGAAGGTATGCCTATGAAAATAAAATATAATTCGGAAATCATTTCCGGTGCGGTGTTTCTGGTGACAGCCATCGTATTATGGCTGCTGGTTCCCAGCCAAATCAACACAATGGAAACCACGGCGGTCAACGCACAGACAATCCCGCGTGTTGCAATTGGCGGAATGGGGTTGTTTTCTTTGGGACTGCTCTTGCAGGGGATATTTTCCGCTGAGAAAAAAACGGTTGTGCTCAATCGGGAGGCATTTACATCGGAAAAATTTCGTCAGGAAATGCGTTCGGTCGTTTATGCGCTGATGCTGCTGGCGTATCTGGTGCTGCTGACATATTTCGGATTTTTGATTGCAACAATCCTGTTGGTTGTTTCAATCTTGTTGTTCTATGGTGCGCGCAAGTGGTACTACTACGCAATTCCTCTGGGAATGGTTGTTGTTGTATATTTTGTCTTTAAGACCTTGCTGCATGTGTCGCTGCCGTAAGAAAGGGGGAAGCAAATGGAAACATTTTTCAGTGGTCTGCAAATCCTGATGCAATGGCAGAATTTTCTCATCATTCCAGTTGGCTTGGCGCTGGGCATCATCGTTGGCGCCATTCCGGGATTGACCTCAGATTTGGGAATTATTTTGTGTATCCCGCTCACTTATGGTATGGACCCCACAATGGCGATTCTCATGCTGCTCGCCATTTACTGCGGTGGTACTTATGGCGGCTCTATTACGGCAATTTTAATCAATACGCCGGGTACATCGGCAAATGCTGCAACCTTGTTTGACGGCTATCCAATGACCCAAAAGGGAATGGCATATAAAGCGCTGTCTATGGCGCTCTTTGCCTCCACCATCGGCGGTTTGATTAGTGCAGCAGCTTTGCTTTTTCTGGCACCGCAGATTGCAAAAATTACACTGCTGTTTGGACCGGCTGAGTATCTGGCACTCGCCGTTTTCGGACTTTCAGTCATTGCAGGTGTGTCCAATAAGAGCATCTTCAAGGGGCTCATTGGCGCCTGCATTGGTGTCTTTATTTCGACCATCGGTATGGACGGCATCAGCGGCACAACACGATTCACATTTGGTGACTTACAGCTGATGAGCGGCATCAATTTGATTATTGCGCTGATTGGATTGTTTGCAATTTCGGAAATCATGATGAAGTCGCAGTATAATCCGCGGACAGACAAAAAGGTTTTTGATGCGTCCGGTATTACAAAGTGCAAGATTACCAAGGAAGAATATAAGCGCTGCCGAAAGCCGATTGGAATCGGTTCGCTGATTGGCTGCATCATTGGTGCAACACCCGGTACCGGAGGCGGCTTGGCTGCATTTATTGCATACAATCAGGTCAAGACGTCTTCCAGCCACCCCGAAACCTTTGGTACAGGCGAAATTGAGGGCATTGCGGCATCAGAGTCTGCGAATAATGGTGCATGCGGTGCAACCATGATTCCTATGCTGACCTTGGGAGTTCCTGGAGATGGCGCAACCGCTATCTTGATGGGTGCCTTTATGATTCACGGTATGATTCCCGGACCCATGCTGTTCCGCGATCAGGGCAACGTGCTGTATGCAATTATGATCGGCTTGATTATCATTAACATATTCATGTACTTGATTGGCAGTGTGTTTACAAAGTTTTATGCCCATATTACGCGGATTCCATACGAGATTCTGTGCTGTATCGTGCTGACATTTTGCAGCGCAGGTGCATATTCTACCAGCAATAGCCTGTATGATGTTTACATCATCATGATTGTAGGTATCCTCGCATATTTTCTGCGTCGTATGGACTTCCAGTTGGTACCGATTTTGCTGGGTATTGTACTGGGCCCCCTTGCAGAAACCAATTTCCGTCGCGCGTTGGTGCTTTCTGATGGCAGCTTGAGCATTTTTGTGACACGTCCCATCAGTCTGGCATTTTTGCTGATTGCAGTCGCAACCATTGTATTGTTTGCGTGGAAAACGGCGCGTGCAAAAAAAGCAAGCGGTGAATCTGCTTAAATCGCTGCATGATATTGCTCTTTGACAAGACACGACGCATTCTTTGATTGGATTGCGTGGTGTCTTGTTTTTTTATGATGGTGGGTGCATCGGTTCGCTCACCTTGGTGATTTCTAAGACTGGAGAATAGGAAAGATGAAACTGTCAATCAAACAATTGGTATGTATGGGCGTTTTAACTGGATTGACCTGTGGCAGTATGAGCGGAGCACACGCTTATCATATTGTGTCGGAGCCGGTGGATACTGCCGAGCAGCAGATGATACGCATGGATATGCGCTATCAGGATAACCGCGTGACATTACAGGCGGGAAATGGTATGACCATTCAGGGTGGAAGCTTCGAACTGAAGGATTTGAAGATTACCGATGGGCAGGACCCGGAAAATCGAAATGTGATTCATCAGGTCTATCCGTTGGAACAGGGTGTCCTGAACTTTCAGGTTGGGCGGCAAGGCTCGGCAGATGTGGCAGAGTGGTTCAATCAGAAGTTTTCTGGTTACAATGACCAGTCTGTCAATGGAGACCGCACCACATTTGACCAGACGGCAGGGGAACTGAACTTTGCATTTATTGGGGACTTGCAGCTGCATATCCAAATTCCTGAAAATCCCAAGGAAATGACAGTCACCTTTCCGGACGTTGTGTTTGCACAGGGCAGCACGATGCTGCGCAACAACTGGTGGTTTGGGCAATTGACCGGACAGCATACCAGAGACAGCGATGGACCGAATCGTATGCTGGTATTCGGCACGGATTCAGACGGGAATTCGATATTTGCCTCTTTTCTGCGGGGCGGCAATGATGTGAGCACCATTTCTCTGGAAGCCCTGCATGTGGTGCAGGAGCCAGCAGAACATGCTGAAAAGCTGCCAAATGTGAAGGAAGCATTTGAGGCGCTTCCCATAAATGGAAGTCTTGTACCGCTCAGCGGTTTGCCGAGCACCTATGATTCTACGGTGAATCATGTGCAGGGCTATACCTCCTATATCAATGCACAGGGGGAGGCATATTCTGTTTTGACACACAGCGTAGCAAATGCACCCTATGCACACATCGTTGCCGGGAAAAAGGGAACCGATACCCCGTGGGGATTCAAGACCTACCGGAAAGATTGGAGACACCCGGGGGGGATTCAAAGCATCGGAGATTATTTGCTGGTGCCCAGCGAACAGGAAAATCAGGCAAGCATCGCGCTGTATGATTTGCGTGCTCTGGCTGTGCAGGAGCTGCGGCGGGTCGAAACCTTTGATCTTGCTGTGGCACACAAAGCCGGCTCTTTGGGAATTACGTCCTATACAGATGCAGGCGGAACTGAATATTATGTTTTAATGGTCGCGCATCTGGACAATGCAAACACCGTATATCATGTCTATCGTGCACCTGCTGAAAACGGATTGGAGCATGCGGATTTTATCGAGGTGGGAAGCTTTGCCATGGACAAGGATTTTCAAGGCTTTGGCTTGGTCACAGAGGCAGAGACGAATGATATCTATATGATTGGTTTATGGTCTCTGAATGAGGGCGTATCGTTTGCAGACTACGCATATTTGTATCAGCTCGACACAGAGAATTGGAAGCTGGGAGAGGAGTTGTCGCAGCGCCATCTGGTCAGCGACGGCGGAGCACCCGGAATGTTGGGTGTACATTTTCGTTATGGGGCAGGCGTGCTGGTCACACCGCAAAAACAGCTGATGCTTTCTGCAACAGAACGGAATACTTTTTTGAGTGGAACAGTTGCCACAAATGATTGGCACGCATAAAAAAGCAGATGGCAGAAATAATCTGCAAAAATAGGAGTTTGCATGTTGAAAGAACAAGAACATATCTATCTTTTAGAGCCGGACGACACTGCGTCTGATATTCCATTTGGTTTCCGGACACCGCAGGGAACCAGCAGCGTTACCATCACGCTGGATTTTGCACCAGACAGCGAACGAGATGCTGCGGTTTGTCGGAAGCCGATTCTGGACGCCCTGCGATTGTATGACCCGCAGGTACCGGAGTCCTTTTTGGAAGAACACTGGCAGGACTATTTGCCAGTGAAAAATTTGATTACCATTTCTTTGGAGCATGAGGGAAGCTACTTGGGCAATGCGCATCGCTGGGATTGTCAGCAGAGCCATTTCTTTACGGCTTCGCAAACGGCGCGGGGGTTTTGCAAGCCGCAATCCCTGTGCGGAGAATGGAAGGGCATGCTGCATATTCATGAGGTGATTTCTCCAAAATGCCGTGCCGTACTCAAGATTATTTGGGAGGTCTGTGATGAATTGGACACCATTTGAGCTACATACCCATACCTGCCATACAGATGGGCAGTTTGAGCCGCAGGAAATTCCGCATTATGCCAGCTCACAAGGGCTGAAGGGAGTTGCCTTGACCGACCACAATACCATTTCCTGTTATCCGGCTTTTGACGATGGATTGGAACAGGTTCCGGAGATGATTGGGATTCATGGAATCGAATGGACAACATATCATGGACACATGCTCGTTCTGGGAGAACAGGGGTATACGGATTGGCGCGGCGTAGGCGTTCAGGAGCTGGAGACTGCCGTGGACCGAATCCATGCTCATGGGGGGCTTGTCGGGATTGCACACCCTTACTCGCTTTCCAATCCGGTCAACACCGGGTATCGCTGGGAATTTGAGATGCAGGACTGGAATAAAATAGACTATATCGAGGTATGGTCTCGAGATTTTCCAATTGGGCGGGCACGAACCATGCAGGCGTTTGCCCTGTGGGACAGGCTGCTGCAGCAAGGGTACCATATTTCTGCAACGAGCGGACGGGATTGGCACAGACCAGATGCTGCGCCAACCCATTATGGAACCACCTACCTTGGCATAGAGGACGGCTGTTATGACGAGTTCGGTGCGCTGAGAGCTCTGAAGAACGGACGTGTTTGCGTCACGGCAGGACCGCTGCTGACGGCAAGTGTACGATGTGGAGATACCTGCTATCTGCCGGGAGACACCCTGCCCAGCGGTACTGCTAATATCACAATTTCGCTCGATGAACAGCAAAATGTGGGGCTGTGGCAGCAGTTTCCCATCATTCCAAGGGGGTGGAGAATCATACACAATGGCAGATGCCTTGCAAAACAGGACGGTACAGGCGTGCGGAATGGAACATGGGAGCTAGATGCGGGCTGGATTCGCATCGAATTATTTGGCAGATGTATGGAGCATGAAGATGTAAGGATTGCATTTACGAATCCATTCTACATACAGGGCTGAAAGAAAAAAGGCTCTGCTGCGACCTGTTTCCGAAATTCGAAAAAATTGTCAAAAGGGATTGACAGACAGAAGAATTTCTGCTATTATATGAAAAGCCGCATCAAGCAGGGCAGGTGAAGTGTGTCCAAATGAGACACCGCCCGCACGAGCGTGACTCTAATCATGAAAGAGAGGTGCTACCGCAATGTATGCAATTTTAGTAACTGGTGGCAAGCAGTACAAGGTATCTGAGGGCGATGTAATCTATGTTGAGAAGCTCGGCGTAGAGGACGGCGCAACTGTAACTTTTGATCAGGTGCTTGCAGTTGGTGAGGGCGCAGACCTCAAGGTTGGCGCACCGTTTGTTGAGGGCGCTACCGTAACTGGTACTGCTGACAAGACTGGCAAGCAGAAGAAGATTAACATCTTCAAGATGAAGCCGAAGAAGGGTTACAGAAAGCGTCAGGGTCACAGACAGCCTTACACTAAGGTAACCATTGGCGCAATCAAGGCGTAAATGAAATGACGAAAGTCACTTTTTATCGCACACAGTACGGCTATACAGCTGTTGACCTCATTGGTCATGCAGGCTTTGCAGAAGATGGTGAGGATATTGTCTGTGCTGCGATATCCAGCTCGGTTCAGCTGATTCATGCACTTCTCTTTGATGTGCAGAAGATTGCAGTGGATACTCTGATTGAGGACGAAGGAGCACATATTCGTCTGATGCTCCCTCAAAATCAGATGACAGAAGGGCAGGCTGCTTTTCAGGCATTTTACCTGCATCTGTCTGAGCTGGAACAAAACTATTCACAGTTTATCCATGTTACGGAGGTGTACAACGATGCTGCAGATTAGCTTACAGTTTTTCGCACATAAAAAGGGCGTAGGTTCCACTAAGAACGGCCGTGATTCCGAGGCAAAGCGCCTTGGCGTAAAGCGTGCGGACGGTCAGGTTGTTCCGGCTGGCAACATTCTCGTTCGTCAGCGCGGTACAAAGATTCACCCGGGTGTTAATGTTGGCAAGGGTTCTGATGATACCCTGTTTGCAAAGGTTACCGGTGTAGTTCGCTTCGAGCGCGTAGGCAAGGACCGCAAGCGCGTTTCTGTTTACGAAGTACAGTAATCAAATAGCTTATGGACAGAATCTCGGAGTTTTCCGGGATTTTGTTTTTTCACACATCTTGTCCGACTGATGAGGAAAAATTATGTTTATTGACGTAGCAAAAATTAAAATTGCGTCCGGTAAGGGCGGCGATGGCAAGGTTAGCTTCCATCGAGAAAAGTATGTTGCATCGGGCGGGCCGGACGGCGGAGATGGCGGACGCGGCGGCTCAGTGATTTTTCAGGTAGATGATAATTTATCTACTTTGCTCGATTTCCGCTATAAGAAGAAATATGTGGCTGCCAATGGCGAAAATGGAATGGGAAAGCGAATGAAGGGCAAAGACGGCGCAAATCTTGTGATTCGCGTGCCGCGCGGAACCATCATTCGTGACCGTCAGACTGGACAGGTGATTCAGGACCTTTCAGGTGATGAACCCTTTGTTGTGGCAAAGGGCGGAAATGGCGGTTGGGGCAACACGCATTTCGCAACTCCAATCCGTCAGACACCGCGCTTTGCAAAGCCGGGACAGCCGGGAGTGGAAATGGAAATCACACTGGAGCTGAAGCTGCTTGCAGATGTGGGTTTGGTAGGCTTCCCCAATGTTGGAAAATCCACCCTGCTTTCCGTGGTTTCGGCGGCACGCCCGAAGATTGCCAACTATCATTTTACAACACTGATTCCCAATCTCGGTGTGGTACGCGTAGCTGAGGAGCAGTCCTTCGTCATGGCGGACATTCCCGGCATCATTGAGGGGGCAGCTGAGGGCGCTGGTCTGGGACATGACTTCTTGCGTCATATTGACCGCTGCCGTTTGCTTCTGCATCTGGTCGATGCAGCTGGAAGTGAGGGCAGAGACCCGCTCGAAGATGTCGAAACCATCAATCGTGAGCTTGCCGGATACAGCGAATTCTTGGCATCTCGTCCACAAATCATTGTCGCAAATAAAACCGACCTGTTGGGAGAAAATCGTGAGCCAGTCGAGAAATTGCGTCAATATGCACGGGAGCACGATTTTGGATTTTTGGAGTTGTCTGCCGCGACCGGACAAGGTGTGCAGGAGCTGATTCATAAAACGTGGGAAATGCTTCAGGAGCTTCCACCTGTATTTATCTATGAACCGGAGTTCGTGCAGACTGAGGAGATGGTGACAGAGCGTGATATCACCGTGGAAAAGGTGGAGGATTATTATGTAGTTGGCGGTGCGTGGATTGAAAAAATCATGGGAAGCGTCAACACAGATGATTATGAGTCCAGATTGTATATGGATCGTATGCTCAAAAATGCAGGTGTGTATGACCGTCTGGAAGCAATGGGAGTACAGGAAGGTGACCCCGTTGTGATTGGAAATTTGGAATTTGAATATGTGCATTAAGATTTGCGCAGATGCAGTCCGATAAGCCGGAAAATAGAAATCCTGTCCGCAAGAACAGATGGAATTTTCAGACAGCAAAGAAAATGCCCGGAATCGCTCCTTGAGGTGCGGTTTCGGGCATTTCTTGTCTGGATACAGGCAAGATAAAATCTGCTTTATTCGCAAAGATAAGGGGTTTGCCGGTAATGCTGCCCGCCAATGTGTAAGGTGCGGTTGGGTTGTGCAAGGCTGTACAGTTCATCGGCAAGGACGTCCTGCTGCAAATAGGGCTGTAAGTGCTGCGGCAGTTTCTTTTCACTGACTGGTTTTGTAATCAGAGGCAAACCACTGTGTGCTGCAATTTCTCGTAAAAGTGTTCTTCCGCGAGGTCCGATGGCAAGTACACGCAGATAATGCGGCAGGGGAGAGACATCGTGGCGAAGCCCCAGATAGGTGCGCAGCAACGCACGGCGAATCCGGGAGAGTGGATAACGGCGTGTTTGCGCTGCCTGACAGATGGCAGCAAAATGGAAGTTTTGCTGAACTGCCCGATAAAGGCGGTGATGCAGTCCGTCGATATCTCCTGTATAGAGAGCAAAATCGGCTGGAGACAGGCGACGCAGATAGGAAACGAGTGCAAGGTCACAGACGTTCTGTGATGCCGGGGCACGCCCTGACTCACAAGCATCTGAAAGTATGGAGAAAGCAGAATCCGGCATTCGTGCCTGACAATCTGACAAATCATTTTGCAGGATTTGGCTGCGCAAAAAAGAGGCAGAGGGACGCACATGTGCGTCAGTGCTGTCATGTGCAGCGCCATCTCGGAAAATCGTCAGGGGTATGATGGGGCTGCCAAGGGTATCCAGTGCCACACAATATTCAATGCCGAGTGTGTTGTTGGGGTGAGAAAACAATGAGCCGGCATCAGGGTCGGCTGCGGAAACTGCCTGCTGTAATGCTGCGGCGTAGGACGCACCAGATGCGATATAGTGAGGTATCAGAGAACGGTCAGCGCGGGCTGCCTTTTGGATTCGTGTGATATCTCCGCACTCGGAGCCGAAGGACAGATGGGTTACACAGCCCATTTGTTCGAGTGTGGCAATTGCTCCATGGGAAAAACCTTCGGCAGAGGACAGCGCTGCGGCAAGCGGAAGCTCGATGACAAGATCCAGTCCGTTTTGTACCGCCATTGCAGCACGCTGATACTTGTCCAAAATTGCAAAATCACCGCGCTGTACGAAGTTGCCGGACATGACTGCGATGAGGGCGGCTTCTTCTCCGAAAAGCTGCCGCGTTTTTTCACAATGATAGGCGTGCCCGTTATGGAAGGGATTGTACTCAGCAACGATTCCGCAAATTTTCATATCTGCCTCCAAAAATTTTATGAATAGATGTTGTACATTTGCACAGGGTAGTGTACAATAGATGTATATGCAATATTGTACATGGATTTGTTGTTTCTTGCAAATTTCTTTTGCAAAAAAAACAAAAATGTAGGGTACGAACAATATAGAAACAAAGAACAAGGAGTTATGAAGGATGAAAGTACTGGTTATTAACGCGGGTAGTTCTTCCCTGAAGTATCAGTTGTTCGACATGGAAACGAAGGCTGTCATGGCAAAGGGTCTGTGTGAACGTATTGGCATTGATGGCAAGCTGACCCATCAGGGTGAATCGGAAGAAAAGTACAAGGCTGATGTACCGATGCACACCCATGCAGAAGCAATTAAGGCTGTCATTGATATCCTGCTCGATGAGAAGTGGGGCGTTATCAAGGATATGTCTGAAATCAATGCAGTCGGTCATCGTGTGGTACACGGCGGTGAATATTTTGCCGATTCCGTTGTTATCAATGATGAGGTGATTCAGGCGATTGAAGCTTGTATTCCGCTCGCACCGCTCCACAATACCCCAAACCTCATTGGTATTCATGCTTGTGAGGAGGTTATGGGTAAGGGCGTTCCGCAGATTGCTGTTTTTGATACGGCATTCCACCAGACCATGCCGCCGAAGAACTACATGTATGCAATTCCGTATGAGTACTATGAGAAGTATAAAATCCGTCGCTACGGCTTCCACGGTACCTCGCATAAGTATGTTTCCAAGCAGGCTGCTGAAATGCTGGGTCGTCCCATTGAGGATCTCAAAATCATCACCTGCCATCTGGGAAATGGTTCTTCCATTGCTGCAATTGATGGCGGTAAGTCCGTAGATACCTCCATGGGCTTTACACCGCTGGACGGTCTGCCGATGGGTACCCGTTCGGGCAACATTGACCCTGCAATCATTGAATTCTTGGCTGAGCATGAGCACATGGACGCACATGATGTCATCAATATCCTCAACAAAAAGTCGGGTATGCTGGGTATCTCCGGTGTTTCCTCGGATTTCCGTGATTTGGATACCGCAATTGCAGAGGGCAATGTACGTGCTGCACTGGCAAAGGATATGTTCAATCTGTCTGTTAAGAAGATTATCGGCTCCTTTATCGCTGCAATGGGCGGCGTAGATGCGATTGTATTTACCGCTGGTGTTGGTGAGAACGACCGTTCCGTGCGCTGGGACGTTTGTGAGCACATGGAATATTTGGGCATCAAGATTGACCCAGAGAAGAATAAGTTCCGTGGCCGTCAGATGGATATTTCCATTGACTATGCACGTGTTCGTGTACTTGTCATTCCGACCAATGAAGAACTGGTGATTGCACAGGATACCGAGCGCTTGGTCAACGAGTTGACTGCAAAGTAAAGAATATCTTTTCAGGGGGCAGAAATGCCCCCTGTTTTTCGTTATCATCTTGCAGTTGTATGAAACCGGATAAGGGGGAAGGTATGAGAAAGAAAAAGAACATTTGGGCGATTGTGCTGATTCTCGCAGCTGCTGTGGGAATCGTCGCAGCAGTGCAGTATTTGGGGATTGGCACGGCATCGCATGGAAAACGAATTGGCTATACAGGGCGCGCGGACAAACATATATGGTCTGGGCAGTATATACAGCTGGACGGAACCATGAAACGTACCATGTATGCAAAAGAAGGCGTTCAAAACCTGCATATAGAGGTGGAAACAACAGAGGGAAGTTTGGAAATTGTTGTGAAAAATACGGAAGGTGACGTCATTTTTTCCAAAGAAGAAATGGGAAACCAGATTTTTGACGTTGAAACACCGGCTCAGGTGATTGTACAGATAGAGGGGAAACAGCATAAGGGAACTTTTCGCCTGAGCTATGAACCAGCAAAGCCGCCGGAGCCGCTGGAAGCACAGGGGCTGATTTTTCTCTATGGGACGGAATATGGCTCCAAAGCCATGCTGGACGAACTTTTTCAGCAGTGGCAAACACACTATCAACAGGACAAGATGCGCCATCTGTTTCTGGAACTTCCAGACTATACCGCAGAGCTGTTAAATATGTGGCTGCGGGAGGAGGATAATCAGATTTTGAACGCCGTGTATGCAGATTGGTACGGTACAGATTTATATTCGGAGCAGTTGAAACGATTCTATCATAAAATTAAGGAACACTGTCCGGAAACAGTGTTTCATGGAACAGATGTCGGACATGGATATGCAACTACGGGTGCACGTTACCTCAACGATTTGCACACACGGAATCTGGAGAATACCGATGCCTATCAGCGTGCGTTGGAGGTAATGGAGCAGGGGAAGCGGTACTATGAGAGTACAGATGATGCATACCGTGAAAATATGATGACGGAGAACTTTATTCAAAGGTTGGATACACTTGAAGGGGCTAATGTCATGGCAATCTATGGTTCGGCACATCTGAGTACAGAGATTTTGTCTGCCGAAGGTCATTTTGTGCCTTGCATGGCAGAACAGCTCAAAGAACACTATAAAGACCGTGTGCAAATACAGGATTTGGCAAGACCGGAGGTTGTTTCTAGCCGAACCGACCAAATTCAGGTGGCAGGCAAGACGTATGAAGCTTCTTATTTTGGAGTCGTGGATTTGTCTGCTGTTGCGCCGGAATTTCGGTATCAGGAATTTTGGCGGCTGGAAAATGCTTATGCAGATTTTGAGCAATCTGAAAAAACCGGTCATGCGTTGCCGTATCGAAATTTTCCAATGCCTTTAGAGCAGGGGCAGGTTCTTGTGGTCGATTATGTCAAGGCAGATGGCAGTACCATTCGACAGTACTATCGTACAGATGGCAATGACCGGTATGGGGAACGGGCAGCAGAAGAAATTATCCTGCCATGAAGCCTTAGTGCTGTGAGCACCACACCATATTTTGATGCGTAAAAAAATAACCCCGCTCATGGAGAGCGGGGAAGAGCCGGTTTCCGTGGAAACCGGCTCTGTCTTTGAAAAAGGCTGTTTTTACCAGCCTTATTTTTTTAAGCTTCCACAGCCGCACGAAGTGCATCTGCGCGGTCGGTATCTTCCCAGCGAACCCCCAAATCTTCACGTCCCATGTGACCGTATGCGGCAAGCTTCCGGTAAATCGGGCGGCGCAATTCCAGAGTTTTGATGATGGCAGCCGGGCGCAAATCAAATACCTTTTCAACAGCAGCTTCCAGCTTGGATTCCTCGACCTTGCCAGTGCCAAAGGTATCTACCATGATAGAAACAGGCTTTGCAACGCCGATTGCATAGGCAAGCTGTACCTCGCAGCGGGAAGCAAGACCAGCCGCAACAATATTCTTTGCAACATAGCGTGCTGCATAGGCTGCGGAACGGTCAACCTTGGTCGGGTCCTTGCCAGAGAATGCACCGCCGCCATGACGACCAATACCGCCATAGGTATCAACGATGATTTTACGTCCTGTCAGACCAGAGTCACCCTGAGGACCGCCGATGACAAAGCGTCCGGTTGGGTTGACATAAATCTTGGTGTTTTCGTCGAGCAGGTCAGCCGGAACTGTTGCCTTGATGACATGCTCCAGAATATCCGCACGAATCTGTTCCAAAGAAACGTCAGGTGCGTGTTGAGAGGAAACAACAACTGCTTCCAGACGGATCGGACGGTTATTGTCATCGTATTCTACCGTTACCTGTGTCTTGCCGTCCGGACGGAGATAAGGCAGAGTACCATTTTTGCGAACTTCGGTCAGGCGCTGTGCCATTTTGTGTGCCAGAGAAATCGGAAGCGGCATTAACTCGGGCGTTTCATCGCAGGCATAACCAAACATCATGCCCTGATCGCCTGCACCGTTTTCCAGCGCAGCGTCTGCATCGCCCTCCTTGCGCTCCAGAGAGTTGTCGACACCCAATGCAATATCCGCGGACTGTTCATCAATCGAGGTGACAACGGCACAGGTGCTTGCATCAAAGCCATATTTTGCACGGGTATAGCCGATATCCTGAATGACAGCGCGTGCAACCTTTGGGATATCCACATAGCAGTTGGTGGTAATTTCACCCATGACAGATACGATGCCGGTCGTTACGGTCGTTTCGCAGGCAACGCGGGCAGTTGGGTCCTGTGCATAGATGGCGTCCAAGACAGCATCGGAAATCTGGTCGCAGATTTTGTCCGGATGTCCTTCGGTAACGGATTCAGAAGTAAACAGATGTCTTGCCATAGTAAATGTTCCTTTCTTATGTTCGGTGCATACCCTCGTATGTAGAAAAGAAAAGCTCCCGCAGAAAGCGGGAGCATATTAGCGAGTTTAGCCTCATCTTTACGATACTACCGCCGGATTTGGCACCTTACAAATTTGCAGGTTGCCGGGTTTCATAGGGCCGATCCCTCCACCGCTCTTGATAAGGTATGCAGTTGTTTTGTTTGTCCCTATTATATCGTTATGCTCGAGGTTTGTCAAGGACAAGAGAAAATTATTTTTTGCGGGCGAAGCGGACAGAGGTCGATAGAAAAAGGTGTGCAGATATGTAAAAATCTTGTAAAATCAAAATCCTGTGCTGGAAAAAACAAATGTCGTGTGATATAGTATAGTCAGAATTGCCTGTTACCGAGTGTCTGCCAGCTTTTGAACCTGTTTCAGCTGTGTAGGATAAACGTTTAACAGGAATTTTTTCTGCCTGTTTTGCTCCTGTTTGCAGCAGAAGATGTGGAATATCTAATATTCCGGTCTTAACATCAACATTATTAGGTAAAGTGAAGGTCATAAATGAATCAAGAAACGGGATAAGGTTTCTTTTTGAATCAAGGAACGGGGAGAGAACTATGAATACAGAGATTTATTTGGGGATTGACATTGGCTCAACGACAGTCAAGCTTGTTGCTGTACAGAACGGAGCAATCGTTTATAAAAAGTACGAGCGTCATTTTTCCAAGGCGCGTGAAAAGGCATGTGAGCTGCTGGAAATGGCAAAGGATATTTTGAGAGATGCGCCCATTCATGCAGCAATCACAGGCTCAGCGGGTCTGGGTATGGCAAATGCAAGCGGTGTTGATTTTGTGCAGGAGGTCTTTGCAGCAAGAAAGGCGGTTGGCGTACATGTACCGTCAGCAGATGTAGTCATCGAATTGGGCGGAGAAGATGCCAAAATCATATTTCTCACAGGACAGCTGGAGGAGCGTATGAACGGTTCCTGTGCCGGAGGAACCGGAGCGTTTATTGATCAAATGGCGGTGCTGCTCGATGTGACGCCAGAGGAATTGGATACCTTGAGTCAGCATGCTGAGCGAATCTATACCATTGCATCACGCTGCGGTGTTTTTGCAAAGACGGATATTCAGCCGCTGCTCAATGAGGGGGCAAGAAAAGAGGACGTGGCAGCGTCAATCTTTCAGGCTGTTGTGAATCAGACGTTGACAGGATTGGCGCAGGGACGTCCGATTGTGGGAGATATCCTGTTTTTAGGCGGTCCGCTGTTTTTCTTTCGGGGATTGCAGGCAAGATTTCGGGAGACTCTGCACCTCAATGATGCGCATGCTCACTTTCCGGAGCTGGCACCCTATGCCATTGCGGCAGGTGCAGCAGAGTATGCGAAAAATACCGAGCGGGTCTATACCTATACAGAATTTTTAACCATCTTGCAGCAGACAACCGATGTCCCTGTGACCAGCCATTATTTACAGCCGCTTTTTACGTCACAGCAGGAATATCAGGAGTTTTCTGCCCGACATGCAAATTATGATGTGATGACACAGCATGTTTCTATGTATACGGGAGACGCTTATCTTGGAATAGACTGTGGCTCGACAACGACCAAGCTGGTTTTGATGAGTGAGGACAATCAGATTTTATATCACCATTACGCGTCGAATCAGGGAAATCCGGTCTGTGTCATAGAAGAACAGCTTGCAAAGCTTTATGAACTGTGCGGAGAACGGGTGCATATTCGTGCTTCTGCCGTCACGGGGTATGGAGAGGCACTCATTCAAAATGCGTTTGGAATCGACCATGGATTGGTGGAAACCGTGGCTCATTTTCGGGCAGCCCGCCATTTTTGCCCAGAAGTTGATTTTATTATTGATATTGGCGGGCAGGATATCAAATGCTTCAAAATCCGTAACGGCTGCGTGGATAATATCTTCTTGAATGAGGCGTGCTCGTCTGGCTGCGGCTCTTTTATTGAAACCTTTGCGCGTTCGATGGGCTATTCCATTGAGGAATTTTGCAAACTGGGACTGCTCTCCAAACAGCCGCTCGATTTGGGTTCTCGCTGTACCGTATTTATGAATTCCTCGGTCAAGCAGGCACAGAAAGACGGCGCTTCGATTGATATGATTTCGGCAGGACTTTCCGTTTCTGTGGTCAAAAATGCGCTCTATAAGGTGATTCGTGCACATTCTCCAGAGGATTTGGGGGAACACATTGTTGTGCAGGGTGGTACATTCCTCAATGATGCCATTTTACGCTCCTTTGAACAGGAAATTGGCAGAGAGGTCACACGTCCGGCGATTTCCGGACTGATGGGAGCCTATGGCGCGGCACTTTTTGCAAAGGATAACCGTACCCAAACGAGTACTTTGATTTTACCAGAAGAGCTGACACAGTTTCAGCACAGTGTCAGCAGCGTGCGCTGTGGGCTGTGTACCAATCACTGTAATTTGACCGTCAACAGTTTTTCCGGCGGCAGACGGTTTATCTCGGGCAATCGCTGTGAGCGTCCGCTGGGAAAATCAGCGCATACAGAGCTTCCGGATTTGTACCGCTGGAAATATGAATATCTGCGCGGATTTCAGTCAAAAGCAGGAAAAGAACAAATTGGATTGCCAATGGCACTCAATTTTTATGAACTTCTGCCGTTTTGGCATACATTTTTGAGTGAATTGGGATTTGAAGTCGTACTGAGTGACCCTTCGTCCCATGAACTGTACATGAAAGGACAACACTCCATTCCGTCAGATACCGTATGCTATCCGGCAAAGCTTGTGCATGGGCATATCGAAAACCTGATTCAAAAAGGAATTCATTCCATTTTTTATCCCTGCATGACCTATAATCTGGACGAGGGACGTGCAGATAACTGTTATAATTGCCCTGTTGTTGCATATTATCCGGAGCTGCTGGCGGCAAATGTCACAGAGCTTCGGCAGGTGGACTTCATGATGCCGTATTTTGAACTGAATGACCCGAAACGATTCCGAAAATATGCTGCTCGTTTCTTCTGTGAAAAATACGCATGGATTCGAAAGCTGGATATCCGGCGTGCTGCCATCGCAGCTTATCGTGCATTGCAGCGTTATTATGATGCCGTGCGGGAACAGGGCGAAAAGGTCATTGCCTATGCGGACGCCAATGGTTTATCCATTGCAGTTTTGGCAGGCAGACCCTATCATATCGACCCCGAAATCAATCACGGTATGAATCAGATGATTGCCTCTTATGGTATGGCGGTTGTTTCGGAAGATGCGGTATGGCAGCTGGCAAATGCGCCTGATGTGCAGGTTCTCAATCAGTGGACCTATCATTCCCGTATGTATGGTGCAGCAAATTATGTGGCACAAAAGCCCAATGCACATTTGATTCAGCTGGTATCCTTTGGCTGCGGCATAGATGCCATTACGACCGATGAGGTTCGTGCAATCGTAGAAAAAAGCGGGAAAATTTACACACAGCTGAAAATTGATGAAATCAATCATTTAGGCGCAGCGCGAATCCGGATTCGCAGTATGCTTGCCGCGATTGAGGAGGGAAAGAAGCATGCAAAATAATCATGTTCCATTTACCGAAGAAATGAAAAAGGATTATACCATTCTGGTACCCAATATGCTGCCCATTCAGTTTGGACTGCTTTTGCAGGTGATGCGCAATTATGGATATCACATGGAGCTTTTGACCACAGAAGGTCCGGAAATCATTGAGCAGGGATTGAAAAATGTACACAATGATACCTGTTATCCGGCGATGCTGGTCATTGGTCAGCTCATGGACGCCATTGAGAGTGGACGCTATGACCCGCATAAAGTTGCACTGATTATGAGCCAGACCGGAGGCGGCTGTCGGGCATCGAATTATATCCATCTGATGCGGAAGGCACTGCATAACAATGGATATGATTATATTCCGGTGATTTCACTCAACTTTTCAGGGCTGGAAAAGAATCCGGGCTTTCATATCACGCCACAGATGTTTTTACAGATTGCGTATAGTGTGCTGGTGGGTGACCTGATTATGCAGATTTATAACCAGTGCCGTCCCTATGAGGTGGTTGCCGGCAGCGCAAAAAAAGCAGTTGAAATTTGTATGCGCACAGTTGCAGAACGCTTTACCGGCAATCGTTTGGTTTCCTATCATGAGGTGCGCCGTCTATACCGTTTTGTACTCGAAGCCTTTGGCAGACTGAAGCTGGATTTGAGTCAGCGTAAAAAACGTGTGGGTATTGTTGGAGAAATTTATGTGAAGTTTTCGCCGCTCGGAAATAATCATTTGGAGGATTTTCTGGTTGCAGAGAATTGTGAACCGGTTTTGCCCGGGCTTTTGGATTTTTGTCTGTATACGATTTATAATGGAATAGAGGATTATGCGCTCTATGGACGCGGAGTAAAAACAGCGCTGCGCAATCGGCTGCTCTATCAGTTTGTGTTGGGCAAGCAAAAGGATATGATTGCAATGATAGAACAGCATGGTCAATTTCGTGCGCCTGCTGCCTTTGACCCCGTTCGGAAGTTGTCACAGGAAATCATTGGCACCGGTGTAAAAATGGGAGAGGGGTGGCTGCTTCCGGCAGAGATGGTGGAGCTGATTACAGAGGGCGTTGACCATATCATTTGCGCCCAGCCGTTTGGTTGTCTGCCCAACCATATTGCCGGAAAAGGCATGATTCGCAAAATTCGGGAGCGCTATCCACAGGCGAATATCGTATCGGTGGACTATGACCCCAGTGCTTCTAAAATCAATCAGGAAAATCGCATCAAGCTGATGCTCTCAGCAGATGAGGTGTAGGCTGTGAAAGCGTGATGGTCTGGAAATAGGGTTTTTTTTGTATCAGTATTCCCAATTTTTTGGAAAGGCAGCACCCAAAATCTGCGGTGCTGCCTTTATTTTTGGGTTGACTTTGTATCAAAAAGCAGATATCCTGAAAAAGGAAAGAAGCTGGAGGGAGAAGCCCAAAATGGAAATCATGACAGGAACAGAACTGCTGAATGCTGCACTGATGGTTGGGACACGGCTGCTTGCGTGCGGCGCGGAGATTTACCGTGTGGAGGAATCAGTCGCTCGCATTTGCCTTGCCTATGGTGCAAAATCTGCTGATGTTTATGCGGTGCCCACTGCAATTATTGCAACCATTCAGATGGACGAAGTGGGAACCATATCACAGGTATGCCGCATTACACAGCGTGGTACCAATATCAACAAGGTAGATGCCCTCAATACCTTGTGCCGTTCGGTCTGCATTTGTCCCATTTCTTATCAGCAGATGCAAAAGGAAATTGAGCAGATTGATGCCTGTTCTGTATATTCTGACCGCGTACTGTATCTTGCCTGCGGCGGCGGCTCCATGTTTTTTGCGCTGCTCTTTGGGGCAGATGCTGCGGGTGGACTTTTGGCATTTGCAATCGGATTTTTATTGCAGATTTTTATGATATTCAGCGGGCGGCTGGGTATGCACCCCCTGTTTACCAATCTGTTCGGTGGGATATGGATTAGCTTTTGTGCGCTGCTTGGAGCGGCGGTCGGCATCTGTGCCAATTATGATGTGGTCATTATTGGTTCGATTATGCCGCTCGTTCCTGGTCTTTTGATGACCAATTCCATTCGGGATATGATTGCAGGTGATTTTATGGCAGGCATCAGCCGGTTTTCTGAAGCGTTTCTCATTGCAGCGGGCATTGCGGCAGGAGCTGCCATTCCGCTGAGCATGAGTCCGCTCTTATTGGGAGTATTTTGATTATGGCACAGGTTTTCTATCAAACGCTGATGAGCGGGCTTGCCAGCTTATGCTTTGGTGTGCTGTTTCAGGTAAGAGGAAAAAATCTCGTCTGTGCAGGGATTGCGGGAGGGGTTGCATGGTTTGTGTATATGCTGGCGGGACATGTTACCCAGACGGCACTTGCGGCTTACTTTTTGGCAACCGTTGCAACAACGATTTATGCAGAGGTACTTGCACGCATCCTGCGTACACCCGCCATTGTATTTTTAGCAGTAGGCATTATTCCGCTTGTGCCCGGAGGCGGAATCTACCGCACCATGCTGCTGAGTATTCGAGGTACGCCTGACGAAGCGCTGGCGGCTGGTATCCATACCATTCAAATTGCAGGAGCGATTGCGATGGGAGTTGTCATTGTATCTTCCATTGTTCGGGTCTTTTGGCATCAAAACAGGCAGACACCCAAGTCTTAACCCCTTCCCTTTGCAGAGGATTGCTTTGCAAAGGGATTTTTCGTATCAACTGATAAAAAGATGCTTGACAAAAGGAGGGGGAGTGTTTATACTAAAACCACAAACACCCCCCTGTGGGGGGAGGGGGAGGAAATGCGTGAAGCAACAATTCAATGTAACAGGAATGAGCTGCGCTGCATGTTCTGCACATGTCGAAAAGGCAGTGGGAGAGCTTGCAGGCGTGGAGCAGGTACAGGTCAATCTCATGGCAAACAGCATGGCTGTTTCATTTGCAGAAGATACCGTCAATGCACAGGATATTATACAGGCTGTGACAGATGCGGGATACGGTGCATCGCTTAAGGGTGCAAAGGTGCAGACTGACCAGAAAATAGAGGACAAAAAAGAATTGAAAGAAATGCAAAACCGCATTGTCACTTCTTTTATTTTTCTGGCATTTCTCATGTATGTATCCATGGGCAGTATGATGGGGCTTCCGCTTCCGAAATCTCTGTCTGGTATGGAAAATGCAGCCAATTTTGCGCTGACACAGCTTTTGCTGACCCTTCCAATTATTCTGGTCAATCGCAAGTATTATGTGAATGGCTTTCGGACACTTTGGCATCGGGCGCCGACGATGGATGCTCTGATTGCAGTCGGCTCTGGTGCAGCGCTGGTGTATGGCGTTTTTGCGATGTATCAGATTGGCTGGGGGCTTGGACATCAGGATATGGAGCGTGTGCATCAGTATACACATGATCTTTATTTTGAGTCTGCTGCAATGATTTTAACTCTGGTTACGCTCGGAAAGTATTTTGAAACCCGTGCAAAGCGCAAGACCAGCGAGGCAATTTCCAAGCTCATGAATTTGCGTCCGGAAACTGCGCATGTGATTCGGAATGGGCAGGAGGTGCAGGTTCCGGTAGACGAGGTGCAGGTTGGGGATTTGGTTGTCGTGCGTCCAGGACAGGGGATTCCGGTAGACGGCGTGATTACGCAGGGACAAACCGCGCTGGACGAGTCCGCGCTGACAGGCGAAAGTATTCCGGTCGAAAAAGGTGAGGGTGATGCAGTCATTGCAGCAACCATCAACAAAACCGGCTTTATTACCTTTCGTGCCTCTCGCGTCGGAGAGGAAACCACGCTTTCGCAAATCATTCATCTGGTAGAGGAGGCAAGTGCTTCCAAAGCGCCCATTGCAAAGCTGGCTGACCGCGTAGCGGGTGTCTTTGTTCCGGTCGTTCTGGTGATTGCACTGCTCACAACAATCGTGTGGCTGATTGCCGGACAAACCTTTACCTTTGCACTGTCCTGCGGCATTGCCGTACTGGTGATTTCCTGTCCGTGTGCACTGGGACTTGCTACGCCGGTTGCCATTATGGTTGGTACCGGTGTCGGGGCAGAAAATGGAGTATTGTTTCAGTCCGCAGAAGCACTGGAGGAGCTGCACCGTGTAGATACTGTGATTTTGGATAAAACCGGCACGGTTACAGAAGGACGTCCGGTCGTCACCAATGTACAGGCATACGGCGTGACCGAGAGACAGCTTTTAGAAATTGCCTATGGATTGGAGCAGGCATCAGAACACCCGCTTGCGGATGCAATTGTGACCTACGCAAAGGAACAGAATGTAAATTTGCTTTCCGTTCAGGGCTTTGAAGCGCAGGTGGGCTATGGGGTGTCGGCTGTTGTGGCTGGAAAGCGTTGTATGGCTGGCAAGGCAGCGATGCTGACCGAGCAGCATATTTCTTTGGAGGATGGCAAGCGCTTTGCAGAGCAGTTGGCAGAGCAAGGCAAGACACCCATGTATTTTGCACAGGAGGGACAACTGGTTGGTATCATTGGCGTTGCTGATGTCTTAAAGCCGTCCAGTCAGGAGGCCGTGACACAGCTCAAGCGTTTGGGAATTGATGTCACGTTGCTGACCGGTGACCATCGCAAGACAGCGCAAGCGATTTGTAACGAACTGGGGATTGACCATGTGATTGCAGAGGTGATGCCGCAGGATAAGGAACGCGAGGTGCGCAGATTACAGGAAGCTGGAAAAAAGGTCGTTATGGTGGGAGATGGCATCAACGATGCACCGGCGCTGGCACGTGCTGATGTCGGAATTGCAATTGGTGCAGGAACCGATGTTGCAATTTCTGCCGCCGATGTTGTTTTGATGAAGTCTGACCTGATGGACGCGGTCAATGCCATTCGGTTGTCCCGCATGACCATTCGCAACATCAAGCAGAATCTGTTTTGGGCATTTATCTACAACTGTATCGGAATCCCGCTCGCAGCAGGTGTGTTTTGGGTTCCTTTTATGTTGAAGCTCAATCCCATGTTCGGTGCGGCAGCCATGAGCCTGTCTTCTGTCTGTGTGGTATCCAATGCACTGCGGCTGCGGCTGTTTCAGCCGCTCAAAGCGAACAATCAAACAATTCAATCCCAAGAAATCATCAGTGAATCAGGAAAGGAAGAAAAAACAATGGAAAAGACAATTATAATTGAGGGTATGATGTGTCCAAACTGCTCCAAGCACGTGCATGATGCGTTATGTGCACTGCCCGGTATGGACAATGCCGAGGTGAGTCATGCGTCCGGTACGGCGGTCTGTACGATGCAGGAAGCAATTGCAGATGATGTATTGACTCAGGCGGTGAGCGATGCGGGATATCATGTGGTGGAGATTCGCTGATGCGTACAGACCGGAAAAAGGTTGAGCCGCTGGTGAAAACAGCGCGCGGACAAATAGAAGCGGTTTTGAGAATGATAGAGGAAAATCGCTACTGTATGGATATCATCACACAGCTGTCAGCGGCAGAAGCACTTTTGCGCAAGGCGCGCACAGAGGTTCTAAAAGGACATTTAGACGGTTGTGTTCGAGAAGCATTGACCTGTGAAGATGCTGCGGAGCGAGAACAAAAGCTAGATGAAATCATTGCGCTCTTGGAAAAAAAGAGCTAAAACAGAAAAGCTGGAAGCCTGCACCAAGATGTGAGGCAGCAGAGCCGGTTCCAAAGGGAACCGGCTTTGTATTTTTATGGAAGAAGTACAAAAAAATCGTCCGTATATCAAATGATTTGTAGGTTTTATATTGACAAGTTATATAAATTGTGACAATATAATGATATGAAGATATATCCCAACAATGGAAGGTGTCGTATGAATGTGAAGAAGAGAATGTTGCTCCTAGGAATGGCTGCAATCGTATCTGTTTCTCTGTTAGGGGGCTGTGGTAAGAACCATAAAGAACCGGACTCTGATACGGTTGATGCTATCGAGTTACAGGAAGCAGAGGCTCCAAAGCCTTCTCTGAGTGACCCAGAGCAAATCACCAAGCTGGAGGAAGCATTGACAGCAGACTTTGACAGTGTGGAACAGGTCGAAATTTTGCAGGAGGAATCGGGATATCGTATCAAGCTTACGCTTCAATCTTCAGAATCCATCAATGACGAATTAAAAGATACCATTATCAGCAAAATTGTACAGAATTACGCCGATTTGACAGAGGAGCAAATCGTAATTGAGCTGGAAGAATAGTACAGCGGCATGGCATTGGCTTGAACGTGTGTACAGGAAGAATGGTGCAGCTTCACAGAACGGGGCTGCACTATTTTTTTTGCAATCTCTGACTCTTATCAGGCTTTTGTATATGTATTCTGTGTGGGCGTTGTGTTTTGTGTGAAAAACTGCTATACTAAGGCTATCAGGCAGGCATTCCTGTTTGGATAGAAAAAGAACAGGAGGTGCGCACCATGTATCAGCCGCTTGCAGACCGAATCCGACCGCAGCGCTTGGAGGACGTTGTTGGACAGCGCGACTTGTTGGGAGAAAATGGTGTTCTATATCATATTTTGGAAAGCGGAAACATTCCCAATATGATTTTCTATGGTCCGTCCGGCATCGGGAAAACGACCGTGGCTTCCATCATTGCAAAACAGACAAACCGAAAACTATATCATTTGAATGCAACCACAGCATCAATTGCAGATATCAAGGGTATTATAGCTGAGTTGGATACCTTTCTTGCACCCAATGGGGCACTGGTATATCTCGATGAAATTCAATATTTTAATAAAAAGCAGCAGCAAAGCCTTTTGGAATTTATTGAAGATGGACGTATGACGCTCATCGCCTCCACAACGGAAAATCCGTATTTCTATATCTATAATGCGGTGCTGAGCCGCTGTACGATATTCGAGTTTCAGCCGGTAGAGCCTTCGGAAATCCTGCGCGCGGTTCAGCGGGCTTTTGGGATTGCCTGCGAGGGACGCGACATTGTCATAACGCCTGAAGCGATGCAGACCATTGCCTACGGCTGCGGCGGAGATGTGCGCAAGGCCATGAATGCTGTGGAGCTTGTGAGCGCAGGCGTTCCAGATGGACAGACGATTACCGAAGAACAGGCACGGCAGGTGGCACAGCGTTCCAATATGCGATATGACCGCGATGGAGACAGTCACTATGATGTGCTTTCTGGACTGCAAAAGTCGATTCGCGGTTCTGACCCAGATGCCGGATTGCATTATTTGGCAAGGCTTTTGGAAGCTGGCGATATGATTTCGGCTGCAAGGCGAATGTTGGTGATTGCATCGGAGGATGTGGGGCTTGCTTACCCGCAGTGTGCGGCGATTGTCAAGGCATGCGTAGACAGCGCATTTCAGCTGGGTATGCCGGAAGCTCGAATCCCGCTTGCACAGGCTGTGATTTTAATGGCAACTGCGCCAAAATCGAATTCTGCAATACGTGGTATTGATGCAGCGATTGCAGATATTCGGCAAAATGGGGCAGGTCAGATTCCCGATTCGCTGCGCGACTGCCACTATGGAGGGGCGCAGAAAATGGGGCATGGGGAAGGATATCTCTATTCGCACGATTATCCGAATCATTGGGTAGAGCAGCAGTTCCTGCCCAGTCATCTGGTGGGACATTCGTATTATATGTATGGGGAAAATAAGACCGAACAGACGGCGCGTGCTTACTGGGACAAGGTCAAGGGAATCGGGAAGTGAGGTGCTTGGGCATTGAATCCAATCCTTTCAGAATTTTTAGAAGGCAGCTGCTTTCGTGCGTATGACTATTTTGGGGCACATGCAACCGTGCGCCATGGGCAGCAGGGTTATGTATTCCGCGTATATGCACCGAATGCCTTTGCGGTGGAGTTGATTGGAACCTTTAACGATTGGCAGCCCACTCAGATGCAGCCCTCTGTGCATGGTGTGTTTGAGCTGTTTTGGGCAGGCGCGACCGAGGGACAGCAGTATAAATTTCGTGTGCATGCCATTGGACAGACGATGTATCGCGACCGCGCTGACCCATTTGGGCGTGCGGCAGAGGTGCGGCCGAATACCGCGTCGGTTATCACGACCGCGGGCAAGTATCGCTTTTCGGACAGTGCATGGCAGGCAAGGCAGGGCAATCACTATGATGTGCCCATGAATATTTATGAGATTCATGCCGGCTCTTGGCGCAGACATGCTGATGGAAGCTGGCTAGGCTATCGTGAGCTTGCCCACCAGCTGATTCCCTATTGTATCGCGCATCATTATAACTATATTGAGTTTTTGCCGCTTGCGGAGCACCCCTTTGATGGCTCGTGGGGCTATCAGGACAGCGGATATTTTGCAGTCACCTCACGTTATGGAACGCCGGAGGATTTTTGTTATCTGGTAGACCAATGCCATAAGCATAGTATAGGGGTGATTATGGATTTTGTGCCTGTGCATTTTATTCCAGATGAATATGCGCTTGCGCGGTTCGACGGCACAACCCTTTATGAATATCCCGATGAAAGCGGCATGCGCATGAGCGAATGGGGCTCCTGCAACTTTGATTTGACCAGACCGCATGTGCGTTCCTTTTTACAGTCCGCCGCTGACTTTTGGCTCCGTGTCTGTCACTGTGACGGCTTGCGCTTTGATGCGGTGCGCAATCTCATCTATCCGCAGGGAAAGGAAGAAAATGGCATCTATCATGCAGGGATTGGATTTCTGAAGGCTTGCAATCAGGGATTAAAGGAGCGGCATCAACAAGCGATTTTGATTGCAGAGGATTCTACAACCTTTCTCAAGGTGACCGCGCCGGTTGCGTATGATGGTCTGGGATTTGATTATAAATGGGATTTGGGCTGGACGAATGATACCCTGCTGTATTTTTCGCTTCCACCGGGCGAGCGGGAGGCACATCATCACCGTTTGACCTTTTCCATGAGCTATTTTTATAACAATCTGCATTTGCTCCCGCTTTCCCATGATGAGGTCGTGCATGGAAAAGGAACGGTTTTGGATAAAATGTGGGGCAGTTATGACCAGAAGTTTGCGCAGTGCCGTGCGCTGTACACCTATTTTTATACCCACCCGGGCAAAAAATTAAGCTTTATGGGCAATGAGCTGGGAGCGTTCCGAGAGTGGGACGAAAACAGACAGCTGGACTGGAATTTGGGGGAATACCTCAAGCATATTGGCTTTACCCATTATCTGACCGATTTGGCACGGCTGTATGAAACCTGTCCGGCGCTGCACTGCCGCGAATATGACAGCAGAACCTTTCGCTGGGTGAGTGCAAATGACACAAGGCATCAGGTTTATACCTATTGCAGAGAGACAGAGGAACAAACGCTATTGGTGGTACTCAATCTGTCAGACAAGAATCAGATGTCTTACTCAGTACAGTTTGATGGACAGGTGACCTTGCAGGAGTGCATCAACTCAGATGGTCAAAACTATGGCGGAACCGGTATTACCAATGATTGGATTTTATACACAGATGCAAACAATCGGATATCATTGCGCATTGCGTCATTCAGCGGTGCAATTTTCCGTGTCATGGATACCATCTGATGAAAATGTGGTTGCAATATGCCGTCCTGTACAGTTTTCAGGAGAATATACCCATTCTGTCAGTCTGCCTTCGGTGATAAAATAGCGCAGAGGCGGGCGGAAAAGCGGCTGGTCACAAAGCCGGTCAATGATATTGAGTTTGATTTTCATGCGGGACGGAAGCATGGATTTGATGTATACAGAAACCCGGTCACCATTTTTCAGACCGGCACGGTATTCTGCAAGTCCGGAGAGGTTTGGGGTAAGCTCAACAAAAACGCCATAAGGCTCAATGCTGCGCACAACACCAGAAACGGTTTCGTTGGTATGGAAAAAGGCTGCATTCTCTGTCCACGTACCAAGCAGCTCTTTGTGCGTGAGTGCGATACGCTCTCGCTCGCAGTCTACGCCTGACACAGCAGCATAGATGGACTGTCCCACCGAAAAGCGTTCGCTGGGGTGGAAAATACGGGAGACGGACAGGTGCTCAATCCCAATAAAAGAAGGAACTCCGCAGCCGATATCTACAAATGCACCGAATGGTTCCAAATGTGTGACCTTTGCCGAAAGAATATCACCTGCATGGAGGTTTTCCAGCGCCCATTGAATCACACGGTCCTGTGCCCGCCTGCGTGACAGCACAATGGGGACGGCCAGTGCGTCTGTAACCTCAAACGCAATCGGACGTCCCACGCGGGACAAAATGGCGATATCGCGTGTGGTTCCCTCGGAAATGCCACGTGCACATTCTGTGCGCGGGACAATGGCACGGCCGCATGGAAGCTCAACGATGAGGTCGTGTGCGGCGGTGCAGGAGACAGCAACACCCTCTAAAATCTGTCTGCGCTTTGCCGCCAGCTTCAGCTGCTCCATCGAGCAGACTGCACGAATGTTTTCTGTGTCTTGTAATTTTGTTCCTTCCGGAAAATATATTTGTTTCATACCTGTCAGGACCTCCTTTTGGTGCTGGTCTACTATATGTGTACAAAGGAAGATTTATCCTGCCTCTAGGATAGAATTTAAGGGAATGTGAGGTGACTTTGCATGGATATTCACATTGGAGATCGATTGCTCATGAAAAAAAGCCACCCATGCGGCAGCAAAGAATGGCTTGTGCTGCGTGTGGGAATGGATTTTCGTATGCGCTGCTGTGGCTGTGGACATGAAATCATGTCTGCACGCAGCAAAATTGAAAAGAATATCAAATCTGTGATACGTAAGGAGGAACTACCATGTTGATTCAGGGAAAACAGATGCACATTCAAATTCAAAAAGGCGATATTGGACGTTATGTGATTTTGCCAGGCGATCCGGCGCGCTGTGAGCGTATTGCGCGGTATTTTGATGAACCAGAATTTGTTTCATCAAACCGGGAATATACGGTGTGGCGCGGCAAGCTGTGCGGAGAACCTGTGGCTGTCTGCTCGACGGGAATTGGCGGACCTTCGGCAGCGATTGCGCTGGAGGAATTGGTAGAATGTGGTGCAGATACCTTTATTCGTGTAGGTACTTCGGGCGGTATTGTAGAGGAGGTAAAGGGTGGTGACCTCGTCATTGCGACTTCAGCCGTGCGGCAGGAGGGAACAACCCGTGAATATGTGCCAATCGAATATCCGGCAACCGCAGATTTCACCATTGTACAGGCACTGCATCAGGCGGCAAAAAAGCTTGGTTTCCGACAGCATGTGGGTGTGATTCAGTCCAAAGATGGATTTTATGGAGAAATCCGTCCAATGGAACAACCCATTGGCGCAGAGCTTACAGCCAAATGGGAAGCGTGGAAAGCGGCAGGCGTGCTGACCAGTGAAATGGAATGTGCGGCAGTGTTTGTCGTTGGCGCGGTGCGGCACGTGCGCTGTGGTGCGGTGCTCAATGTGCTTTGGAATGCAAGCACAGATGACACGATGGACGCTTCTCCGGAAATGGCAGAGCGCGGAGTACAGACTGCGGTGGAGGCACTCAAGATTCTGATTGCGCAGGATAAGTCGTAAGCAGTGCAAAAGACCGGATTGTCAATCCGGTCTTTTGTGTCAGATGTCCAAAAGCATGAAATCGTGTTATGGAGATGGAAAAGCCAGATGGGTACCAAAGTGTGTGGTACCATCTGGCTTTTTATCGGATTGAAAATAGATTGGGGAAGGCTTGTCCTAGGACTGAGCGGTGGGGTCTACACGAGCGGCAAACTGAAAGAGCCGATTGACAATAACACAGGTTTCTGCACGTGTTGTAGAGGCAGAGGGGTTGAAAGTACCGTCAGCACCTCCGGTTATCAGTCCTAAGCTATAAGCGAAGCGAATATCCCCTTGATACTGCTTGGAGGCTTTGTTCAAATCGGGGATTCGGCTGGTATCAATGAGTGTGACCTTGCTGACATCTTCGCCCAGCAGGTTGGAGGCTGCATTGACAAGAATATAGGCTGCCTTTTCGCGGGAGAGTGCACGATTGCCCTCAGCAATCATAGAGGCGTCAATCAGTCCCAACTCACTGGCCTGCGTCATGACACCGGTTGGCCAGTTTGCCGTATCTGCCTGCTTTCCTGCGGTATTGAGGATAATACTGACCAGTTCGGCGGTCGTGATTTCTGCCTTGGGGCGAAAGGTGCCGTCATCATATCCTTTGATACCACCCTTTGAAACGAGAGTTTCAATATGTGGCTCTGCCCAAGTCCCTTGGATTTCTGATGTATAGTCGGTAAAGCTGCTGATTTGTACGGCGCCTGCCGTACTGCAAAGGAGCATGACACTGGCAAGCAAAGCAGCCACTGTAATTTTTTTCATGGTAAGCGTTCCTTCCAAACACAATCACTTGTCATTTTCTTCCGCACGCGCTTCGCCTGCAACCGCTTCTCTGAAATCCTTTTCATAGATTTCGTTCAGTTTGTCGCTCAATTCCAAGAGGAAGGCAGCTTTTTCATCTTTTGGATCTTGCTGGAGCAAGATGTTTGCAGTTTTCTTGAGCTGAAAGATGATTTTCAGAATTTCTACAATACCTGTTTTTACGTGGTTATGAACCAAGGTCAATTTCATGTACTGATACTGTAACGCATCATACTTATCCTTTAGATGCTCATAATTTATGCCGCGTTCTTCAAACATAATGATTTCTCCTTTGTGGTTTGCGGATACAGTTGAGGTTTACTTTTGTACATATCATACCACAATATGTGCGTCTTGACAACAAAACAATACAGAATTATGCCGTTGGAAGCACCAGACAGACCGCATGTGCGGCGATGCCCTGTCGGCTTCCGGTGAAGCCAAGTCCTTCCTCTGTGGTTGCCTTGATGCTGATTTGGCAAACCTGAACACCGAGGGCATTTGCGATGTTTTCGCGCATGTGCGGAATATAGGGGGCGAGCTTAGGTGCCTGCGCCACAATCGTTGCGTCCAAATTGCCGAGCGTCCAGCCGTGGTCAGACAGATGTTTTCCAACTTCTTTGAGCAGAGTCAGAGAGTCTGCTCCTTCGAACTTGGGGTCATTGTCCGGAAAGAGGTGTCCGATGTCGCCCAGTGCACACGCCCCCAATAGAGCGTCCATGATGGCGTGGAGGAGCACATCAGCATCGCTGTGTCCGAGCAATCCGGTTTCGTGCGGAATCGTAACACCGCCAATGATACATTTTCGGTTGGGTACGAGCTTATGTACATCATATCCGTGTCCAATACGCATGTTACAAATCCTCCTGTGTTAGAAATAATTCTGCAATTGTGATATCCTCAGGCGTAGTAATTTTCAAATTTCGGTATTCACCGGAAACAGCGGCGACGGATACACCAATACGCTCAACCGCAGCACAGTCATCTGTGAGTGCGGCGTTGGCAGCGATGGACTCTCGCAGAGAGTCTGCAATCTGGCTGCGTCGGAATACCTGCGGGGTTTGCACGGCAGCAATGCTGTCTCGTGGGACATCGGCAATGATTTTGCCGTTCTGTATCTGTTTTACACTATCTTTTACCGGAACAATTGGCGCAGCAGCACCTTCTGCAAATGCTGTTTGCAGCGTTTGCAGAATGAGCTTATCAGAAACCAGCGGACGGGCACCGTCATGGATTGCAACGAAGTCGATATCGGGAGCACAGGCGTGTAGTCCGGCGAGAACCGAATGGGCACGGGTTTGTCCGCCGCGCAGGACGTGGCGCACTTTATGAAAGCCAAAGTCGGAGATAAGCCCACTGTAAGGGAGGATATCTTGTTCGCGGCATACAAGAATGATATCACGCACGAGCGAGCATCGCTCAAAGGCAGAAATCGTATGTGCGAGGACGGGGGTATCCATAAGGGGGAGCATAAGTTTATTTTGCCCCATACGGGTAGAGGAGCCGGCAGCCGGAATGATTGCGGCAACCGTCGGCAGCGGCTCGGTATTTTTTTTATTTTTACGAAACATTCTGGTGACCTCCTGAAACAGATCATATCGTTTTCCAATATGCCCAAATGAAATTTGCTGCCTTACATTTTACCGTGTTTACAGGCAGATTGCAAGTCTGGCAGACGCTCTGCGACAAGAAGGACTGCAATGAGACAAAGTCCCCAGCCATTTTGCTGGATACCGGCATAAATTCCAAGAGTGAACAGCATGACAAGGCTGAATTGTATGAGTACATGCACAAGCGGGTGAGAGCGCTCAAAAATACATTCCAGCATTTGTCCTCCGTCCAGTGGGGGAACGGGAAGAAGATTAAAACCATTGAGCAGGATTCCTGCCCCTGCCAGCAGAGAAAAACCAAAGAGTCCGCAGATTAGGGAAAACAGCAGTCCAGCAGCGGGTCCCGCTGCCGCAATCAGGAAGTCCTTTCGACGGGTATGACAGGCGAGCCGATAGCGCAGCATACCGCCGGCAGCGGACAGCCGGAAACTGGTGATGCTGCCGCCGCAGAGCAATACCATGATGAGGTGTCCCAGTTCATGCACTGCAGCGGAAAACAGAAAAATGGGAGTCATGCCATCGGTATCCAGAAAAATCAGCAACGCAAGCATACACCAGAATGAATCTTCAATATGAAACCGTGTTATCATAGTGCAATATAATCCTCCGGATTGAGTAATTTTCCGGCACGCCAAAGCTCCAGATGCAGATGTGCACCCGTTGCTGCTCCGGTTTCGCCAACCTGTGCAATGGTTTGTCCTGCCTTGACGGGACTTCCGGTTCGTACAAGCAACTTTTTACAGTGGGCATAGAGGGAACACAGACCATCTGCATGTTCCAGTATAATATAGTTGCCATAGCTGCTGCTTTCGGCAGCGGTGCGTATGATGCCATCTGACAGGGCGTAAATGGGTTCTCCTTCGGGAGCTGCGAAATCTATGCCCTTATGCAGCTTTTGCTTGCCGGAAATGGGGTGTTTGCGCAGACCAAAAGGGGAAACACATACAGCGTCTGCCAGCGGAGACGGATAGAAGGCATGGCTGCTTGGAATAAATGGGTCAATATCACTCGGAAAAACGCCCGCCGCAGTTGCGGCGAGCGTCTCAGGGGGAAGGGAGGATTCGGTTTGAGGCGCTTCGAAACACGCCTGTGACTCGGTGCTGGGGAATGAGCCGACTGCCTGCACCGTTTCTTCGAAGGAAAGCTTGCCGGAAAGAAAGGTCTGCACAGTCTGTTGGAGTTTGGATATTGCAGGCATGGTACGCAGCAGAGATGCACATAAAAACAACAGTGCAAACACGAAAAAAATGTGGTCACGCAGATGAAATTTGGAACGCTTGGGTTTGCGATACATGGGAAAACCTCCTTTCGATGCCCGCTGATTGGGTCAATATAAAGCGCTGTACCGCATCAGTATATGAGAAGAAATGGCGGAACATGCGGCATGGTATGGTAAAATCCTTGGCAAGTCGTCTGTGTGCGGCATAGGATAAGGTATCTATTTGTTTCTTAGGAGGGTGTTTTCACATGGTTTGGATTGTATTTCATGGGCAAACACAGGCAATACAGTGCCGAAAGCTGCTTGCAGAAAATGGTGTGATTGGGCACTTGGGTAAGCCGCCGCGTGTACCGGGACAGGATTCTTGTGCATGGGCTGTTGCAGTGCAATGGGAAGCACATACAAAAGCGGAGCAGATTTTGCGAAGATATGGGATTGCTCCGTGTGCATGGCTAGATGCGGAAGGAGGGCGGATATGATATATCTCGATCAGGCAGCGACTTCGCTGCAAAAGCCGCCTGCGGTGATTGCTTCCATGGAAGAAGCCATGAGAACTTGTGCAGGCTATGGGCGAAGTGGGCATCGTGCAGCCGTTCGGGCGGGAGAAATGGTATACGCTTGTCGGGAGACTGCCGCGAAACTATTTTCAATGCGTGACCCCAGTCGCGTGATTTTTACAATGAATGCAACCCACGCGTTAAATCTTGCCATTCATGGACTGTGTCACAATACGACCAAAGTGGTGGTCAGCGGATATGAACACAATTCGGTTTTGCGTCCGCTGCATGATTTGGGCTGTCCCGTACATCGGATAGAAAGTCGCCTGTTTGATTGTGATGATTTTCTTTGCAAGGCAGAGCAGGCAATTCGTCAAGGGGCAGAACTTTTTATCATCAACCATGTTTCCAATGTATTCGGCAGCATTGTTCCGCTCAAAGCGCTGGACGCACTCTTGCAGCGTTATGGAATTCCTATGATTGTAGATGCCTCGCAATCCGCAGGGGTGCTGGAACTCTCGTTTTTGCCGTCTGTCATTGCAATCTGTATGCCTGGACATAAGGGGCTGCTTGGACCGCAGGGAACCGGACTTTTGCTTTTGGCACCGGATACCAACCCGCGCCCTCTTTTACAGGGAGGGACGGGGAGTGTATCAGAAGACCTCGCACAGCCTGCATTTTTTCCGGACCGGCTGGAGAGCGGAACACCCAATATTCCCGGGATTGCCGGACTGGACGCGGCAATGCGCTTTGTACTTGCCATGGGAACCGAAGAAATTCGCAGGCGGGAGGAGAACTTGCGGCAGGAGCTTGTTCGTGGGCTTGGCACGATTCCGCGTCTTGAGGTATTTGCCTCGGCTCATGACCAGAGTGCTGTGGTATCCGCACGGATACCCAAGATACCTTCGGAGTGCATTGCGCAGGCACTTGCCGAGCGGGATATCTGCGTGCGGGCAGGTTTGCACTGCGCACCGTGTGCACACAGAACCGCCGGAACAGAACAAACCGGAACCGTGCGTTTTTCTTTGGGGATTTATAACACTGTGGAGGAGCTGCAGGAAACCGTTTCTTGTTTGCGGGAAATTGCAGAAACCCTTTGAAAAATATGAAAACACTATTCACATCAGAACTGGAATGTGTTAAAATAAATTTGTATTATGCAAAAAAATGAGATGGTTTCCTCACGGTTCTGGCAATCGTTTTTTTGACGGTGTCTGTGCGATATCCTTCGCAGATGGCAGCCCTTTTGATGACGAAACCGCTCGGTGGAATGAGAATCTAGGTGTTATAATATATGGCAGATGCACTCCGTATTTTAATGCGCAGTATACAGCTGATATCCATTCAAGATGTCATTGATATGGGAATTATGGCTTATGTCATTTATCGTGGCATGAAGCTTTTGAAGGATACAAGTGCAATGCGCCTTGCAAAAGGCATATTGATTATCTTTATTACACAAATCGTGGCTGAAAATCTACAACTGAATACGGTTTCATGGATTTTGCGGCAGGTATTTTCATTTGGCGCACTGTTTTTGGCAATCGTATTTCAGCCGGAGCTGCGCCGTATGCTCGAACAGCTCGGCAAGGGGCAGGGACAGCTGCGCAAATTTTTAACAGGTACAGAGGTGGATATTGTCGCGATTGACCAATGTATCAATCAGACTGTGCTTGCCTGTGAGTCGATGAGCTGGACACGAACCGGCGCCCTCATGGTATTCGAACGTCAGGAGCGTATCAGCGAAATCATCAATACAGGTACTCGCATTGATGCAGAACCATCTGCTGAGCTCATCAAGAATATTTTCTTTCACAACTCACCGCTGCATGATGGTGCACTGGTTGTGCGGGAAGGCCGCCTGTTCTCTGCCGGCTGTGTGCTGCCGCTTTCAGGCAATCAGACCCTTTCCCGTGACCTTGGTACCCGCCACCGTGCAGCCGTTGGCATGAGCGAGGTATCCGATGCTGTGCTGGTTGTGGTATCTGAGGAAACCGGTGCGATTTCGGTTGCCATTGGCGGAATGCTCAAGCGGCATCTTTCTCCGGAAACCCTGCGTAAAATTTTGGTCGCAGAGCTGACACCGGAAGAAAAAACAGAGACGCCCCAAAAACGAAAAGGCTTTCTGCAGCGCAAACCAAGGAATGATGCAGAAAGGAAGGGCAAATCAAAATGAAAAAGTTCTTAGAAGAGCATGATGTCCCTCGCAAGGTGCTGGCAATTTTGATGGCCATTGCGCTTTGGATTGTGGTGGTTGTCAATAACGAAAGTGTTTTGCGTGAAAATATCATTTCCAACATTCCGGTTATCTACAAAAATGAAGATTTGCTGGAAGATGAGTCTGAGCTGCGCATCATTGAAGGACATGAACAAACAGTCAATGTGCGGGTATCCGGTCCCTATGCCGCGCTGAGCTCGCTGCGTGCAGATGATATTCAGGTGACCGTAGACGTTTCCAAATTCAAAAACCCGGGAACCTATACCATCAATACATCAGATGGCTCCTCTGATTATAGCCTGCGCATTTTAGGCAATCAGTCACAGAGCATCAATCCGCCGGAAATTGCGTCTCCAGTTTCGTTTCAGGTGGTTGTTGATACCATTGTGACCAAAGAAATTCCGGTTTCTATCCAGATGGAGGGCAAAGCACCTTCCGGATATCTTTATGAGGAGCCGGTAACGTCCAAGGAAAAAGTGACCATTACAGGACCTGGCTCGGTTGTGAGCCGTGTGAAAAAAGCGGTTGCCGTCATTCCGGAAGAAAATTCCGGAGCGTTGAAAAAGACCACAACAGTTTTGGCGTCCTTTAAGTTTTTGGGTGAAAACAACGAGGAAATTGACAAAACACATATTGTGTGCTCGCCGAATGAGCTGAGCGTTACGATTCCTGTTTATGTTCTGGCAAAACTGCCGCTCACCGTAGAGCTTGTCAGCTCTGAGACGCTGACTAAGGATTCTGTATCGGTACAAATCGAGCCTGCGGAGCTTTTGGTATATGGCGGGGAGTCGCTGATTACGAACCTTACCAAACTGGGACTGGGTGAAATTGAGCTTGGCACGGTAGAGCCTAACACGCCAAAGGTCATTCCGATTCCGCTGCCAGCTGGCATTACCCGCGTACCTGGACAGCCCGCTGCTGCAAAGGTGACCATTAAGCCGGTTGGCATGACCACAAGAGAATTCCCCATTTCCAATATTACGTTGGAAAATACGGGAACCAATCCGGATTTGACCGCAACCTTGCTCACAAATTCCATTACTGTGCGGATTCAGGCGGATACCGCATCGCTTTCCAAGCTGACTGCGGACAGTCTCAAGGTCAAGGCGGTTGTCAATGCAGAGGAACGCGGACCTGGTATTGTTGAGATTCCAGTCGAAATCGAAACAGATGATTTGGAAAACTTTACGATACTGAATCCGGAGGAAATCGTGGTCAAGGTAGAAATCAAGCAAACACAAAATACAGTGGAGGAACAGAAAGCAGAGTGAGTATCCTTGTTTCTAATATTCGTCTGCCATTTGACGAACCAGAGGGTGCGGCAATCGAACAGGCGAAACAAATCTGTCATGTACAAAGCAAAACCGTCACAGCATCGGTATATCGTACTTCGATTGATGCCAGACGTGGAAAAATTGACCGGGTGTATTCCGTCCTGCTAGATGGAATCGTGGAGGAGGAGGCATTTGCAGCAGCGCTGCAAATGCCCTCTGTCTGTTATAAGCAGGTCGGAGAATTTACGCCGATTTTGGGACACAAAACACTTGTTCATCGTCCTGTGGTGGTCGGCATGGGACCTGCCGGTTTGTTTGCGGGCTATCTTTTGGCAAAATATGGATATCAACCGATGGTCTTGGAACGCGGAGATGCAATGGAACAGCGCGATGCGGCGGTGCGCGCTTTCTGGGAGCAGGGGCAGTTCGATGGTGAGAGCAACATTCAGTTTGGGGAGGGAGGCGCAGGCGCTTATTCTGACGGAAAGCTGACTACGCGCATCAACGACCCCTTGTGTGATGAGATTTTACGCATTTTTACCGCACATGGAGCACCGGAAGAAATTCGGCGCTTGGCAAAGCCGCATATTGGAACGGATATCCTGAAGGACGTTGTGCGCAGAATGCGTGAACAAATCATAGAATGGGGCGGGGAGGTGCACTTCCGCGCTCCGGTTACAGGGATACAAACGCAGCAGGGCAGACTCTGCGCAGTCGAGGTGGACGGACAGCCTGTCAGCTGTGAGCGTGCGATTTTTGCCTTGGGACACAGTGCGCGCGATACCTTTTTTACCCTGTATGAGCAAGGGGTGTTCTTCGAACCCAAACCATTTTCAGTCGGCGCAAGAATTGAGCATCTGCAAGCAGCAATCGACCAATCCCGTTATGGCAGGTATGCCGGACATAACGCACTTCCTCCTGCGGAATACAATCTGTCCCATCGAGACAATGGACGTGCCTGCTATTCGTTTTGCATGTGTCCGGGAGGACATGTGGTTGCAGCACAGAGCGAGGCGGATACCATTGTGACCAATGGCATGAGCTATCATGCGCGCAGCGGCAGCAATGCCAATGCAGCCATTGCTGTTTCGGTGGAGCCGACAGACTACGCGGACGGTACGCCTTTCGGTGGAATTGCCTTCCAGCGTGCGCTGGAACAGGCTGCCTACCAGAAAACAGGAGGCTATGAAGCGCCATGTCAGCTGGTTGGTGATTTTCTGGACGGAACCGCTTCCAGGCGCTTTGGCAAGGTGCTGCCCACTTATCCAATGGGAACACAGTTTTGTGACCTGAATGAATTGTTTCCGCGTTTCGTTGCCAAACAGATGCAAACTGGTTTGACCGTGTTTGCAAGACAGCTGCGTGCGTTTGGTGCGAGAGATGCAGTGCTCACAGCACCCGAAACTCGAACCTCCTCTCCCGTCCGTATGACACGCGGACAGGATTTGTTCAGCCGGTCGGTTGCCGGATTGATTCCTTGTGGAGAAGGTGCAGGCTATGCAGGGGGGATTATGTCGGCGGCGGTAGATGGTATGCGTGCTGCCTGCCGTATTATGGAAGAATTTAAGCGATTGGAGTGATTCAAGATGGTGCAGAAAGCCATTGTAAAAAAAATTTTAGATACTCAGCATGCAGAAATTGAGGTGCAGCGGCAATCAGCCTGCGGACATGACTGCGCAAAGTGCGGAGGTTGTGGCGCTCCGACGGAGCGTATTCAGGCGGTGGCGGAAAATCCGGTACAGGCTGATGTGGGAGATGTTGTGACTGTGGAAGGCTCCAGCAAGCAGATTTTGGGAATGGCTGCGGTTGTATATACCATGCCGCTTCTTCTGTTTTTTGTATTTTATGGAGCTTGCGCAGCGCTGCGTATGACAGAGGGAATTTCCATTCTTGCAGGAGCGGCGGGCTTTGTAATTGGTATCTTGATTGCGATTCGCCGCAATCATCAAATGAAAAAGTCAGGTGAGATTGTATTCAAAATTGTGAAAAGAGGATAACACGATTTTAAAAAATTTTTGAAACAGAGACTGCCTTTTGTCAGGCAGTCTTGTTTTTTTTCGGAATATCCTGTAAAATATAAAGAATATGGTATGTTGTATCAATAGGCGGCAAAGGAGCTGAAAGATGTTTGGTTTTATCCGTCCTGTAAAATCGGAATTGAAGGTGCGCGAGGTAGAGCGCTTTCAAATCGTATATTGTGGGCTTTGTCATGAGATTCGGCGGCGCTATGGACGGCTGCAAACCTTTTTTTTGAGCTATGATATGACTTTTTTGGCACTTGTCCTGCAAGCAGTGTACGCTGAAAAAGCAGAGACTGTACAGTGCCGTTGTATCGCCAGTCCAATCAAAAAGAAAACCGTGGCGGCATCATCTCCGATGCTTTCCTATACCGCGGATATCAGTGTGCTGTTGACGTATCATAAAATACAGGACAGTCTGCACGATGAATCCGGTGCAAAACGGCTGCTTGCCCGCTGCTTGGAACGCCTCGCGCGCCGCAGCTATCAAAAGGTCTGTGCAGTACAGCCAAGGCTGGACGCCATCATACGGCAATGTCTGGACGAGCTTCTGGTGCTGGAACAACAGCAGTCCGCTTCTCTTGACCGCACAGCGGATACGTTTGCGCGTATTTTGCAGGCGGTGGTGCCGCAGGAGAGTACTGAGCTGGAACGTCGTGTGATGGAGCAGATGTTTTATCATACAGGGCGCTGGCTTTATCTGATAGATGCCTGTGCAGACTTGGAGGACGATTTTCGTACTGGCTCATACAATCCGGTACGTCTGCGCTTTGCGCTGAAAACGCCTGACCTTGCACCGGTTCGGGCGCACATGGAGCACACGCTGGAACGCTCCCTTTTGGATATTCACAATGCCTGTCAGCTTCTTACATTTTGTCAGGACAAAGGGCTGATTGAAAATATAATTGATCTGGGGCTGCCGCTGATTACGCGGCAAGTGCTGGACGGAACTTATCATGTAAATGGAGGACATCAAGCGCATGGATCCTTATAAAGTATTGGGTATCACCCCTCAAACCAGTGATGACGATGTCAAGCGTGCATACCGTGAGCTGGCGCGCAAATATCATCCGGATAACTATGTAAACAATCCGCTTGCTGATTTGGCAGAAGCGCGCATGAAGGAAATCAACGAAGCGTATGACATGATTATGGATCAGCGCTCTGGAAAAACATCTTCGCAGCAGACCGAAAACAACAATGCGTATCAGCAGAATACAGCAAACAGCGGGATTTATGGAAAGATACGCAGCGCAATCACATCGGGTAATCTTGCTATGGCAGAAGAGCTGCTGTCTCGTCTGACGGGCAGAGATGCAGAGTGGTATTTCCTTATGGGAACCATTTATTTTCGAAAGGGCTGGTATGATGAGGCGCAGCGCTGCTATACGCAGGCGTGCGCCATGGACCCGTCTAATCTGGAGTATAAGAGTGCGCTCAACAACCTCAATATGGGTGCAAATTATGGGGGATATCGGCCGATGGCAACACTCACCGCCTGCGATTGCTGTGCACAGCTGCTTTGCTGCAACTGTCTGGCAAATTGCTGCTGTGGAGGCGGTTGCTGATGCGTGCGCAGCAGATTGCACGTGGGGGAATGATGGTTGGGGTATCGGTTGTGATTTTATATTTTGCAACTTTTTTATCCATTGCAAGCTGGGCAGTTTGTATGCTGGTCGGTTTTATTCCAGAACTGTTTTTCTTGGTGGAGGAGCGCAAGACAGGCTGCCTTGTCTATGCCGCAGCCTCGGCACTTGCGCTGTTTCTGCTGCCGGATAAGCTGATTGCAATCCTGTATGCGGGGCTTTTTGGTCTTTATACCGTGATTCGATATGATTTGGAAAAGCTTCCCAGCCGGATTTTACGATGGGCAGGCAAGCTGGCTTTTGCAAACCTCTGGATTCTTATTGTCTTGACCTGTATACATTTTGGTGTACTGCCGGAATTTCCGGTTATGAATGGGAAAATATTTCTCGCCGTTTTGTTGGGCGGCAATGTGATTTTGGTCTATTATGAATTGTGCTTGTCTCGAATTTTTCCGGGTATGCGCGGACTGGCACAGCGTCTCAATAATTCTTTCAAGTAAGGGTGTATCAAAAATATGAAGAGTATGACAGGATATGGCCGCGCACGAAAGTCGGTCGATGGAAAAGAAATCTCGGTCGAGGTACGGGCGGTCAATCATCGTTATCTGGACGTCAATCTAAAATGTCCCCGTGCTTATGGCTTTCTGGAGGAGCCACTGAAAAAAGCTGCAAGTACGCGGATTGCTCGTGGAAAAGTCGATGTTTTTGTTCAGATTTTGGGGCTGGGCGCAGAGGACTTGCGGGTGAGTGTCAATACAGTGCTTGCGCAGCACTACATGGACGCGCTGCGTGCGCTCAGTGAGGCAACTGGTCTGCCCAATGATGTTTCCCTCCTATCCCTTGCGAAAATGCCTGAGGTGTTGGTCGAGGAGCAGGCGGAGCCGGATACGGAAACGCTGACAGCCGGTGTTTTGGAAATTTTCGATGAGGCTTTGGGAGAGTTTGATGCCATGCGCACGGTAGAGGGCGAAAAAATGGCAGAAGATGTACGTATGCGCGGTCAGACCATTGTTTCTCTGTTGGAAAAGGTCGAGGAACGTGCCCCACAGCGCACAATCGAATATCGCGAAAAGCTGGAAAAGCGTATGCAGGAGCTTTTGGCAGATACCGCCATCGACCCGCAGCGCATTTTAACAGAGGCAGCGGTTTTTGCAGACCGCACGGCAATCGACGAAGAAACCGTGCGCCTGCGCAGCCATCTCAGTCAGATGGAGCAAATGCTGAAAGACGAAAAGCCGATTGGACGCAAGCTGGATTTTCTTGTACAGGAGATGAATCGGGAATCCAATACCATCGGCTCCAAGGCAAATGATGCTGCACTGTCTAAAATTGTGGTGGAGCTCAAGTCAGAGATTGAAAAGATTCGGGAACAGATTCAAAATATTGAATAAGCAGAGAATAGGGGAATCACAGTGAAGCTCATCAATATTGGGTTTGGCAATCTGGTGGCAGCAAGCCGCATCGTAGCGGTTGTGAGTCCGGATTCCGCACCGATTAAGCGCATCGTACAGGAGGCAAAGGAACGTGGCATTGTGATTGATGCAAGCTATGGACGCCGCACCCGTGCAGTCATCGTGACAGACAGCGACCATGTGATTCTTTCGGCGCTGCAGCCGGAAACCATCGCAGGACGAGCTGAGGAAGAACCAGAGGAGGTGCTGGAAAATGAATAAAGGAAAGCTCATCGTGTTTACCGGACCCTCCGGAACCGGAAAGGGAACTATTTTAAGTGAGGTGCTCAAGCGAGATGACCGCTTGCGGGTCTCGGTATCCGCAACCACCAGACAGCCCCGTGAGGGCGAACAGCATGGCGTGCATTATTGGTTTCTCAGCAAGGAGGACTTTGAAGAACGGATTGCACAGGACGCCTTTTTGGAGCACGCCTGCTATGTCGGGAATCATTATGGTACACTCGAGCAGCCAGTCAACGAACAACTGGAGGCTGGAAATGATGTGGTGCTGGAAATCGAGGTGCAGGGTGCCATGCAGATTCATGAGAAACGTCCAGATGCCGTGATGATATTTGTGGCACCGCCGTCCATGCAGGCGCTTTCTGAGCGGCTTCATGGACGCGGGACAGAAACGCCAGAAAAAATTGCGGCGCGTCTGGCACAGGCAGAACAGGAACTCTGCTATAAAAATCGCTTTGATTATGTTATTATAAATGATATACTAGAGGACGCGGTCGCAGACCTCTGCGCCATTTTGCGTGCAGAGCGCTGTCGCGTCAGCAAATGAGAACTTACGGATAAAGAGGTATTAGAATCATGTTAAAACCATCTATGAAAGAGCTTATGAACAAAGTCGGCAATCGCTATTTGCTGGTTAATCTGGCAGCCCAGCGCGCACGCGATATTGCACAGGAGGCAGAGGAAAATGACGAGCAGCTGTCGGATAAGGCAGTTAAGCTGGCACTTGATGAAATTGCAGCCGGAACCATTGTTTATTGCCCGGGACCCAAGGTAGAGCCGGAAATTCGTCTCAATAGCGATTTGCTTCCCGGTATGTTGGATTTAGATGACCATGAGGAACAGGACTATCATGAAAGTGACGAACACGATTTGGAGGAAGGAATGGACGACCTCATCGATCATGATGATGTTCACGAGGCGATGTAAATGATTCAGGTGCTTGAAGGAAAAACCGTTGTGCTTTGCATTACGGGCGGCATTGCAGCCTATAAGGCGGCAGACCTGACCTCCCGCCTGCGGAAGCTCGGGGCAAAGGTGCATATTATCATGACAGAGTCAGCGACGCATTTTATTCCGCCGCTGACGCTTGAGGTATTGTCTGAAAACCGTGTCGTAACCGATATGTTTGACCGCACCTTTACTTGGGAGGTTGAGCATATTTCGCTTGCAAAATGCGCTGATGTGTTTGTGGTTGCCCCTGCAACAGCAAATATCATCGGAAAAGCAGCCCATGGGATTGCAGATGATATGGTATCTACCACGCTTATGGCAACCAAAGCACCACTCGTAATTGCACCGGCAATGAATACAAATATGTATCAAAATCCAGTTGTGCAGGAAAATATGGCACAGCTGAAAAAGCGAGGGGTACATTTTGTAGAGCCGGAAAGCGGCAGACTCGCCTGTGGGGATACCGGAACTGGAAAGCTGGCAGACCCAGCGGTGATTGCGGAAGCCATCGTGCAGGCTGCGGTACCGCAGGATTTGGCAGGACGTTCCCTTCTCATTACGGCAGGACCCACGCGGGAAGCGCTCGATCCGGTTCGGTTTATCAGCAATCATTCCACGGGGAAAATGGGCTATGCCATTGCACGACATGCAAGCCGCCGAGGGGCAAGGGTTACGCTGGTTTCCGGTCCGGTTGCCTTGGAGGTGCCCCGAGGGGTTGCGCTGGTACCGGTCACCTGTGCCCAAGAAATGCGCGATGCAGTCATGACAAGGCTTGACGAGCAGGATTGGGTCATTAAGGCGGCAGCGGTTGGAGATTATCGCCCTGTAACGCAGGCTCAGGATAAAATTAAGAAAAAAGCAGATGATTTGTCGGTTGCTCTCGTTAAAAATCCGGATATCCTAAAGGAGATTGGGGCACACAAACGTGAGAATCAGCTGGTCTGTGGCTTCTCTATGGAAACACAGGACTTGATTGCCAATTCAAAAGCAAAGCTTGAAAGCAAGAATTGTGATTTGCTGGTTGCAAACAATCTCAAGACCGAAGGTGCCGGTTTTGCGCACGATACAAATGTTGCTACGATTCTGTATCGGGATGGGCATATAGAGGCTCTGTCTTTGATGGAGAAGGAACAGCTTGCAGATATCCTGCTCAATCGAATGTTGGAGCTTGACAGGCAGAAGAAAGGCTGAGTGAAAATGCAGGTATGCGGCATCGCAGTACAGGCAGCAACCTATGCGATTGATAAGCTGTATGATTACACCATTCCGAAACCATTGCAGGGAAAATTACAGGTTGGCTGCCGCGTGCTGGTGCCGTTTGGCAGAGGAAACAAAAAAGTAGAGGGTATGGTGCTGCTGCTGCGTCCAAATGGATGTGATACCGCAAGGCTCAAAGCAGTTACAGAGCTGCTGGATACCGAGCCGGTTTTGGACGCTGAGCAGATTCGTTTGGCGGTATGGCTCAAGGAACGGTTGTATTGTACGTTTTTTGACTGTCTGAGAATCATGCTGCCAAGTGGGTTATGGTTCCGCCGAAAAGAGGTTTATGAGCTGGTTCGGCAGCCGCAGACACCGCTCGGTACACCATTGGATGAGGTCATGGCGCTCTTTGCAGAGCAATCTGAGCGTACTTTGACAGATTTGCAGACAGAAACACAGGGACGTGCGACCGGCGTGGTGCTTAGCCAGCTGGAACAGAACGGCTATATCAAGTATCGAAGCAATATCGTACAAAAGTCACAGGATAAAATGGAAAAAATGCTGTCACTGGCGATTGACCCGTCAGAAGCCATGATACAGGCTTCCCGCGGAAGAAGTGCGGTACAGGCAGAGGTTGTCGGTCTGTTGTCTGATGGAGGAGAAATGAGCCAGAAGGAGCTTGCCTATATGACAGGCGCTTCTGATGCGATTTTACGAAATATGGTGCGCCGCGGTATGTTACAGGTGGGCTATGCGCAGCAGCTTCGTATGCCTTCAGATACCGAGGTGGATGAAATCCCATCACCAGTGCTGAGTGTGCAGCAGCAGGCAGCCTATACAGGAATTCGGGAGTTGTTATATACCCAAAAGCCTGAGGCAGCTTTGCTGTTTGGCATTACAGGAAGCGGAAAGACACAGGTTTATTTGAAACTGATTGAGGACGTTTTGGAACAGGGGAAGGACGCCTTGATGCTGGTGCCGGAAATTGGATTAACGCCGCAGTTTGTCAGATTGTTTATGGGACGATTTGGGGATACTGTGGCTGTGCTGCACTCTGGACTTTCTGCCGGAGAACGCTATGACAGCTGGAAGCGGATTCGCGCTGGCTGTGCGCATGTAATTATTGGCACGCGCTCAGCCGTTTTTGCACCTGTTCGAAATCTGGGCTTGATTGTGCTGGACGAGGAACAGGACAGCGCCTATCAGTCTGAGCAGTCTCCGCGCTATCATGCGCGCGATGTGGCAAAACGGCGTGTACAGCAGGCAAACGCACTTCTGCTCATGGGCTCCGCAACACCGTCCGTGGAAACCTACTATGGCGGGAGACAGGGAAAATATCCGATTTTTCAGCTTTCTGAGCGCTATCATGGGGTTGCACTGCCCGAAGTCACCATTGATGATTTGCGCGGGCAGACGCGGTTCGGTTGGCATTATACCATTGGACGCACACTGTATCAGGCGATAGGGCGCAATTTGGAAAATCAGGAGCAGAGTATTCTGTTTTTGAACCGCAGAGGAAACAGTCGGGTGATTGGCTGCTCCATTTGCGGTTGGGTGCCGGAATGTCCGTCTTGCTCTACGACGATGACCTATCATTCGGTCAACGAACGTGCCATCTGTCATTTTTGCGGTGCTTCTATGAAAATGACCGGGCAGTGTCCACAATGTCACGCAGCACATCTGTTTACGGAATGTGCCGGTACACAGAAGGTGGAGGAGGAACTGCATACCCTCTTTCCGGCGGCACGTGTCCTGCGTATGGACGCGGATACAACGAGCAGAAAAAATGCACATACCCATCTGATGGAAGTGTTTGGCGCTGGCAGAGCAGACATCTTGATTGGAACGCAAATGGTGGCAAAGGGATTGGATTTTGACAGGGTGACTCTCGTTGGGGTCTTAGATGCCGACCAATCTCTTTTTGCACAGGACTACCGCGCGCATGAACGGACATTTTCCCTGATTACACAGGTGGTTGGCCGCGCGGGTCGGCGTGACCGGCAGGGGCGGGCAATCATCCAGACCTATCACCCAGAGGATTCGGTACTTTCCTGCGCGGCTCGTCAAGATTATCCGCAATTTTATGAAATGGAGATGGAACGCAGACAGGCGCTCTTGGTGCCGCCAATCCAACAGATTGTCATGCTGACGGCCGTTTCGGAACAGGAAAATCTGGTCATATCTGCATTGCTGCGTTTGAAAGAGCGTATTTTGAGCTTGATGCAGGGACAATTTTCTGATTTTCAGTATCCCGTTCTAGGTCCTACCCCCGCGTCTGTTGTGCGTGTCATGGGGCGGTATCGGTATCATCTGATTTTGCGCTGTCCGGATAATAAACGGCGCAGACAACTGATTTCCGGTGTCATGACAGAATTTTTTAGAGACAAACAAAATCGAGGCGTGAGCGCCTTTGTAGACTTAAACCCCAATATGTTATAGGAGATGTGAAAATGGCACAGAGAACAATTTTGACCATTGGTGATGAAACATTAAACAAAAAGTGCCGTGTTGTGACTGAGTTTAATGACCGCTTGGCAACCCTGCTGGACGATATGACCGAAACCCTCAAGGAATCTGGAGGTGTTGGTCTGGCGGCTCCGCAGATTGGAGTTTTGCGCCGCGTAGTGGTCATCTTGGATATCAATAAGGACCCGGAAGAAGTTATCGAACTCATAAATCCAGAGGTTATCGAACATAATACCTTAGAGGAAACCGTGGAGGGCTGTCTGTCTGTTCCCGGGAAATATGGATATGTCATGCGTCCTACATGGGCAAAGATTCGCGCACAGGACCGCAACGGCAACTGGTTTGAACGAGAAGGAGAGGGCGTTGTTGCACAATGTTTCTGTCATGAGAGCGAGCATCTGGACGGACATCTGTTTACCGAAAAGGTGATTGAATATGTTGAGGTAGAGCAGGAATGAAAATCTTATTTATGGGGACGCCGGACTTTGCTGTGCCGTCGCTGCAAATGCTGATAGACAGTGACTATGAGCTGGTTGGCGTGGTGACACAGCCGGATAAGCCGCAGGGACGCAAGCAGATTTTGACCCCGCCGCCTGTCAAAACGCTGGCACAGGCACATGGAATTTCGGTGTATCAGCCGGATTCGTTGAAAGAGGGTGCACTGATGCCGCTGCTGCACCAAACCCAGCCGGATTTGATTGTTGTGGTGGCGTATGGAAAAATCCTGCCCCGATATATATTGGAATTTCCGCGTATGGGCTGCGTGAATGTGCATGGCTCTCTGTTGCCGCGCTGGCGTGGTGCGGCTCCCATTCAGTGGTCGGTGATTGCGGGTGACCAGTTTGCCGGTGTTGCCACGATGAAGATGGCAGAGGGTCTGGATACCGGAGATATCCTGCTCATGGAGCGCACCGAAATTGGGGCACGGGAAACCGCCGGAGAACTGTTTGACAGGCTTTCCCATTTGGGTGCAGACGTATTGCGGGATACCCTGCCGCAGCTCGAAGCTGGAAAGCTTGCGGGTACTCCGCAAGATGATGCACAGGCAACCTATGCGTCCATGCTGGATAAAGAAATGGCAGTTGTGGACTGGTCAAAGTCTGCCCATGAAATCGACTGTCTGATTCGCGGACTCAATCCGTGGCCGGTAGCACTCACAACGCTGGAGGGCGCACGTATGAAGCTGTTTGCGGCAATGCCCGAGCAGGCTTCTGGTACAGCAGGAACCGTTCTGGAAGCAGATACCAAAAACGGTCTGCTTGTTGCTTGTGGAGACGGTGCCCTGCGCATCATGGAATTGCAGATGGTCGGCGGCAAGCGTATGGCAGCCAAGGAGTATCTGCGCGGGCATCAGATTGTACGTGGTACCAAGCTGGGAAACTGATATAGGTGTAATAGGAGGTTTTTCGAATGTTTGGATATTATTATGGATTTGACTGGACCTATTTGGTTTTGGTTCTCCCATGTGTCATACTCGCAATGTGGGCACAGCATCATGTCAATGCAACCTTCAACAAATATCAGTCCGTCTATTCGCGGCGCAGAATCACAGGCGCACAGGCGGCTGGCATGGTGCTGCGTCAGAACGGCGTTTCCGGCGTGCGCATTGAAGAAACCTCTGGACACCTGACCGACCACTATGACCCGCGTTCAAATGTGATTCGGCTGTCAAGCAGCGTGTACCATTCTGCTTCGGTGGCATCGATTGGTGTCGCTTGTCATGAAGCGGGGCACGCGGTACAGTATGCAAAAGGATATGCGCTGATTCATCTGCGTGCGGCGATTATTCCGCTGACCAATATTGGTTCGGCGTTTTCCATGCCGCTTTTGATTTTGGGACTGCTCTTGAACTTTGAGAAGCTGGCGCTTTTGGGCATTGCTCTGTTTGGGTTGTCCACCCTGTTCCAGCTCATTACGCTGCCTGTGGAGGTGAATGCCTCCAGCCGAGCACTGGCTGCCATTGAGCAGGGCGGACTGCTCTATGAGGACGAGTATCCCATGGCGCGCAAGACCCTGCGTGCGGCGGCACTCACCTATGTTGCGGCGCTGGCGGTTTCCTTCGCACAGCTTTTGCGTTTGCTCATTCTGTTTGGAGGAAAACGAGATGATTAAAAAAAGACCGGCAACCGCGCGAGAGGTTGCGGCATTTACGCTGTTTTCCATGGAGGAAGAAGGTGCATGGTCCGATGGCGCTCTGCACCATTATCTGGAACGGGCAAGGCTCAGTCCAAAGGACCGTGCACTTGCTACAAGGCTTGCCTATGGTGTGATACAAAATGAAATGCTGTGTGACTGGTATCTGCGCCGGTTTTCCAGTGTACGGCTGCAAAAAATTCAGCCGCGTGTGAAGATTTGTTTGCGGCTGGGGATTTATCAGCTTGTGCTAAGTGACCGGATTCCTGCTCACGCAGCAGTCAGTGAAACCGTGGGGCTGATTCGGCACTATGCGCACAGCACAGAACGCACCATTGGATTTGCCAATGGAATCCTGCGTGCGATAGCTCTTGCCGCAGAGAAGGATACTTTGCCGCGGCTCGACTGCCCGGACAAGGAAAGCTTTTACAGCCTCCGATACAGCCACCCAGAATGGTTGGTGCGTTTGCTGAGCAGTCAATATGGACAGAAGGAGACAGCGGCGATTTTAGCAGCAAACAACGAAATCGCACCCATTTCGATTCGAGTGAATCAGCAGAAGGCAGAGCGGGACGCGGTCTATCGTCAGCTGACTGCTGAGGGATTTTCTGTACATCTGCATGACAAGGCAGAGTCCATGCTCTGGGCGGACAGCGGTGATATTGCCGCACACCCTCTGTTCCAAGAAGGCGCAGTCACCATTCAGGATACGGCAAGCGCAGTCTGCGTGGAGGTATTAGACCCAAAGCCAAACACATTTGTGATTGACTGCTGTGCAGCACCGGGTGGAAAAACCTTTTACATAGCCGATCGCATGGGCAATCAGGGCAAGATTTATGCCTGTGATATCTATGCACACAAGCTGGAAAAGATTCAGCAGGGTGCAGAGCGGCTGGGACTGTCTATCATACAAACCAGCTTGCAAGATGCCGCCGAGCTGCGCGAGGGCTGGATGGAGGAAGCAGATTTTGTTCTGTGTGATGTGCCCTGTTCTGGAATGGGTATTATTCGGAAAAAGCCGGAGATTCGCTATAAGGACGCTCAGGAAACACAGGCGCTTCCTGAGATTCAAATACAGATTTTGAAAAACTGTGCACAGTATGTGAAGCCGGGCGGTATCTTGGTATATTCGACCTGCACCATTTTGCAGCGGGAGAACGAAGATGTCGTTCAATCCTTTTTACAGACACATGCGGAGTTTGAAGCAGTGCCGATTGTCCATTCGGTTTTTGGGACAGCAGATACTGGAATGATTACGCTGCTGCCCTCGGTTCATGGGACAGACGGATTCTTTATTGCAAAACTGAGGAGAAAGCTATGAGCGAAATCGTGCTCGAAAAAAAAGAAATTAAGAATCTGACGGTAGAGGAGCTGAAAGAGGAGCTTCGAGCGATGGGGGAAAAACCCTTTCGTGCAGGTCAGATTTTTCGCTGGCTGCATGAGCCGGTCACTTCGTTTGATGAAATGACAAATCTGTCAAAGGATTTGCGTGCCCGACTGGCAGAACGCTTTATTTTGACGGTTCCGGTCTGTGTCCGCAAGCAGATTTCACAGGTCGATGGAACACGCAAGTATTTATGGCAGATGCAGGACGGGGACTGTGTAGAAAGCGTGCTCATGAAATATGAGCATGGAAACACAGTTTGTGTATCCACGCAGGTGGGGTGCCGCATGGGGTGCAAGTTTTGTGCATCGGGGCTTTGCGGATTGAAGCGGCATCTGCATGCGGGAGAAATTTTGGACGAAGTCTTATTTATCCAAAAAGAATCGGGCGAACCGGTCAGCAATATTGTGTTGATGGGAACCGGCGAGCCGCTGGATAACTATGACAATGTCTTGCGATTTTTGAAGCTGGTTTCCTGTCCCGAGGGAATTCAAATCGGACAGCGTCACATTTCGCTTTCAACCAGCGGACTTGCTGACCAGATTGAGCGCTTGGCAAAGGAAAAATTACAGATTACATTGTCGATTTCTCTGCATGCGCCAGATGATGAGAGCCGTGTCAGCATCATGCCAGTAGACAAACGCTATCCGGTGGCCCGGCTGATGGAGGCTTGCAACAATTATTTTGATACCACAGGAAGACGTATTTCCTATGAATATATGATGGCACGTGACAAAACAGACCGTATTTGGCAGGCGGAAAAGCTCGCAGCGCTGCTGCGCGGCAGACCCGCGCATGTCAACTTGATTCCGTTAAATCCGGTGAAGGAAAGTCCTTTGCAGCCAAGCAGCCGTGAGGCGGTGCGCAGGTTCCAGCAGGCGCTGGAGCGGCACGGTATTACGGCAACGGTTCGCAGAAGACTGGGACCTGACATTGATGCAGCATGTGGACAGCTTCGCCGCAGAACCCTTGAAGAAGGTGAAACAGTATGATTGTGGCAGGAAAAACCCATCGGGGTATGGTACGAAAAAATAATCAAGATACTTTTTTGACCCGCTTGCATACCGAACAGGACTCCGCCCTTTTGGTGGTATGTGATGGCATGGGCGGTGCCGCAGCAGGCAACATTGCTTCCACCATTGCAGCCAATACCTTTGCAGAGCGTGTCGATGAGTTGTTTGAGAATACGCCAAGTCCGTCGATTCGTGCTCTGCGGGTTGCAGTTGATCGGGCGAATGAGGCGGTTTTTCAGGAGTCTATCAGCAGTCCGGAATTGGAGGGCATGGGCACAACCATGGTGGCAGCTGTGATTCACAACCGCCATACTGTGCTCATCAACATTGGGGACAGCCGCGCTTATCGCATTCGCGGAGATGAAATTACACAGCTGACGCTGGACCATTCTTATGTACAGGAGCTGTTTCGGAAGGGCAGGCTGACTGCGGAGGAAGCAAAAAATCACCCCAATCGCAACTTAATTACACGCGCTGTCGGCGTAGATGAATTTGTTGAGGCAGATATTTTTGAGGGAGAGCTTGCCCCAACCGATTTATTGCTGCTCTGTACAGACGGTCTTACCGGTATGCTGGAGGACGAGGAAATCGTATCCTTGGTAAACGCAGCCAGTTCGTTAGAGGAAGCGGTCGATCACCTGATTACCGCAGCCTGTGCAAATGGCGGGACTGATAATATCACAGCCGTTTTACTCACAGGTGCAGGCATTATGAAGCAAGGAGAAGCTGAAAATGGATAGATACATAGGAAAGCTGCTCGATGGCCGTTATGAACTCGTGGAAATCTTAGGCGTTGGCGGCATGGCTGTGGTGTATAGAGCGAAGGATTGTATTCTGAATCGCTTTGTTGCCATTAAGATTATGAAGGACGAATTCACGAATGACGAGGAATTCCGAAGACGCTTCCGCAACGAGTCACAGGCTGCTGCACAGCTTTCACATAACAATATCGTTCAGGTTTTTGATGTGTCCCCGCCAAGCAGTCACATGCAATATATTGTAATGGAACTGATTGAGGGCATTACACTCAAAGATTACCTGTTGCGCAAAGGACGTTTGTCATGGCAGGAAACCCTGTTTTTTGCACAGCAAATTTCCAAAGCGCTTGCGTACGTACACAGTCATGGCGTGATTCATCAGGATATTAAGCCGCATAACATCATTTTGCTGCGCGATGGAACCGTCAAGGTGACAGATTTTGGCATTGCGCGCTTTGAACAAAATCAGGAAACACGGGTCATTCAGGAGGCCATTGGTTCCGTACACTATATTTCTCCGGAACAGGCTCAGAGCTCCCGCATCGACCATCGTGCCGACCTCTATTCTCTGGGCGTTGTCATGTACGAGATGCTGACCGGTGGGGTACCGTTTGATGGAGATACGCCGCTTGCCATTGTGATGAAGCATATCAAGGCACAGGCACCGCTGCCCAGTGAGGTGGTGGCAGGCACACCACGCGGCATGGACGACATTGTCATGCATGCGATGTGTCCGGATTTGTCACAGCGATACGGCTCTGCGACAGAAATCTATAATGATTTGGAGACACTCAAAAAACAGCCGACTGCACGGTTTTGGAAAGGGCTGCTTGAACAGCCGCCGCAGTCGTCACGTCCGATGACGACCACCGATGAAACTGTTGCCATGCCGCGGGTGAGCAGTGCGGTACAGGACGACTATGAGGACTATGAACAGGAGGACTATCCAGAAGAGGATTATTCCGAGGAGGAGTCACACTACAAGAGCCGCAAACGGAAAAAGCGAAAATTAACCGACTCGCCCGCTGCCATGGTTGGCATTGCAGTGACTATTTTTGTGGTGATTGCCATTGGTGTTGCTGCCTTTATGATGCGTGCTGGCAGTCTGTTTGGAAATAAAAAACTCGAAGCACCAAGCCTTGTTGGTATGCAGTATACAGATGCACTCAATCAATATATTGGAGAGTTCAAAATTGTAGAGGGGGCACGTCGAGAGAGCTTGTCCGGTCAGGAGGGCGAGATTCTTGAGCAAGAACCCAAAGAGGGAACCAAAGTAGACAAGGGCACTACCATTACCGTTGTGGTCTGTGAGAAGAAGGCGGAAGAAGAGCCGGAAAGTCAGATTTTGGAACTGAATCCAACCTTTATTGGCGCAAACTATCAGTATGTGGAGAATGAGCTCAAAGACCTTGGACTGCTGGTTCAGGTAGAGCGTGAGGCAAGTCTGGAAATCGAAAAGGATAAGGTAATCCGTACCGAACCGGAAATTGATTCCGAATTTCGGGAAGGAGACCATATCGTTTTAATTGTCAGCGATGGGGCTGAAAATATGGAGGTTCCTGTGCCAAACGTCATGGGGAAAAATTATGAGGACGCGAAAGCCGTTCTGACCAAAAGTCATCTGACCGTCAGCTCCACCCGGGAGCATAACAACGATTACCCGGAAGGACAGGTTTTTCGGCAGTCCGTAGATGCTGGCGCATCGGTAAAGGTAGGAACAGAAATCATGATTTATGTTTCCAACGGTCCGGTCAAGGAGCCGACACCGGAGCCGGCTCCCGAGCCAGACACGCCCCCGTCCGGCGATCCGGAGCTGAGCGGACGCCCGACCCAGCCGGAAGAGACGGAGCCTCCTGTGAATAAGGAAACCACAGCAACCATTACAGTTGATATTCCGACCAATATCAAATCCAATGTATCAGTGGAAATGAATGGCGCGTTGGTTTCGGCACCCAAGGAATATGACCCAGCCAATGGAAATCCGGTCAATATTTCTATTACAGGACCTGCGGGCACGACACAGACCGTAGATGTCTATGTCAATGGGGTGCATGAAGCCAAGCGTGTCACGTTTCCGGAGTCATGATGCCATGAAGGGACGTATTCTAAAGGGCATTGGAGGGTTCTACTATGTAGATACTCCGGACGGCATGGTAAGCTGTAAGGCACGTGGAAAATTTCGGAAAACGGTGGGCAAACCGGTTGTAGGAGATTTGGTAGAGCTGGAGAAGCAGTCAGATGGCACCGGATATCTGCTGGAAATTTTTGAACGGCAGAACAGTCTGATTCGTCCTGCGGTTGCAAATTTGGATTTGGTGGTTGTTGTGGCAACTGAGGCGCAGCCGAAAACCGATTCTTTTTTGATTGATAAGGTCATTGCGATTGCAGAGAATAAGAATATAGAGCCATGCGTGATTCTCAACAAAACGGATTTGAACCCCAATGATACGCTGTATGCGATTTATCAAAATGCAGGGATTCCTGTATTTCGGGTCAGTACTGTGACCGGTGAGGGGGTTGATGCCGTGCGGCAGTTTTTATCTGGCAAAGCAGCTGCATTTGCGGGCAATTCCGGCGTTGGAAAATCCAGTCTGCTCAATCAACTGGTTCCGGAATTTGCTGCACAGACCGGAGGCATTTCCGAACGAATTGGACGCGGCAAGCATACAACGCGGCATGTGGAGCTGGTTCCCTGCGAGGGCGGTGGATACATTGCAGACACCCCGGGATTTTCTTCATTTGATACGGAGCAGATGGATCTTGTATTGGCAGATGCGCTGCAATATACCTTCCGTGAGTTTGCACCTTATCTGGGACAGTGCCGCTTTACTGGCTGCGCTCATGTAAAGGAAAAGGATTGTGCAGTTATCGCTGCGGTACAGGCGGGTAAGATAGCGGTTTCCCGTCATGACAGCTATGTAAAGCTCTATGAAAGTGTAAAGGATTTGAAGGAATGGAAACTTGGCAAGGAAGCGAAGCGCTGATTTTATCCGGCGCACCGGATTCTGATATTTTATATGTAAAACAGTTTTTGGAAGAACATTCTCCTGTGCGTATCGTCTGTGCTGATGCAGGAATGCGGCATCTGCCAGCGCTTGGAGTGTCCCCTGATTTGCTCGTCGGAGATTTTGATTCTGGTTTTGTGCCCGATTATGATTGCGAAATTATTCGGCTGATTCCAGAGAAAGATGATACAGACACCATGCATGCCTTACAGGTGGTCATGGAACGGGGCTGCACAAGGGTTTGGATTGCGTGCGCTACGGGCGGGCGGCTGGATCATCTGCTTGCGAATCTTTCGCTCTGCGAGTATGCAGCTGCCCATCAATGTGAGTGTACAATACTGGACGGGCAGAATCTGGTGCAGTTTCTTGCACCGGGCGTCGATGTCTGTGTTCCAAAAACTGGTGCATATCGCTACTTTTCTATTATTCCGCTCGACAGACAGCTGCAAGGATTGTGTATTTCTGGTGCAAAGTATCCGGTACAGCATGCGACTGTGGAGCGATGCCAGATGTACACCGTTTCCAATGAAGTGACTGCAAATGAGGCAATCGTTCGGATAGAATCCGGATACGCCTTGCTTATCTGTGCAAAAGATAAGTAAAATCTATATGTATAAAAATCGCTCTGCCCTGTTTTGGGGTGCGGGCGATTTTTTATTTCTGATATCATGCAGCTTTTGAATTGCTATCTTGCAAAAATGCGAGGCTTGCCGTATAATAGAGATAACACGCTAAGGAGGTCAAAAAATATGGTTCAGGGGCTTAAGCCGATTTCCAAGATTGCATCGCAAATTCAGGCATCTACAACACTGGTGATTGATTCCATGTTTAAGGATATGAAGGCAAACGGGATTGATGTAGTAGGGTTTGGTGCGGGAGAACCAGACTTTCCCACACCGGAGCATATCAAGCAAGCCGGCATTATGGCGATTGAAAACAACCGCACCAAGTATACGCCAGCTGCAGGGCTGCTTGACCTCAAAAAAGCTGCTTGTCATCGATTGCTGGAGGACAATGGACTGTCTTATCGACCCGAGCAGATTTGCGTGGCATCTGGCGCAAAGCACGCCATTTACATTGCCTTGATGGTGCTCTGTGACCCGGGAGATGAGGTTGTCATTGCAGCGCCATACTGGGTATCTTACAGTGAAATGGTGCGGCAGGCAGGAGCTGCGCCTGTCATCGTTGCGGCGGGAGAAGAAGCGCATTTCAAAATTACTGCACAACAGCTGGAGGACGCAATCACACCAAAGACGAAGGTGTTTATGCTCAACTCGCCATCTAATCCGACCGGCATGGTCTATACCAAGGCAGAGCTTGAGGCGATTGCAGAGGTCTGTGTCAAGCATCATATCTATGTGATAGCAGATGATATTTACAGCAATCTGGTATATGACAATCTGGAATATCATTCGATTGCTTCTCTGGGTGAGGAAATCAAGCGACACTGTATCGTAATCAATGGAGTGTCCAAGTCCTATGCAATGACGGGCTGGCGGATTGGCTATGCAGCAGCAGAAGCAGAAATTATCAAGGCGATGTCAAACTATGTGAGCCATTCGACCTCTGCACCCAGCACGGTTTCACAATATGCCGCAATTGAGGCACTCAACGGTCCGCAGGAGGATATCGCAGAGATGCGTAAGGCGTTTCAGGCGCGCCGCGACCATCTCGTGACCCGTATGAACGAAATTGAAGGTGTGTCCTGCATCAAGCCACAGGGCGCATTTTATGTCATGATGAATATGGAATCGTTTCTTGGCAAGGAGATGTATGGACGCAAGATTACCTGTGATGACGATTTTGCACAGCTTTTCTTGGAGAAGGGACTGGTTGCAACCGTTCCATGCTCTGCATTTGCGGCACCCGGCTTTATCCGCTGGAGCTATGCGACCTCTATGCAAGAAATAGATAAGGGTTTGGATCGTCTGCAAGCGTTTATTAAAAATGCCTAAAATTGCCATACAGCTGCATTTTTTCTTGCAGAGATACGCAAAAACTGTTAAAATAAAGACGGACGTTTATGTCCGTCTTTTTATTTTTTATTACCTTGAATTTTTTATTTTGAAAGGAATGTCTGACATTGAGCGCTGTTTATGAAAGTCCGTTTTCGGCACGTTATGCTTCTAAGGAAATGCTGTATGTTTTTTCTCCGGATATGAAGTTTTCCACTTGGAGACGCTTGTGGATTTCTCTGGCAAAGGCAGAAAAAGTGCTTGGTCTCCCTATCACACAGGAGCAAATTGATGAGATGGAGGCAAATCTGGATAATATTGATTACGAAGTTGCCAGAGCACGGGAAAAAGAAGTACGTCATGATGTCATGAGTCATGTTTATGCGTTTGGTCAGGTTGCCCCCAAGGCAGCAGGTATTATCCATCTCGGTGCAACCAGTGCTTATGTTGGCGATAATACGGATATCATTCAGCTGCGAGAAGGACTGCTGCTCGTTCGAAAAAAGCTGGTTGCTGTTCTCGATAAGCTCTCTGGCTTCGCGCAGGAGCATAAGGCACAGCCGACCTTGGGATTTACCCATTTTCAGCCGGCACAGCTTACCACCGTTGGCAAGCGTGCAACGCTTTGGATGAATGAGCTGCTCATGGATTTGGACGAAATCAATTTCCGTCTGGAAAATCTGCGTATGCTGGGTTCCAAGGGTACCACTGGCACACAGGCTTCCTTTGTTGAGTTGTTTGATGGCGATGGGGAGAAAATCAAACAGATGGAGCAGATGATTGCGCATGATTTTGGCTTTACAGGGGTTACACCGGTATCCGGACAGACTTACTCCCGTAAAATTGATGCACAGATTTTGGCAACCCTTTCAGGCATTGCACAGTCTGCGGGTAAGTTTGCGACCGATTTACGTTTGCTGCAACATCTGAAAGAAATCGAGGAGCCATTTGAGGCACACCAGATTGGTTCTTCTGCCATGCCGTATAAGCGCAATCCAATGCGTTCCGAGCGTATTTGCGCACTCGCACGGTATGTCATCTGTGACAGCTTGAATCCGGCATTCACTGCCTACAATCAGTGGTTTGAGCGCACGCTGGACGATTCGGCAAATAAGCGCATCTCGATTCCGGAAGCATTTCTTGCGGTAGATGCAATCCTCAATATTATGATAAATGTGGTATCTGGTCTGGTGGTATATCCCAAGGTAATCCATCAGCGCGTGATGAGTGAGCTGCCGTTTATGGCAACTGAAAATATTATGATGAGTGCGGTAAAGCGCGGCGGCAACCGGCAGGAACTGCACGAGCAGATTCGTACCCATTCTATGGCAGCAGGCAAGCGGATTAAGGAAGAAGGTCTGGAAAATGACCTGATTGACCGCATTGCAGCAGATTCGATGTTTGGATTGACCCGTGAGGAGATTATCGCAGAGCTGGACCCAGCGCGTTATATCGGACGCTGTCCGGAGCAGGTAGAGGAGTTCCTGAAGGACGAGGTCAAGCCGCGCATCGCTCCGTACCTCGAAGATTCTGATATGACGGTAGAAATCAACCTGTAAGCAGAAGTGTTTTGACTTTTTTCGCACGAAGCGCTATAATACACCTTATGTGTATCAAAGTCTTAGGAGGTTAGAAACGTGAAAAAGAGCATTTTCTCTTTCATTGCTGTTCTGCTTGTGATTGGCGTCATGGCAGCAGCAGTGATTACCGGATTTACCATTCCGGGCGGCTTCGTAACGCCGGTTAATATGTCGGCAGAGGACGCTGCAAATGCAAAGGTAATTATTCCAAGTATCCATGATGCGACGAACGGAATTCGCCGCGGTCTGGATTTGGTTGGTGGTTCTTCGATTACATTCGAAGCTATTTTACCAGAAAATTACGACGAGAAGAATTTATCAGATGATATGACAACGGCACAGAGCCTGCTGCGCAGTCGTTTGACCGCAGAAGGATACACAGAGGCAAATGTGTCCATTCAAGGAAATAATCGTCTGCTGGTCGAAATTCCAAACATCAAAAATCCAGAAGATGCCGTACAGATGCTTGGCAAGACAGCAAAGCTGACCTTTGTTGATATGACTGGAAAGGAATGGCTGACTGGCTCTGATGTGAAGAAAGCAACCGCTGTCTTTGGCAGTGCTTCGGCAAGCTCCGTTGTTAGTGAGTGGTATGTGGCTCTGGAATTTAAGTCAGATGCAGTTCAGAAGTTCTATGAAGCAACCAGTGCGATTTCCCAGATGGACCCTGCAAGCGGTCAGAATAGACTGGCAATCGTCCTCGACGAGGAGGTTGTTTTCGCTCCGGGTGTTAGTGAGGCAATCAACAGCTCAACCTGTTCCATTAACGGAAACTTTACGGAGGAGTCTGCACGCGAGCTTGCAAACCTCATCAATGTAGGACAGCTTCCATTCTCTCTCAAGCAGGTAGAGCTTCGCTCGGTGGGACCGCAGCTTGGTGCGAATGCGCTCAAGACCAGCGTATATGCAGCTGCAATCGGAATTGCGCTGGTATGCCTCTTTATGATTTTGGTTTATCGTTTGCCGGGCTTTATTGCCTGCATCGCGCTGGCGTTCTACTGCACGCTGGAACTGATTGTGCTGGGGCTGCTGCATGTCAATTTGTCTCTGCCGGGCATTGCAGGTATCATTCTGTCGATTGGTATGGCGGTCGATGCCAACGTGATTATTTTTGAGCGCATCAAGGAAGAACTGCGCGCAGGAAAGACTGTAAAGGCGGCAATTGATTCTGGATTTAAGCGTGCATTTACTGCCATTCTGGACTCGAATGTCACCACCTTGATTGCAGCAGGCGTACTTTATTTCCTGGGAACAGGCACAATTGTTGGGTTTGCGACAACGTTGGGACTGGGTGTTATTTTGTCTATGTTTACTGCATTGACACTGACACATTTCCTGCTCAACCGTATGGTTGATTTTAAGATTCGCAACGCAAAGGTTTACGGCGCGTAAGAGAGGAGGAATTGGAATGAAAAATCAATTTTCGATTGTAAAGCATTTTAAGATTTTCGCAGTCATTTCGATTCTGCTGTGCATTACAGGTCTTGTAAGCCTGCTGGCGCTGCCGTTTGGCGTGAATCTTTATAATTTTGATATTGACTTTGCTGGCGGCACGCAGATGGAATTCCGTATGCCGAATACAAAGCTTGATGCAAAGGTATTGAATGAAATTCAGACACTGGTAAAAGATACTACGGGAGTGACCCCGAATGCACCACAGATAACGGGCGATAAGGGTGATACTGTAATTATCCGCTCGACCAGCCTGACCAGTGAGCAGCGTGCATCTGTTATCAAGGCGATGCAGGAAAAGTACAAGCTGACCGATGATGACCTGATTTCCAATGAAGATGTTGGAAAGACAGTTGGTGATGACCTGAAAAAGGCGGCGCTTTTGTCTGCTGTCATTGCAGTCATTTTGATGCTTGTTTATATCTCGTTCCGGTTTGAGTTTACTTCTGGTCTCGCGGCGGTTCTCTGTTTGATTCATGACCTGCTTGTGATGCTTTCGGTTTATGTGCTGTTCCAGCTTCCGTTTAACCAGAATTTTATTGCGTGTGCACTCACCATTTTGGGCTACTCGATTAACGCATCCATTATCGTATTTGACCGTATTCGAGAAAATCTGCGCACAGCGCGTAAGGAAAGCTTTGAGTCGATTGCAGACCGCTCGATTTGGCAAACGATGGGGCGTACCGTCAATACCACACTGACCACCCTGTTTACCATTGGCATGGTATTTCTTTTGGGGGTACCGTCCTTGCGTGACTTTACCCTGCCGCTGCTGATTGGTATTGTCTCGGGTGCGTACTCCTCCATTTTCCTGTCCAGCTCCCTGTGGGCATTCTTTAGAAAGCATCTGAGAAAGCGTCATCACGCATAAGATGCTTGACCGTATGCATGGTATAAAAGCAAAAGTCAGGCATTTGTCCTGACTTTTGTTACTTTTGATAGAAGAAATTGAATAAAAGGAGTGAAGCTTGATGCGCTTGGGGATTTCGACAGCCTGCTTTTATCCGCAGCCCATTGAGGAGACGATGGAACGGATTGCAGCGCTCGGATTTCGTATCATTGAAATTTTTTTTAACACCGAAAGTGAATATGATATTTCGTTTTTGAACCACTTGAAAAACACGACCGAACAACTTGGAATCCGAATCGTTTCCATTCATCCCTATACATCACTGATGGAAGGAATGATGCTGTTTTCTGCCTATCCACGCAGAACGAAAGACGGATTTGCACAGTATCAAAGATATATGGAGGCAGCAGCTTATCTGGGCGCAGAGTATATGACATTCCATGGAGAACGATTTATGGGAGAGGAGGGCTTGTTTGAACACATGGAACGGGCATACCATGTGTATCATGCCCTGTGTGAGATGGCACAGCAGACCGGCATTACACTGGCGCAGGAAAATGTTGCATGGTGCAAGTCCAGAGATCCCAGATATCTTGCCTTGCTTGTACAAAATGTTCCAGAGCTGCGGTATACCTTGGATATTAAGCAGGGAAACCGTGCGGGACAGCATTGGTCTCGTTATTTGGACGTGATACAGAACCGTTTATGCAACATTCATATCAACGATTACGACGAAGAAAATAGCTGTCTTTTGCCCGGCTCTGGCTGCATGGATTATGAACAGTTGGCACAGGCATTGCAAAAAATACAGTATGATAAGCAAATGCTGATTGAGGTGTATTCCTCAAATTTCAGTCAGGACGGGCAGATTCGAACAGCTGCTGACTTGTTGCAGCAGAAAATGGGCTGCCGGATTTAACACAGCCGCACCACACAAAAGCAAACTCGCAGAGTTCGAGTATATGGCACAAATGGAAGAGACGCAATCTGGCATACAGAGGGCGGAGGAGCCATCTCAAAGCATGAGAAGGTATGTATTCATTTTTTTCGCTGCCAATACCGTTTTTTTACTGATTTTATAAAAAATATCCTTGCGCTATGCAATGGATATGATAAAATAGTAGAGGATATTTATATCATTTTATGGAAAGCAAAGTGAGTGATTTTTTATGAAGTGCCCGTTCTGTAACTACCCAGACAGCAAGGTTGTCGATTCGCGTCCAACCGACGAAGGAACCAGCATTCGCCGCAGACGGGAATGCCTTCACTGCCTCAAGCGCTTTACAACCTATGAAACGGTTGAGCGTTTGCCGCTGATGCTGGTTAAGCGCGATGGAACCCGAGAGCCATATAACCGAAATAAATTGCTTTCTGGTGTGATGAAAGCCTGTGAAAAGCGTCCGGTTCCGCAGGCTCGTTTAGAACAACTCGTAGATTCTGTTGAGCAAAAGCTGTTTGGCACACTTGAAAGTGAGATTTCTTCTCAAAAAATTGGGGAGATGATTATGCAGGAGCTGAAAAATGTGGACGAAGTTGCGTATGTACGCTTTGCCTCAGTATATCGGCAGTTTAAGGATATCAACACATTTTTGGAAGAACTCAATTCCCTATTAAAGAGTAAAACATGAGAATATCATGTTGGAGGAAAATCAATGGAAGCAGCAATCACAGCCGGTTGGGATTCTATTACGCAAGCTTTTCAAGGCTTGTATCCCAGTCAAACAGAGCCTGTACATTATGCACCAATGATTTCTTATCGTATGGGCGGCAACGACCCATTAGATGGAATCAGCATTTATGATGGCGGCTCCTTTTATCATTTTGTAACTTATGGTTTCTCAGAACTGTATGAAAAGGAATCGAATCAGCCAGAATACAGTGGCTTTGGTTTTGAACTGACCATGAAGGTGGCAAAGGAGGGGATTCGCAAAAGGGAGCGAGAGCAAAAAAATATTTGCGGAATCTTGCAGACGATTGCACGAATGTCATTCGAAAACGGAGATATTTTTATGCCAGGAGAATATATCTATACTGGACAAAGTTCAGGTATTGATGCAGATGGAACGTCTCAGATTACCGGATTTATCACGATGGAAGACCCTCTTGGAACCATCAAAACGCCCAATGGAACGGTACAGTTTGTGCAGCTTGTGGGGGCAACCGATGCAGAATTGAAAATGCTGATAGAGAAGGAACAGACAGTATCAGCGATTTTGGCGCAGATTCCGGAGGGAATTACCGATTATCAGCGGGTTTCTCTCAAGGAAAGAGGAGAACAAAATTCTTAAAAGGCAAAAAAGCAGCTCAAATTTGGGCTGCTTTTTTGTGTGCCAACCAGAGAAGAAAGTGATTTATAAATTATACAAAACCTAGGTTATCTATTTTCAAAAAATAATTTTAACTCACAAAACAGAAAAAACGACAGCCGTCGACCATTCTGAACCCATAGAAAAACATCTCCAGCCAATGCCAGAAAGCAATCGCTGGAGATGTCTGATTTTATGAGAGACAGATATATAAAATTACTTAAAGGTTTTGGGCAGCGGCATAGAGTTCCTCTGTGGTTTCTACGGTACGAATGATAAAATCCTTGCTGATTTTCTTTGCAAAACCTGCAAGCGTTTTACCCGGACCAATTTCAACACCAGAGCAAAGTCCAGCAGCCATACCATTTGTCACAAGCGCTTTCCAACGGACAGGGGAACACATGTGCTTTTCCAGATGGAGCGGTAAATCGGTGAGCGTGAACAGGTCTCCCGTCACATTGCTGTAAATAGGCATGGTTGGGGTATGCACAGATAAGGTCTCCGCAAAGGCGCGCAGTTCCTTGGCTGCCTCTGCCATAAGTGGTGTGTGAAATGCACCGCTGACTGCGAGCGGCAGGGCACGGCGTGCACCGGCTTCTTTGCAGGCTGCAATTGCCTGCTCCACAGCAGGACGCTCTCCTGCAATGACAAGCTGATTGGGACAATTGTAGTTGACAGGGAACACAACTCCAGAAACGGAGGCGCAAGCCTGTTCAACGGCCTCGTCGGATAACCCTAAAACAGCTGCCATACAGCCGTCCATTGCATCGGAAGCCTGCTGCATGAGCTGTCCACGGCGAAGAACCAGCCGGATACCGTCTTCGAAAGATAGAATACCTGATGCAGTCAGGGCGGTATATTCTCCAAGGGAGAAGCCTGCACATGCACGGAAGCGAACACCGGCATCAAGCAGTGCTGCATATGTAGCGAAGGAGTGTGTAAAAATTGCAATTTGAGAATGTACAGTGCGGTTTAACTCCTCTTGTGTGCTTTCAAAGCAAAGTTCCCTCACATCTGTTTGCGCCACTGCACTAGCACGGTCAAAAATTTCCTTTGCGGCTGCATTGTTTTCATACAAGTCTCTGCCCATGCCGGAATGCTGCGCACCCTGACCAGGGAAAAATGCAAAACCATATTCCATAAAATACGCTCCTCTGTAGTTCGTAGTTTTCAAAACTACTTATTTTTTCATATTTTTGGTTTTTCTGTGAAGAAAAGGTTGACATACCAATTGCATCTTATTATAATATTATAAGATTACTTTGTCAATCAAACTATCGTCAAAATTCTCCCGAATATGCGAATTTGGCGGTTGCAAGGGGGATTGACGAAGTAAATTTTTTCATGCAGAGCAAGAACATCGCTATGCTTGCTGGAATCGGAAAATAGAGTTGAAAGATAACGCAGGGAGCGTGAATGATATCGGTACGAAACTAATTGGAACAGGCAGTTATGTGCCTGAGTTTAAGTTGACAAATGAGCTGCTGGAGTCTATGGTAGATACCAATGATGAATGGATTCAAAAGCGGACAGGAATTCGGGAACGCAGGGTTGCGCTCAATATGGCAACATGGGAAATGGCGCTCGAGGCTTCCCGCGATGCGCTTTCTGATGCGGCACTTGGCGCAGAGGAACTGGACCTTATTTTGGTGGGAACCGTCACACCAGATTTCTTTACGCCCTCTGTTGCCTGCATGGTGCAGGGCAAGTTGGGTGCAAAGCATGCCATGGCATTTGACCTGAGTGCTGCTTGTTCCGGATTTGTTTACTGTCTTGAGGTTGCAGACAGCTTTATACAGTCCGGAAAGGCAAAGAATGTTCTGATTATCTGTGCGGAAACGCTGAGCCGTATTGTGGATTATCAAGATCGCTCTACCTGTGTGATTTTTGGAGATGGCGCGGCAGCGGCGGTTGTGCAGGCATCGGATACAGAGAAAGGTGTACTTGCTACTTATATGCGTGCCAACGGCGTTTTGGGTGAGTGCTTAAAGGCAAATGCACTGCCCCAGGAGAATCCGCTGGAGGAACCTAGAAATGCCCATACAGATCGCTTTTTGCACATGGCTGGCAGTGAGGTGTTCCGATTTACCGCAGCCGCCGTACCAGAAGCAATTGACGCGGTGCTGCGTGAAGCAGATGTGACACCGGAGCAAGTGGACTGGTTCGTGCTGCATCAGGCAAATGTTCGCATCTTGAATATGATTACAACACGCTACGGCTTAGATCAAAATAAGGTATATGTCAATATTGAACGCTTTGGCAATACCTCTGGTGTCAGCATTCCGCTTTGTTTAGATGAGATGCGCAAAAATGGAAAGCTTCAGACGGGACAGTGTATCGTTGTGTGTGGATTTGGCGGCGGCTTGACCTATGGCGCTGCTGTGATTCGGATTTGAGGAGGATATCATGAAAACCAGAATTACAGAGTTATTGGGGATTGAATATCCCGTTTTTCAGGGAGCAATGGCGTGGATTGCAGAGGGGACTCTTGCCGCTGCGGTGAGTGAAGCAGGGGGACTTGGCATTATTGCAGGCGGTGCGGCACCGGCAGAGGTAATTCGTGCAGAAATTCACAAAGCACGTGCAGCAACCCAAAAACCAATTGGGTTGAACATCATGCTGCTCAGTCCGAATGCAGATGAATTGGCACAATTGGCAATTGATGAAAAAATCGAAGTCGTCACAACAGGCGCGGGCAATCCGGCAAAATATATTCCTGCATGGAAAGAAGCTGGTGTGAAGGTGATTCCGGTTGTGGCATCGGTAGCGCTGGCAAAGCGTATGGAGCGTTCTGGCGCAGATGCTGTGATTGCTGAGGGCATGGAAGCTGGCGGACATATTGGAGAAACCACAACGATGGCACTGTTGCCGCAGGTTGTTGACGCAGTCGAAATTCCGGTTATTGGTGCTGGAGGCGTCGGAGATGGACGCGGCGTTGCGGCAATGCTGATGCTGGGTGCAGAGGGGGTTCAATGCGGTACGATTTTCCTGACCTCCCAAGAATGTCAGATTTCGGAAAAGTACAAGGAATTGGTTCTCAAGGCAAGTGATATCTCAACCATTGTCACAGGACGAGCAAATGGACACCCTGTACGTTCCCTCAAATCTCCGGTGACCAGAAAATGTGCGCAGCTTGAGAAGGCTGGCGATGACCGTTCTCTGGAGGAAATTGAGGAGATGACGGCTGGTTCTCTGCGTAAGGCTGTGCAGGACGGGAACTTTGAAGAGGGAACCTTTATGGCTGGACAGATTGCAGGTATGTTAAATACACCGATGAGCTGTCAGGAAATTGTAGAAAAGCTGATTCGTGGCGCAGCGCAGGTGATGGAGACACGGACAGTACGATTCGGAAAGGAAGGCTAACGGACAATATGGCAGTTGCAATTATTACAGGCGGCTCGCGCGGCATTGGCGCGGCAATCGCACAAAAGCTTGCTCAGCAGGGACATGATGTGGTCATCAACTGTGCGTCCTCGGTGGAAAAAGCGGAGGCTGTTGCAGAACAGTGCCGTACCTATGGCGTTCGCGCCGTGGCAAAGGCTTGGGACGTTGCCGACTTTGCCGCATGTGATGCGGCACTCAAGGAAATCAAGGAAGAACTTGGGGTACCGGGCATTCTGGTCAATAATGCCGGCATCACACGTGACGGCTTATTGGTGCGTATGAGCGAAGAACAATTTGATGAGGTCATTCGAATCAACTTAAAGGGTGCGTTTCACATGCTGCGTCTGTGCGGTGCCATGATGCTCCGTGCTAAGGCAGGACGCATCATAAACATTAGCTCGGTTGCTGGTGTGGCAGGCAATGCGGGACAGGTCAATTATGCGGCATCTAAGGCGGGGCTGATTGGTATGACCAAATCAGCAGCAAAGGAGCTGGGAAGCCGCGGAATTACAGTCAATGCAGTTGCACCGGGCTTTATTGAAACAGATATGACAGAGAGTCTGCCCGAGGAACTCAAGGAAGGCACAAAGAAGCAGATTGCGCTGGGACGCTTTGGAAAGCCTGAGGAAATCGCAAATGTTGTGGCATTTTTGGCATCTGATGCAGCATCGTATGTGACGGGACAGGTCATTGTAACAGATGGCGGAATGGGGATATAAGAGAGGTCTTTTATGGAACGTGTAGTTGTTACAGGAATGGGTGCGGTTACGCCAATTGGAAATGATATACCCTCCTTTTGGGAAGGTTTGAAAACCGGAAAGAATGGTATTGCTCCCATTACACATTTTGATACAACCGAGTATAAGGCGAAGCTGGCGGCTGAGGTCAAGGATTTCGATCCGACTGCTTATATGGACAAACGTGAGAGCAAGCGCATGGAACGGTATTGCCACTTTGCAATTGCTGCTGCAAAGCAGGCGGCTGAACAGGCTGGTATCAAAGAAGGCGCGTTTAATCCGGAACGAGCAGGTGTGTTTTTTGGGTCTGGCGTAGGCGGACTGTATGTATTTGAAGATGAGTTCCAGAAGCTGATGGAAAAAGGTCCAAGCCGAGTTTCTCCGCTCTGTATTCCGGAAATGATTGCAAATATGGGTGCAGCTCATATTTCTATGGCGCTGGGATTTCGGGGAGAGTCCTTCTGTCCGGTTAGCGCCTGTGCAACCGGAAACCATGCAATTGGCGAGGCATATCGTGCCATTCGGCATGGTTATCAGGACGTTATGATTGCGGGCGGCGCAGAGGCGTCCATTATCCGCATTGCCACTGCGGGCTTCCAGAATATGAAAGCACTGCATACAGGAGAGAATCCAGATGCAGCTTCGGTGCCATTCGATGCAAGACGGAGCGGCTTTGTGATGGGTGAGGGTGCTGGTGCACTGGTGTTGGAAAGCTTGTCTCATGCAAAAGCACGCGGTGCTGTGATTCTGGGTGAGGTTGCAGGCTATGGTGCGACCTCAGATGCTTACCATATTACTTCTCCCGACCCAGAGGGCAATGGTGGTGCACGTGCCATGCAGCTTGCTATGGAAGATGCCGGCATGACACCGGACCAGATTGATTATATCAATGCACATGGTACGTCTACGCCGATGAACGATAAAATCGAGACCATGGCAATCAAGAAAGCATTTGGAGATGCGGCAAGCCGTGTTCATATCTCCTCAACCAAGTCTATGACGGGACATTTACTGGGCGCGGCGGGTGCTGTGGAGGCCATTGCCTGCCTTTTGGCGATTCAGCATGGTGTCGTTCCGCCAACCATCAATTACGAGGAGCCAGACGCAGATTGCGATTTGGACATTACTCCAAACCATGCGTTGGAAACTCCAATCCGTGCGGCACTCAGCAATTCGCTGGGATTTGGCGGACACAATGCAACCTTGTTGTTCCGGAAGCTGGAGGATTAAATGGATACAAAAGAATTAAAAGAACTTTCAATTGCCCTCATGGACGCAGTAAAGCAGCGCGGCATTTCGGTATTTGAAGTCAAAAACGATGATTTTGAGCTGCATATTGAGCTGCCGGCGATGGCTGCTCCAGCAGCTAGTGTTTCTGCAGCGGTACAGACTGTGACGGACGCGGCTGCGGCTCCACAGGAGGAGACGATTTCAGGCACACCTGTGGAAGCTCCATTGGTCGGTGTATTTTACAGTGCACCGGCACCGGAGGAGCCTCCGTTTATTGAGGTAGGGCAGCAGGTCAAAAAGGGTGAGACCTTGTTTATCATTGAAGCGATGAAGACGATGAATGAAATTGTGGCGCCCTGCGATGGAACAATCAGTCGGATTCTGGCACAGAACGGAGATATGGTAGAGTACAAGCAGGTATTGGTTGTCATTGAGTGAGGAGGAAGGTAAATGCTGAATCAAGAACAGATTATGGAAATCATTCCACACCGCCCGCCAATGCTTTTGGTGGATACCATTTTGGAAATCACCGAAACAGGAGCGAAGGGAGAACTGCATTTAACCGGAGACGAGTTCTTTTTTCAGGGACATTTTCCGGAAAATCCAATTATGCCGGCAGTTTTTCAGCTTGAGGCGCTTGCACAGGTAGGTGCAGTTGCAATTTTGTCTCAGGAGCAGCATCGTGGCAAGACAGCATTCTATACCAGCATTGATAAAGCAAAATTTCGCCAGATGGTACGTCCCGGTGAGGTGCTGACACTCGAAGTCGAGCTGGTCAAAATGCGCGCACCGCTTGCAGTTGCGCAAGGACGTGCATTTGTAGATGGTAAGCTGGCATCGGAAGCGGAAATCAAATGCTTTATTGGCGAATGATGCAGGTGCAGGAGACATGTTTCAAAAAATCTTAATTGCAAACCGCGGGGAAATTGCTGTGCGCATCATTCGTGCCTGCCGTGATATGGGAATTATTTCAGTTGCGGTCTATTCAGAGGCTGATAAGGAAGCGCTGCATGCACAGATTGCAGATGAAGCAATTTGCATTGGACCGGCAAACCCGCGTGATAGTTACCTGAATATGCAGAATCTGATTTCAGCAGCACTCGCTTCGGGTGCACAGGCAATTCACCCGGGATTTGGCTTTCTGTCTGAAAATGCGGAGTTTGCAGAGCTTGCCATTCAGTACGGCATTGCTTTCATTGGACCCAAGCCGCAAACCATTCGGCTGCTTGGTGATAAGTCAGAAGCAAAACGGACTGCTATCGCTGCCGGAGTTCCGGTTGCGCTGGGGTCTGATGGTGCAGTTGCTGATTTTGCAGAGGCAGAGCAGTGGGCAGAAAAAATCGGTTATCCCGTCATGCTCAAGGCTTCGGCTGGCGGCGGCGGCAAAGGAATCCGTGTTGCACGCACCCATGCAGACTTAAAGAGTGCCTATGATACGGCTTCGGGAGAGGCACAGGCAAACTTTGGAGACGGCAGATTATATATCGAGCGATATGTCGAAAATCCGCGCCATATTGAGGTGCAGATTTTGGGTGATACGCAGGGAAATGTGGTACATCTGTTTGAACGCGAGTGTTCCATTCAGCGCCGTCATCAAAAGCTCATCGAAGAGGCACCATCTTTCTTTCTTGACCCGCAAACCAGAGAGAAGATTTGCAATGCGGCGCGTGACCTTGCGCAAAAGGTTGGCTATATCAATGCCGGAACGGTTGAATTTTTGGTTGATGACCAAAAGAATTTTTTCTTTTGTGAGATGAATACCCGAATTCAGGTAGAGCACCCTGTTACCGAACAGGTGACAGGAATAGACCTTGTATGTGAACAAATCAAAATCGCTGCCGGAGAGCCAATTTCTTTCTGTCAGGAGGATTTACAGCTGCAAGGGCATGCAATCGAATGTCGTATCAATGCAGAAGATCCGACGCGGAATTTTGCACCTTGTCCGGGACATATCCTTGCAATGCACTTGTCTGGTGGTCCTGGGGTGCGCATGGATACTGCGGCATATCAGGGCTATACCATTCCGCCATTTTATGACAGCATGATTGGAAAACTGATTGTAACGGGCAAAGACCGTGCACAGGCAATTGCACGTATGCGCCGTGCTCTTGCAGAAACATTATTTGACGGTGTGATGACCAGTGTGGATTTTCAGCTTGGACTTTTGTCATCGGATATTTTTGTATCAGGAGATTTTCATACCAATTCTATCGCCAATGGCGATTTTGACCGCTGAGAGGAGGGGAACACATGCTGATTGATCTCTTTCAAAAAACCAGAACGACCTCCATGCAGATGAAAGATTCGGATACCCTGCCGGAAGAAAAACCACAGATTGTATGCAAAGGCTGTGGGACACAGCTTCAGGCACGTAACTATGGAAAAAATCTCTATGTATGTCCGTCCTGTGGACGCTATGCCCGTCTGCTGGCTCGGACGCGGGTACGCATCACTGCGGATAAAGATTCCTTCCGCGAAATGTTTGCCAATATTCGCCCCTGTAATCCGCTGGACTTTGAGGGCTACCGTGAAAAAATAGAGGCACTTCAGGAAAAGACCGGTATGCAGGACGCTGTTGTAACAGGTGTTTGCACAATTGGCGGGATTGAAACCTGTCTCGGCATTATGGACAGCCATTTTCTGATGGCATCTATGGGCAGTGTTGTGGGAGAGAAGCTGACGCGTTTATTTGAATATGCAACCCGCCGCCGGCTGCCCGTAATCCTGTTTACCGCGTCAGGTGGTGCACGGATGCAGGAGGGCATGTTTTCTCTCCTGCAAATGGCAAAGGTATCCGGTGCGGCACGCAGACATTCTGATGCAGGACTGCTGTATATCACGGTGCTGACGGACCCTACAACAGGCGGTGTCACAGCAAGCTTTGCTTCACTTGGAGATATCATTCTGGCAGAACCTCATGCAACCATTGGGTTCGCTGGACGCCGCGTCATTGAGGGAACCATCGGAGAAAAGCTTCCGGAGGATTTTCAGTCATCAGAGTTCTTGCTTGCGCACGGATTTTGTGATAAAATTGTACCACGGAATCAAATGCGTCATACATTGCAGACGCTGCTGCGCATGCACCAGCCACAGGGACGGGGGGAGACAGTATGAGTACAAAAGAAAAACTCCCCGTATCTCAAAAAATGCGGCTGATTCATGATAGTAAGCGCCCAACGATTGATGACTATGTAAAAACACTGTTTGATGATTTTACAGAGCTGCATGGAGATCGCGGGTATGCCGATGATTCGGCGATTTGCGCCGGAATTGCAGTCTTTCAGGGAACACCTGTCACGGTGATTGGGCATAGAAAGGGTAAGACAACTGAGGAAAATATCCGCGCAAACTTTGCGATGGCGCACCCGGAGGGCTATCGAAAAGCCCTGCGTCTGGCAAAGCAGGCAGAGAAGTTTCATCGTCCTGTGATTTGCTTTGTAGATACCGCTGGTGCATTCTGTGGAGTTGGCGCAGAGGAACGTGGACAGGGTGAGGCCATTGCGCGTTGTCTCAGTGATTTTATGGTGCTGCGGACTCCGGTCATCAGCATCATTACAGGAGAAGGCGGTTCCGGCGGCGCACTCGCGCTTGCAGTTGCAGACCGTGTTTTGATGCTGGAGAATGCAATTTATTCGGTGATTTCTCCGCGCGGCTGTGCATCAATTTTGTGGAAAGATGCCAGCCGAGAGGTGGAGGCAGCCGAGAGATTGAAAATTACCGCAGATGACCTGCTCTCTTTTGGCATGATTGAGGGGATTGTTTCAGAGAGCGGTTCTTTGATGCGTAACCTCAAAAAAGCATTGCATGAGCAGTTCAAAGAGCTGTCCTCTGTTCAGACAATGGAACAGCTGCTTGAAAAACGCTATGAAAAATTCCGTAAAATCGGAATTTTCGCAGAATAAATGAAAACCCAAATCAAAAGGAGAATCACTATGTTTGAGAAGATTTGTGAACTGTTGGCAGAGAAGTTTGATGCAGATGCTGCATCTATGACAATGGATACCAAAATCAAGGACGACTTGAATGCAGATTCTTTGGACGTTGTTGAATTGATGATGGATCTCGAAGAAAACTTTGGCATTTCTATTTCTGATGAAGAAGCAATGAAGATGTCCACCATTGGCGATATCTGCAAATACATCGAAGCAAATCAATAATCTAAAAAAGCACCCGAAAGGGTGCTTTTTTCATGACATGAAAGAGAGAGGCTGTGCATAAGCTATGGTATGAAACAGAAAGGGTGAGACCATATCATGCGCAGTTGGGTACAGACCCTTTGTATGGTACTGTGTGCCATGCTTTGTCTATTTTTGATTCAGCATATGGTATTATATAGCAATGTCCCGATGCACATGCCGCATACAACCGTACAGCGTGCCGGAAAGGTACAGACGGCAGAGGAGGAAGGCATGGAAGTCCGGATTGACAGCGGTGCTCTTACAACGCTTCTGACACGACAATTGCCAGTCGGATTTGCGCTTGATGAAATCGCGCTGCAAATTACAGAGCAGGATAACTTGCTGTGTACTGCACAAATCAAACCATCTCAGCTTCCGTTGCCGCGTGCTGCACAGGTATTGCTGCCAGACTCTTGTCCGCTCTATGCACTGATATCCGTAGGATACGCCAATCAGGCGGTGGTGCTGCACCCGATTTCTCTGGAAATTGGCGGGCTAAAGCTGCCGCATGCGCTGCTCAATCCTCTGGTGGAGGAGCTTGGAGCAGCGATTACCAACGGAATTCGCGCACAGGGGATTCAAATTTGCTCTCTAAAGCTTGCAGAAAAGTATATGTATATCCGTATGCAAGCCAATCCATAAACACGGTCTCTATGCGGTTGGAAGAAGAAAAATGAGTAGGTTCAAACACCTACTCATTTCTGTATCTAAATAATTATAGAACCCGACCGCCCCAAAGGAAATTCTTTTGGTAATTGCCGGAATTGAGCGTATCATAACGCACATAAGAACCAGTATGGGGGGAGTGGATAAACTCACCAGCACCTGCATAGATGCCTACATGGTTAACTTTGCCATCTTTGCCAAAGAAGACCAAATCGCCCGGCTGCAATTCAGCCGTGGTAGCAATGCGCATATAGGTTTGACTCTGCTCAGTTGAAGTACGCGGCAGGCTGATATTCAGAGCATTTCGGAATACGTATGTAGTGAAGCCTGAGCAATCAAAGCCGCTGGGCGTACTGCCGCCATAACGATAGGGCGTACCAAGGAACTGGTTTGCAAAGCTCAATAGGCTGTCTGCCTCTGCATTTGCCTGCGCCGGAGTGACGGCCCGCTCGTGATGCACTTCCTGTGTATCGGTCATCGTCTGATCAAAGGTCAGATAATCTGCACAAATATAACCGGCTGTGTCATCAATTGCGATGCGGTACCAGCCATCGACAATGCCATTGACATCGACACAATCGTCCTTGTTGAGCTGAAGCATGACATCAGAGCTGGTATTTGGCTGTGTGCGAATGTTGACTGCATCACTTTTGATGATTCCTGTGCCGAGATTCACACTGCCGTCCGGAGTTGCACTGATATAATCTGCGCTAACGTATCCGATTGCGCCGTTGTATGCAATATGATACCATTCATTGGTATTGTCGATGACTGCTACCCGTGCACCGCTTGGAATGGAACCAATCACATTGCCATTGGCAGAGTCACGGAAGTTCAGTGTTGTAGAAGCGGTATTCACGCCAGCATAGAGTGCAGATGCGCTGCTTGAAACAAGAACGGCGGAAACCATGGTTGCCAGTATTGCTTTCAGGTGCTTTGCTGTATTCATGATGCATGATCCTCCTGTACGCCGAAACGTATCGACGTTTTCAAACTTTTGGTTTATTTCGTCGATAACGCACGACCGAGCCAGATAGAAGCGATGTCTATTGCACTCCACAGGCTGTTCTTTTCGCTTTTCTTCACGATACGATCCTTCATACGAACGGTGGGGCTGGTCTGCTGAAGCTGGATTGCGATCTTGGTTGCAACATCGAGGTCGCCCTCTTTCTTGGTTTCCAGAATCTGCATCATGATGATGTAACGATCTTCCATGCTGCCATAGTAGATAATATTTTCCTTACGCATAAGCGGATGCCCTTTATACATGAGCAATTCGCCTTCTTTTACGACTGCTGCCATATGAAAAAACTCCTTTTATTTTGCCGCTGAAAGCCTTGTGTTCGATTACAAATCGGTTACAAAGCATGATTACAATTTGATTACATAATATCATGCTGTGATATTTTTGTCAATAAAAAATTTGTAAATCCTGTAAATTTAGTCAATTCTTATTGTCTGGAGACAGCTTTTCGCGTATAATAGAAAGAAATCTTACAAGAAATGAGTTTGGCTGATGAAATTCGGATTTTATACATTGGGCTGCAAGGTGAATTTGTTTGAAACGCAGGCGCTGATGCAGCAAGCACGTGCAAATGGGCACGATATTTGTTCAAAAAATGCAGATGTATTCATCATTAATACATGCAGCGTCACTGCAATCAGTGATCGAAAAAATATACGGGCATTTCATAAAATTCGGCGGGAAAATCCACAGGCACTTTTGGTGGCGTGTGGGTGTTTTGCGCAGACCGAGCCGGACAAGCTGGAGGCAAGCGGAGAAATTGATTTTATCTGCGGAACAGCGTCCCGAGGAGAAATCATTGCCCTATGTGAGCAAGCAGTGCAGGGAAACAGAGAAGTGAATCTGGAAAAATTTCGCACCTTGGATAGAACCTATGAGGTGCTTCCGGCCGGCGTTCCGGAGGGACGTACCCGTGCGCTGCTCAAAATAGAAGATGGCTGCGACCAATATTGTACCTATTGCATCATTCCCTATGCAAGAGGGCATGTCCGCTCCATGCCGCCTGCTCTTGTCATCGAAGAAGCGGTTCGACTGTCACAGGCAAATGTACAGGAAATTGTACTAACCGGAATCGAGATTTCTTCCTATGGACGCGATTTGCCAGAAAGAATCAACCTCACGGAACTGATTGCGAGGCTTTGTGAAGCAGTTCCACATACCTATATTCGTCTGGGCTCCTTAGAGCCGCGTACGATTGATGCTGAATTTTGCAGCCGTTTACAGCGGTATCCAAATTTGCGTCCGCATTTTCATTTGTCCTTGCAAAGCGGCTGTGACCGTATATTGGAGCGCATGAAACGCAGATATACCACTGCATTTTTTGCAGAACGCTGTGCAATGCTGCGGCAGAGTTTTCCGGATTGCTCGATTACGACCGACCTGATTGTGGGATTTCCCGGAGAAACGGATACAGATTTCGCGCAGACGCTGGCATTTATTCGTGCATGTGATTTTTCGGACATGCATGTGTTTCCGTATTCCGTGCGTCCAGGTACTCCGGCGGCAGATATGACGGGGCAAATCCCGCTTGCAGTCAAGAATCACAGGGCAGAGCAGGTCAAAGCTGCTGCCGCACAAATGAGCCAGACATATCGGGAAAGGTTTGTTGGACGTACCCTTGAAGTGCTGTTTGAACATCTGGACGGAACCGTTTGGAGCGGACACAGCGCATATTGTTTTCCGGTCACTGCAGCTGGACAGGAAATTCAAAAGAATACGCTCTGTCAGGTTCAGGTGATGGAGGTTACAGATACTGGAGTATTCGGACATCTCTGATTTGCAGGGGAAGGAGGAATGGATATGCAGAAGCAGCCTGTCGTGTGGCTGGCGTTGGCGTTGTTTGTGGGAGGAACGATTGCAGGTGCTTTGAGCACAGGAGATTCTTTGGTCAGTCAATCTTATGCAGTTGGTACCTATATCAGCGCAGTGCGTGAAAAGGCAAAGGATACCGTTGAAAAGAATCTGAGAGAGACGCAAAAAAAGGTCGATGCACTTGATGCAAAGACAACGGATACCCAGTTGAAAGGCAGCGTCGAGGCGCAGGTTCTGGCAGCACTTGGAAAATCCTCGAAGGTCGATTTGCAGACGGGTCACACCATCACAGCGCAAACGGGAACCGAAGTGATTGTTATGACAGGAAAGGCCGTGACGCGGAAAGGCACATGGCTCAACCTTTCAACAGGCAGACAGGCTGGGTTGCAGCATGCACTCGTTGGTCATCAGCGCTATCTGGCAGCGGAGGACGGCGCAGAGCTGATTTTGCAGCAGGACAGCACATTGAAAATTTCCGGTCGATATGAGAGTGGAGAATCCTCTGTGCAGACAGAAAATGCACAGTATACAGATTATGCAGATGCGCTGCATACGCTCGGGCTGTTTCAGGGAAGTCAAAAGGGCTATGAGCTTGCAAGGTCTGCAACACGTGCAGAAGGGATTGTGATGCTCATTCGCTTGTTGGGAGATGAAGCCGAAGCGAAGGCATATACAGGGAAACACCCCTTTATAGATGTTCCGGCATGGGCCAATTCCTATATTGGCTATGCTTATAAACAGGGATATACCAGCGGAATCAGTAAGACACAGTTTGGAAGTACGATGCAGCTGCGCTATCATGACTATATGACATTCCTTCTGCGTGCTCTGGGATATTCAGACCGCGGCGGAGATTTCAGTTGGGAGAATGCCGACAAGGCAGCCGTTGACCACGGGATTCAAACGGAACAGGAACGTCTGGAAATAAAAAAGCAGGGACGTTTTGTGCGTGACCATGTGGCATATACCTCTTACCGTACCCTTTTTGCAAAGACAAAGGAGGGAACCAGACTGTGTGACCAGTTGGTACGGCGTGGTGTGTTCTCTCAAAAACAGCTTGACGCAGCCGAACAAAAAGGTTTGTGAAAACCGGAACCCATTTCCTTCGAGGTGCATAGGATAAGATGTAATCCACAAAAGGAGGAAAACATTATGTATCAAAATTCTTGCTGGGGCACCGATTCTTGGTGGATCATCATCTTGTTTGCAATCCTTCTGATTTGGCTGTGCGGCGGTAATCAGTGCGGCTACAGCTCCAATCAGTGCGGCTATGGCAACACTTTGGATTGCTGTAACGGCTGCTGCCACTAATCAAAATCCCCTGACAAAAGCACGGAGGAAATTCCTCCGTGCTTTTGCTATATCCGGAAAAATATGTTTCTTTTTACCAAAACGTAAAAATAGGTCTTGTCAAATGCCTGAAAATAGGGTAAAATATATGAGCATTGATTAGAATTTAGAACACAACGGTGTCTAATGTTTTGGAGGATTCGTAATTATGATTTCTGCAGGTGAATTCAGAAACGGTGTAACATTTGAGATGGACGGACAAGTCCTTCAGGTTGTCGAGTTTCAGCATGTAAAGCCGGGTAAGGGCGCGGCATTTGTACGCGTAAAGATGAAGAATGTCATCACTGGCGCGGTGACTGAGCGTAGCTTTAACCCGACCGATAAGTATGAGCCGGCGTACGTAGAGCGTAAGGAAATGCAGTATCTGTATGCAGATGGCGATCTTTACTATTTCATGGATACCGAGACCTATGACCAGCTGCCAATCAACCAGTCTACTCTGGGAGATGACTTCCGCTTTGTCAAGGAAAATACAAATGTGAAGGTGCTCTCTTATAAGGGCAGTGTGTTTGCTGTTGAGCCGCCGCTCTTTGTGGAACTCGAAATCACAGAGACTGACCCGGGCTTTAAGGGCAATACCGCAACCAATACATTAAAGCCGGCTGTGGTAGAAACTGGTGCAACGGTACAGGTTCCGCTGTTTATTGAAATTGGAGACCGCATCAAAATCGATACCCGTACTGGTGAGTATTTGGAGCGTGCAAAGGGCTAATCCAAACTCGCCTTCACTTTCTGTAAAGGAGGCTGCAAAATGACTGTCATGGAGCGCGTTGCATATCTCAAAGGATTGTTTGAAGGATTGGATATTGATACAGAAAAGAAGGAGGGAAAGCTGCTTGCTGGTATGATTTCCGCGATGGAAGAACTGGCAGAGGCTGTTACCGACCTGAAACAGCAGAATGAAGAACTGCTCGATGAATTGGACGATGTCTATGATGAAATCTCTGCTGTCACAGAGGATTTCCTTGCTGCTGATGATGAAGATGAGGACTTTGCGCTTGAGGCGGAAGAAGACCTATATCAGGTGATTTGCCCAACCTGCGGAGAGGTGCTCTATCTGAATCAGGATATGCTGGAAACCGGTTCCATCGTTTGCGGTGCATGCGGAGAAGAATTGGAATTTGATTTATCTGGGATTGACAATTCCGAAGAAAAGTGATAGAATAATATAGCGCTGAGTGTTCCGCTCAGCGCACCAATGGACATTTAGCTCAGCTGGTAGAGCATCCGCTTGACGTGCGGAAGGTCATGGGTTCGAGCCCCTTAGTGTCCACCATTAAAAACCACCCAAAAAGGGTGGTTTTTCTTTTGTTTTCTTGAATTTTAAGCACTTTCATGTAAAATTTGTTTTTGATACTTGAATTTTGTCATTTTTGCTTTTTCTTGTTTTCTCTGTTATGTTACGGTATATTTTCAAAATGATGTGGAAAATATGTGGAATCCTGATAAAGCGTTTTCCCCGCACGCACTGCATCAGATATATCAAAATGATTGTAAATATTTGCTGTTGTCCGGATATCAGAATGTCCCATTAGAGATTGTGCCGTTTTCAAGTCAATGCCTGCACGACGTAGATCTGTACAATAGGTGTGACGTAGATAATGTGGAGAAATATTAGGGTCAAGCATGTGATTGATAATCTTGTTGCGATAGGTTGTAGCTCCAAGCTGGATATCCCAAGCGCGACATACGCTATGCCACAAGTTTTTCATCTTGATTTCTGTCATCATAGAACCGTTTTGGTTATACAAAATTAAATGGTTTTCTGATTCGTGCCTATCTTGCTTTTGTGTTTGCAGGATTTCAAGAAAATCTGGAGGAATTGGGATATGTCGCACACCAGCCTTTGTTTTTGTACTTTTGATTGCTGGTTGATTTGACCGGAATTCAACCGATTTGCTGACAGTTAAAATGCCATGCGCGAAGTCAATATCCCCCCAAGTAAGCGGAACTGTTTCTCCTCTGCGTAGTCCGCATTGCAGCATGAAGCGTACCCATATATTGGCTTGGTGTGTGCGTAATACCTCAAACAATGCAGCACGTTCTTCGTCAGATAGATGCCGTCTGGACTTCTCAGTTGCTTCTGGTAAAACAAGCTTACGCGCAGGAGAATATTCTATCAGTCGGTCAATTTCAGCTCGTTCAAACATCTGCACCAATGTGCCACGAATCTTCACAACTTGTGATTTTGACTTCCCAGCCTGCGTGTTCAAGAAGTCCTGCAAGTGATACCCACGAACATCACCCAGCGCCATATGACCGATAGAGGGGAGAATATGCAGACGAAGGATTGCTTCGTAATTACGTTGCTGAGATATGCCGATGGTAGGCAGCTTATAAGTTTGATACCACTGATATGCCCATTGCTCAACCGTTTGCTGGCTTCCTTTGATACTGATTCCTTTGCTGGTCATTTGCTCGTATTTTTTACAAAGCAGTTTGAATTCTTTTTGAGAATTTGATTTTACATCTTTGCGGATTGGTTTCCCGTCAGGCTTGTGCCCGATAACAAAGGTCTTACGGTACTTATACTCTGCCATAAAAGAGCCGCCTTTCTGCTGCAAGGTTGCAAAATGAAGGACAGGTTATAATCAAACAATTATGATTATAACACCTGTCCCTGATCTTTTCATCGAATGCTTTGCTGGAAGTATGCTATTTTTTCTGGATTGGAGCATTGCAGCTGAACATTCAGTCCAGATGGTGTTTGCATGGTGACTTGACCGTATAAGCATCTTGGAAGCTGTCGGTTATTTTTAAAGCGCTTATCCGGCGTACCATTTCGATTGACATATTTCCATGTCTTCCCGATGATTTGTGTGTCATGGGGTACAGCCTGCTCTTCAATGAAGGTCTGCTCCCTTGCTTGGATCTGAATATCCTCAAAAGAAACTGCACCTACTTTTACACCTGAGATCAACAGAACCTTGTCAGGCAGAAGCACCATAGATTCTTTTTGTAAACGGATTATCATAGGACTGATATTAGATTTTAGCCAGAAAACTTTGGATTTTGGCTTTGAAAGTAGATTGCGGCGAATCACGTTGGATGCACCTGCATTACGGCGCGTATTTGTTGTTGACCCGCGCTCGGTAATTTGCCAAACTTTTTCTGATGAAAAGAGTTCTTGCCAACCTTGCAAGCGTCTTTGATAGACATCCTCTAATCCGTCATCAAAGCTGTATTCCAGCTGAACAGCTTTTTTGCGAGACAAAATCTTGAATACTATTGCAAGTACCCAGCCTATAAGGAGCGGGTGTAGAATGACACCCCAAAGCCCCAATACAATCATCCAATTTCCAGCCCAGCTGAAGCCGATACACTTTGAAATAGCGCTTGAAATCTCAGAAAAAGATGCATCAGCAATTTGATTGACATCAGCATTCTCAACTGCTTGCATGTTGACCTGCGCTGCATTAGGCTGGGAAGATTGCGGATTGCTACGCCGAGAACCATTAGACTCTGTTACATGAGATACTCCTGTTCCGGGAATGCTCACAGTTTGGCGTGTACCGCCACCAGCTTTTCTGGTAACACGATAACCCGGAACTCCCCAACTGTATCCAACACCTGATCTGCTGATGTTTACACGGAATCCGCCGCCAAGATTGATGCTTTTACGAAATCTCCACCCCATACTATAATCACCGCCTTACTGTACACATTTGTTACAAGGAGTGAGTCCACGTTCTTTTGCTTCTGCAAGTGTACTTGGAATGTAAGTACCGCCATTACAGCTTCCATCATAGTGATACCGTTTTCCCGTCTTGGTTATATAAACCGTAGTAGATGCACTGCTGTCAGGTTTGGATGGAGCGGGAGTGGAAGGTTTTGTAGGCGTGGTGGTTTTTTCAGCTGGAGTTGCCTTGTCAGGGGCAGACGAGGAAGGAGCCGATTGATTCGCTGTGGAAATTTTCACGGTTTCTGTTGCATTATCCCAAGCTACAGTTGCGCCCAGTGATTCTGCAACAAATCGAGCGGGAACCATTGTACGACCTTCGATGGTCTGTGCAGGCACATCCAAAGTTTTTGCAACACCGCTCACCTGGGCAGTCGTGCTGCCGATTTGTACAGAAACAACGGTTTCACCTTTGGTGGCTGTTGCGGTTTGTGTCACTTCATCCCAGCCGACAGTCGCTCCCAGTGACTCAAATAGAACTCGAACAGGTACCAAGGTTCTTCCATCTACAACGATCGGTGGAACATCTGTTGTGATTGGCGTTCCGTCTACAACCAAACTGGTTGCACTTGCTGCGCTCAGTGACAGGGTAGCTGCTGCCAGTATTGCAAGAACATTTTTGTTCATTTTAGATACCTTCTTTTTATTTCAGTTATTTTAGTGAGTAAATGATAAAGAGATGTTTTACTGTAAATGATTTCTTTCCCTCGCGTATGCTTCTCGTTCTGCGCGCTTTCGCTCTTTGTGTGCTTGTTCTTTAGCAATGCGTTGACGTTGGGCAGAAAATACAGCATCACGCTCGATATCGCTTGGTCTAACAGGTGAGAACTCAAAATCGTATGCAGCACAAGTGCTTCCATCTGCATATCCTATAATAAAATGGTCATTAACGCGTATGATATCAGCATCATCTGATGATAGCTCTAGCACCTCGACCTCAGCATCAGGCACACAAAAATGCGGCAGCTCTTTCTTTGTCGCTTTCATAGTTAAAAAACTAAAGAGCCATATCAAGGAGCTTTCTCCATCAGATCCAACACCCCAAACATATTTTCCGATATATTCGACATGCTCTATTCCTTCAGGTGTTTTGCGTTTTGCTTGTTGTTTTCCGTCTGCATCTAGGACTATGAAATTGTCATCATCAGTAAAAAATGCACACGAACCATTGTTGAATACTTTGCACAACTGCAAATTAGATATGCACGAGTCTCCAGAAAGTTTTTTGTAATAAATAACCTCTGTATCCGTAAAAACAACGACACATTCAGCTGTTTTATCACTATTATCTGAAAAAAGTGTATCAGATAACAAGTGGTACTTTCCGTTTTGAGATGTAATAAATGTACTCGAAATATCTTTGTTAGGGAATTGTATGTTTGCGCAATTTTCAGAAAATGTAATTGTAGCTTCCATATAAAACCTTTCTCTAAAGACCTGTCCATAAGGGCAGGTCTTTTTGCCTCTTACTTGTCGTGATTCAATTGTGAATTGGCTTCCTTTACTTCATCTTCCAAATCATATAGACAATTCATAGCTGTATGTTTTCGGCGTATATCCAATGCGCGAAAAATACGTAATATTTCTTCCTCTTGATCTGTTAGATTACAGGTTGGGTTATACGAAGCAGGTACAGTACCATTGATAACTGATACATTATCACCGCTGTTGCCGTGTAACACTGCAGAGTTGGATACTGTGGTGCATGGAATTTCACTAGACAAAGAAACTCCTTTGATTAAAAAATCAAGAGAGACACCGAAAAAGTCAGCGATTTTTTCAACAGTATCAATATCTGGCGTTGAACCATTTTTCCATCTGCCTGGCGCAGATGAACTCATACCCAATTCCCGCGCAAGAGCCGATGGTGCAATACGATTCTCCCTACATAACTTGGTAAAATTGTCATAAAACACAAAACCACACCTTTTATTTTGGATATTATCACGAAAATAATACTAAACAGAGTGTTTTTGTTGCATGATGTTCCGTTTAGTGCTAATATAACACTAAACAAAGCAAATCATACCAAAAGAAAATGAATCAAGTATCTGCACATTAAGTGTTATTTAACATATTTCCATAACAATAATACCACTTAACGGAACAAAAAACAACAAAAAAGAATAAACAGGAGGTAAATTTCATGCAGGATGTATATTTATCATGCAACGATATCGCTAAAATAACAAACAAAAAAGTTCGGACTGTCTGGAGTTGGTGTCGAACTGGGAAATTGAGAGCATCTAAACCAGGCGGTCGTGACTATGTCATTAAGGAGAGTGATTTTAAGGCTTTTTGGGAAGGTGATCAACCATCTGGCACTGAAAAGAAGGCATGACTTTATATGAGAGTTACGCAATAAATCCTCAAATACACACCTTGAGGTATGTTGGAGGTCTATGTTTTATGTAATCGGTTCACGATTTCGATAGGTAAACATCAGCCGCACTTCCTATGTGAGGATATTTTGCTAAAAACAGACGTTGGCATATAATATTATATTTTAATTATATGGACAGAAGGGAGACGAGGACAGGATGAAATCGAACCAAAATATTTACCAGACCGCACGAGAATGTACCGGTTTTACACAAGAAGCGGCAGCTGAGCACCTGTGCATATCAACAGAAAGCCTTCGAACGTATGAAACAGGTCGCCGGCGTCCATCTGATGAAATGGTGATGCTGATGGCAGATATCTATCATGATGAAGCTTTGATTTATCGCCATATCAAGGCAAGTCCGGTTGGGTGCGTTTTGCCGGACCTGACCGAACGGTCATTGCAAGAATGTACGATGCGGCTGTTTCGGCTGCTGCGGAATATCGTGCGTGAGGAACGAGTTGAAACTCTACTCGAAATTGCGGAAGATGGGGTCGTTGATACCCAAGAGCGACCTGTATACAACGAAATCATAAAAGAGTTGCGTGAGATCGCAGAAACTGTAATTGCAATTTCTTTTATTCCAGAGGGCATACCAAAAAAGGGCAAGAAAAAACGCCCTATCGGTCGGGAAACCGATAAGGCGCTGGAGCGTTTGGAATACACTCATATTTCGCAAATTTAGTGTACTCCAAATCCTTGAGAAAGTCAATAAAAGAGGAGCAGTACAATGCGTGAATTTTTTACAGTCCCAGAGGTTGCTGAACGGTGGAAACTTAAAAATGGAATCGTTTACCAATACATCGCTTCAGGTCGTTTAAGAGCCTCTAAATTTGGTAAGGCATGGCGTATTGAGCTTACCGACCTTGAACGGTTTGAAGATCAACTTAGACGGGAAAGTGGTATGGCGCTACAAGAACACCGCATAGGGGCACATTTTTAGTGTTGGGACAGACACTTGTTCTCTATCGAAGTACATTTAGGAAGAATGGAGTATTTTTATGGAAATGACATTATTAACAGTACAGACACAAAATGCCAAGCTGCCGTATGTGCGGACGATTGGGCAGATCCTTATGGAAGTTGCACGCTTGTCCGAGCGGGCGGCCGAACTCATTGAGCAGGATCTGGCAGTGCCAGAAATGTCACTGGAAGCCTGCGGTAAGGCGTTAAAAGCGTATGCACGAAAGAATCAGGAAGGTGGATGCTGGGCGTGTGGTGGCGTATCACTGGATGCGGACAATCCAGCAATCAAGGTGATTCTGGATTTCTTCAAAATCCCAAGCGCTTGGGTTTTTACTCCCCCTGTCACCGAAGGTGACATCCCCCTCAAAGAGGGGGACTTGGAGTCTGGTGAGCCAGAGGTCATTGACCTCATGGATCTGCTGTGAGGTGGATGCAATGACAGTAGAAGAAATGCTGGAGCAGCTGCCGGCAAATACACCAGACGAGGAAGAACTGCAAGCCCTGTTTGGGTGGGGAGATATGCAGCCCAACCTGTATGGTGTACATATACCAAAAACGGACAGCTATCCTGTTCCTGAACCTGCGCACTGGCATTGCACCTGCTCCGCCTGCGGTCAGGTGTTCGCGGTACCAGATAATCGGAGGCTGAAAGATATCACAGTTTGCCCAGAATGTGGGGCAACTGTAACGCCACATCGCTGGACAGTTCCGCGCGGCGGCAAGCGCGTCAATGCTTTTTTGTTCTATCACTTATTTCGTGGACAGGGGCGCTCTGTTTGGGTGCGCAGCTGGCGTGTATCGCAATGGCTGACAGTAGAGGGTGTGGAAATCGAATGGGGGCCGGAGTCCATCTACCGCTTTGATGATGGTGTTTATCAGAAGTGGCGTTTGAAGTGGAACAGCTGGCAGGAGGTCAAGACCATTAGGGACGATGTGTGGTATACGACCCAGATGTGCCATACTGCATATCCGTCTTTTGTGGGTCGAATTGACTTGCAAACCCTGAAAGGAAGCTGTCTGGAATACAGTCAGTTAGACCGTGCGCTTGCATATTGCTTGCCGGTGATTGCGTATCTGCGGCTGTATATCAAATATCCAGCAGTGGAGTATCTTTGGAAAACTAGGTGCGATCGATTGGTTGTAGACCATCTGTGTTATCAAGATGGATACATATGGAAAGCGGTCAACCTGAGAGCAAAGGACTTCAAAGGACTGTTTCGTGGAGCGGACAAAGCGGAAATGCAGGTGATTCCGCAGCTTAGCGCAGAAGAAATCATCTGGTTTCACAAGCTGTATCAGGTGGGGGTTATCCGTGCGAATCAAGAGGGCGTAGACTGGGCACGCGCACGTATGGTATTTTTGCGAGAAATCCCAAAACGCGAAGAAGCTACACTATATCGCTATATCAAGCGGCAGGCAATGCGCAGAAATATAAGCCTTATGAATACTGTACACGATTATACGGATTACCTTAGACAGCTTGACCGTATCGGCGGCGGTGCACAATATCCTGATGATTTGCAGGTATCCCATGCACGTTTATCGGACCGAGAACGGCAAATGGTGGACAGCCAGAATTTACAATCCATGTTTCGGGCACGGCGTAGAATGTGGAAGTGGGCAGCATGGCAAATGGATGGACTGTATATTCGTCTTGTTGAATCTACGAATGAAATCGTGTCAGAAGGCGAGTGTCAACATAACTGCGTGGCAGGGTATGCCCAGCGCCATGCAGCAGGTGGAACAGCAATCTTTGTGCTGCGCAAGCAAGAGCATCCAAAAGAAAGCTGGCACACGGTCGAGCTTGACCCCAAAACATTACATGTGAGACAGTGCCGCGGATACCGCAATGCAGATCCTACACCAGAAGCAAAGGCTTTTGTGAAAGCATGGACGGCGCATTTGCGAGCTATCAAGAAAGAAAAAGTACAGAAAGGACGGAAAATTGCATGAAAACAGTATTGCTAGAAGAGCAGATGGCAAATCCTAACACACTATATGTGATGACGCGATATGTACGTATGGTTGGAGAGATTCTTCAGCAAGTGGCTCATATTTCCGAACGTGCGGCAGAACTGATTGAACAAAAGCTAGCGGTTCCAGAACTGTCACTGGAAAACTGCGGTGGAGCGTTGTTGGAATACATAAAGAACAATTCTGAGGCAGCTTGCAGTGTGGAAATCAGCGAAGAAAATCCGATTGTTCAAATCGTACTGGATTTTTACGAAATCCCAAGCGCTTGGGTTTTTCATACAGCTAGTGAGAATGGTACACCCGCTCGAACGGTAGATATGGTCACTACGGAAATTCGATTCATTCAAGAGCAGGTCAAAAAGGTTTTCTATGATGCCATTATTCAGATTGGTACTCGCCTTCTGGAAGTCAAAGAACTTGTACCGCATGGTGAGTGGACAAGCTACCTGGAAAAACGTTTGGGCTATAAGCCAAGCACCGCGCAGAACTATATGCGCATTGCGAAAGAGTTTGGCGATGGACAGGTTGCGCTGGATGGTACCGATCCGCAATCGCTGTTTGGTCAGCTGGGATATGCACAGTTATTGCCGTTGCTTTCTCTGCCAGACGAGGAGCGCCGGACGCTGGCGCAGGAGAATGACCTTCCCGCTATGTCCAGCCGGGAGATCGAGGATCTTGTAAAGGCACAGAAAGCCGCAGAGGAAAAAAACCGCTCAGGTCGAAAGTGAGCTTACACAAGCCAAAGAAGCTGAAAAGGCGGCACTGGATAAAGTGGTACAAGTACAGGCAAAATTGGAAAAGGCTGAGAAGTCCAAAAAAGCCGCCAAAGAACGGGAAGCAAATGCCCTTGCCGCACAGCGCACGGCGGAACAGAGAGCGGACAAACTTGCAGAAGAACATAAGTTCTTACAAAATCAGGTGCAGGCACTCACGGAACAGGCAGAGCAGACCCCACTCACAGCTGAAGTTGTTCCGAGTGAAGCTGAACTGGAACAGGCTCGTCAGAAAGTGCGTGAAGAGATGCAGACCGCGCTCCAGGTGGCAGAAGAACGTGCAGCACAGGCAGAAACCCGTCTGGAAAAAGCCAAAAATCCTGCGGCAGTGCGCGTCAGCCTACTCTTTGAAGATGTACAGGCGCGGGTGGGTAAGCTGGAAGACGAACTTGCATCTTTGCGGGCAGAACAGCCAGAAGCAGGAGATAAGTTTCATACAGCAATTTGTCGGTATTTTGCGCTTCATAGTCAGAATCCGTAATCTATGGGTAGGAAAAGAAAAAGCGCCCTTGAGGAACGGCAATTCCATCAAGGGCGCAGGATTAAAATGGTTGTTTATATTATAACAGATGGAAAGAAAAAAGCAATAGTTGATTTCGAAATCATAGTCAAATTAAAACATAGAGGTGACTGAAAATGACATCTAAAGTAAAAGAAAATTCCTATATTACAATTCAAGGTTTTATGGTGACTGAACTTGGATTGAAAGGTAATGAGCTTTTGATTTACGCAATTATCTATGGCTTTAGTCAAGATGGAGAAAGCAAATACAATGGTGGTTTGCAGTACCTAGCAGACTGGTGCAACTCAACAAAGCAAGGCGTGATGAAGGCTTTAAAATCTTTGATTGAAAAGGGCTTAGTTCATAAGGAGGAAGTCAAATTTAATGGTGTGAAAATGTGCGAATACCGAGTTGAACGGTATGAAACAAAGTTTCATGAGGAGGTAAACAAAGTTGAACGGGGTATGCAACAGAGTTTAATGGGGTATGCAACAAAGTTTAACGAGGGTATTAAACAAAGTTTACCTAATAATATAGAAGATAATATAAAAGATAATATAGAAGATAGTATTAAAGAAAAGAAAGAAAAGAAAAGAAGCACACAGAAACCCAAGGAAGTTGCTCCGATACCTAGCATCGAAGAATTGCAGCAGTGTTTTGGCAGACCTGTTGGGACTGGAATTGCAGAGTGGTTCCAGCACAAGGCACAGCGAGGAGATACTTACACACCAACAGGCTTAGATAAATTACTCAGCATGGTTCGCAAGAATGTTGCAGCTTATGGAGAACAAGCTGTTGCAGATCTCATTGAGTTGAGCATTGCGAGTGGGTGGCAGGGCATCGCTTGGGATCGGCTGAAAACTCAGAGGCCAACCAATCAGCAGAACAGCCAACCACCCCAAAGCGGAAATGTATTCGTAGAGATGTTGCGTAAAAGCGAGGCAGAAGGAGTTGATCCGTTTTGACCAAACAGGAAATCGTACAGCTGATGGCAATTATCAGGGAGTTTTATCCTACATACTACCGCAACAAGACGGAAGAAGAAACCAAGGTATCCGCAAGACTTTGGTGGGATATGTTCCAGGAAGACAACGGGATGCAGGTGCTGGCAGCAGTAAAAGCTTTTGTTGCCACAGACACAAAGGGATTCCCCCCATCCGTAGGGCAAATCAAGCAACGCTTGGTGCAGCTAAAAATGCCAGATATGCCTGATGAAGCAGAGGCATGGAAACAGGTCTGGACAGCAATCCAGAATAGCAGCTATCACAGCAAGGAAGAATTTGAAAAGCTGCATCCGATTGTACAGCGTGTCGTTGGACAGCCGGAAATGCTGAAAGCATGGGCGATGCAAAATCCTGATGATGCGCAAACAGTAATTGCTTCTAACTTCCAACGCGCCTACCGTGCGCGAGCGGCAGCTGTTGCAGAGCAGTTAGCACTACCATCAGAGATTCGTCAGTTGCTTGAACAAGCAGATAAAACACACACGCTTCCAGCCTTACCTGACCCAGAGGAAAGTAAGAGAAATGCAATTGCTTTCCTGATGAGAGAACGAGAGGAGTCACAGCGAAGAATTTTGGGTGAGGATTATGATGCACCAAGATTGCTGCTAGAAAACGCCTGATAGGCCTGTGTATAGCGTTTTGCAGGGGCGGGGTGCGAGAAATATACTCTGTATCCGCAGAATGCAGCACAGATGCGATATAGAGCGAAAAAGAACGAGAGGTGAAAGTGGATGGAATACCCCCATTATGAAAATCGCGAGCGGGCAGCAGCGGCGGTTCGCGGAAAAGCCAGCCGGCTTACAGGCAATCTGTTTGAGCAGATGATTGACAAGACTTGTATTTGGTACGCGGATCAGGGCATTGCTGTGATCGAGAAAACACCAGAGCCGATGAGACCCATTTCGAAACCAAACCGAGCGGGCCAATTTCAGGCGTGCTTTATTAAGCAAGCTCAGCCGGACTACAAGGGGACTTTGCGCGGTGGGAGAACGATTGTTCTGGAAGCAAAGCACACAGATCATATGCGGATCGCCTTTGAACGCGTGTCAGAAGAACAACAACGCCAGCTGGAAGCCTATCACAATATGGGTGCGGTTGCCGTTGTGCTGGTATCGTTTGGAATGCAGCAGTTTTACTGTATCCCTTGGACAGTATGGCGCGATATGAAAGCATACTTTGGGCGCAAGTACATAAGAGCAGAGGACGTGCCAGAGTTTCATGTTCCGGTTGTGGGCGGCAGACTGGATTTTATTTTTGTAATTCATCACTTTGAATCAGCGAGCGGGCAAAACCCCAAGCGCTTGGGGTTTTAGGAGATTATAGCAATGAATGATGTTAGTCAGAAATGTAAGATAACACCAGGTATTTACCAGCACTTCAAAGGTGGATTATATCAGGTGTTATTGATTGCTCCGCATACTGAGACGGGTGAGTGGATGGTAGTTTATCAGGCACTTTACGGTGATTATGGTTTGTATGTGAGACCGTATGATATGTTTGCAGGCAAGGTGAATCATGAGAAGTATCCTGATGTTTCGCAATGCTATCGTTTTGAGGAGGTAAATATTTGTGGCAAAGCAAAGTGACACCTTATGTTGGAGCTGTAACAAAGCATGTGGACAGTGCAGCTGGTCGCAGCCCAGACCCAAACCAGTAGAGGGATGGACAGCTGAACAGACAACCATTGAAATTCAGGGTGGACAAAAGATCACAAGCTATATTGTGCGTGAGTGCCCTAAATACGAATCAGATGGTAGAGATCACAGCAAAATGAAACAAGCATTTTTACCAATCCCTGAACATGTTGTTGATCAGATTGTAGAGATGCGGGAAGCTGGCATGACTTATAACCAGATTGCAGCTGACCTGGATATTTCAGAGCACACAGCTTGGAAAAGATACCATACCAGAACAGTTGGCAATATGAGATAGGCAAGGTATCAATAAATACAACGAGCGGGTCAAAACCTCAAGCGCTCCGAATCTTTACTTAAAGAAAAATTTTTATTTTTGCACATCGCCAAACACCATGCTTGTCCGGAAGTGTTTATTTCGCTGTTCTCACGTAATAAAGTGCAAGGAGGTATAGCAAACGGAAACTTTATGTACAGAATGATTGGCTTGAAGAAAGGTTATTTGAGAAAATGGAGGCAGAATAATGAGCAATATCAATGCAATCAAATATAAAACCCATAAGGTAAAAATCAAGAACACAGGGTATCCTATGGACGGTCACGAGGCTTTGGTTTTAGTTTTTGAACACGAACCGAAATTTTATCTTTTGTGTGGGTGGAAAAAAGAAGATGATTCGATTTTTGCCGAATCTATGTATAAGTCAGAAATGGATTATGGAATGTGCATTTTTGACAATTTTCAAGAATTTATGGAAGAATGGAATTCCGGGACATGGGAACCGATGGGGGCGTATTGCCTGCGACCAGATCAAGCAACAATTATTGAAGAATATACAGAGAAGTGTAAGTAATGGAAGCCGTGGAATACAGCCCGGAAATAATTCGGTATTTGAACTGGAGGTATGGTGGTGAAAGAGCATGGGAAGTTGGCGTATATGAAAGGGATTTTGCGGAGTTACCCAAAAATTCGTGTAAAGCCGCCAGAGAAGCGAACCAGGAGCGAACAGCGACGGGTTGAGATTGTAGAAAGTGTATTGGATGCAGTTTCACATATGCCAGACGCACAAAGCCGTCGGAAAATTATTGACCTCGTATACTTCCAACAGGTACATACACTGAGAGGTGCAGCTTTACAGATTCCGGTAAGCGAGCGAACAGCAGCTCGTTGGAATGGGCAGTTGATGGAGTTGATTGAAGAAACAGCCGCTTTACCATAAAGTTGGCATATTTTACAACCTAAAAAATGATACGATTAAGGTGCTGGCAGAGATGTTGGTACCTTTCTTTTATTTCTCTTGATTTACCTGCCCTACAATCGTGGGGCGGGATATGCGCCATTCACTCAAAGGCAGAGTATCAGGTTCACTCACTTGAAATTATTGTGGGTTCGAGTCCCACATGGCGCACCAAACAATCAAATTTACGGAGAAGTAACAAATACTGATAACCGAAGACATATCAGACCATGAATCTATCACGATACTGGATAAATGCGAAGAATGTGGTTATGACGATTTGATACCACGTTGGCACTATAGAGGAAAAGAGGATGCTTTAGGTGTGAGCGATTAGTAATTCACGAGCGGGTGAAAACCCTAAGCGCTTGGGCTTTTCAGGAGGTGGATATTCAAGATGGGTATACAAATAGAGTTATCTAATATGAATGCGCTCAATCATCAAATCAATGCTTTGACACAATCTTCTGAGCGGGTTTTACAACAAACACTTGACGATGCAAAAGACCGTATTCCGGGATGGGTTGCAACTGAGGTGGCAAAACATTATGGAGTGAGCAAGAGCGAAGTTGCAGGCCAACAGCTGGGAACGATGCGGATTCAGGGAGATTCACTCCGTACATTGAAGTTTCTCTATAAAGGACGTATGTTGACCCATACGCATTTTAAGATGACACCAGCTGCACCAACAGGCGGTACATATACGCTGAAGGCAACGATTGTTAAAGGACAGCGATCCGTACTGGGCAAGGTCAAGAAACTGACCAAGAAGCAGCGCAAGAACATTGGAAAGAACTTTAGAAGGCAGGGCACACAGTCAAGTAATCACTCTCCAATTATGCTCATGCATACAGGAAACCAAAGAGAGGGCGGAACAGACTTCATTCCCTTTCAGCGTGTCAGTCCAAACAGGAAGGATGTCGTGGCACGAAAGGCAATCTCCTTGCCGCAGATGATCACCGGTGAGCGTGTGGCTCCTGATCTGCTCAATACCATAGATGAGAAGCTGAGCAAGAGATTGCAGCACTACCTGAGACGGTTGGGTAGATGAAGGAGCTGGTTCTGGGTAGGTACTTCTGGAGGGGGAGGGGGCTCTGTGGTGCTCGCGAGCCCAAAAACTCGCTAGTTTTGGAAAAATTTTTTTGACCCATTTCGTTGCGAAAGGATGTTGACTATGCAAGAGCATGATACATTGCAGTACGCATCGGGCATACCTGTTTATTGTGCCTTTGACAAAATATTGGAAATTGACTCTGTACGACCAAATCCGAAAAATCCAAATCAACATTCGGAAGAGCAAATCGCGCTGCTTGCGAAAATCATTGGAGTGCAAGGTTGGCGGGCACCCATTACAATCTCTACTCGATCAGGACTTGTCGTGCGCGGGCATGGTCGCTTGCAGGCTGCATTGGAAGCTGGTTGTACAGAAGTACCTGTAGATTATCAAGCCTATACAGATGAGGAAAGTGAACTGGCCGATTTGGTTGCGGATAATCGAATTGCTGAACTTGCGCAGATGGACGCGCAAATGCTTTCGGATATCTTCCAGAATCTCTCTGACTTTGATTTGGAACTCACAGGTTTTACAGAGGATGCGCTAAAAGATATTTTGGTTATTCCAGAAGAAAAAATTGATTTGGAAGCAGCAGATCGGAAAGTGCCAAAGCCAGAGGTGCGACCATTCACGCAGGTCGGAGATATTTGGGAGATTGGAAAGCATCGTCTTATTTGTGGAGACAGCACAAAAGCACATACATACAAGAAGCTGATGCAGGGAGAAGCGGCACAGCTTGTTATAACTGACCCTCCATACAATGTGGACTATGAGGGAAGTGCAGGCAAGATTCAAAATGATTGTATGAGTGGTTCAGAATTTAAGGACTTTTTATCGGCAATGTTTCGATGGGTGGTACAAGTTACACGTCCAGGCGCAGCGGCATACATCTTTTACGCAGACCGAGAAACACACGCTTTTCGGCAAGGATTTGAGGATGCTGGTTTCTTATTCAAGCAATGTTTGATTTGGGTCAAAAATACTTTTGTTCTGGGACGGCAGGACTATCAGTGGAGGCATGAGCCTATCTTGTATGGTTGGAAAGCTGGTGCTCCGCATTATTTCACGGAAGCGAGAAATTTATCAACCGTATTTGATACACAGGAGAGACCAGATTTTTCTGCAATGTCACAAGAAGAACTGCTGGAATATGTGGAATCGTTTTATGACAGGGTGGATGAGTCTCCTGCTTCAATTCTCTACTGTGATAAACCAACACACAATACAGACCATCCAACCATGAAGCCAACAGCATTGATTGCTAAGTTGGTAGAAAATAGCAGCGAGCGGGATTGGATTATACTAGATCCTTTTAGCGGTTCAGGATCTACATTGGTGGCCTGTGAAGCAGAAGGACGCGCAGCACGTTTGATTGAAATTGAGCCAAAGTTTTGTGATGTTATTGTCAAGCGATATGTGCAGCTGACAGGCAAACAAGATGTCTTTTGTTTGCGACGTGGTATGAAGATTCCTGTGCATGAAACAAAACTGGCAAAAAGGGGGGATGTAAATGGGTGAGGATGCAAATTTACAACCAACCAAGGTAATTGCCAAGATTTTCGGTGTATCCACGCGGCGTGTGGAGCAGCTGAAAACAGAAGGAATCATCAAGGGGCAGGGCAAGCCAACCAAGTATGATTTGCTGCCTACCATACAGGCATACATTCACTATCTGTCAGACAAGGCAAATGGCAGAGAGAAACGCGAAACACTTGCTGATCTGGAAGAAGCCAAGCTGCGAGCAGAGGTTGACTTGAAAGAAGCCAAAGCCAGTGCAGCGCAGATGGAACTCAAAGAATTGCAGGGGAAGATGCACCGAGCAGAAGACGTGGAGGCAATCACAACAGACCATGTATTGTTTTTCCGCTCTATGCTGATGGCAATGCCAGGAAAACTAGCCGTGGATGTATCCAACCTGCACACAGCTGCTGAGATTTCAGAGCGTATCAAACAGGAGTGTTATTTCATTCTGGAGAGTTTAGCGGACTACAAATACGACCCAGAAGAATATAAAAAGCGCGTGATGGAGCGTCAAGGTTGGGAGAACCATGAAGAAGAAGAAGAAGCGGGTGGATGCTACATTCAGCCGTGCATTTGAAAATTATCGCCCACCTGAAAATCTCACAGTCAGTGAGTGGGCTGCAAAGTATCGTGTGCTATCACGTGAGAGCAGCGCAGAGGCAGGCCCGTGGCGTAATGAGCGCACACCCTATTTGGTCGAGCCGATGGATGCAATCACAGATCCTACAGTTCGACATATCACAGTGGTTGCATCTTCACAGGTCGGTAAGTCTGAAATGGAACTCAATGCCATTGGGTACATCATAGACCAAGACCCCGGATCTATTCTGTATATTCAGCCAACACTGGATGATGCAAAGAAGTTTTCGAGATTACGCATATCGCCTATGGCGCGTGACTGTGCGCGATTGCGTACGAAGATTGCTGATGTGAAAAGCCGAGACAGTGGCAATACGATTCTGCAAAAGACTTTCCCGGGTGGAATGCTCACGATTGTCGGTTCACAGTCCCCGTCCGCATTGGCATCCACACCAGCGCGGTACATCATCGGCGATGAACGTGACCGCTGGGCATTATCTGCGGGTACCGAGGGAGATCCTTGGGCACTCGCAGAGGCTCGTACCACAACATTCTATAATGCCAAGCTGATTGATGTATCCACACCAACGATCAAAGGGGCATCTCCGATTGAAAAATCATTTGGTGCAGGTACGCGCGAGCGATGGTGCAGCCAGTGCCCACATTGCGGGGAATGGCATAACATTGTTTTTGGTGATATCAAATTCGACTTTGAAACCGTCAAACAAGGGCGCTTGACCGAATACATCGTAAAAAGTGTTGGATGGGTATGTCCGTCCTGCGGCTGTCTATCCTCTGAGACAGAGATGCGAGCGCAGCCTGCTAAGTGGATTGCACAGAATCCAGAAGCGCGTCAGCGTGGGCATCGTTCCTTTTGGCTCAATGCGTTTGCGTCTCCTTGGAAAAGCTGGACAGATATTGTCTATGCGTTCCTTGTAGCGCGTAAAGACCCACAAAAGCTGAAAGTACTATACAATACGCTATTTGGTGAGTGCTGGGAAGGCCGTGGTGAGCTGGATGATGAAGATACCATGCTTGCCCGACGGGAAGATTACGGTACTCGGGCAGATGGTAGCCCAATTGAACTACCAGAAGGTGTATTGGTCTTGACGTGTGGTGTAGATACACAGGATGACCGTCTGGAATATGAGGTTGTAGGATGGGGGCATTATTACGAAAGCTGGGGTATTAAGAAAGGCATTATCATGGGAGATCCCAACGATGATGAACCTTGGCAGCGGCTGGATGATGTTATAGACCATGTATACACCTTTGTAAATGAGAAAGGGTTAAAGATATCTGTCACTTTTGTTGACTCTGGTGGACATAAGACACAGAGCGTATACAAGCAATGCAGAGCATGTGCAAACCGCCGCGTCTTTGCAATTAAGGGTGTTGGTGGTGATGGTGTGCCGTTTACACGTCCACCATCTAAGGTGAAGATCACAACCAATCATCGCACAATTGGCACAACATGGCTCTATTCCATTGGTGTTGATTCAGGCAAGGCAGATATTATGAGCAACATTAAGGTGCAGGAGGCAGGACCGAAATACTGCCATTTTCCTTTGGGTGAACAGCGCGGCTATGATACAGCATTTTTCACAGGTTTGTTATCAGAACGCATGGTAATGAAGGTATCTAATGGGCGTACCCGTTGGGCATGGGAGAAGCTGCCCGGGCATGAAAGAAATGAAGCGCTGGACTGTCGCAACTATGCAGCAGCCGCTTTGCGTGTGCTCGATCCAGATATGGATGCGGTCGAACAGCGCTTGCGTGATCTACCTCGGCATGAAAAGCAGTCGGCTGTCGAGCGGGTACGAAAACGCAGAACAACAAAACGCACTGGCTATACGGACGACTGGTAAGGAGGAACGATGGCAAGCAAAGAAATGATACAAGAACGCTTAGAGTTTAAGCGGAAAGCGTTGGAGCAAGCAAGAGCGGCTTATTTGGCACTGCTTTCTGGTGGTGTGAAGTCTTATGCGATTGGTTCTAAGAATGTAACACGACTAGATTTGCCGCAGTTGGAGCAGACAATTACAAAACTGGAGAAAGAAGTGGAACTTATCGAGCGGGAGCAGACAGGTGGAAAACGGCGGCGCGCAATGGGTGTTGTACCGCGAGATTGGTAGGTGATACGAAAATGGATGAAAAAGAAAAGAAAATCCACGTGCGCCGTGTGCAAAATAAGGGCTACAGTCATGCAGGTGCAAGCCACACCAAGAAAGCGCTGAAAGGCTTTGTGGTAGAGAGTGGTAGTCCGGCTGAGGATATTGATGCAAATAACTACACACTGCGACAACGTAGCCGCATGTTGTATATGAGTGCACCAGTTGCAACGGCTGCGCTCAAGCGTCAACGTACCAATATCATAGGTGCAGGACTGCGGTTAAAATCTACCATTGACCGAGAAGTATTGAATATGACACCGGAGCAGGCAGAAGCATGGCAGAAACACACACAAGCAGAGTTTGCATTATGGGCGCAACGAAAACAGGCTTGTGATGCAACAGGAGTCAACAATTTTTATGGGATGCAGCAGCTGATTGGGCTTGCGTGGCCAATGTCAGGCGATGTGTTTGCACTGATTGGACAGACGAAACCAACCCCCCTTATGCCATATGGACTGCGTCTGCATATTTTGGAAGCTGATCGCGTGCGCACACCTAATATAACCCGAACGGCAGGCATACAGAGCAATCCACTGTTGGCCTCAACTGTGGCAAAGCTTGACAATGGAAACACTATATTTGACGGCGTGGAAGTGGATCGCAATGGTACGGTCGTTGCGTATCATGTGGCAAACACGCATCCGCGAACCATTCAGCCTGAGCCAACTTCCTTTGTGCGCATACCAGCCTATGGAGAGAAAACGGGATTACCCAATATCCTGCATATCATGGACACGGAACGTCCAGAACAGTATCGCGGTGTACCTTACTTGGCGCAGGCAATTGAGCCACTTCTGCAAATGCGCCGTTATACCGAGGCAGAAATCATGGCTGCAATCATTGAGAGCTTTTTCACGGCGTTTGTCAAGACGGAAACAGACCCGAGTGAAAACCCATTCAATGAAGTGGGTGAAGATACCGTCAGTCACGACCCAAATGAATATGAAATGGGACCTGGCACAGTCAATTTCATGGAACCTGGCGAGGATATTGTATTTGCAAATCCAACCAGACCGAGTACAGGATTTGATGTGTTTGTCCGTGCCCTTTGTGAGCAGGTTGGTGCGTGTCTGGAAATACCAGCAGACCTTTTAATGATGTCGTTTCAATCGTCTTATTCTGCAAGTCGTGCTGCATTATTGGAAGCCTGGAAAGGTTTTCGTATGCGGCGTGATTGGATTACAGATGACTTTTGCCGTCCTGTTTATGAAATCTGGATGACAGAAGCGGTGGCACGCGGTCGGATTTCTGCACCGGGGTTTTTAACTGACCCGATTATACGGCAAGCCTATTTGGGTAGTGAGTGGATTGGACCATCTCAAGGACAGCTAGATCCCACCAAGGAAGTTACAGCTGCAATGGTAGCAATTCAAAATGGATTGTCTACCCATGAAGCTGAGGCAGTCAAACTGAATGGATCGCAGTTTGCTGCAAATGTGGACAAGCTGAACGTTGAAAATGCACTGCTTGCAGCAGCAAACAGAATATTGAAGCAAGGGGGCAAAATAAAGTGAAGCTCAATATAGCAAGAAAAGCCTACAACATTTTGGAAATCGGGCAGGATGAAGCAGAAATCAATTTGTATGGCGAAGTTGTTGCAACACATCCGACGGATCTGTGGACAGGTGAACCGATTCCGGGCGATTTCATTGCACAGGATGAATTTTTGCGCGACTTAGAAAAACTAAGCACCAAGCAAAAAATCACAGTCCATATCAATAGTGTAGGCGGTGATTTGTATGCGGGTATTGCAATCCATAATCGGTTGAAGAATCTACCTGCACAAGTTATCACAATTAACGATGGACTGGCTGCATCTGCTGGCTCTGTCATCTTTGAAGCAGGCAATATTCGCAAGGTCAATACAGGAAGCAACCTTATGATTCACAGCGCAGCTTGCTTTTTGTATGGCTTTTATCGAAATGCAGAGCTACGGCAAGTCCAGAATGAACTGGCGGCGCACAACAAAGCAGCATTGAATATCTATGTGGAGCGAACTGGACGACCATTAGAGGAAATCCAAACATTGGTCGAGGCTGAAACATGGATGACCGGGCAAGAGGCAGTAGATATGGGCTTTGCAGATGAGGTGATTTCAGCCGATGTGCAGGATCCTGTGGTACTGCGGCTTTCACCAGATCGCACACAAATGATGGTTGGGAAAATGCAGGTTGCAGCTCGTTGTTTGGGGCGTATCCCTGCTTCTATTCCAGTTGCAACTGCCACCGAATGGCAGCAACTAACAAGTCAGACAGGAGGAACACAAGTGGAAATCAGAAATTTGGAGGAATTGCGTACAGCGTATCCAGATTTTGTAAAGCAGGCAGAAGATGCCGCATTTGCAAAGGGTGGAGAGGCAGAACGTGCGCGTATGAAGAGCATTGAGGACATTCAAGCCGCGATTGGCAATGTGGAATTGGTCAAAAATGCAAAGTATGGAGACCAGCGCATGACAGCGGAGCAGCTCGCGTTTGCTGCAATGCAGGCACAGGCGGCGATTGGCGCAACCATGCTGACCAATATGTCTGCAGATGCTGCAGAAAGCAATGCCTCACAGGTCATTCCAGTGCCTGTGCCGGGTACAGAGCCGCTTTCACAAACGGAGGATGAAAAGGCAATCAATTTATTGACCACGCGAATCCAAAACGGGGGGATGTAAGATGCCAAACTACAATGAAACAGTAGGACACTGTGTACCAGATCGCTTACTTGCAGGCAATACCATTCCGGTACATACTGCATCCGCAACCATTGCAGCCGGTCAAGGTCAGCTGCAGCGTGGTGCAGTGCTGGCAATGGGCGCAGATGGCAAGCTGAAACTGTTGTCTGCCGAAAGCGCAGGCGCAAGTGAAGTGCCTTATGGCATTTTGTGTGACGGTGTGGATGCGACTGCGGAAGCTGTTGCAGAGGTGTATGTGAGCGGACAGTTCAACAGTGCTGCGCTGGTGACCAAAGAGTCCTATAAACTGACTGCTGCGGATATCAAGATGCTGCGTGACGGTGGCATTTACCTTGAAAATACAATGACAAGCAAGGAAGGTGTATAAATCCATGAACCTTTATACGACAAAGACGATGTTGGCAGCAGTACAGCAGATGAAGCCTGTCACATCATTCCTGCGTGATCGTTATTTCCCTACAACCGATGCAGATTTGTTTCCGTCAGATGAAGTACTGGTTGAATATAAGGATGTTGCAGGGAATAAGCTTGCACCTGTTGTTTTGCCGCGCAAGGGAAGCATTTCGGTTGAGCGTGAAGGCTATACCACAGACCAAATGAAGCCGCCGCTGATTGCACCCAGCCGTCCATTGACCATTGATGACCTCAATAAAAAGGGATTTGGAGAAGCTCTGTTTTCTGATCGTACACCTGTAGAACGTCAGGCAGATATCTTGCTGCAAGACCTGAAGGACTTCGACAGAATGCATACCAACCGTGAAGAATACATTGCGGCAAAATGTATGTTTGAAAATGGGTACACCCTGCGGCAGTATGCAGATAAGTATGGCGCTGGGGAATATGTTGAGTTTTCTATGAAGTTTTATACAGAACGCTCGAATCCGGCAGTATATGTACCTGGTGTGAAGTGGAACGAGGGCGCATCAGACAAAATGGCAGACCTCTATCATATGATTCGTATGCTGACAACGGCAGGAAACAATGCAAGTGAAGTATTGTTGGGCACAGATGCAGCGGAATCCCTGCTTCAAGACCCCAAGCTGCAAAAGCTGTTAGATCTCAACAATTATCGTATTGGTGCAATCGAGCCAACAGAGCTGCCGCAGGGTGCAGCGCGACTGGGACGTTTGAATGTTCGTGGGCACATGATTGAACTGCTCACTTATGATGGTACTTATGTAGATGAGGAAGACGGCAAGATCAAGCCCTTTGTGCCTGCAAAGCAGATTTGTGTGACTGCGCCAAATGCTGGGCGTGGATTGTATGGTGCGGTCAGCCAGATCGAGCAGTCAGATGGCCTTTGGCATACCTACATGGGACGGCGTGTGCCGCGATACTGGGCGGATAAAAATGCGCGTGAATTGACCGTATCCAGTCGTCCACTCTTTATTCCGCGCACGAAGAATCCGTTTATTTCGGCAACCGTTTTGGGGGAATAACCCCCTCTGCTGAATCTGCTGTAATTGGCAGAGGGAAAATCGGCACAGCAAAAATTTAAGAAAGAGAGTGAATAGAAATGACATATCAACCGACACGATGGAATGATGGAGACACAATCACCGCTGAGAAGATGAATCATTTGGAACAGGGTGTTGCACAGCAACAGGCAGGTCCAGCAGGACCACAAGGTCCGGTTGGTCCTGCAGGTCCTACTGGTGCGCCAGGTGCAAAGGGTGAGAAGGGCGATAAGGGAGATCCTGGAGCAGCAGGTGCGAAAGGCGAAAAAGGAGATTCAGGACAAACTGGTGCAGCGGGTCCAAAAGGGGACAAGGGAGACCCGGGCGAAATGACTGCGGCAACCAAAGAGAAATTGGGTGCTGTAAAACAGGCAGCAGCGATTGCAGATATTGGAGCTGCTCCATCACAGGCAGATTTCAATGGTTTGCTGGCAAAGTTGCGAGCAGCAGGCGTGTTGGCACAGTCGTAAAGGAGTGTGTTGTAATATGATTCAAATTATTCGTGGTGTCTATGGTCACTATGTCAATGGTACTGTACAGGCAAAGGGTGTGGATTCCCCGCCATTTGCCATTACGCCTGAAAAAGAAGAAAGATTGGTTGCGCAGGGCGTTGCGGTATATGTAGACGATGTACCTACTGTGCGTGAAGAGCTGCCAGAACTGCCGCCTGATGTCACAGCGATCCCCGAATACAGTATTGACATGAAGCCGGATGAACTCCGTGCAATCGCCAAGCAAATGGGATTGACCTTTAAGTTTGGCACAACTAAGGCAGAGATGGTTGCAGAGATGAATCGCTTTTTGGAAGAACATACAGAAGATACGCTGGATGAAGATGCAGCACCAACATTCGATGCTGCTGAGGCAGTTTGGTAATGGGGTTCAAGGAAGTTGTAGCGGCAGATTGTTCTAAAGTGTTTTTGGATGTATCCGTGTTTGGAGAATTGTATTGCATTGAGGGCAATGAGATTCCAATTGTACTGGACACAGAAGAACTGAAGGGGCGGCAGAATGGGCAGGATTTGGCAGTTGCGGAGAGCAGCACACTGTTCTATGCGCGGACACAAGACTTGCCACCGTGCCGCTCGCCCGGTCAGAGCTTAAATGTGAATGGTAGGGAATGTCTCATTGATGACTGGAAGGTGGATATGGGCATGGCAACCATTGCATTACGTGAAAATATCATTGGATAGGGGGTAGGTCTATGTCTGTTGTACATCTGATTGATACAGTAACTGCATGGGCGGACAAGTATATTTGCCAGAAGGTTAAGCTGAAACTGCCAGCGGACAATTTGGAGGCAAATGATGCCAGATATCACTATACGCTTGTCACACCGGCTGCGTTTGCAACCTATACCCCCACAACGGAAAAACTGCCGCCCAATATACACGCTCCAATTCCATCTTTGTGCGTGAGAATTTTGTCTGGAGAAGATAGCTTGGCAACCAATAACGGAACGGCTGAAATCCAGATGTGTTTCTCTGCATGGGACCCCGGTTTGCATGGTGCAGATATTTTCAATCCATCCAAGGACAAGCCGGGAACATGGGAGCGTTGGGATACCGAGGAAGCCAAACAATACTTCAAACGCAATGGAACGGGATGGCGTGATATTTGGAACTTTGTTGATGTAGCATTGCGTGCGGTAGAGAGCATGCCGATCATTGAAGGATATCGCATTGAGCCGAATGCGCCCATTAAGTTTGGACCGCTGACCGAGCAGGAAGCAATTCCAGACTTTTATCCTCTGTGGTTTGCGTGGATATCTTTCAAGATTACCTATCCTCTTGTGCGCAACATAGAGGACTATCAAAAATTTCTATAAGGAGGGAAACAAGTGGCTGATTATAAACATGGTACATATGGTGAATTTTCGGAATCTGTTGGCGGTGTCGTATCAGAAACGCAGTCTGTATTTGTCTATGTAGGCACTGCACCTGTCAATCTGATTCGAGGAGATACAGATGCAGTCAATACACCAATTTTGCTGCAAACCTATGATGCGGCAAAGCGTTTGGTCGGCTATGCAGAGGCGTGGAATAAATTCACGCTATGTGAGCCAATCAAGCTGCACTTCGATAATCCATCAGGCAATGTTGGCCCGATTATTGTAATCAATGTACTGGATCCAAAGGTACATCGCAGTCAGCAGCCAACCACAAAGCAGCTGAATTTTATCAACGGTCGCGCTTCGATTGAAAGCGATACCATTATTTTAGATACCTTGGTGCTTGCGGAACAGGTTGAAGGTGTTGATTTTTCGGTTGACTATGACTTTACAAAAGGTGCTGTACTGCTGAACAGCATTGGAGAGACAAAGCTATCTGGTCCGATTACAGCAACATATTATGAGGTCGATGTAACCCAAATCACAGCAGATGACATTATCGGCGGTGTCACTGCAAATGGTGAGTATTCTGGTCTTGGCTGTGTCGCGCTGGTGTATCCAGAGATTGGTCGTATTCCATCGCTGCTTGCCGCGCCAGGATGGAGCGACAAGCCGGCCGTATACGAAGCAATGCTTACAGCCGGTCAGAAGATCAACGGGCACTGGGATGCGTTTGTATATGCAGACCTGCCCATACAGGAACAGATTGCTGAGATCGGAACAGCGAAAGTCAACCAGACAAAGCTAGGGCGTGCGCAGGTAGTGGATACCATTGAGACAGCGCTAGAGTGGCAGAGAGTCCATGGCTATATCAATGAGCGTTCCAAGGTATTCTGGCCGCAGGTACAGGATACAGCTGGACGGGTCTATCATCTGTCTGCCATCGCTGCATGGAAAAGTATGGTGGTGGATGCTACGCACAATGATGTACCAATGGAGTCGCCTTCCAATAAGGCCATTCCGATTGCACGTCAGTATTTTGGAGAGGGTAGCCGAAACCGTGGCTTTGACCAGCAGCGTGGCAATGAGCTGAATGCATCCGGCATTACAACTGGTGTATACTGGGGCGGTCAATGGGTGCTATGGGGACCGCATACGGCTGCATATCGTTATGGGCAAGTCGTGGATCTGCGGACGATCTTCGACAACACCATTCGCATGATGATGTATGTGACCAATAAGTTTCAGGCGGAACATGCGCTCACGATTGATAAACCCATGACTCGCGCAATGGCGGATACCATCCGCAACCGCGAGCAGGAAAAGGCAGATGCGTTGGTAGCACAGGGCGCATTTATCGGCAAGCCGGTTGTTGATTTCCGAGAAACAGACAACAGCACCGCAGATCTGGCAGAAGGCAACTTTGTTTGGCGGTTTGAGGGTACACCGACACCGCCGTTCAAATCCGGTACACTTAAAGTGGCGTATTCCAGCACAGGGTTTGATACATATTTCGGGGAGGCGAGTGAATAGTGGCAGGGACTTTTGTACCAATTTGCGGTCCGGTTGTTGGTGATACAGTCTATGTTGAAAATGTGCTGGTTGCACGCGATGTGGCGATCACGCTGCCGGAAGTTGTGCCGCAGACAGCGGATGTTTCCGCAATGGGAACGATGTCGCTCCCGATTTGGCAGCTGCTGGAGAACATGGAAGCGTCCATTACAAAGATTGGTCAGGATTTGGGACTGGGACGGCTGCTGAAAGCCAATATCAAATCACTTGAGGTACGATGGGCGCAAACGGTAACAGATGCAGACGGCTTTACAAAAAATGTTGGATGTAAAGCGTTTTTGCGGGGAATGTCAACAAAAATCCCCGGGATTGGCATAGAAGTTGCATCCCCTTCTGAGAATGAAACAACCATAATGGTGACGCGCTATGCACTGTACGTGGATGGGGAAGAACTGTTCCTGATCGACCGTTTGGCTGGTATTGTGCGGATTATGGGTAAGGATTACGCACAAGACCTATCTGCAATGCTTTGAGAAAGGATGAACGACAATGGAAGGTACGATTAAACTGAAAAAACCGATCCCTGTAAATGGGGTTCAGGTAGAAGAACTGACCTATAATACAGACGAAATCACTGTGACATTGTTTAGCGAGGCAGATGCCCGCAAGCGTATGGCGGCCGGCAAGAATATATCTATTGCGCCCTCAGCTGAATTTGACTTTGGACTGCATCCGTATTTGGGGTTTGCAGCTGTTATCGCTGTAAATCCGCAGATTTCCTTTGCTGATATGGAGCGAGTCAAAGGATATGATTTGCTGAAAATCATGGAGATTGGAAGAAATTTTCTTTTGGGATCGGCAAGTTCGCAGCGAAACAACTCCGATCCTGGATTAGAGATTACAGCCGAGCCTACCACACCAGCATTACAGCCCTTGGAAAATGGCGTGTGATTGACTTCATCGTTGAGTATGCAGAAGCGCTTGAGGAAGAGCGCAAACGCAGAAAGAAGATTCCGAAGCCAAACTAAGCGTATAAGGTGAGGTGATTGCACATGGGGAGAGGTCGAGAGCTTGAAGCTGCAATTCGCATTAGTGGTGAACTTGATGCGAGCTTACGTAGCGCAATCGACCAAGCAATCGATCGCTTATCCAATATGAGTCGGAACACGCGGCAAACAGCGGATGCGGTCAATGGATTATCATCTGATTTACGCCGGAATAGTTCCGAAATACGTGATACAGAAGATGCTACACAACGACTTTCAAATGGATTGGAAGATGTGAATGATAGCGCCAGACAAACTGAAGATGGCTTCACAGTTATGGAAGGCGCGATTGCAGGTTTAATTGCAAATGGTATCAGCACACTCATTGGTAAATGTGTTGATGTGGCAACCAGCTTGTATGACCTTGCTGAAAGTACCAGAGAATACCGCGAGGACATGGGTAAGCTGGAAACAGCTTGGGAAAGTGCAAATAAATCTACAGAACTTGCCACAGAAACATACAAAGAATTTTATAGTGTGTTGGGAGAGGAAGATCGCAGTGTAGAAGCTGTCAATCATTTGGCAAAGTTTGTTGACACAGAGGCAGATTTGATCAAATGGACGAATATTGCAACTGGTGTATGGGGCACATTTGGAGACAGTTTGCCGGTTGAGGGGTTAACAGAGGCATCCAATGAAACGGCAAAGGTTTCTAAAGTCACTGGTGTATTGGCAGATGCACTCAATTGGGCTGGCATCAGCGAAGATGCAATGAATGAGAAGCTGGAATCGCTATCTACTGAACAAGAGCGAGCAGCCCTCATTACAGAAGTGCTCAATTCTCTTTACGCAGATGCAGCAGACAAATACCGAGAGAACAACGCAAGCATTATAGAAGCCAGAAACGCCAATTCCGATTATATGGACAGTTTAGCAGCACTGGGTGAACGAATGGAACCTGTGACAACGGCTGTGCAGCAGGGGTTAACTGGAATTTTGGATAAAGTTTTAGAGCTGACCTCCAACGGAGATTTTAATGCATTTGCTGACCAGATTGGAACGGTATTTGACCAGGTGGCAGGGTCTTTGGATGGTGTTACAACAGCGATTGATTGGGTATCAGAACATGCCAATATTTTGATACCACTTGCGACTGGATTGACAGGAGCGTTTGTTGCATATCGAGCAGCGACTGCTGCGGCATCTATTGCATCCACAGTGTTTGCAGGAGTAGAAGCAGTCAAAGCTTCTGCACTTGCAGCAGGTACTACCATGACAACTGCACAGGCTGCGGCAACTTGGGCATTGAATGGTGCGATGGCTGTTCTCACCAGTCCGATTTTTTTGGTAGCTGCTGCGATTGGCGCACTGATTGCAATCGGTGTAGCACTTTGGCAAAACTGGGATACTGTAAAACTCAAAGCTGCTGAACTGTGGGCGAAAGTGACCGAAACTTTCGGCGGGATTCGGGATGCTATTGTAGGTGCTTTTAATGCGGCAATGAGCACCGTTAGTGGATTCTTTAGCTGGATTGGAGAAAAGCTTTCTTGGTTGTCTTCCAAGATTGAAAGCATTCCTGTAATTGGTAAGCTGTATAGCGGTGCAAAAGACGCAATTGGTGGCTTGTTTGGTGGTGGGAAAGACAAGGAAGTGAAGGCCTATGCAAGGGGTGGATTCACGAGCGGGCTTTCCATTGCTGGTGAAGCAGGTATGGAAGCTGTAATCAGCTTTGATCCGCGATACCGTCAGCAAAATCTATCCTACTGGGAGAGAGCAGGACAACTGCTTGGTGTAGGAAAACGTACGCTTTCTTTCCTGCATGGTGAGCGATTTGGAGCAATCAGTAGACTGCTGGCAGAGGATGGACATTCTGTGCTGGCAAGGGCAGGACGGATGCTTTCCGAAGATACATCAGGGATTTCTCTTTCTGGTGGTATGCAGGACAACTCCATCAATCTTGGTGGTGTGACATTCGCACCCAATATTACCGTGACAGGTATGGCAGATAAACAATCCATTATGCAGGCGATCGAAGCGGAGTATCCTGCGTTTATGGATTTGCTGGAAGAATGGTGGACGGAAAGGAGCAGGCCTGTCTATGGATGATGTACATATTACAGCTGAGGGCGATACATTTGATTTGCTGGCATTAGAGTATTATGACGATGAAAAGCAAGCAAGCGCAATCATGGCTGCAAATCCAGAGTATTACAGCACATTGGTATTTGAGGCAGGTGTAGTGCTTATTATTCCACCAGTATCTACCTTAATAATGCCAGAAACGCTGCCGCCTTGGAGGCGTAAGGGATGATCCAGATTACTTACAAGGGCACAGATATCACAGAAGATGTATCTGTCAATCGGTGCTGGCATGATATGTATGCAAGCAGACAATCAGATACACTCATGCTGCGCGTCAATGATGTGCATGGGATATGGGATGCATGGGCACCGCAGATCGGGGATGAAATCAAGGTTGATTATGGCACGATTGGCACAGGAACCATGTTTCTGACTGCTGCAACTCCACAGAATGGCACCTATGATCTCCGGGCAATGGCTGCGCCTGCGACTGGATTTGAGGTTCAGAATAAGGCATGGCAGCAAGTTGGACTCATTCAGCTAGGGCAGGAAATCGCAGCGCGAAATGGCTTGTCATTTGCCAGCTATGGCGTAGAAGACCAGAGATATTCCTATATTCAGCAAACAGAAAGCGATTTCCATTTTCTGCATCGCCGCGCAATGTTTGAGGGCTGTTCTTTCTTGGTCTATGACAAGCAGCTTGTTCTGTATTCTGAAAGCTACATGGAAGCACAGCCATCCAGTGAGGTGCTGACTGTAACCGTAGATGGCGATTACAAGTACAAGGACAATCGTAGTCTGCTCTATGGCAGCTGTGAGGTTGCGAGTGGTAGTTACACTGGAAGCTATGCTGTAAGCAATGGGGCAAGTCGTGTGTACAAGACATCTGATCCCGGCAAAATTGGCAGCACTATGGAAGCCACACGCTTTGCAAAAGGAATTTTGCGTGCGGTCAATAAAGATTGCATTGGTGGTTTTGTACATACACGAATCTTGCCCGGCTATGCAGCTGCATCATGCGTAGAGCTGAGCAATGCGCGTGCGCCATCTTGGGATGGTGCGGTGTTTTTAGATCACATACGCAATGATTACAGTCAGGGTATGAGTAAGATATTTTTTCGTAGACCATTGGAGGGATACTGATATGGCACAAATCAATAAAGGATTGGTTTCAACCATTCAAGAGGGCGGCAAAAGCATTACTGCGGTAATCAGCAATGCACCTGGGGCTGTCTCATGTACATTGACTGTACCTTTTTTCCTGCTAGAGTGTTTGAAAGTCGGGATGCCAATTGCTTTTGTGGAATTTGAGGATTGTACAGGGCTTGTACTTGCGCGTATGGATGGAGAGTGGAACCACGACCTGAAGGGTGAGGTCAAGGTAGAGATGGAAGTCACAGCGGCTGATTTTATCGCAGATGCGGCAGGGTTCAATGAACATACGCATGCCGGCGTACATGGTGAAACCAGCACACCGCATTAAGGAGGCCTATCAATATGGCGTATATGGTACGATGGGGACCAAAAGGTTTTCTCGTTTCGCCGTCTAAAGTCGTTCCATTTGGAAACTTCACAACTTCTATGAAGCTCAAAAGTGACAGTGAGAACGATACCAGCGGCACAGAGCCCACCAATACACGCGGTCGAGAACTGCGCCCTGTGACATTCGAAACAACCTATATGAGCGCATTGGGGGTAGATCCACGCGGTCAGATTGATGAATGGGAAGAACTGATTGGACAGGCGTATCCTTTGTATATCGGTTCTAAGCGTTTCGGGCCGCCAAAAATGATGCTCAAAGAGGTTGCCACATCAGATGTCAAGCTGACAACGCAAGGGGAGATGATCTCCTGCAAAATTGCAATTACCTTGGAGGAGTATGCCGAGGGAAAGAAATCTCAGCTTGCAAGTGTATCTGGTTCAAAGGCATCTAAGAAATCATTCTCAAAATCGAAGAAATCAAAAGAATCTAATGGCAGTTTTCAGGATTCCTCCAAGAAATATATTGATGATATATGGAAGAAACGGCAGGCTATGGATGCAACTGCATCCAAGTCGGATAAGGCTGCAAAAAAACCAAAACGATAAGAGGGAGGCGCAATATGAGAGCAAACGGGAATGGATACCCGCAGATATGTGTGCAGAATTTGTTGCAGCTATGGCGCGGGGAATGTCCATATGAACGGGTCAAGGGACTTGACCCAAGACTCATTGACCAGCCAGCGCAGATTGTTGCGCCTCAGATCATGCAAGAGGCAGAATGGTTGATTGAAACCTATGAGCCGCGTGTGACGGTTGACGCAATTCGGATAGAAGAAAAGCAGGATGGCACTTCAGGCGGCTTTGTTGTCACAGCAGATGTAAGTGAGGTGTAATATGCAAGTCACATTTGATTATGCAGAAACAGATGCTGCAAAAATTTATACCTCTGTCATTGGTAATTTGATGGATGCAGTAGAAGAGCCGCTGTATCCGGGCGACGAACGCCGCATCTTCGGCGAGGCGCTCGTTGCGGTACTGGTTGGTCTGTACACCGAATTTAACGATAAGATGAAGCAGCGAACGCTTCAATATGCAAGAGGATTTGTTTTGGATGCGATTGGTGCGCGGTACAACGTGGAACGTGCCACGCCGTCTCATGCGTTCGCAATGTTCCGTTTTACTGTAGATGCAGTCCAGAAAGAGAATATCATCATTCCAGCCGGAACACAGATTACAACGGATGGCAGCGTGTATTTTGCTACTGAGGTCTCTGAAGTGCTTCCAGCTGGTGAAACAGAGATTATCATACGCGCTGTGTGTAAGGATGGCGGTGCAGATTACAACGGTTTAACGCCCGGAACAATCGCGACACTGGTGGATCTGATTCCGTATATTTCAGGTGCAGAGAATATTACCATCAGTACAGGCGGCGATGATGGCGAACCGTATACACCAGAGGGAGACAACCGTCTCAGAGAACGTATCCGGCTTGCACCTGCCACACAGTCTACAGCAGGTCCAGAGAGCAGCTACCGATATTGGGCGCTGACCGCTGATCCAGACATTATCGATGTGGCGGTAGACTGTCCAGAAGAAACGCCAACCTTAGTAAAGCTATATCCGCTCATGAAAGGCGGTGCTTTGCCGGACGAAGAGACACTGCAAAAGGTTTTGGATATTTGTTCTGCAGATGATGTACGTCCTATGACAGATAAGGTGGAGGCACTGATGCCGGAAGCGGTGGAGTATCAGATAGAACTGACCTATTATTGTCTGAGAGAGCGAGAGGCAGAAACAGTACAGACAATGGAAGGGAAAAATGGGGCAATATCGCAGTATAATGCCTGGCAGACTGCTGCACTCGCCCGTGATATTAACCCTGACCAGCTCAGGCGGTTTATGTTATCACCAGAAGATGGGACAGGAGCAGTTCGCGTAGAAGTTACACATCCATCATTCCAAACGCTGACAAAAGCGCAAGTGGCAAAGTTTACTGGTCCAGCTGTGATTCGGCATGAGGTGATTTGATGAAACTGGAAAATCTGGATTTCTGCCAGCTTCTTCCAACGTTTATGCGTCCGGATTCTGTGAACCAAGCACTTGCTTCTGGTATTGATAAAATCATTCCTGAAATGACAGCACAGGTACAGTTGTTATCAACATGGGATTATATCCAAGAATTAGATGAATCTGAATTGGATCAACTTGCTTGGGAACTTAATATTCTGTGGTACGACTATGGCGCGGATATTCAGACAAAGCGCGATTTGGTGAAGAACAGCGACTTGGTATATCGGCGCTTGGGTACAAAATGGGCGGCTGAGAGCGTGATTCAAAGCTATTTTACAAAAGGTCATGTTACAGAGTGGTTTGAGTATGATGGAAAGCCGGGTACATTTCGCATCTGTGCAACAGCGCAAGGAATCACACAAGACAAGATAGATAAGTTTATCAGCCTGCTTCGGAAAGTCAAGAGAGCATCCGCGCAACTGGAACGAATGGAAATCGAAAACCCACCGTTAGAAACCACTTTGTACGTCGGCGGTACGCTCGTGCCGTCCTACCACGAAACGAACCTGCCGCAGTATCAGCCGTCAAAAACGCTGCATACACAGGCGGGTATCAATGGTGCGATGGGTAGTATTGTAACAATCAAACTGCCGCCGCTGAAAGCAGAAGGAGAGTGATAGCACATGTATGGATTTTTAATCCCCAAAGTAGGTATTGAGCTGCTTACAGCCTTACTTGCGGGGGAAACACTAACCATCACACGTTGTATGGTTGGCTCCGGCAAAGTACCAGAGGGCGTAGAACCCTCTGCACTGACAGACCTTGTCCAGCCAGTTGCACAGGCAACCAGTACTGTGCCGCTGGTGACCAAGAACCAGATAGACATGACCGTAGAATACAGAAATGATTTG
>JAGZIN010000032.1 GCA_018366195.1 Butyricicoccus pullicaecorum | reverse complement strand
ACGTATGGTACATCTGATGGAGAGGGAGTGCAGGATTCATAAGGACAAAGAACCGCAAGGTTCTAGTCCTTATGCCGCTGTCGCCGGCGCGACAATTCCTGTTGCCTTGTGTAAGGCAAACGTATGTTTTTAGAAAGGCAGTCTGCGTTGTGATATGGACATAGGAGGTATCTTTCTGTATGTATTTTGGTAGACATTACCTTTGCACTGTGATATGATAAAGGCAGCGCTTTGCCGCAAAGATTGACAGCAGACTGGAGAGAATTGCTGAAAAAGATAAAATTTTGCGAAAAATAGCGGTATAAGCAGACAAAAGGGGAGGTATTATCTATGGTGATTCTTGGAATCGACCCCGGCTATGGCACCATTGGCTATGGAATCGTCCGGTATCGAAATGACCGTTTCACGCCGATTCAATATGGCGCAATCACGACACAAATTGGTGCTCCGATGCACATACGTCTGTGTGAGCTTTACAACGATTTGTGTACGCTTATTGATACCTTTCGTCCAGAAACCGCAGCCGTAGAAGATTTATTTTTTAATACAAATATCACCACTGGAATACAGGTTGCACAGGCACGTGGAGTCATTTTACTGGCACTGGCGCAAAAGGGATTGATACCGGCTTCCTATACCCCGTCACAGGTCAAGCAGTCGGTTGTTGGATATGGCAAGGCAGAAAAAAAGCAGATGATGGAAATGACCCGTATGATGCTGGGGCTTGCCAAAGTGCCGCGTCCGGACGATGCGGCAGATGCACTTGCAATTGCCATTTGTCACGGACATTCGACGCGTTCTGCGCTTTATCGTTAAGGAGTTCATAACCATGTTTTATTATATAGAAGGCAAGGCTGCTCTGGTAGAGCAGGGGCTTTGTGTTGTAGATTGTGCTGGAGTGGGCTATGCCTGCCATACCTCACAGCATACGCTTTCTCATGTCAAGCAAGGGGAAAGCATTAGGCTTTATACTTATTTATATGTTCGAGAAGATATTTTTGATTTGTATGGATTTATAAATCAGGAGGAAATGAACTGCTTCAAGCTGCTCATCGGTGTGTCTGGAGTGGGTCCGAAAGCGGCACTTGCTATTTTGTCGATTGCACCGCCCAGCCAGCTTGCACTTTCTATTATTACAGGTGATGAAAAGCTGCTGACGCAGGCACCCGGCATTGGCAAGAAAATTGCCCAACGCATCGTGCTCGAGCTGCGCGACAAGCTGAGCAAAGAGCAGATGCAGACTGCCAAGGGTGGTGCATCTGGGATGGAACTGCCGGCAGCCACGGGTGCAGGTGTCAACCATACACAGGAGGCGATAGCGGCACTCATGGTTTTGGGTTATGCCCAATCAGAAGCTTTACAGGCGCTGGAAGGACTGAATCTGGCTGAATATGCAGATACAGAGGCAATCATTCGTGCCTGCCTCAAGCGCATCGCAATGGGATAAGGCGGTGATGATTTGAGTATCGAATTTTCCGGCGGTATGATGGACGACGAACGCATCGTGTCCAGCCGTCAGATGCAGGAGGACGAAACGGAAAGCTCTTTGCGTCCGAAATCCATGGAAGATTATATTGGGCAGAGTAAGGTCAAAGAAAATTTACAGGTTTTTATTGAAGCAGCCAAGCAGCGCGGAGAGCCTCTTGACCATACGCTGTTATATGGCCCGCCGGGATTGGGAAAGACCACCCTCGCCAATATTATTGCGGCAGAAATGGGGGTAAATATCCGTGTTACGTCTGGTCCGGCAATCGAAAAGGCAGGAGACCTTGCGGCAATCTTGACCAATTTAGCAAAAAATGATATTCTGTTTATTGATGAAATCCATCGGCTCAATCGCAGTGTGGAGGAAATCCTGTATCCAGCAATGGAGGATTATGCACTCGATATCATCATTGGAAAGGGACCCTCTGCCCGCTCGATTCGTCTGGATTTGCCGCGCTTTACGCTCATTGGTGCAACCACACGGGCAGGACAGATGACCTCCCCGCTGCGTGACCGTTTCGGCGTGATGCTTCGGCTGGAGCTTTACAGTCCGGACGACCTGGAAAAGATTGTGACGCGTTCTGCTGGGATTTTGGGTGTCCACAGCCGGTACGATGGCGCTTATGAAATTGCGCGTCGTTCTCGTGGGACACCGCGTATTGCAAACCGGCTGCTGCGGCGTGTGCGCGACTTTGCACAGGTCAAGGGTGATGGTATCATCACAAAGGAAATGGCAGACCTCGCCTTGCAGGCGCTCGAAATCGACGCGCTGGGCTTAGATAACATCGACCGCCGTATGCTGACCAGCATTATTCTCAATTATAATGGCGGTCCGGTGGGACTGGAAACCCTTGCGGCAACCATCGGAGAGGAAGCGGTCACATTGGAAGATGTGTATGAACCCTACCTCATGCAGATTGGATTTCTCAATCGAACGCCGCGCGGGCGGTGTGCTACATTCCGCGCATATGACCATCTCAAACTGGAAACACCAGATGGTCAGCAAACCCTATAAATATCCTGTTTGGAAGGAAGTGTCACTAGATTGGGCAAATATTTTGGAACTGACGGCGTTCGCGGTGTCGCGAATGTTGAACTGGACGCAATGCTGGCATTTAAGATCGGTGCGGCTGCTGCTTATGTATTAACACAGGAGCGTACAGGTGCGGGTAAGGCAAAGCTGCTCATTGGCAAGGATACCCGTATTTCTTCAGATATGCTGGAAAGCGCACTGGTTGCCGGCATTTGTTCGGTGGGTGCAGACGTTGAGCTTTTGGGTGTCATTCCGACGCCTGCCATTGCATATCTCACCATCAAGCACAAGGCAGATGCGGGCATCGTGATTTCGGCAAGCCACAATTCCTTTGAATATAATGGCATCAAGATTTTTGCAGGCTCAGGTTATAAGCTGTCTGATGAACTGGAAGCCCGTGTGGAAGCGCTCATCGACAACTTTGATACCGTACCCAAGGCAAGCCATGAAAAGCTGGGCGGTGTGCTGCGCTCGTCCATTGACCCGGTGGTGGAATATACCGACCATCTGGCAGAGACCGTGGACGGAGATTTGAGCGGTCTGCGTGTTGCCGTGGACTGTGCAAATGGTGCGTCCTCGACCACGGTCACGCGTCTCATGCGTCTGCTCGAATGTAAGGCAGACCTCCGTTTCTATGAGCCAAACGGAATCAATATCAATGACGGCTGCGGCTCTACCCATCTGGGCAATTTGCAGGAGAGAATGCGGAGCGGAGAATATGATATTGGTGTGGCGTTTGATGGCGATGCAGACCGCTGTCTGATTGTAGACGAGCGCGGAGAGGTCCTGGACGGAGACCGTATCATGGCGGTCTGCGCGGCACACATGAAAAAGCTCGGCAAGCTGCGCGGAGATGCCTTTGTTGCAACTGTGATGTCCAACATGGGACTGCACAAGTATGCCCAGAATCAGGGCATGGAAATCAAATGTGCCAATGTCGGTGACCGCTATGTGCTGGAGATGATGCTGCGGGACGGCTATATTTTGGGCGGCGAGCAGTCCGGTCATGTTATCTTCCTTGAATATGCGTCTACGGGGGACGGGCAGCTGACCGCGATTCAGTTTATGCGTATCCTCAAGGAAAGCGGCAAGAAATGCTCTGAGATTGCAGATGAGGTCGTTCCGTGGCCGCAGGTGCAGATCAATGTGAAGGTACCAAATACAGATAAATACACCATCGCCGAGCGGGCTGAGGTTGCCTCCTCCATAGAGGCAGGACAGCAGACTTTGGGAGAGGGCAGAATTCTTGTGCGCGCATCGGGAACCGAGGCACTGGTACGTGTCATGGTTGAGGGTGTGGACGCGGATAAGGTGGAACTGGTTGCCCGTCAGGTTGCTGATGTCATTCAAGCAGTCGTTGGTGAATCCTAAAAAATAAGCGCCAGAACTGTGAGGCGCTCTGCCTTGCAGTGGACGAGGAAAGGGGAGCATCGAAAGTTCGGCGGATACCCCTTCGGCTGCCTGTGAGCCAGTCGTGAGTGAAACGAAGAAACCCCGAAAGTGATTTCGGAAACAGCACGTCTTCACCAGACTCACAACCTATATCCCAGTCTTGCGTGCTGGGAATGTCAAAAAACTGCGCTTTCACAAAATAATTGTAAAATACGCACAAATATATTTTGCGTAGAAAGCGGCTGTATTTTCAGTTTTCACAAAATTTGCTTGACAAACATAGAATCATTCTATATAATGATACCAAGATGGTAAATGAAGTCACACAAGTAGGCTGTGAGAGCCAGAAAGAGTACCACATGGTCCTCGTACCTGCTTTGTATTCATACCTGGTTCACCTCCGCTGGAAGGATTGAAATTCGCTTCGCTTCCGATGCTCGTCGGAATCCCTAAACAGTTGCGCTTCTCTTTGTTCTTTTCCTGCATTTTTGTGGCACAGGTTCTGTCCGCACCGCGTTCCGTTCGCTGTGCTGTTGTTCATCATGTCCGCGATATACGCCCGCTTTGGTGAACACGTCCGGTTTTTTTGTCGTAAACAGGGATATTCCTGTTTGCAATATAATTTTTCAGTTGTTCCTAGCATTTCTGCAACGCAAAAAGGGATAGGGACTTGAGGTAATCAAAGAGAGGTAGTAATCATGTATCAGGACAAGACTTTAGTATGCAAGGAATGTGGCGCGGAGTTCGTTTTCACTGCTGGTGAGCAGGAGTTCTACGCAGAGCGCGGTTTCCAGAATGAGCCGCAGCGCTGCAAGCACTGCCGCGATGCGCGTAAGAATGCTGCACGCAGCACTTCCCGTGAATTCTTCACCGCAACCTGCGCAGCTTGCGGCGGCGAGGCAAAGGTTCCGTTTGAGCCAAAGTCCGATCGCCCAGTTTATTGCAGCGAGTGCTTTGCAAAGATGAAATCTGAAGGCTAAAAGTATTGGTAAAAAAGGAGCAGAATCCGCTGGGTTCTGCTCCTTTTTGTATAAAATCTATACTTTGGATTTTTTACTTGCAAATAGATTGCGTGCTCCCGTGTAACGCGTTTTATAAAATCTTTCTGTACTTTGAAGGTCACATCAAGTATAATGAATTCAAACCGGAAGGTTTTAAGTTGAAATCAAATTGTGTCTGCCGGACGACATTCCAAAAGGGAAAAAGAAGGTATGGATAAAATTAGAAAAGATGCACGACGTATTTTCAGATATACGCTTGCCGATGCATGGGAAGATATGATTTCGCAGGTCGAGGTATGGGAGGGGATCGATAAAAATGTTAGATGTTTATATTTTGACAGATCATACAGTTTAGAACACAAGGGCAATACCAATGTGGATTCTTTTTTTACCACAATGAGTCAGCAAGATATTAGGAGAATAAAAGATGCGATGCGAAGTCACATAGATATTTTCCAATATAAAGAAATTGAATTTCCAATGGTATTAGATGGCGTTATCAATACATTTGAATTTATATTGGACGAAGATTTCACAAATACAATTACTGCTTATAATATTTGGGCATTTAGAAAAAGCCTTGATATTGGAATCGTTGGCACTCCTCCGTACAGGGGAAGCGCTGTTTTACAATTATTTGATGAAATTTCAAAGATACTGTTGGATAATGGGGTAGATGCAAAGTATATTAGAATAAATTAAACCTTCGAAAGTTGGTATTTGAGGTATGTCAATACGAGATGAAATAGAGAGAGTAATCAAAGAGAATCACCTAGAACGCTCAAAATGCTTTGAATGTTCAAAAATTACATATCGCGCTATCCTTAAAAAAATTGAACAGACATTTGTATTGCATGGTGGTGACATACATTGGTCCAATATGGGGCGGGGATTCAATCCGAAATTGCCGTGCGAAATCAAGGATACATCAGACGATAGTATGTGGGTCACAAAATTGCCTATGATATTGTCTGATAGTGAAGAATTGGTATATGTGCTATTTGAAGACAGTAAAAATTATCAGCCAAAGTATTGGGTTTATGAAATGTGTATTCCAGAACTGATTTGTGTTATAGGAGAAGTATGCGGATTAGATGATTTTTATATTGTTTCCAAAAAATTTGAATGGCTGATTAGTGAATGTCATGAAGATATCGTTTCATTTGTGGGCAGTTCATTAAACCTTTCGTGTTTTGAGGAACTATAAAATATTGTGCGGCAGTCGCTGTTTGCCACAGAGTAGAAATAGAGCAATCACACAGGAGATAAAAAATGGCAAAGAAACGAAAAACGCTTCCAAAAGGGTTGCAGCATCTGCTGGAAGAGGGAAATATTGAGGCACTGAAGGAACAATTTTTGCGATGTGAACCGAATGCAAAGACGTATTCAAAGTATGGTTCCAACATTTTTTCTATGACGCCTCTGCCGCGAGAATTTGCTTTTTGGGCACAGGAGCAGGGAGCTGATATCAATTTTAAGGACTATTATGACAAAACACCCATTTTCGTGCATGCTTCTGCATGGAATGGAGATGCAGCACTTTTGCTGGAGTTGGGGGCTGAGGCCGATGTAACGGATCATTTCGGTGTTACACCGTTACACTGTGCGGCATTATATGGACGGGCAGACGCAGTAAGGGCTCTTTTATCTGCTGGAATCGACCCAAATGTCAAATCTGGAAAAATCAATTTGGCCGGTCCTATGACGCCTTTGGAAGAAATGTTTCATCAAAATCGCATACCGTATGCAGAAATGCTGGAAATCTGTAATATTTTTTTAGAAAATGGGGCAGAAATCACAGAGAAGGTTCGCGAATACCTATTAAAATCTGCTGAACAATTTCAATGGGAAAAGCGAGAAATTCGAAATCAAGAATTCTTATACAGCCAGACCGAAAACTTAGAGCGGCTTTGCCAAATGATTGGTGTCAAATGTGTTGAGGAGCCAATTTTTCATGATGGCACTTCGCCAATTCGGATACCGGAGCAGCGTGAGGAAGATACCTTTCAGTGGCTTTGGAATTATCTGGTTCCACCCAATGGAAAGGCACAGACAGCGCAAGGCGAGACGATTCGAATCGCAGGCAGAGTGCACAATGAAATCATGGGAAATGGTGGAATCAATTGGGACGACGATTATCGAAAGATGCTGCAGATTTTCCCACAATACCTTCGTATGGGAATCCCGCTCAGTGATGCGGAGATTGCACAGGCAGCATGGATTGTCAAACGGTTGTGGAACGGCAGAGATTTCGCGGATTCGGCAACGGATTTGTGTACGTATGCAGTGATGTGGGTGCGGAACAACCCAGAAGTGCTGCCGCTCTTGGAAACAGATTATTCCAGATGAGGTTTTGGTAGAGGAAAAGTTTTATTCTTTTGATGCGGGGAACGTCTTTGCTCAGAAGTTCGTGTTTTGGGGCTGCTGGAATCGGAACGCATACAAATAGAAAGAAATCTATTGATATTTGCATACAAAAGCGGTATAATAAATACATTCATAATGAAAAATATCTTTATTGATGTACAGGAGGTCTATTATGGCTGCAATTACAAAGAAAACAACTATCGGTGAAGTTTTGGCTCGCGATATCAATACTTCCAAGTTCTTTTTGGATATGGGCATGCACTGTCTGGGCTGTCCGTCCTCTCAGGGTGAGAGCATTGAGGAAGCTTGCATGGTGCATGGCACAAATGCAGATGAGCTTGTTGCACAGCTCAACAAATTCCTCGGAGAGTAAGCAGCAGAAAGCGGGCACCCTGTCGGGAGGATTTTGATTTTTTCAATCTTCAGACAGGCTGTGTCAATCGGCTTTCGCATCATCACCAAGCTGGACAAGCTGAGACCGACAGGATTGTCGGTCTTGTTTTTTTGAGGAACTATGACAGAACGAACAAAAGAGAATTTAAGCCTGACGCCCCGTCTGCAAACCATCGCAGACCGTGTGCCGAAGGGGGCAGGCTTTGCGGATATCGGCACTGACCATGGACATTTACCGCTGTGGCTGCTGGAGACAGATGTCCTGCAAACTGCAATCGCCTGCGATTTGCGCGAAGGACCTTTGGAGCATGCAAGAGAAAATGCCCGATTTCATGGACTTTCCGAGCGGGTTTGTTTTCGGCTGGCGGCGGGGCTGGACGCGGTGCGGGCAGAGGAATGTGATACCATTTCGATTGCCGGCATGGGAGGAGAAACCATTGCAGGGATTTTACAGGCGGCACCATGGACGGCAAAGGGAGCGCATAAGCTCTTGCTTCAGCCGATGACGATGCTGCCGCAGCTCAGACAGTGGCTCTGGGCAAATGGGTATCAGATTTTTGAGGAGACCGTGTGTCGGGAAGGCAAACGGTTTTATGTGATATTGACTGTACAGGGTGGGGGCGTGCCGCAGGAAAAGCCGCTTTCTGCTTGTTATGTCTCACCGGAGCTGCTTCGGTCAAAGGGTGCATCTGACTATTTGCAGGCGCTTTTGCGGCGGGAAACCAATGCACTGCATGGTATGCAGACCAGTGCCAAAACAGCACCTGCTGCAATCAGAGAACAAGAGGAAATTGTACGGCAGATTCAAATAGCATGGGAGATGATAATATGCCATTCGTAAAGGATATTTTGGAATGTTTGGAAGCATTTGCGCCATATGCGTTGGCGGAAAGCTGGGACAACTGCGGACTGATGACAGGGAATCGGGAGAGTCGGGTAAAAAAAGTGCTATGTGCACTGGACGCGACAGAAGCAGTGCTGCAAGAGGCTGTTGAAACACAGGCACAGGTTGTTGTAGCACATCACCCGTTGATTTTTACTTCGGTTCGTGCGGTCACAGAGGACGATGCCACAGGACGAGCGCTGCGCCTTGCCATTCGCAATGACATTGCGGTCATCTGTATGCATACAAATGCAGATTGTGCACAGGGGGGCGTCAACGATGCACTGGCGAAAGCCCTCGGACTGTCTGATATCGTCAATATGGAAGGCGGAGACAATCAGCTGCTGGGGCGTGTGGGAAATCTGCCAGCCAGAATGTCCCCGAAAATTTTTGCAGAATATGTAAAGGACTGCCTAGATGCAGGCGGCGTGCGCTATACCGATGGAGGTACACCCATTCGTCGGGTGGCAGTGGGCGGCGGCGCTTGTGGGAAAATGATGGACGCCGCAAAAGCAAAGGGGGCAGACGCTTTTGTGATTGGAGACTGTTCCTATGATTTGATGCAGCGTGCCCAGTCAATTGGGTTGACCCTTGTGGACGCCGGACATTTTCCAACGGAGAATCCGGTTGCCACGGTGTTTGCAAACCATTTGGCAAGATGCTTTCCAACACTTGAGACGATGGTTTCCGCAGTCCATTGCGACTGTATTCAATTTGTATAAAGACAGCAGAGGATTGTGTTCTGCTGTATCAGTACAGGAGGTTATCTATGCCATTAGATGCAATATGTCTGCGTGCGGTTTTGTCCGAGTTGAACGGACGAATCGCAGGCGGAAGAATTGAAAAAGTATATCAGCCCGACCGTGAGGAGATTGTGTTGCAGATTCGTGGGGGGCAGGGCGCTTGCCGTCTGCTGCTCTCCGCGTCTGCGTCTGCACCGCGTATCCATCTGATTGAGCAAAACCGAGAAAATCCGGCAACACCCCCTATGTTTTGTATGCTGCTGCGCAAACACATTCAGGGTGCAAAAATTGTTTCACTGACTCAGCCGGCGCTCGAACGCATGGCGATTTTGGAATTGGATACGACCGATGAAATGGGAGTACCAGTCAAACGCTATGTGGTTGCTGAGCTGATGGGGAAGTATTCAAACCTGATTCTCAAAGATGAGGCAGGACGCATTGTAGATGCCATTCGTCGGGTAGATGGCGATATTTCCGGAAAACGTCAGATTTTGCCCGGGCTGTTTTATCATATGCCGCCCGAACAAACAGACAAGGCAGACCCCTTTACAGTATCGGAAACAGGACTGTATGCTGCCTTTACGCAGATGTGCGGAGAGATGGGAACAGACCGCTGGCTGTTATCTTCCTTTCGGGGATTCTCCCCGCTTTTGTGTCGAGAAATTGCTTTTCGTGCACTGGGAGAGCCTGCAAAGCTGGTAAATGATTTGACTGAAGAGGACAAGGAACGACTGTTTAAGACCTTTACAGCGTTTTTATCAGATGTACAGGCAGGAAAGGGGAAGCCCTATCTGCTGACCAAAACGGACGGCAACTGTGCATTTGATTTTTCCTCCATGCCGATTACCCAATATGGGGAACAGATGCAGCTTCAGGAGCTTTCTGATTTCTCTGCATTGCTGGCAACCTTCTATGAGAAGAAGGGACAGGCAGAACGTATGCACCGGAAGTCCGGCGATATGCTGCGTACCGTGACCGCTGCAAGGGACCGCTTGGTGCGAAAGCTTGCGGCACAGAGGCAAGAACTTGCAAAGACGCACGAGCGCGAACAGTATAAGCAGCGCGGGGAACTGATTTCAGCAAACTTCTATCAGTTGGAAAAGGGTATGCGTACGGCAAAGGTCATTGATTACTATGACCCGAACTGTCCGGAGGTAGAGATTTCTCTGGATGTGCGTTTGACCCCGCAGCAGAATGCGCAAAAGTATTTTAAGCTGTATCAAAAAGCCAAGACAGCAGAGCAGATGCTGACAAAGCAGATAGAACAGGGCGATAAGGAATTGGATTATCTGGAAAGCGTGCTGGCAGCACTTGATGAAGCGGAAAATGAAGCAGACCTTGCGGAGCTGAGAGAGGAGCTGATGCAGACGGGTATCCTGTCTAACCGACAGCGCAGCAGGAAACAGAAGCCGGCGCGCTCCATTCCGTATGAGTACCGCACGAGCGATGGATTTTCGGTTTGGGCGGGAAAGAACAACCTGCAAAATGATTTGCTCAGTATGAAAACGGCGTTTAAGAGCGATTGGTGGTTTCACACACAAAAAATTCACGGGTCGCATGTGATTCTGGTTACAGACGGCAGAACGCCAAGCAATCAGGCGATGACGGAGGCGGCTATGATTGCGGCATACCACTCCAAGGCTCGAACCTCCTCAATGGTTCCGGTCGATTACACAGAGGTGCGCAATCTCAAAAAGCCATCGGGTGCAAAGCCGGGATTTGTGATTTATCATGTTTACCAGACGGCGTTTGTCACGCCTGACGAGACATTCATAGAATCCTTGCGTGTGCGATAAAAAAAGAGCTGACCGCCCTGACGATGGACGGTCAGCTTTGTGTGCTTATGGAAGGATTTTGTGGAGCATGGTGCAGGCAAGCTCTCGGGTTACGGGGGCACTCAGGTTGAAGTCTGAAGCGGTCGGAAGAATGTCTGCCTGTGCAAGCTGGCGGGTAGCGTCTGCGGCCCATGCAGGTACAGCTTGATAGGATACCGTACCGTCAGCCGGTACAGTCCCCAAAAGATGGGACAGGATAACCGATGCTTCGGAGATGGTAATGGGATTTTCTCCGCGAATCTCCGTGCTTCCAGAAGCTGTCTGATAGCCTTGAATCAGTCCAGCACTTGCCGCAGCACTGATATACGGCTTTGCCCAAGGGGAGAGGGCGCTGTCATCTTGGAAATCTGTGCAGGTGGTTTGGGAAATTTCGAGTTCTGCTGCCGCCGCTGTCATGGCGATGAATTCACTGCGGGTCATGGGCTGATTGGGGTGCAGAAAATAAGAAGAACCAATCTTTTCCCCCAGAAAGATGCCTTTTTGTGCAAGGCGAACGGCTGCAAGATGATTGGGATTGTGTGTCATATCTGCATAGGTGACCGCACAAGGATTGCGCTCGATTTTGACGGAAATGCGGGCTGGATTGGATTCGTTTCCTAAGGTATCGACTGCACAGTAGGAAAACTGGTCGGTACCGGTACGGTTTGCTGCCGGCGTATAGATGAGGCTTCCGTTATCCAGGACAGCGGTGCCAAGCCGCGGCTGGTCTATGAGCTTGAGCGTTACGGTATCACCGTCCGGGTCTGATGCGCAAAGCGGAAAACGAATCATCACACCTGCAACCGTTCGTTCCTCTACGGTCTGTGCCACAGGGACATGACCGGTGGAGGAGGTGAGCAGGCTTTCCTCAGAAAATGCCTGTACGTGCTCCTGCCAAAAGGCAGCACAGGGCATCATCAGGGTGAGCGCACACACTGTACAGAGGAAACTTTTTTTGAACCATGTATTCATTGTAATACCCGTCCTTTGCAAGAAGTATATGACAGAGTATTGCCGGAATTTTCAAAAATATACAACCGATAAAAGAGGAACCATTTTCGTGTGACGGACATTGGACGCATCGGTCTGCAAAAGCCCCTTGCGATATGCGCCGACAAGCTGTGCAGACTGTGTAAAAAATTACAATTTTGCTCGAAAGGGCTTGCCCAAATGCGTAAAATATGGCATAATTTTATCTAAGCAAACAAAATTATTTGGAGGGAACTGAAACATGGAGCATCATCAGCTCGTTTTGGTGCTGGACTTTGGCGGCCAGTACAATCAGCTTATTGCACGTCGTGTGCGTGAACATCATGTTTATTGTGAAGTGAAATCTTACAAGACCCCGTTGGAAGAAATCAAGGCAATGAATCCGGTGGGTATCATCTTTACTGGCGGACCAAACAGCGTATATGAGGAGAGCTCACCGCGCTGTGAACAGGCAATTTTTGACCTTGGGATTCCTGTGCTGGGCATTTGCTATGGCTGTCAGCTGATGGCGTATCTGTTGGGCGGTACGGTATCCAATGCGGCGGAAAAGAGTGAGTATGGCAAGACACAGGTACAGCTCGACAAGAGCAGTCAGTTGTTCTCGGACTTGGAGACACAGGAAGTGTGCTGGATGAGCCATACAGACTTCATTTCCAAGGTGCCGGAGGGATTCCGTGTGACCGGTACCACAGATACCTGCCCCACGGCTGCCATGGAATGTGCGGATAAGAAATTTTATGGCGTACAATTCCACCCAGAGGTGAACCATACCCCACATGGTACGGATATGCTCAAGCATTTCCTGTATGACGTCTGCGGCTGCACCGGCGATTGGACCATGACCCGCTATATTGAACAGCAGATTGCTGCAATCCGTGAGAAGGTGGGTACGGGCAAGGTGTTGTGCGCACTGTCGGGCGGTGTCGATTCTTCCGTTGTTGCAGCACTCGTATCCAAGGCGGTCGGCAAGCAGCTGACCTGTGTGTTTGTCGATACTGGACTCATGCGCAAAAATGAGGGAGATGAGGTGGAACAGGCATTCGCAACCCGATTTGATTCCCATTTTGTTCGTGCCAATGCACAAGAGCGCTTTTTCACCAAGCTGGCAGGTCTCACCGATCCGGAAGCAAAACGCAAAGCGATTGGAGAAGAATTTATTCGTGTATTCGAGGACGAAGCGCGGAAAATCGGTGCTGTGGATTTTCTGGTGCAGGGTACTATCTATCCTGATGTCATTGAGTCTGGTCTGGGGGATAGTGCAGTGATTAAGAGTCACCATAATGTAGGCGGATTGCCCAGCGTGGTTGACTTTAAGGAGCTGATTGAGCCACTGCGTCTGCTGTTTAAGGACGAGGTTCGTGCAATGGGTCTTGAGCTTGGCTTGCCGGATTATCTGGTATGGCGTCAGCCATTCCCGGGTCCGGGACTGGGTATTCGTGTGCTGGGCGAGGTTACACCCGATAAGGTTGCCATCTTGCAGGAGGCCGATTGGATTTTCCGTGAGGAAATCGCAAAGGCTGGACTGGATCGCGAAATCAATCAGTACTTTGCAGTTCTGACTGGTATGCGCTCGGTTGGCGTTATGGGGGATGGACGTACCTATGATTATACGCTTGCCCTGCGCGGCGTGACAACATCGGACTTTATGACCGCCGATTGGGCACGCATTCCCTATGAAGTGCTCGACCGTATCTCGGTACGCATCGTAAATGAGGTGAAGCATATTAACCGAATTGTATATGATATTACCTCTAAGCCACCTGCTACAATCGAGTGGGAATGATAAGCACAGAATTGAAAACGGTATATAAGTTGTGTAAATCTGAAAAATAACATCATAAAGCCCCGTAAATCTCTGAAGAAAGTTCTGATTTTTACGGGGCTGTTTTTTGTGCGTACTAGAAACGTACTATTCATTGAAAATCAGCTTGAATTTTTAGCGCGTACTATCATCTTGAAGCGCGGTGTACGATTCCTCGATTAAAGCAGCAACTTCGCCATGTTTGTTTGGATATAGGTGGCTGTATGTTTGCAGCGTGGTTTCTATGTTCTCATGCCCCAGACGCTCTGCGATCAAGAGCGGGGAGAAACCCTTTTCAATCAGGAACGATGCGTGCGAGTGACGCAAGTCATGAATTCGGATACGCTGCACACCGGATTTCTTACACCCACGATCCATTTCATGATGTAAATAGTGTTTGGTGTAATTGAACAGTCTGTTGTGAGGATCGTCTACATAGATGCAGGTGGAGTACCGCTCCACAATGGATGAAAGGAATGGTGGCAGCGTGATGATGCGTTTGCTCTTTGGTGTCTTGGGGGGGAGTATCAGATCCTCTTTGTTATGCCGTGCATAATTCTTCGAGATGCTGACTGTATGCTCTGCAAAATCAAAATCATCCACAGTTAAGGCCAACAGCTCACCAGAGCGCATACCAGTCCAAAATAGAAGTTGGAACATTACATAGGACGGCAGCTTGTCTTCTACTGCTTTGATAAAGCGATTGAATTCTTGCACAGTCCAGATCGACATTTCGTCCGCATGTTTCTTTCCCATTGTCCCAGCAAGCCGACAGGGATTGCTTTCCAGACGATAATACTTCATTGCAAAATTGAAAATAGCGCTGGCCTGATTATTGACTGTCTTTAGATATGTGGGAGAGTATCCCTTTGAATCTGACAGCAGTTCATTTTGCCATTTGCGAATTGTGGCTGGGGTAATGGCATTGATCGGCATATCCTTGAAGAAGGGAAGCAGCTTTGTGGCGATCAAAAATTCCTTATTGGAATAAGTGGTAGGCTTCAGGCGGTGCTTGCAGTCTTCCATGTAAAGCTCAACCAGCGAGCCAAAAGACATGTCACAGGATGCGTGTGCTTTGGATAGATATTCACGCTCGAATTCCTGAGCTTCCTTTTTTGTGCGGAAGCCTTCCTTCTTCTTTTGCTTTCGGTTTCCGGTCCAGTCAGTATAATAAAATTTGCAGAACCATGAACCAGATTTTTCATTCTTGTAAACTGGCATAAAATCACCTTTCCTTGCAAAATGGGTATACAAAACCAAGGACAGGTGATATAATCATAAGTGAACACGTGATTATTGGGCCTGTCCCAGTATTCGCTTTCTTCCGTCTCGGTGTGTGCAGCACTGAGGCGGATTTTTTGTTGCAATCTGTCTGAATCTGTGCTATCCTGAATGACAGGAAAAAATAAGATTTTTCAGCGCGCTGCCGATACCAGCGGTAGGCGGTTATTTGCCCTCCATTCCTCCACAGGAAGGAGGTGAGTTCTCCCATTC
>JAGZIN010000031.1 GCA_018366195.1 Butyricicoccus pullicaecorum | reverse complement strand
GAAGGGGGTGAACGCTGTGTATGCAAAGATTGCACGTATTATGCTTTTTACAGCATTCTTTATGTGGCTTTTCACTACATATGCAAAATGACCGCCCTCACGTCCAAATGAAGCGGTCATTTTTAATGATACTTTAAGGGCGTAACCGTCTACCGGCAACGCGTCCTTTTTCTATTTTCAGTATAACCGCATATCGTGAAGTTGTCAACCGTCTTTCTATGCTTACAAAGAAGTGGTGGGGGGTGTTCAATTGTATGGTACACTTACAGCATTTGTTGATGAGAACAGTAAAGATAGTTTGATAAACAGGAATGAAAGTGCTATCATATACTGAATAAATGAAGAAAAATGGGAAATCCATGGATATGTAAGCAGTAGAAGTGATACAATAAACAGTTTGCTGCGTAATGGAGAAAAATTTCGATATCCTGTAAATGTTTCTCGATTCAGTTGGATTTCTGTTCCCGCGCTATGTTTCCTGTTTCCTGCAAATATCATGCGTGGTGATACTCCAAACATTTTTATCCCCCCATGATTATCTCACAATACTTGTTGTTTCGTGACCTGTTCTAAAGAAAATAAAATATTATCTGACAGAGATATGAAATTCCTAATAAAAAAGGTGACTTTAGAGGAAAGTATCATTTTTTGGAAACGGAGGAATTTTTATGTTGAATTTTGATGAATTTGAAAGATTGCCAATCAAAGAAAAGGCAGAAAGATATGTTGAGTTAAGCGATGAAGATAAGTTTTTTGCTCGTATAAGTTACTATGAACCTCCAAGAAAAGTAATACATAGTACCAAAAAAGAAGATATAGAAGCAAATGAAAAATTTATGAGTGAGCTGAAACAGGCTATCAAAGAGGGAAAGGTTAATTTGTTTCAAAGAGACAAAGATGAAAGATAAGACAAAAAACAAAAGAATTGTGGAAACAAGGTTCTTTTTATTCAGAAAGGTGTGAAGCTACTATGGCGATTGAACCTGAGATATTGAAACAAGCCATTTTAACAGGGTATGATATTGAATTTTCTGTAGATGGGCAGAAATACACGATTATTCCTTGGACAGAAAATGGAATTATAATTGGTCCTCAGAATTCAGACAATGATCAAATTTTTTCAGATGCTGATGCATTACTTTCGGGATATCAGATTGGAGGAATCCCTTTGCAGGATAAATTACAGCAGGCTGAAATCCTTTTCATGTAGCTTACCCATACACATAGATGCTCAGTGACGAACTGCTGACCTGAACATTATTTCTGCAACTGTGGAGGTGAAATAATATGACCGCACAGGAAGCATGAGAAATCCTTCAGAAGTTCTATGAAACGGATAATATTGGTGAAGAATATGGCTATATCATTCAGGAATGTTATGGACGATATGGAACTGGATTTGTGTTCCAGTGTAAAGCTGAAGGTACTATATATGAGAAAGATTCAAATCTCCTCCTAATGGCGGCATCGAAATGAAGCAGCTGTCGGAGAGGTGAGACTGGTGGCAAGAGAAAAATAAATAAGCTTGTTTCATCTAAGAGACCGGAGCCGTTCCTTTGTGGAATGACTCCGGTCTCTTTTACTTACGGGCGCATCTAGCTTCTATGTTCAGTTATAGTCACAAGGCATTGCTTCCTTCAAAACCTGTGTAGACTTTTTGATACCGGTAAGAGCGGGCATGGTCAAATCCTCCATTTCCTGACTGACGGCATCATCGTAGCCTTCCATGCTCAACACAGACAGGAATTCTTTCCACCAACGCACGTCATGTCCATGACCGAGTGCAACATAGTTCCAGGTACGTTTTGCAAACTGGTCAATGGTTTTGGTATCCAGAACACCGTCTGCACCAACATAGTTTCGCTCAAGACGTACATCTTTGGCGTGAACGTGATAAATACGTTCTGCACCCAACTTATGAACGGCTGCGATGGGGTCACCGCCCATCCACATGAGGTGGGAGGGGTCGAGGTTCATGCCAATCATCGGGTCCACGGCATCACGCAGACGAATCAGGGTTTCCGGATTATAAACCATCTGACAGCCATGGTTTTCAAGCGCGATTTTTTCAATACCGTTTGCCTTGGCGCGTGCTACGGTTTCTTTCCAGTATGGAATGAGTACTTCGTTCCATTGCCAGTTCAAAATTTGGGTGGTAATGGGCGGCCAGCTTGTGATAATCCAGTTTGGGGTTTTATCTTCAGGAGAGCCGCCGGGACAACCGGACATCATGACGATTTTCTTGACGCCCAATAATCCGGCAAGTCGAAAGGTCTTTTCAACGACCTCCTGATGCTGTTTGCCCTCGTCATTCGGCGCTAACTGGTTTCCGGAGCAGTTGAGTGCTTCCAATTGCAGTCCGCGGCTTTGGATTGCCTCCAGAAAGGCTTTGCGTGCCTGCTCACTCTCAAGCATTTCGTCCAAATGGATATGGGGTGCCTTGGACCAGTTGCCGCAGGCGATTTCTATGGATTCATAGCCTAATCTTGCCAGCGTATCTAACATTTCTTCAAATGGCATATAGCCCAATCCATCGGTATTGAAGCATAGTTTCATAATGGGGTACTCCTTTCTTAACCCTTGTAGAAGTCGGGGGTTTCTGGCATGTGGATATCAACGGGGTGCTGTTCGTCGCGTGCCTTGGAGGCTGCGGCTGCGGTTAGCTGTCCCATATAGCCGTCCCATGCGGTCGGACCATCGACCCGACCTTCTTGGGTGGCATTGATCCACTGCTGGAATTCAATATTATATGCCTCCGGAAAACGCTCAGACCAGTCGTGGCAAATTGGTGTTACGCGAGAATCACGGGTACGAATCATGGCATTGGCAGGCTCAGGCAGATTGAGCGTACCTTCCTCACACACAACCTCACACTTGATATCATAGCCATAGTGGGAGAAGATAAAGGATTCCACATCAATCCGGATACCGGATTCCGTGGTCAGATACATAATCTGCGGGTCCTTCAGACCTTCACAGGCATTGCGTGTGGTGCGTGGGAAAACAACCTCTGCCTTGACATAATTTTCGCCAAGCAGCCAGCGAAGCACATCAATTTCATGAATCATGGAATTTTCCACGGGCATATTGGTGGTAAATCCCACACCGCCGTCATCATAATTGCGGTGTGCACAGTGCAGCATGAGGGGATTGCCGAATTTTCCGCTGTCGAGCAGCTTTTTCAGCTGCTGATAACCCGGGTCAAAGCGGCGCATAAAGCCAACCTGTACCAAGCGCTTTCCGAAAGCCATTTCTGCCTCTACGATGCGCTTACATGCCTCGGGGGTCGGTGCCAATGGCTTTTCGCAGAATACTGGCTTTCCGGCGGCAATGGCTGCCAGAACATATTGCTCATGGAACGCATCGGCGGTTGCACAAATAACAGCTTCGACCTCGTCTGATGCAATCATTTCCTCGCCTGTGGCATAAGCCTGAAGACCGTATTTTTCAGCAACGGATTTGCAAAAATCAAGATTGGCATCGGCACAGGCAATGACCCGTCCGCCCTGTAAGGTGTTGTTGATGCGTTCAATGTGTGTGCGTCCAATCGCACCGGTTCCGACTAGACCGATTTTTAATTCTGTCATTCTAAAAACTCCTTTTCCTATAAAAAATAAGAGCGCTTTGTCTATCTTTCTGATACCGTTTGCTTCCGTGGCGTGAGGGAAGTTCTGCGTATTCCATGATAATATATTGCAGAATCCATATCAGAATCAAGAAAAGAGCCTTACGGTGTGTGATCATTGCAATAAAATTCTGTATTTTTTATGTTTTAGACAAGAACTTGCTTTTATTATAGAAGAATCGGAAGAAAAGTGTTAGTACGATGCTGCTGTGTTTTCCTGTGTTTTTGCGTGTAGATGCGTAAAATTTATAAAATCCTGCACACATAATAAAAAAGCCGCTTTCAAGAGCCGGCTTTTTTGTTGTGCGATTTGGAAAAATGTCTGCGGTATTCGCGCGGCGCAATGCCGACATATTTTTTGAACATGGAGGTCAAATGGCAGCTGCTGCCAAAGCCCAGCCGTTCTTCAATGAGATGCACAGGCAGATTGGTCTCCATCAAAAGGCTCTGCGCTTCGCCGATTCGGCGGTGAATCACATACTGCATGGGGGACAGACCGGTTTCCCGCTTGAAAAGGTGAGACAGATACGAGGTACTGATGTGCATATATCTTGCGATTTTGTCAAGTGACAGGGATTCGGTATAATGACAATCCAGATATTCTGTGATTTGCCGCACCAATGTCTCGTTTTTTTGTTCGATTTGGTTTCGGTCATATTTGTCATGCAGCGCAAGCACTTGTTCCACCATCAGCAGGACACTGATTGCCAGTTGCCGACAGATATCAGAATTGTGGGAAGATGCAATGTGAAGCTCGTAAATATGGGGCATGATTTGATGAATGGGCGTTTGATACTGATGGAGCTGCAAAACCGGACGCTGGTATGATGAGATGAGACAGCCCGGTGGAAGCTCCTGTTTGTGTACACCGGACAGCGCACAGCAATAGGTTTGCATCGTATGGGCTTGAAAGGGTGCCTCTCCGTGCAGGGTTTCTGCGTTGCAAATAATCAAATCGCCCGCTGTAACCGCATACTCACGGCTGCCGACAATATAGCGCCCTTCGCCCTCAAATACATATAACAGCTCCAAGATTCCTTGATGCTGATGCAGCATGTGTGCGTGATTTTTGCTGTATGTCTCGTCTACATAAAATACGTCTGCCAGCTTGATGGAATTGGCTGCATCATGGTCTGTTTTTGCATACATAGTATAACCCTTCTATTGTGTTTGAAAGATGCGGCTCGTTCCCCAAACCGTTTTATTCAATGCGTGATACAAAGGCAATCGCTTTGCCAAGGATACGAATGCTTTCCAGCTCCTGCCCGATATAAACCATGGGTTCAAAGTCGGGGTTTTCCGGTTGCAGAATCAGCTTGTTTGGCTGCTTATAGACACGTTTTAAGGTTGCCTCTTCGTTAATCAGGACAGCGGCAATGGTTCCGTTGTCCACGTCGTCCTGCTGTCGGATATATACAAGATCGCCGTCGTGAATCTGCACCCGTGCGCCCAGCATACTGTCTCCTTTGCACTGCAAGGCAAAGTCTGCACTGATTTCTTCGGGAATATTGACGGTGTCATGTATATTTTCCGCCGCCAGAATGGGCTTGCCGCAGGCAATGGTGCCAAGAAGCGGGATTTGCTTTGTATGAATGGGAAAACAGTTTGGGGGGAGCTCGTCCATATTTTTTTTATCCGCATCGGAATGGTCTGTTTCGGAAAGAAAAAAATAATTTGGCGTCACATCAAGCGCCCAGCAAAGGTTTTGAATGGTGTCTGGATCTGGGTGATTCTGGTCATTTTCCCAGTTGCTGATGGAGTTGTGTGCCGCATGAATCATCAAGGCAAGACCCTTTTGGGTTAGCTGCTTTGCTTTTCTGGCTGCACGAAGTTTTTGTCCAAATGTCAAGTTCGTCACCTCGCTTTCCCTATCCTTATCCTAACACAGAAACTGCAAAATGTAAATGCAAAATTTCGGAAATGTCGAAAAATGTCGAAAAATGAAGATGAAAAATTTCTGGATTGTCGAAAAATGTGGTTGACACTTCGAAAAAATCGAAATATAATAGAGGCAAGAGATTCGAAAATTTCGAAATTCGGAGGTAAATACCATGAATGTTGCACGAAAAATCGGTTTGTTTCTGCGTCATGCGGGCATTTCACAGGCAGAAATGAGCCAACGAACAGGAATCTCAGCATCAAAGCTTCGACTGCTTTTGGAAGGCAAGCGGCGTTTGACATTTGGCGTGTATGAAAGCATCTGTCAGGCGCTTGGGGTCGGGGTGGAAACATTTTTAGAGCCGCGTGCTCCAGACGGCACCCAGTCATGAGGAAAAGGAGGTGCAGGCACTCTCATGATAGGACGCAAGGAAATGCGTGCGCAGATGCGCCGCTTGCAGACACGGCATTTCGAGGAAGCTGCATGCGCAATCAAACGGCGTGAAAAAGGAATGGAGCCCAATACCGTACAATACAGCGCTCGCATCATTGGAGTTTGGGCACACAGTCGGGGGGTTCACAAGCCTGTCGAGCCAATAGAAAAACAGAGACTGGCACAAAACAGACAACAAGATAAAAAGGAGAGACAATCAATATGACAGATTTTGTGGTACGATTTTTGGAAATTCAGAATTTTAAGGGGATTGAACAGCTGACTTTGGAGCTTTCGGATACCGTGACCCATATTTATGGCGACAATGCAACCGGAAAGACAACGGTTTATGATGCGCTGACTTGGCTTTTGTTCGGCAAGGACTGCACAGGAAGTGCAAGATTTTCCATCAAGCCTGTCGGAAGGAAGGGAACGACGCCAACGGTGACTGCTGTTTGTGAGGTGAACGGGCAGGCTCATACGCTGCGCAAGGTGCTGCGTGAACGCTGGTCAAAACCGCGCGGCGGTTTGCTGGCACGATATGAAGGGGACACCATAGAATATACGGTGGACGATTTGCCCAAAAAGGAGGCTTCTTATAAAAAGTGGATTGCGGATTTTGTCAGCGAGGAAGCGGTATTCCGACTTTTGACAGGGGTGCATCAGTTCGCACGGGATTTGCCATGGCGGGAGCGCCGCCAGATTCTTACGGAGGTGTGCGGACTGCCGCAGGATGCCGAGATTTTGGAGACGGAACCACAGTTTGCCCCGCTGTCTGAAGCGCTCGGAACGCGGACGGTTGCGGAATATCACACGGCGCTGTTGATTGCCCGCAAGGACACCAACAAGACCTTGGACACGCTGCCCATTCGTATGGACGAATGTGAACGCCGCATTGCCGCGCTTGCGGATATGGACTTTGAAGCGGCAAAGGCACAGCAGAGAACGCTGACCGAACGCGAAGATGCTGTGCGGGCAGAGCTTGCAGGGCTTGCAGGGAACTCGCTGGTACGTCAGACACAGGCAGAGCATCAGGCGCTTTTGGCAGAGGAAACAGCATTGGAAGCAGAAAATCGTGCCTATCGGAGCAGTCAGCAGGCAGCAGACAATCGGTCTGCGCTTCAGGCGCAGCTGATGCAGCTGGAAAACGACCTGCATCACCTGCGCGCTCAGATGAGCCGCGCACAGACGGCGGTGATGCAGGGAAAGATGCAGCTGGACAATCTGAAATCGGAACAGCCCGTCCGGATTCAGGAGGTTTGTCCAACCTGCGGTCAGCCTCTGCCCCCTGAATATTTGTCAGACATACAAGCGCAGGCAGAACAGGAACGGCAGACACGGGAACAGGACTGCTTGTTTGTACAGCGCTCTGTGGAGCAGGCAGAACAGACCGTCAAAGAGCAAGAGGAGATGCTGCGTCAAAAGACAGAGGCACGGGACGCCTGTGCCGCACAGCTTGCCGTCTGTCCGGCAGCAGAGCCGCCGACAGACTTGCCGGCGTACCAAACCCGTAAAGATGCGCTGCGCGTGCAGATTGCGCAGGCTGCGGACAAGCTCTCTGCCTTACAGAATGGACAGGCGGACATGCGCAGGCATCTGATGGAACGCCTTGCCGCGCTGAAACAGCGCCGCGCCGAAGCAGAACAGGTGCTTGCTGCCCAGGTGTCTTTGCAGCAGACCCGTGAACGGCTTGCCGAGCTTGCAGGAGAGAAGCAAAGATATGACGAAAAGCGCAGCGAGCTGGACCGTCACATTGCGCTGTGTGAGGCGTTTGTTCGCTACAAGGCGCAGTTTTTGACCCGTACAGTCAATTCCCGCTTTACGCTTGCGCAGTTCAGTCTGTTCCGTGAGCAGCTCAACGGCAGCCTTGCAGAGTGCTGTGAGGTCATGGTGAACGGCGTTCCCTATGACGACCTCAATCACGCCATGCAGGTCAATGTGGGGGTGGATATCATTCGCACGCTGTCTGCACACTATGGCTTACATGTGCCGCTGGTGGTGGACAATGCGGAATCGGTCACACAGCTGCAAGGAATCCCGACACAGGTGATTCGGCTGGTGGTGTCTGCGTCTGATTCCGCGCTCCGCGTAGAAGCATGTTAGGTTTCTGTATGGGGCAGTTGGGGCATATCAGCATATGGAGAATTCGGGGAGGAGGGAATCAAGGTGGCAGAAAGAAGAATGTTTTCCAAAAAAATCGTCAGCTCTGCCCGATTTTTGCGTATGCCTGTCACGGCAAGACTGCTCTATTATGACCTTGGCATGTACGCAGATGATGACGGCGTTGTAGAGGCGTTTACCGTTGTGCAAATGACCCGCGCCGCCATAGACGATTTGCAGATTTTAGTCTCCCGCGGCTTTCTGCAACTCTTAAATGAGGATATGGTTGCGTACATCTGTGACTGGAAATGCAATAATTTTATCCGCAAGGATAGATATGTACAGAGCCTGTATCATGACTTGCTCGATGGTCAACCAACGGTCGACCCAGACGAGGATAGGATAGGACAGGATAGGTTAGGACAGATTAGGTTAGGCGAGGACAGGACAGAGGAGCCTTGTGCAAATCAGCACGACTTATCGGATTCGATACGAGAATGTTTTATCCATTCGTTTGGAAGAGAACCAGACATACAGTTTGTGCGCACGGTTTCCAAAATGCTGAAAACAGGGCTGTCAGAGGAGGAAATTCTGTATCACATTACCGACAGTGTTTCACGCAGTCCGCGCAGTCCGGAAGCATATATCATTTCGAAGCTCAAGGGATTGGTGCAGATGCGGGATAATCCGGATAATTTACAGGGAAAACCGCTGGGTGAGTGGGAATTGGACTGGCTGGAGCGGTTCCGCAGATATCAGGAAGAGCAGAAGAAAAGACAGGAGGTGTCATCTTGCGAAAAAGAGGAAAATTAGCTTATGTGCGTGAGATTTTGAAAACGTATCCGGAAATCATGAAAAAGCCAGAGGCAGAACGCACCGTCAAGGAACAGCGCCGTCTGGACATTGTGAATCAGGCGTTGGAAACGGTACAGCACATGACAGACAGCAGTGCGCGCCGAAAAATCATTGAGTTGGTGTATTTTCAAAATGCCTATACCCTCTATGGTGCAGCGCTGCAAATTCCGGTTGGAGAGCGTACTGCACAGCGGTGGAATGCGGAGCTGATGGATTTGATTGCCGAGATGATGGATTTGCCGTAAAGCGGGCAGATACATAGAAAAAAGCCAATTCCCCACGAGGGGGAATTGGCTTTTTTCGGTGCAAACATCAATACACGGGATATAAAATATCCCGTGTACTGCACCCTTCTCCAAAAGGCGCGTGAGAAAGGTGTGAATGACGAACAACGAATGTTGTTCGCAGCAAGCGCATGACTTCTTGCTACGATTATTATTATACAGAGTCTGTGCGGAAAATGCAAGCCTTTTTTCAAAAAAAATCCACAAAAAGAGACAAATTTCAAGGCGGATTATTGGTAGAAGGTGCACGAGAAAAGGAGAATTTTGACGAAAAACAGCAAAAAATGACGAACCAGACGAACGCACCCATCAGGCGAAAAAAAACTGGCTCTCTGAGCCGGTTGTGTTGGTAAAAAAAGCAGGTTTTATTCTGTCTGTGCACAGTGCGCAAGAGCCAAAAATGAAAGATACCCGAAACCGCACATACTTGTGTGATTTCGGGTATCGGTTAGAAACAGAAGCGATTTCAAATTGGTGTGATGCTCAATCCGGTCAGCAGAACCAGATAGATGAGGAGCAGCAGAATCGGAAGCGTTGTGACAAAGTGCCACAGTGTCCCTTTTTCTGTGCGGTTTGCGCGGAAGTAGCGCACAAAGGAGCGCCAGAACTTGGTGACATAGAGCAGAAGTGCAACAAGACCAAAGGAAAAAACAGCCTGATTGACAGCAGCGGCGGTGACCTCGTCCGTAGATTGCAGCCAGCTTATCGCTTCTGCTGCCAAATTGTTGAGGGCATGAATGAGCATGGAGGCGGGTAGGGAATATTCAAGGGTCACATAGCCAAAGAGAAAGCCGCATAGCAAGGCAGAGGGGAACTGGATAATGTTGCCATGCATCAGCCCGAAGAGCAGAGCGGCAACCACCATGCCGAAGATTTTTCCGTAGGGTGCAAGGGCACGCAGCACAAACCCGCGATAGATAAGCTCCTCGCAGAAGGGGGCAACGAGTACGGTGTAAAGGAATAGGGACAATGTGTCGGACATGCTCGCCGCGCTGGTATAGGCGTCCAGAAAGGACCAGCCCATGCTGTTGGCAGCAGCCTCCATAGGCAATGTGAGCAGGGAAGCCATATTTTGCAGGCCCATGACCAAAAGCACATAGACAAATACCATGGAGAAGGAAATGGATTTGCGTGTGCGGGTGAGATATCCGGTTAGCTGACTGGTACGCGGTGTCAGACGCAGCTTGAGGCAGGGGAGCACTCCGGCAATGGCACCCAGCATCAGAGACCAGCCATTGGAACGCAGCAGGCGTACAAGACTCACATAATCGAGTTCAGGCGCACGGATTCCCAGATACAGGCGGTAAATTTGCTCTGCACCCCATACAACCCCCAGCGTGATAAGCTGAGACAGAATCAAGACCCAGCCAAGTCGGGCGAATACCTGCTTTTTTGATTCACTTTTTGCCTGTCCCATGCCCGTATCCTTCATTCCTTATCCATCATCCATCAATAAATCCGCCGCCAATGACGATATCGCCGTCGTAAAAGACTGCAAACTGCCCTGCCGCCGGCGCACGTACTGCCTGCGCGAAGGTGACGCAGGCACTGCCGTCTCCGTGCACGGTGACATGTGCCTGCTCGCTGCTCTTAGAATAACGCACACGCGCCTGACAGTCAAAGCTGCCGCTTTCTGCATATTCCGGCGCACATAGATTCAGCCCCTGCACCGTGATTTGTTCTCGGAATACATCGTTTAACGACAGAACCACTTCGTTGGTATCCTGACGCAGTTCGTGCACAAACAGTCTGCCGGAAGCGGCAACGCCAAGCCCCTTGCGCTGTCCCACGGTGTAATGGTGCAGCCCCTTGTGGCGTCCGAGGACATTGCCGGACTCGTCCACGAAGTTGCCCTCGGGAAGTGCAGCGCCGCGCGCCTCCAGCCAGCTGGAGTAGTCTCCGTCTGCAATGAAGCATACGTCCATGCTGTCCTTTTTGTCGGCAACTGGAATCTGGTTTTGCCGTGCCAGTGCACGCACCTCTGCCTTGTCTGCGGCTTCTCCCAGCGGGAACACGCAGCGTTCAAGCACCGAACGGGGCAGGTTTGCCAGCATGTAAGACTGGTCTTTGGGAGAGCGGGCACGCATCAGGAGCGCACGCCCTGCGGCATCTCGCCCGATGCGGGCATAATGACCGGTGGCAACGTATGCGGCGCCGATTTCGTCTGCATACTGGCACAGCGCAGTAAATTTCACCTTGCGGTTGCATACGACACAGGGATTCGGCGTGCGTGCGGTCTGATAGGCGTGTGCAAAATAGCGCTGTACTTCCTGTTCAAACTGTGTTTCTCGATGTGCGGCGTAGAGCGGAATACCCAAGGCATCGGCGACACGCTGCGCTTCGGGCAGACCGCCCAAGCCAACGTCCATATAGAGTCCATGGACATCGTAGCCCTGTTCGCGCAGCAGCCGTGCGGATACAGCCGAATCGACACCGCCCGAAAGTCCTAAAACAATTTTCTTCATTCAAGTCTCCAATCTGCGGGCGCCCAGAACATCTGATCGGGGCGCGGGTTGAAATTTGCCAGCAAGCCGCTGCGCACAATGACTTGGTCACGCTCAAAGGCGAGCGGCAGGATTGGCATTTTGGCGAGGAAGTATTCCTCGAATGCGGCTTCTGCCTGCGGCAGCGTTTCGGCAGATGCGGTGCGTACAGTCATGATATGCTGGTCAAGCGTGAGATCGGAAAATCTGCCAAAATTGAGCGAGCCGCCAGTCATGAGGAGTGCACGCAAATCAAAATCTGGTGTCATGAGGATATCGCCGTAGTATAAATCGAACATGCCGCTGTTCAGAGCCTCCTGATACTGGGCAAAGGGGACGGCGTTGATGCGCAGCTCAATGCCCAGATGAGAAAAGACCGTGACAAGCTGACTGCATACATTGCGCTTGAAGCTGTTTTCGCTGTTGCACAGCAGGGTCAGCGAAATGGGACTGCCGCTTGCGTCCTCCACGCGCCCGTCCCCGTTTTTGTCCTCGATTCCCATTTGCCGCAGATACGCATTTGCCTGCTTGAGGGAACTGGATAGATTGGCGTGATTGTCCGGCTGGGGATTGATGGGAAGCACCGCTGGGTCTGCAAAGGTTTGCAGGGACGATTTGCAAAGCAGATCGCGGTCGATGGCAAGGCTCAATGCCTTGCGGAAGTTTTCGTTGGCAAGCAGAGGGTGAGAAGCACGTATGCCGAGATAGTGCAGTTCGGTGGTTGGGGTTTGGTAGACATCAACTGCGCCCTTGATGGTAACCGGATTGTCACAGATGCGCTCGGCACGTGTCATAGAGATATCCCCAACAGCAAAGCTGCTGGTGACCGCGTCCGGACGCACCGTACCGACCAGACCAATCTGCGTCACCGTACGCACCGCACCGCGGTGCCAGTTGGGATTGGGCAGCAGGACAGGCTCGCCCTCCTGCTCGGCAACCGAAAAAGCGCCCGTGCCCACGGCAAAGGGATTGTTCTCTGTTCCCTTTTTGAAAATCGGAATGTCCAAAAGGCTTAAAAAGCGACTGTTTGCCGCGGTTAAGGTGATGCGCACCGTGCGGGAGTCCGTGGCACGAATGGAGGACATATAGGAAGTGCGGTCATGATAGGGGGAGGCGGGGGTGCGCTGTGCGAGCCGATAGCTTGCCACAACGTCCTCTGCCGTAACCGGAGAGCCGTCAGAAAACAGAAGCCCCTCTTTGAGCACCAGCGTACAGCGTGTACCGCTCAGTTCATAGCGTTCGCACAGAAGCGGCTCGGGCTGGAACTGCTCGTTGAGAATGAACATACCCTCATAGAGCGCTTCGCACACGACGCGATTGATGATGGAGGTGCTGGTAATGGGGTTGACTTTTTCGGCGGTATAATAGGGCAGCGCCATGTCGATTGCGCCGTGCGGCTTGCGGCTTGCCGCGCTGGGAATGGAGCCGCTCGGAACGGCGTCGAGCCGCTCGGTCAGGGTACAGCCGGTGAGCAGGGAAAGGGCGGCGGCACCCACGGTGATACGCCATAAAATGGGACGCTTCACAGGCAAATCACCCCCGCCTGCACGCCGCGTTTTCCGTTGGTTGCCCGATGGGACCAAAAGATGTCCGCGTGACACTGCGTACAAATGCCGCTGTTTATGATATTTTCGGGCAGCAGTCCTGCTTGGCGCAGAGTATCGACCTGAATCCCTTGCAAATCTACGTGGAATTTGACGCCTTTTTTGCGGATATGCGCTTGTACGGCAGCACCCATCTGTGCCTGCATGGCATCGGGCACATCGGCATCGGTTTCAAAGCAGCTTTGACAGATGGAAGGTCCGATGACGGCAAGGATTTGATGGGGCTGCGCCCCAAGCTCTGTCATTTTTTTCACCGTTTTGGCAGGAATTTGCTTTGCTGTGCCGCGCCAGCCCGCGTGGCACACCCCGCAAATGCAGCTGACAGGGTCATAAAAGAGCGTAACCACACAGTCTGCATAAAAGCCGGCGAGCGGGGTATCGGGCAGCGCCGTCACCAGTGCATCTGCATTCCAGTCCATCGGCTTGTGCAGTCCGGTGCCCACGGCCTGCTCAGTGACAAGAACGGCGCGGTCATCGTGCACCTGTTGGGTGAGGGTCATGCGTTCGAGCGGAATGTGCAGCGCCTGCGCAAGCCGCGCATAGTTTTCCCGCACACAGGCAGGGTCGTCACCGCGCTGAAAGCCGAGATTGAGGCTGGCACAGTCGCCCGTGCTGACCCCGCCTGCTTTTGTGGTAAAGGCATGGCGCACAGGCAGTCTATCGCAGGTATAATAAATCAAGTCACCGCATTGCCTGCGGCGCATGGAAGCATGCATGGGTTTTCCTCCTGAGCGTTCGGTTAGAACACGCCGTCTGCGTATTCTGTTTGAGATGCAACCGTTTGCGGTTTTGGAAATATAGAAAACATTCTATTTTGTATTAACTTTATCATTATACTACATTGGATACAGGGTCTACAAGGGGAGAAAGAAGCTTTCTGCCTTGGTTTGTCAGTGTGTATGAAATCTGTGGCAGATGTGCGCCTTTTCCTTGACAAGAAAGACAAAAAGTTATACAATATTTGTGTAATACCTTTTGTAATTATGTACGGCGCCCAGGCCGGAATACTTATATGGGTTATTATTGCTTTACAGATTTTGCAAAACAAATTTTTCTTGGAGGTGTTTCTCAACAATCTATGAGTATGCCAATCATTCTCGTCGGTGTTGTCGGTGTGATTCTTGGTTTATTCGTAGGCTACCTGTACCGCAAGCAGGTTGCGGAAAAAGAAATTGGCAGTGCTGAACAGGAAGCTACCCGCATCGTAAACGATGCCATTAAGTCTGCTGAAACAAAAAAACGTGAGGCAATCTTGGAAGCGAAGGACGAAATCCACAAAAATCGGAGTGAAGCCGAACGCGAAATCAAAGAGCGCCGCAACGAAACACAAAAGCTGGAACGCCGTCTCGCCCAGAAGGAGGAGACGCTGGACCGCAAAACAGATGCGCTGGACCAGAAGAGTGAGGAGCTGAACCGCAGACTCACACAGGTTCAGAAAACGCAGGAATCCTGCGAGCAGCTCAAAAATGAGCAGCTTGCAGCGCTGGAACGCATTTCCGGCTTGACCCGCGAGGAGGCAAAGGATTATCTCGTTTCCTCCATCGAGCAGGAGGCACAGCATGATGCCGCAGTCAAGCTGCGCGAAATCAATCAGCGTATGAAAGAGGAGGCAGAGTCCACCGCGCGTGAACTCATCTCCATCGCCATTCAGCGCTGTGCCGCCGACCATGTTGCAGAGGCAACGGTTTCGGTTGTCGCACTGCCCAACGATGAAATGAAGGGACGTATCATCGGTCGCGAAGGCCGCAATATCCGCACGCTTGAAACGCTGACCGGTGTGGATCTCATTATTGATGATACACCAGAAGCCATTACGCTCTCTTCTTTTGACCCCGTTCGCCGCGAGGTTGCGCGAATGGCGCTCGAAAAGCTGATTGCCGATGGCCGGATTCACCCGACCCGCATTGAGGAAATGGTGGAAAAATCCCGTCGGGAAATTGACCAAATCATCAAGAGCGAGGGCGAACGCGCGACCTTTGAAACAGGGATACACGGTCTGCACCCTGAGCTTATCAAGCTGCTTGGCAGACTGCGTTACCGTACAAGCTATGGTCAGAATATCCTCATGCACTCCATTGAGGTGGCGCATGTTGCCGGAATTCTGGCATCTGAGCTGGGCATTGACCCTGTGCCTGCCCGCCGTGCAGGTTTGCTGCACGATATCGGCAAGGCAGTTGACCATGAGGTGGAAGGCTCTCATGTCAGCATTGGTGTGGACCTTGCAAAGAAATACAAGGAAAGCCCGCCGATTATTCATGCAATTGCTGCTCATCACGGCGATATCGAGCCGCAGACCGTTGTGGCATGTCTCGTGCAGGCGGCAGATGCCATTTCCGCAGCGCGCCCGGGTGCACGCCGTGAAAATCTGGAAAACTATATCAAGCGTCTCGAAAAGCTGGAAGAAATTGCAAACACAACGCCAGGGGTTTCTGGCTCTTATGCAATCCAAGCCGGACGCGAAATCCGCATCATCGTCAAGCCGGAAGAGGTTTCTGATGACAGCATGGTGCTTTTGGCACGCGATATTGCAAAGCATATTGAAGAACAGCTCGATTACCCGGGCCAAATTAAAATCAATATGATTCGCGAAACCCGCGCCATTGATTACGCAAAATAAATGGATTCAAACCGACAACACCACAAAAGAGGGAAGCACAGGCTTCCCTCTTTTTGTGATGTAAAACCACTCGCTAGGCGAGTGGTTCAAAAAAAGGCTATTGCCGAAGATGAAGAAATAAAAACTCCTTTTGCTATAATAAAGAA
>JAGZIN010000030.1 GCA_018366195.1 Butyricicoccus pullicaecorum | reverse complement strand
AAGCTCATTAACGGTGAAAATACTTGGCTGGAGACGGCCCGGGAAAATAACACGGCGCGCACATAAAGCAGATTCGTAAGAGTCTGCTTTTTCTTTTCTCGAAATAAGCATTTCTTTGATTGAAGCATACAAAAAAATGCCTTCCTTTCACACGAAAGGAAGGCATTTTTGCAATTAGGCTTCCTCGGCAGAGGGAAGCTTTTCGCGCCTTTGAGAAAGCTCAGCCACAGCAGTATACAGTACGTCTGTGGAGGAGTTGATGGCGGTCTCACAAGAGTCCTGAATAACTCCAACGATGAATCCAACACCAACAACCTGCATGGCGATATCATTGGGAATACCAAATAGGCTACATGCCAGAGGAACCAAAAGCAGAGAGCCGCCTGCAACGCCGGAAGCACCACAGGCACTGACTGCGGATAGGATACTTAAAATGAGTGCAGATGCAAAATCTACATGAATCCCCATCGTATGGGCAGCAGCCAACGCCAGAATTGAAATCGTAATGGCTGCACCACCCATGTTGATGGTAGCACCCAATGGGATAGATACGGCGTAAGTATCCTTGTTCAGCCCAAGTTCTGCGCAAAGCCGCATATTGACCGGAATATTGGCAGCCGAAGAACGAGTAAAGAAAGCTGTAATACCGCTGTCCTTAATACACTTAAATACAAGCGGATAAGGGTTTTTCCGGATTCCAATAAATACGATAATGGGATTGATGATAAAAGCAACAACCGCCATTGTGCCAACCAGCAATAGAATCAGTTTTCCATAGCTTAACAGGGATTCAATTCCCTGCTGTGAAATGGTGTTGAATACCAATCCCATAACACCCAGAGGGGCACAGCTGATGACCCATCGAACGATGTGAGAAAGGGCATCAGAAATACTTTCAATTGCATTCTTAAGACCCTCAGAAGCGTTTCGCAGTGCAATCCCTAAGAGAATCGCCCATGCAAGAATACCAATGTAATTCGACTGAATTAGGGCATCTATGGGGTTCGCCACCAAGTTCATCAGCAAGGTATTCAGAACTTCATGAATCCCACCCGGAGGTGTGATATCAGAAACAGAAGATGTCAGAGATAATGTAATTGGAAATAGGAAGCTTGCCAGAACGGCAACAAAGCCTGCCACAAAAGTTCCCAATAGATATAGAAAGATAATACGTTTCATATTGGTTTGTTTGCCTGCCTGATGCTTACAGAGTGCAGACATGACTAGAAACAAAACAAGCAGCGGAGCGACTGCCTTAAGTGCTCCAACAAATAAATTTCCGAATAAAATAATAATAGATGCTTGTGGGAGTACCAGTCCCAAAACAGCGCCAAGCAAAAGACCGCATAGAATGCGTTTTACAAGACTGATTTCATTCCAACGGTGAATCAAACTTTTCATAATTCCCTCTCCTTAAATTTCGCTGGTTTCGATTATATCATATTTTTTTGTGCTTGAAAACAAGTTTTTCGAACAAATTTGATTGTTTTGCGAACAAAAAATAAATATGTCCGTGTCACAAGGACATATCAAACGAATCTCACCATACTCTATTGTGCCGATGCAAGGCGGCGTAAAATATCATTTATCGAGGGTGGCGTAAAACCCCTTGCTTTCACCATGGGGAGTGTCAAGACTTGACCTATCACAAGCAGACTGATACAATGATTTTACCAAAAGTGGTGAAATCCTCTGCCGAAAGGCAGGCGGATATCAGCTCAATCTTGTTCCTGTCGTGAAAAGAGAAACATCCGTATATAAGGGATAGGGCGGAGGTGGATTTGTCCGGCGTGTGGCGTATCACACGCTTGAGATAAGAAACATTCTAAACAAAGGACTGCGCCTGTTGGCGCAGCCAAAAATACTTAGTAGGGCGAAACACGCCCAAACCGATATGCTCTGGCAGCCCTTGTAAGACCTCGCTGGTGAGGCGGCGGTCAGTAAACCAAGAATCTTTCGGTTTGAACTGTGGAGAGTATCAAGAGAGGACGTGACATCAATACATGATTGATATTTTGAAAGCGATACTGTTTGGTATTGTAGAAGGCATTACAGAATGGCTTCCAATCAGCAGTACAGGACACATGATTCTTTTAGATGAATTTGTAAAGCTTGATGTAAGCGAAGCATTTTGGGATGTATTTCTGGTTGTGATTCAACTGGGTGCAATTTTGGCGGTTGTTTTGATTTATTGGGATAAGATTTTTCCGTTTCGGGTGAAAGGTCATTGGGGAATTGATGCTCAAAAGATGAATATGTGGGGAAAAATCCTAGTCGCATCAATTCCCGCAGGAGTCGTCGGCGTTTTGTTTGATGATATCTTAAATAAGTGGTTTTATAATTATCAAACAGTAGCCATTATGTTAATTCTATTTGGTATTTTGTTTATCTTCATTGAAGATCGAAATCGGGGACAGGTGCCGCGCGTTCGTTCTATTTCAGCGATTGGATACCGTACTGCGTTTATTATTGGCGTATTCCAACTGATTGCCGCAGTTTTTCCCGGAACCTCACGTTCTGGTGCAACCATCATCGGTTCTCTCCTCATCGGCGTTTCTCGTACGGTTGCAGCGGAATTCACATTTTTCCTTGCAATCCCTGCAATGTTTGGAGGGAGCGCCATTAAACTGCTCAAGACAGATGCTATCTTTTCTGGTGGTGAAATCGGAATTCTGATTGTGGGCATGGTCGTTGCCTTTATTGTCTCTATCTTTGCGATTAAATTTTTGATGGGATACATCAAAAAGCATGATTTTAAGGTATTTGGTTGGTATCGAATCCTATTGGGCATTCTCGTACTTGGATACTTTATGATTCAAGGATTGATTGGCGTATCATAGATTTCATAGAAAAATCCCTAGATATAAAATATCTAGGGATTTTTCAGGTTTATTTCTAAAATATGGCATGAAATCATTTGCTTTTGCAAGAAATCTGTTAAAAAGATTGTTTCCGTGGCATATCAGAAATTTGTTGCAGTGATTTTTTGAATTGAAACATAAATAGGATTGCAGTGAAGCAAACCGCAAAGAAATCTGCGACGGGTTCTGCCAGATAAACACTGAAGGTTGGATTCTGTGGGAATAGAGAAGGCAGCATATAAATAAGAGGAATCAAAAGAATAAATTTACGCATCACTGCAACAATGATAGATGCGCGTGCATTGCCAATTGCGTTGAATGTCAGTTGACAAGCCATTTGAATCCCAAAAATCAGAAGAACTGCCATATAGATACGCAGAGGGATTTTGGTAAACTCTAAAAGTGCAGCATCTGGTGTGAACATACGAATAAACAGTTGAGGGAGCAGCATGACAATGACCCAAAGTGCCGAAGAATAACAAACACTTGTCTTTAGCAGCAACCAAAATGTCTGTTTGACACGTTTTGGATTACGGGAGCCAAAATTATAGCTGATAATTGGTTGTGCACCTTGTCCGAGTCCCTGTAACGGAAGCATTGCAAACTGCATAACACTTGCGAGAATGGTCATTGCACCAACCGCCAAGTCTCCTCCATATTTGAGCAAAGAGGAATTAAAACAAACTAATATAATACTTTCGCTTGCCTGCATGATAAAGACAGACAGCCCAAGTGCCAGCGCCGGAAGAATGATGTGTGCTTGGAGCGGTAGGTTTTTCAGTCGGATACGCAAAAGCGTGTCCGTTCCAAATAGAAAGCGCAGCACCCAAATGCAAGAAATTGCCTGCGATATGATTGTTGCAAGTGCAGCGCCGCGCACGCCGAGCTTACAACCAAAAATAAAGATAGGGTCTAAAATAATATTGGAAATGGCACCGATGAGTACCGAAATCATACTGACCTTTGTGAATCCTTGTGCGGTGATAAAGGCATTCATACCGAGCGTCAATTGCACGAAAATGGTACCAATGGCATAGAGATTCATATATGCTACACCATACATAATGGTATTTTCGCTTGCACCAAAGGCAAGGAGCAACTCTTTGTTCCAACCGAATAAAATAATGGTGAGGATTACGGAGATGATAAGCTGCATGGAAAAGCAGTTTCCCAGTGTTTTCTCTGCGGTATCTATGTTTCCCTGTCCCATAAAAATACTGGCACGTGGTGCACCACCGCTGCCCACAAGCACCGCGAATGCAGAAACAATCATAATAAGCGGCATACAAACACCCACGCCGGTTAATGCAAGTCCGCCAATATCAGGAATATGCCCAATATAAATACGGTCTACCATATTATATAGCATATTGATAATTTGTGCGGCAACCGTTGGTAAAGCCAAATGCAGCAAAAGTTTACCAACCGGTTCGGTTTCTAAAAAATCTTTATCCTGTGTCATGATAATTTTCCTCGATTCAATGCTGCCTCTACATTTTGTAACAAGCGATTGCTGAATTCTTCATATAACTGACGTTCCTCCCCCGAAAAACCGTTTAATATGACTTCCTCAAACTGACATCGTACGGTATGAATTGCTTCTGTTACCGGCTTCGCTGCCGGAAGCAATGATAAGTGGATTCGTCGCCGGTCGGTTGTGTCCGGTGTGCGCTCCAGCAGTCCTTTTTGAATCAGCAGTTCCACAGCGACCGATACTTGACTCTTTCCAATCAGATGCGTTTCCACAATGTCTGCGGCTGTATCCTTTTGCGGATTGTGCTGTAAAAAATTGATGACAGCAACCTCTGTCTTGGATAGCTGATTGCTTTGACAAACCGTATCAAGCATTTGATTATATAGCTTTATGATTTTTCGTACATCACTAATATTCATATATTGCCCTTTCTAATATGTTCTAAAATAAACAGTTTTATTTTGAACTTTTATTTCAAAATGATTATACACCCATATTTTTTTCTGTCAAGTCGGCATATTTTGCAATACGATATTTTTTACAAACGCTTTTCTTTAGAATGATTGCCTTTTGGTCGATAAAGGACTATCATAAGGATAGCAAAATTTCAAGTTCCGGCGTATGTGCACCAACCTTTTTCTTGGTGCCAGAAAGGAGTAAATCCCATGATTCCATGCAGAAGCACATGTGCGATGTACCACGAAGGCTGTCACAAGACTTGCGCAGTATGGCAGCAGCAGCAGAGTAAACGCAGCCAGGACTATCGACGCAAGCTGGCATATCTCAAAGAGCAAAACGATATTTGCAGTACTGTAATCAGTCAGCTCAAGCGCATCAATTGCCATCGTACTTATTTTTGAAGATAGAAAAAGGACTGCCCTATGGAATTATTTCCATAGGGCAGTCTTTTCGATTCGGTGTTTTTATATGCGCAATTTGATAGGTTGGTTCTGCGATCAGCGCTGTACACGGCCTGAGCCATCGCCGCCTGCAAGCTTTTCTACTTCAGATATACGAACCAGATTATAATCCCCCTCAATAGAATGCTTGAGTGCAGAGGCTGCAACTGCAAATTCAACAGCCGCCTGTGTATCCTTTCCTGTCAGCAGGGCATAAATCAGACCGCCGCCAAAGGAATCGCCGCCGCCAACGCGGTCCACGATATGCAGATGATATTCCTTTGAAAAGCAGTAATTCTCGCCATCATACAGCATGGCAGCCCAATCATTATCATTGGCAGAAATCGAGGTGCGCAGTGTGATGGCAACCTTTTCAAAACCAAATTGGTCAGCCAGCTGTTTTGCAACAGACTGATACCCTTCTTTATTCAGCTTTCCCCCATAAATATCTGTATTTTCCGCTTCGATTCCAAACACATCTTTGGCATCTTCCTCGTTCGAAATACAGACATCTACATACTGGCACAAATCGGTCATTGCTTTGCGCGCTTCTTCTCGGCTCCACAGCTTGCCGCGATAGTTCAAATCACAAGAAATCTTTACGCCATGTTCCTTTGCCTTTTGACAAGCCTCGCGGCAAATCTCTACAAGGTGTCCGCCTAATGCTGGGGTAATCCCTGTAAAGTGGAACCAATCTGCATCTGAAAAAATGGTATCCCAGTCAAAATCAGATGGCTGTGCTTGCTGAATGGCAGAATGGGCACGGTCATAAATACAGACCGAACCACGCTGAGACGCACCCTTTTCCAAAAAGTAAATGCCGACACGGTCACCGCCGCGTACAATACGAGAGGTATCCACACCATACTTACGGAGAGAATTGACAGCAGCCTGCCCGATTTCATGTGTCGGCAGTTTCGTCACAAAAGCAGTATCAATTCCATAATTTGCAAGAGAAACTGCAACATTGGCTTCTCCGCCGCCAAAGGTTGCCTGTAACTGATCATCTTGAAAAAATCTATAATACCCATTTGGAGCAAGGCGCAGCATCAGCTCGCCGAATGTAACGACTTTCATGTTTATAACCTCTTTTCCGGTTGAATGTTTTAGGATTCCTGACGCGCCTGACGAACAATTTCAACAGACTGGCGGCATAATTCTGTGATTTTATCCCATTCCTGTCCATTGATGAGTTCAGATGTTACCATATAAGAACCGCCGCAGGCTGCGATGATTGGATTCTTGATATAATTTGCAAGATTTTTCAAAGAAATTCCACCAGTTGGCATCACCTGAAACATGGGGAAAGGGGCAGACATTGCTTTGATTTTATCCATTCCGCCAGACTGCTCTGCTGGGAAAAATTTGAGCACGGAAAGTCCTGCATGATATGCTGCATGATAATCGGTTGGCGTGGTGCAGCCAGGCAGAATCACGGTCTGCTTTTTTTGGCAGTATGCAACAAGTTCAGGGTCAAACCCCGGGGTTACAATAAACTGTGCGCCCGCTGCAAGGGCAGCATCAACTTGCTCTGTTGTCAGCACCGTTCCGGCGCCAACAATCATGTCCGGACACGTCTCTTTCATGATACGAATGGCATCTGCTGCGCCGGCCGCCCGGAAGGTAACCTCCGCTACTGCGACTCCACCTTTACACAGTGCCTTTGCAAGGGCAGCTGCATCTCGTGTTGGGTAATCCAGCTTAATCACAGGTACGACACCGATTTGACGAATCTGTTCCAGAAGTGTTTCCATTTGAAAAAGACCTCCATTTTTATCGTTTCATATTATGAAATCATGTTTCAATTTTATCTATTTTTATTATAAAGCTTTCTCCTAAAAAATCAACTCAGCGGTTGCACTGAAATTCACTTGCGTTTTTTGTGAAAAGTTGTTAATATTAAAACATAGTTTTGCATTATGAAACGGAGTGAAATATTATGGCTGAAAAAGGAACGGTACAATCGTTGGATCGTGCATTTGACATTATAGAAGCCTTGTGTGCGGCACGGGAGGGGCTTCCAATCCATATGCTCAGTGAGCAGACAGGGCTGCATAAAAGTACGGTACACCGGTTATTGTCCTCTATGGTATCTCATGGATATGTCTATAAAGATGAATACACGGGAAAATACCGTATGACAACGAAGCTCTATGCCTTATCCGGACAGGTGGTAGAAAATTTAGATTTGGTACAAATAGCACGTTATCCAATGGAGGAGCTTTGCCATACCGTGCAGGAAACTGTGCATCTGGTCATACCGGAGGGAACCGATATCGTATATGTACACAAGGTAGAGGCGGAACAGGGCGCTATTCGTATGTTTTCGCGCATTGGTATGCGCCGCCCCATGTATTGCACTGGTGTTGGAAAGGCAATGATGGCATGTATGACAGATGAGCAGGTGAATCGGATTTGGGAATCCAGCGATATCCAGCCCTACACATCACATACCATTACCACACGGGAGCGACTGCAAGCCGTACTTGATGCCATTCGTCAGCGCGGCTGTGCATTCGACAATGAGGAAAACGAACTTGGTGTACGTTGTATTGCTGCTGCAATCCGTGATTATACCGGCAATGTGTGTGGAGCGCTCTCCATCAGCGCACCGCTCATTCGAATGAGCGACAGCTATTTGTTACAGCTCAAGCGTCCCTTATTGGAAACCCGTGACCGCATTGCGCACGAAATGGGTTGGATTTCAGAGCAATGAGAGGGGAGTGAACCGTTTTGAAGCTGTTTCATTTATCCGATCTTCATCTGGGCAAACGATTCAATGGATTTTCTCTCATTGCCGATCAAGAATATATCTTAAAACAGATTCTGCATCAAATCGATATCGAAAAGCCAGATGCCATTCTCATTGCGGGGGACATCTATGACAAACCCATTCCACCAGCAGAAGCCATCAGCCTATTTGATGGGTTTCTGATTGAATTATCTGCACGCAAGCTGGAGGTTTTCTTAATCAGCGGCAATCATGATTCTCCCGAACGAATCGCCTTTGGAGGCAAACTGATGCAGCCCAGTGGGATTCATGTGTCTCCTATTTATGACGGCTCTCTATCCCCCATTTCTTTGTCCGATGCGTATGGAACCATCGACTTTTATTTGCTCCCCTTTCTCAAGCCGGTTCAAGTCCGTCATTTTTATCCAGAAGAATCCATTGAGAACGATACCGATGCCATTGCCTGTGCTTTGAACCACCGGAAAAGGGGACAGGCAGAGCGCTCTGTTTTGTTGGCACATCAATTTGTAACCGGTGCGGTTTCCTGTGAATCTGAGGAATTGTCGGTGGGTGGAATGGAGCAGGTTGATGTTCATGTGTTCGACGAATTTGATTATGTTGCACTGGGACATTTACATGGTCCGCAGGCAGTCAGCCGTCCCACGGTGCGGTATTGCGGAACTCCGTTAAAATATTCTTTTTCGGAATCCAGTCATCAAAAATCCATTGCAGTGGTCACCCTGCAAAATGCCGGACAAGTCGATATCCAGCTGATTCCCCTCGTTCCCCGCCTAGACTTGTTAGAACGCACCGGAAACCTTGATACCCTGCTGCAACATTCTTTTTATCAAACCTTTGACCGCAACGCTTATCTGCATATTACACTGACTGATGAACAGGAAATTCCGGATGCTCTCGGCAAGCTCAGAACAATCTATCCAAATATCATGAAATTGGATTACTGCAACACACGTACTGCACGCCAAGCAGCGCTTTCCAATCCGATTCCTGTTGAACAACGCACACCCCTGGAGCTCTTTACAGATTTTTATGAAACCCAAAATCATCAACCACTTTCTGATATCCAAACAGAAATCCTACAAGAATTGATTGCACAAATCTGGGAGGAAACACCATGAGGCCATTACAATTAACAATATCTGCATTCGGACCTTATGCAGGTTGTATCCATCTGGATTTCGAACAGTTGGGGACACATGGGCTGTATCTCATTCGCGGAGATACCGGTGCGGGAAAGACCAGTATCTTTGATGCCATTACTTTCGCACTTTATGGAGAAGCCAGTGGAAGTCAAAGAGAATCCTCTATGTTCCGCAGTCAATATGCAGCGCCTGAACAGGAAACCTTTGTAGAATTGACCTTTTCCAATGCAGGTAAGCAATATACCATTCGGCGCAGTCCTGAATATTTACGGCCAGCCAAGCGCGGCAGTGGTTTCACACGGAATAAAGCAGAATCTGTGCTGAAGCTTCCAAACGGAACCTTGGTGACACGCTCCCGCGAGGTCAATCAGGCAATTCATGAGCATATTGGTGTCGACCGCAATCAATTTACCCAAATTGTTATGTTGGCACAAGGAGACTTTCTAAAGCTTTTGGTTGCTTCCACAGAAGAACGTATGCAAATTTTCCGACAGCTCTTTCATACGGAACACTTTCAAACCTTGCAGAGCATGCTCAAAGAGCAGGCTTCCGTTCTTTCTCGTCAGAGAGAGTCAATGACTGCAAAAATTTCCCAATATATAGAAAGCACACAGTATCCGGAGGATACTGCACAAGGACAAACACTTGCAAAGGCACGTGCCGGAGACTGCTTGCTTTCGGACACACTTGTGGTTTTGGAAGACATTATAAAACAAGATCAAACAGCGCTCGCCGCATACCATACTCAGGTCTCTGCAACGGATATACAAATTGGACAGCTGCGAGAACAAATTGGACAAGCCAAACAGATTGCAGCTGCAAAGCAACGATTGCAGACGGCACAAGAAGAACGACAGGCACTCCTTCCGAAGCTGGACATTGCCGTTCAAGCAAAAACGCAGGCACAGCAAAAACAGCCCGAACTGGAACGCCTTTTGCAGCAGACCCAGCAAATGGAAGAAGACCAAAAACGTCATCAGCATCTGACCGCATTGCAGCAGGCATATCAGAAAACACATGACCGGTATACCCAAAACAGCGCGGTCTTACAGCAGCTTTGTCAGCAGACAGCACAGCTGCATCAGGAACAAACTGCATTACAGCAAGAGCAGTCTATCCTTGCGAATCAAGCTGTAAAGGTTGAGCAGTTTACAGCAAGATATCGAGAGCTGGAGACAAAAATCAGCTCACTGCATACGCTGCAAAAAGATATCGAAAATCTATATCAACTTGAAAAAAAGTGGGAATTTTTGACCGAAAAATATAAATCCTCATCGGAAAGGCTAAATACTTTACAGCAAGAAAGCCTATCCATTCACCGCGCTTTTTTAGATGCTCAGGCAGGACTGCTCGCGGAAACTTTGGAGGACAATTCCCCCTGTCCAGTATGTGGTTCGTTCCATCATCCAGCGCCTGCTCCGAGCATACAAAGTGCCCCCTGTCGGGAAGAAGTGGAGCGTGCGCAGGAAGCAGTTCAGCAGGCACAGCAGACTGCTGAACAGCTGAGTACCCAAGCTGGTATGTATCTGGGTCAGGTTCACACCCAAAGAGCAGCCTTGGAAAAACAATGCCGCACCTTGCTGGACTGTACTTTGGATACCGTTCCGCAACAACTGGCTCAAGCTATAACAGATACCCAAGCACAAATGACAGAGACAGACAACAAGCTTGCTCAGGCACAGCAGAACGTCAAACGCTATCAGCACATTCAGCAGTATGCCCAGCAGCTTACAAGCCAGATAGAGCAGCTCTCCAAACAGCAGTCCCAATACACGGAGCAACAAGCCGCCTTAAAGCAGGACGCACATCATCTCAAGGAGCAAATGATTCAGATTTCATCTCAGCTTTTATATGACAGCCCCGAAGCCGCACAGCAAGCCTTTTGCAAGCTCAGGCATGTATGTGATTCGATTCGTCAGGAGCTCCAGCAAACCGAACAAAGCGAACAGCAGTATCGCTCTGCTGTCACCATGCTGGAAGGACAAATACAGGCATTGCAAAATCAAATTACAGAACATACTTCCTGTGATTTATCAGCAACAGAAACCAAGCTTACAGCACTTCAGCTTTCCCGCAGCACCATAGAGGGGCAAATCACTCAAATCACCGCACGTATGCAGCGCAATCAAGAAGCCCTGACACAGCTTTCCCGATTCCGTAAAGAACTCTCCGCCATCGAGGAGCGATGGATTCAGGTGAAGACACTTGCAGACACCGCCGGCGGCACCCTTTCCGGAAAAGAAAAAATCATGCTGGAAACTTATGTGCAGATGACGTACTTTGACCGGATTCTTGTGCGAGCCAACAGCCGGCTTCTTGTCATGTCGCGCGGACAATATGAATTGCAGCGCTGCATCTCTTCAGGAAGCAATCGCCGCCAGACCGGTCTGGAACTCGATGTGATTGACCATTTCAACGGGACTACGCGCTCTGTCAAAACCTTATCCGGCGGAGAATCCTTTCAAGCTGCATTGTCTCTTGCGCTTGGTCTTTCCGACGAAGTGCAATCCCTGGCCGGAGGGATTCATTTGGATACGATGTTTGTTGATGAGGGTTTCGGTACGCTTGATGAAGAGGCTTTAGAACAGGCGCTTCGTGCGTTAACGACACTTTCCGATCACGGGCGTCTTGTCGGAATCATTTCTCACGTTGGCGCACTGAACCGCCGAATTGACAAACAAATCGTTGTCGTAAAAAACGGAACGTACGGCAGTCATGCAAAAATCATTGTCTAAGTACACAAATGAATCCAGCAAGCAGATGTCATACTGCATCACTTCTCGAATCGGAAAAGGGTGTCTCATTTGACATTGCCCAGATTCTATATCACAGAATCTCAGTCATTTAAGCCAGTTTCTACGGAAACTGGCTTTCTGTTTTTGAAACGATGTTTCTGAAAATCCTGTACAACTTCGATTCCAAACTCAAAATCTCTGACCTCTCGCAGATTCGTTTTGTTGTTCGTACCACTGCACAGTCTTATTGCGGACAGCCGCTGTTGTCATTCTTAAAAATTGATGCAGTCTGAAGCGGTTCTCCTTCCTTATTTGTTCGCAAGCTTACATTTTTCAATTGACAGCCTAGGAAGGCACTGCTATACTATGTAAGCAAGCTAACAATTTGAGGAAAAAAGGAGACCTCTCTATGGACATACACGAATCTGTGGGCTTGACCATTCGAACCCTTTCCAATTTATTGCGGCGTAAATTCGCATGTCCGACCCAATCGCATGACAGCCACTGTTCTGAAGCCTCAGGAATCATTATGTGTTATCTATGCGAACATTCGGAAAATCCGCTCTATCAGCACGATGTAGAACAAGCATTTCGGATTCGGCGCTCGACCGCGTCTCGTGTGCTGACCCTATTGGAAGAGGACGGACTGATTGAACGCCATAGCGATTCCCATGATGCGCGTAAAAAACGGATTGTTCCCACTCAAAAAGCATTATCCATTCATAAACAACTTCTTCAAAGACGAGAGGCTCTTGAAGCGTGTATCAAACAGGGCATTTCACAGGAAGAACTGCGCGTTTTTTTCGAAGTTGCCCGAAAAATTGAAGCCAATCTATCTCAGGAAAGCGACTTCCCCATATAACCCGAAAAGGAGGATATTTCTATGGTCAACCATATCGCGGCTGCAATCCGCGACAACAAGAAAAATTCTATCTTAACCCCTATTTTTGTCAGCATTGAGGTGTTCTTTGAGGTGCTCATTCCTCTTGTGATGGCAGCCTTGATTGATAAGGGCATTTATGCAGGGGATCACCCTACCATTTTGCGTCTTGGAACGATTCTGATTGGCATGGCTGCCGCAGCGCTTTTCTTTGGCGTACTGTCCGGCGTAACCGCTGCGCGTGCATCTACCGGTCTTGCACGCAACCTACGCCATGATATCTATCATCATGTACAGGATTTTTCATTTTCAAATATTGATAAGTTCTCAACCGGCGGCATTATCACACGCTTGACAACCGATGTGACCCAAGTACAAAATGCGTATCAAATGCTGATTCGCATTGCAGTGCGTGCACCGTTCATGCTTGTTTTTGCCTTTATGATGACCATACAGATTAGCCATAAGCTGTCAGTCGTATATATCCTTGCAATCCCGATTCTTGCAGCTGGGCTGGGTCTGCTGATTCATCAAGTGTATGGTCTGTTTCAAGAAGTTTTTGATACCTATGATGTACTCAACAATGTGGTACAGGAAAATCTAAACGGTATCCGAGTGGTCAAATCCTTTGTGCGCGAGGATTACGAAAAGGAAAAATTTAACCGAATTTCAAATAAACTCTTTCGTACCTTTCTCAAAGCAGAGAATTTAATGATGCTCAATGCACCGCTCATGCAGTTCTGTGTATATGGCTGTACACTTTTTATCTCATGGTTTGGTGCAAAGCTTGTTGTGGGAGGCTCTATGACCACAGGGGAGCTGACCAGTATGTTTAATTACACCTTTCAGATTCTGATGAGTCTGATGATGCTGTCCATGGTTCTTGTCATGCTCATTATGGCTCGTACATCGGTCTCCCGTATTGAAGAAATCCTTTCAGAAACCAGCAGCTTAACCAGTCAAGCAGAGGCAATCCAAACCGTTGCAGATGGTTCGGTAGACTTTGAAAATGTCAGCTTCAGTTATGTAGATGATGCACAGAAAACCAGCCTGCATGATATTAGCCTTCATATTGAGGCGGGTGAAACCGTTGGTATTTTAGGCGGTACCGGTGCATCAAAAACCACACTCGTACAGCTCATTCCACGTCTTTATGATGCAACTTCCGGCTGCGTCAAGGTTGGCGGCGTTGATGTACGCAGCTATGACTTAGATGCGCTGCGCAATGAAGTTGCCATGGTTCTGCAAAAAAATACCCTGTTTTCTGGAACCATCAAAGAAAATTTGCGCTGGGGCAATGCGCAGGCTTCCGATGCAGAAATGATACATGCCTGCCAACTGGCGCAGGCTGACTCGTTTATCCGTGAATTGCCTGAGCAATATGATACCTATATTGAACAAGGCGGCACAAATGTATCAGGCGGTCAAAAGCAACGACTCTGTATCGCGAGAGCCTTGCTGAAAAAACCTAAAATTCTGATTTTAGATGATTCAACCAGTGCCGTAGATACCAAAACAGATGCCTGTATCCGACAAGCCTTCCGAGAGGAAATTCCCAGCACGACCAAGTTTATCATTGCACAACGTATCTCGTCCATACAAGATGCCGATCATATTCTTGTCCTAGAAGATGGACATATTTCCGGATTTGGCACCCATGAAGAGCTCTTACGTACCAACCGGATTTATCAAGAGGTTTATCAGTCTCAAAGCAAGGAGGGAACATCGCATGCCTAAACGCGCCCAAGTATCAAAAGGAACCGCTGCAAGACTGTTTCGTTTGATTTTACAAGGAAATATTTTCCGACTGTGTATTGTAGTTGCTGCCATTCTAATCAGTTCGATTGCCACGGTGAGTGCCTCTGTTTTTCTAGGCTCCTTAATTGACGATTATATCAAGCCCTTAATGCTGACCGATGCCCCTGTGTTTTCCGGCTTACTGCATGCCCTGACTGCCATGGCATGTCTCTATTCCGCCGGTCTGATTTCTACCTATCTCTATAACCGGATTATGATTACAATCTCACAAAATTGTTTGAGAAATATCAGAAATCAGTTGTTTGCACACATGCAGAGCCTTCCCATACGCTATTTTGATACCCATGCGCATGGCGATATCATGAGCGTATATACCAATGATGTGGATACCTTGCGGCAAATGATTTCTCAAAGTATTCCACAGGCATTCTCTTCTTTCATTTCGATTATTTCCGTCTTTTTTGCCATGCTCTTCATGAGCTGGCAGCTGACCCTGATTGTCATTGCAAGTGTTTTCTGTATGATTTCTATTGTTCGCTTTATCTCCAAGCGAAGCAGTTCCTTTTTCATGCAGCAGCAAGCAGATCTCGGAAAGCTGAATGGGTATATTGAAGAAATGATTGAGGGGCAAAAAGTCGTAAAGGTCTTTTGTCACGAACAGCAGGCAAAAGAAGATTTTGACGCCCTCAATGAGAAGCTGGCGCAATCTTCCCGCCGTGCCAATCAATACGCCAATAGCCTGATGCCGGCGATGAACAATCTGGGCAACCTGCAATATGTAATCATCGCCATTGCGGGCGGAACCATTGCCCTATTCAGTCATAGCCTAACACTGGGTACGATTGCAGCATTCCTTCAGTTATCCAAAAGCTTTACCATGCCAATTGGTCAGATTTCCGGACAGCTCAATTCTATTGTCATGGCATTGGCTGGTGCTTCCCGTATTTTTACCCTGATAGATGAGACCTCGGAACAAGATGATGGAAATGTAACACTCGTCAATGCAAAATATGACCATAACGGTACCTTAACGGAAACCAGTGAACGTACAGGTCTTTGGGCATGGAAACAGCCCCATACGGACGGAACGACGACCTATACCCAGCTCAAGGGAGATGTGCGTTTTGAAGATGTGGACTTTTCCTACACACCGGACAAACCAATCCTGCATGAAATCTCTCTGTATGCAAAACCGGGTCAAAAAATTGCTTTTGTTGGTTCTACCGGCGCAGGAAAAACCACCATCACAAATCTCATTAACCGTTTCTACGATATTGCAGACGGCAAGATACGGTATGATGGCATCAATATCAATCAAATTCGTAAAAGTGATTTGCGCCAGTCGCTGGGGATTGTTTTGCAGGATACCAATTTGTTTACTGGTACAGTTCGGGAAAATATTCGTTACGGAAGACTCGAGGCCACAGATGAGGAAGTAGAAGCGGCCGCACAGCTTGCCAATGCAGACGAGTTTATCCGCCGCCTTCCGAATGGATATGATACGATGCTGACTGATAACGGTTCCAGCCTATCACAGGGACAGAGGCAGCTTCTCGCAATCGCGCGTACTGCGGTTGCAGATCCTCCGGTTATGATTTTAGATGAAGCGACCAGCTCAATTGATACACGTACCGAGCTTCTGGTTCAGCAGGGTATGGACGGACTCATGTGTCAAAGGACAGTATTTGTCATTGCACATCGTCTATCCACAGTACAAAATGCAGATGCAATCATGGTGCTAGAGCATGGTAAAATCATTGAACGCGGCAGCCATGAAGAACTTATTGGTCAGCATGGAGTCTATTATCAGCTGTATACTGGTGCATTTGAAATGGATTAAACGATAGCTGTGTATTCTACACCTTGTTCCATGTAGTTCAGAAGGCATTTCAGATGAGGAGAATAGTTGATACCAGTTGCCCTCATATTCTATAGCAACAAGAAGCGCAGTAGAATCAGATGGCGATTGAAATGAGACGAAAAATTGCGTGGTTGGAAGTAAATCGCTCGTATGTTGACAATCCCCCAGCTTTTGCTGGGGGATTGTTGATTCTCTCATCGTTTCATGAATCGATCTTCTGTAAAGATAACAGACTTCTAAATTTAGAAATATATTTAAAAAATTTTGAAAACTCCACTTGACTTAGTTTCAGTTTCGATGTACAATGTATATGGTATGAGTATGAAATCAACATATCGACATGAAAAAAATACTGTAGTCTCTATGCTCACATATTACTTTGTTTTTTGTCCACGTTATAGGAGGAAAATTTTTGAGTTAGACGATGTGGAACCTCGCTTTCGTGAGATTGTTCATCAAATTTGTGAACAAAATGACATCGAGATTTTGAGACTGGAGTGCCATGCGGATCACTGTCATCTTGTGGTCAATTGTCCATCAAACATGTCTCCATCAGAAATCATGCGAGCAATTAAAGTCACTACAGGTGCAAAGTTACGAAAAGAATTTTCAGCCCTATCAAGAGCTCAGAACCTCTGGACGCGCAGCTACTTCGTATGTACCATAAATAATACATCTAAGCTGGAGAATACAATCCAAAACTACATCGAAATGCAGAAGAAAAGAGGCTAGGGCATGAAAGCGGAAATCATTGTAATCGTGAACCAAAAAGGTGGCGTTGGTAAAACAACGACATGTGTAAATCTTGGTATCGGACTTGCACAATCTGGTAATCGTGTCTTACTGGTTGATGCAGACCCTCAAGGAAGTCTGTCAATCAGCTTAGGTTATCCTCAGCCGGACAAACTGCCCTTTACGCTATCTGATGCAATGGCTAACGTGATGCAAGATATTCCATTCGAATCCGGAGAGGAAATCCTGCATCATGCAGAAGGGGTCGATTTGATTCCTGCTAATATTACATTGTCCGGCATGGAAATATCTCTTGTAAATGCTATGAGCCGAGAGACCATTTTACGCCAGTATTTGGATACGATACAAGATAGGTATGATTACATTTTGATTGATTGTCAGCCCTCTCTAGGCATGCTGACCGTGAATGCCCTTGCTGCTGCAAATAGAGTATTGATTCCTGTACAAGCAGAGTATCTGCCAGTAAAGGGACTGGAGCAGCTGCTGGCAACAATAGGCAAAGTGCGTAGACAGATTAATCCTACCATTCGCATCGATGGTATCCTATTGACAATGGTAGATAATCGCACGAACTTTGCCAGAGAAATTTCAATTTTACTCAGAGAAACTTACGGGGATAACATCAAGGTATTCACTTCAGAAATTCCCCATTCTGTCCGAGCAAAAGAAATCAGTGCAGAAGGCAAGAGCATATATGCTCATGACCCAAATGGCAAAGTTGCAGAAGCATACCGTGCTCTCACAGAGGAGGTCTTGCATCGTGAACAGTAAGATGAAAAGCAGTGCAAAAAATATTGTATTGGCTGCGTATGATGACTTGTTTGTACCGACAGAAGAAATAAATACCGATGAGAATCATGAGACAATACAAGAAATTTCCCTTTCGCAATTACATAGTTTCAAAGACCATCCATTCAAGGTGCTCGATAATGAAGATATGGCAAATTTGGTTGAGAGCATCAAACAGTATGGTGTGCTGGTTCCGGTGATTGTACGACTTGACCCTGCTGGTGGATATGAGCTGATTGCAGGGCATCGAAGACACCATGCAAGCAAGCTGGCTGGATTAGAAACTATACCCGCACTTGTACGCAGTCTGGACGATGATGCAGCTACCATTATTATGGTTGACAGCAATCTACAGCGCGAAAGCCTACTTCCAAGTGAACGCGCCTTTGCTTATAAAATGAAGTTAGATGCCATGAAAAGACGGGCAGGCAGACCAAGCAAAGAAAATTTGTCCCAAGTCGGGACACAAAAACGTTCAGACGAATTACTTGCTGAACAAGTAGGAGAAAGCCGAAATCAAATTCAACGCTATATCCGTTTAACAAAACTAGTAGAGCCACTTCTGGCTATGCTCGATGAAAAGAAAATTGCACTAAATTCGGCATACAAACTATCATTTCTTAGCAAAGATGAGCAAGCTGCTTTGATAAAAGTAATAAAACGTACACAAATTATGCCTTCTCTTTCTCAAACACAGCGACTAAAGACATTCAGTGAGGATGGAACACTGTCCGAAGCTGTGATATCAGCTATCCTATCCAAGAAAAAAGCGGATAAAGCAGAAAAAGTTACATTTAAGACAAACACATTAAAAAAATATTTTCCAGACAATTATACTACGCAGGATATGCAGGAAACAATTATTGCCCTACTCGAAAAATGGAAAGAAAGGGAGGAATCTCATACGTAAGATTCCTTACAGACCAGTAGGAGACGTTCTTCTGCCGAACATCGAATTGAGTGAAAAAGGTTAAATATCAATTTCCATAAAGATATGACGGAACTCAAAAACTCTTTGGATTGGCTGAAAGCCGTAGAATCTACGACTTTGCAATCTACATTGAAGTTTTTAGATATGGCGTATCAGAATTTCTTTCGCCGCTTGAAGAAAGGCAAAAAACCTGGATATCCGAGATTCAAAAGAAAACATGACTCCAGACAAAGTTATACCAGCAAATGTGTGGGTAAGAATATTCAGATTCTTGAAAATGCAGCGAAGAATATCCTTACAAAGGGACTTCGTATGTTGGCATAGACCAAATGTCTCTGGTAGGGCGGGACACGCCCAAACCGATACGCTCAGGGAGCCGATGTAAGACCTCGCAGATGCAGGCAACAGTCACTGAACTGAAAATCCCCTGGCTTTCGCCATAGGGAGTGTCAAACAACGTGTGGATAATGATATTCTATACTATTTTCATACATTTTTAGACATGCAATGCAACATCGTCAATATCGTTCCCATTTTTATGTATTTTTTCTTGACAACTCGGGACTGACGCTCTATAATTTAACTCAGGAACAAAAAAAATCGGCTGATTTGGGTAATCAACCGATTTTCAGAATAGCAATCCGCCATAAATGCCAACAACATTTATAAGCGGTAAGTCTAACAACCCCTTAGACTATACAGCGCCTGCTAAAAAATCTTTATTTCACGACTCAAGATTAAATAGCATTCATGGCGCATTGCTTTCTACTGCATCTATTATAGTAGAAAGCGTAGTATATGTCAATACTGGAAACGAGAAGTTTTATAGTTTCCAATAAAAGAGTCGTTAGACCAATTGCTGGTTTATCGACTCTTTTTTACTCCTATTGTAATTTTTCCGGCACTTTTTATATCAATATGAAATTCTTATATATAATATTGATATATAATTAAAGAACATCTTTCATTCTTTTTCCAGGTCTCATTAGAAAGGAGGAATCCCAAATGAATATGCCATATACACAGATATCCAACGGGATTTTGCGGGATTTTTCGCTTTCTCTCCCTGCAAAAGGCTTGTATCTTACGCTGCGTAGTTTTGCAGGTTTGCCAAATTTTTGCTTGAAAAAAAACCGTCTAAAAAATACTTTTTCTGGTAGTAATTATGAGTTTGAACAAGCATGGAAGGAGTTAAAAATCTGCGGATATCTCAAACATTTTTATTACACAGCCGTAAACGGAGCATTCGTTCATGTGTATGATCTCCACCAAGAAAGACAGTCTGTGCAGGAGCTTATGTCCTATGCTCCAAATCAGACCCGTTCCCATGGTGATTTGCGTTTTATCCCTTCCGGAGCTGCAAATGATTATACAACCGTACCCGACGCAATTGCACGCGATTGCAAGCTTTCTCTCAAAACCAAAGGCTTGTATGCAGTACTTTCTTACCTGTTTAAGATTCCAAATTTCCATTTTTCTTGGAATAGCCTTATCTCTCTCTGTAAAGAGAAGGCTAAAGCATTGAAGACAATCTGGACAGCCCTAAAGCGTTCTGGTCTGCTCAAGCAACACAGACACCCAACAGGAGAGCATAATCAATTCGATTATACATACGATCTTCTGCTGGAATCCAATTTGAATGAGCCGTATTTCACCAATCATCGTGCGGACGGAACCATTACAAGCAGTCTATCCGTAGATTTCAATGCACCTGTGCCAGAGAAAAAGAAAAAACGGAAAAATACACGCATTTTTCTGCCTGCCAAATCACAAGACACACAAACAGAATCCCTGCATACGCCCCATGCATTCCAAAAGATTGCACGCGTACGGCAGTATCCTCTCAGTAAGCAAGTGGATAAGGCAATCGCTGCGCTTTGCAAAAACAAACGTATGCGTCTCAATGGGGCTGTGGTATCGCTAGAAAGCAGACAAAAGGCAGTTGCGTCCCTAACCCCAGAACTTCTGGAGCAATTTGAATTTCAATTCAAGCTGCCTGCCAATGTACATGCACCCATTCCGTACATTGCAACTGCACTCTATCAGTTTGTACAAGAGCCTCATACATGGATTCGTACCTCGACAAGCAACGCGGACAAGCCTGTCACCGCAAACAGCGATACGGAAGCGTCACCATTGACCATAGATGAAATGGATTGCATGATCCAAGCGATTTACTACCGTATCAAACAGGCTGCGCAAGAACATATCGTGCCGCTTTCTCAAGATGTTCATTTTGCAGACTCCTATGCCACGCTCTTGGAAACACGCATGTCTATACCTGAGACCGAGTTTGAACAACGGTTACGCCAATTGCTTGCTATTTGGAAAAATCAATAATCTGAGCACACGCTAAAAAAAGCCTCTGGACACAGGGGCTATTTGTCGTTGCCTTTTTTTCAAAAATGCAGCTCTCTACTGAATATGGACTGGAAATACAAGCTGTTTCCAGTCTTTTTTTGTCGCAATTTTCCATCACCCTATTTTCATAGGGTAGGTTGTTTTTCGCTATATGGAAATAGGTAGGATAGAATTTGGCCTTATTGAAATGGGTAGGAAATAATAAAATTTTTCCATTAAAATTAAATCAATAAAATTATTTGATTCAAATTCTCTTGCTAAGAAGAAATATTGACAAATTAAGAAATATGTATTCTAATATTGCTAAAGAAACATATCAAACAAAAGATAAAAAACCATTTTTAGCTTCATAAAAGGAGAAGTAACAAATGAAACATACAGGAAAACGATGGCTTTGTGTGGCTTTCATTGCTGGCATACTGACCACCTCCGTTTCTGCTACTGATTGGGGTTTATGGTATGGAGCTGGTGCCAATCAAACGCCTCGTGGAGAGGATAGCATGCAGACACTTGCACAATATGATGCTTATTTCATGGGAGATGCAAAGGAAAAAAAGATATATTTGACCTTTGATTGTGGATATGAAAATGGAAATACTTCCAAAATCTTAGACATACTAAAAAAACATCATGCGCCAGCTGCTTTTTTTATGGTTGGAGATTTCTTAGATACAGAGCCGGAACTGACAAGACGTATGGCTGCGGAAGGACATTTGGTTGGAAATCACACAATGCATCACCCAAATATGAGTAAAGTATCTTCTGAGCGCTTCGACCGAGAATTGAAAGATTTAGAAACGAAATATCAACAGGTAACCGGAAAGAAGCTCGATCGGTTTTATCGTCCGCCGGAGGGCTCCTATACCTACAGCAATTTGAAACGTGCACAGGATTTGGGATATGATACCATCTTATGGAGTGTGGCGTACGCTGATTGGGACACCAAAAAGCAGCCGGCTCCTGTTTCTGCAATCAAGCAGCTCAATCGTCGAATTCATCAGGGAGCTATTGTTTTACTGCATGTGGTTTCCACTACCAATGTTGTAATTTTAGATGAATTATTGACCGGCTGGGAAAAGCAGGGATATACATTTGCTTATCTATCACAGCTTCCAAGGCAGAATCATCCCCCAAAAACAGCAAAGCCCAGTGAAGAACGGTTTCTTGTCAATGGAAAACCAGCAAATTTCACAGCATATAGCATTGGAAATGTCAATTATGTTAAGCTGCGTGATATGGCAGCTGCATTGAAAGGAACTGGAGCAGCGTTTGGAATTCATTACATACCAGAAAAACAAGCTGTTGAAATCCAAAAAGGAGAAGTCTACCAATCTGTTGGCGGAGAATTATCGGGAACTGCCAATGTAGCAGCCATGCAGGCCGATTCAGTTTCTTATCCGTTGGGGGAAAATGCTGGCATTCAAAATGGATATTTGATACAAGAGAGCAATTATATACAGCTGAGAGAACTGGCTGAAGTTCTGGACTGCACAGTACAATATGATGAAACGAATCACACGGTACAAATCCAAACAGGAAAGTAATACAATGCTGACATATCCGCAGTAAGAGCGATGAAACGGACTGCGCTGGTCGAGAAAGGAATGATATGGATATGAAGCTCATTTTATGTGTAGACGATCAAGGGGGCGTGGCTTTTCACCATCGGAGACAGAGCCAAGACCGTGCGGTGCGTAAAGATATGTTACAAATGTGTGGAGAGACCAAACTTTGGGTGAGTGCGTATACAGCACAGCAATTTGATATGGAGCAGCAGTCCTGTTTGAGGATTGTCAATACGTTTGAAGATGCAAAAGAGTTCTGTTTTATAGAAGATGACAGCGCAAAAGCCTATATGAATGAGGCAGAGAAAGTCATTTTATATCATTGGAATCGTAAGTATCCATCAGATACAAGGATACCCTTGCCCATGACGGGCTGGAAGCGTAAGGAATATACAGAATTTTCTGGATATTCTCATGAGAAAATTACAAAAGAGGTGTATATCAGATGAAAAAAAGGATTTTAGGGGTATTACTTCCTATACTTTTCCTATTTTCTGGCTGTTCTCAGGGAGCGGAGAGTCAAACCGTTTTGACGCTTGCCGATGTTCCGGCATTTTCGGGAGAGCCGTATGTTGTGATAGATGACAATGAGCCGCATTTTCCGGAAGCCGATTTTACCAGTAAATCATTTGAACAATATAGTGAACTTGATGCGTTAGGGCGGTGTGGTCCGGCTTATGCAAATGTCGGAATCGAAACCATGCCGACAGAAAAGAGAGGCAATATCAGTCAGGTCAAGCCAACCGGGTGGAAAAGTATCAAATACGATTTTGTAGATGGAAAGAGCTTATATAATAGATGCCATCTGATCGGATTTCAGCTGACGGCGGAAAATGCAAATAAAAAGAATCTGATTACAGGGACACGGTATATGAATGTAGATGGTATGCTCCCATTTGAAAATATGGTTGCAGACTATGTGAAAGAAACCAAAAATCATGTATTATATCGTGTGACACCGATTTTTGAGGGTGACAATTTAGTCGCAAGCGGTGTGCAGATGGAAGCGAAATCGGTGGAAGATGATGGAGCTGGGATTGAGTTTCATGTTTATGTATATAACAATCAGCCCGGTGTTACCATTGATTATGCAACCGGAGAGAGCTGGGAGGAGGGACAGACACCTGTTTCTGGAAAAAGCACCTATCTCCTCAATACCAGCACGCAGAAATTTCATAAAGAGGACTGTGCAAGTGTGAAATCAATCGGTTCCGAAAATAAAAAGAAGTACAAAGGAAGCCGAAAGGATTTGATTGCAGATGGATATACAGCCTGCGGACAGTGCAAGCCTTAAGAGATGGATAAAAAAACAGCTTTGGCTCTTGTATCATACAAGAGCCAAAGCTGTTTTTCACAAAGACGGTTCTTCGTTTGTCTGGTGCGGAAAGATGCGGTGACGAATAATCAAATAACAGATGATATGTGCCGCTAAAGTCAGTGTCCAAGAAATGGGATAAGAGGCATACAGGACAAAGAGACTGCGATGCCAGCGAAAGACTGTAAAAATCCAGAGGACACGGAAAACACAGGCGCCCACAAGCGAAACGAGCATGGGTAAGATGGAATAGCCAAGCCCACGAATGGTACCTGCAAACACGTCCATGAGTCCGCAAATGCAATAGGCAATGGATATGACAGAAAGGCGGTTCAATCCGTAGGCAATGACATCTGATTCATTGGTGTAGATGGATAATAAAGGTTTTCCGAGCAGATAAGCACCATTCCCTAAGACCAAGCCAAGAACAAAAACAAGGATTAGACATTGGAGGAGGATACGATTTACACGATGGAATTTCCGTGCCCCAAAGTTTTGGCTCGTAAAGCTCAAAGCAGTCTGATAAATCGCATTCATAGAAGTATATACAAAGCTTTCAATATTCGAGGCGGCTGTATTTCCTGCGACAACAGTTGCACCAAAAGAGTTGATGGAGGACTGAATCAACACATTAGAAATATTAAAGATTACGCTTTGGAGTCCGGCAGGAAGACCGACCTGCATCATACGTATAAATTTATCAGAATAAAAATGAATTCTGCGCAAATTTACATGACACATACCATCTGCCTGTGTCAGACAATAAAGAATCAGTATGGCAGAAACAATCTGTGCAATGACAGTTGCGGCAGCAGCACCTGCAACACCCCAGTTCCAAGAAACAATAAAGAGCAAATCACAAGCGATATTCGCAGCGCCGGAGAAAAGCAGGAAGTATAATGGTCTGCGTGTATCCCCAACTGCACGCAGGATTGCTGCACCAAAGTTATATAGCAGGGTAGCAGGAATCCCAAGAAAATAGATGCGCATATAGAGAACTGCTTCTTGCAGTACATCAGAGGGGGTATCCATCCATTCCAGCATCATCTGTGCACCGGCGATTCCAATGATGCTTAGCAGACAACCGCCAGCCAGTGCAGTGACCAAAGAAGTCTGTACGGTTTCCTGTGCGTCTTGATATTCATGCCCACCACAGAATCGGGCAATGAGTACATTGGCTCCAACAGAGATACCAATAAAGAAATTGACCAATAAGCTGATGAGAGAGGTGGTTGCGCCAACTGCCGCCATAGATTGACTGCCGGTTGCACGGCCAACAATAATAATATCGGCTGCATTGAATAAAAGCTGTAATACGCCGGAACAGATAAGCGGAAAGGAGAATAGCAGGATACGTCCAAGCAATGGACCATTGCACATATCTATTTCGTAAGATTTTTTTAATCTCAAATATACCATCTCCTATCTAATATCCATTGAGCAAATCTCATATTATATTAAGCCGGATTTCGGGGGAAAACAAGAAGAAATTGAGAAAAAAAGAAAGACAGGCATCATAAGAAGAAGTCTGCAAGCGTATCATCAATCTCATCTTGCGTAATTCCGATATATCGCAGGGTAATAGAGGGGGCTGCATGTCCGAATAGCGTTTGCAGTAAAGCAACATCTTTATAGCGCTTGTAATGAAAGTAACCAAAGGTTTTCCGCATGGTATGTGTGCCGATTTGTTGAAGTCCGACTTCTCTGGCAGCCGTATTTAAGATGTTGTAGGCTTGTATTCGGCTGATATATCCGCCCTTTTGACTGGGAAAGATATAGTCATCAGGGGCGCTGTTTGCTGTGTAGGCATTGATTTCAGAACGCAATTGATTATTGATAAAAAAACGTTTCTGTTTTCCGGTTTTCATTTCCTGAATGACGATGTGAGAACCTTGTAAGTCCTTTACCTGCAACGGGATTAAATCGCTGATACGAAGACCGATATTGATACCGAGTAAGAATAAAAAATAGTTACGTGGATTTTGCCGAAGCAGAACGCGTTTCATGGCATCAATTTGCGCAGGATTTCGGATGGGTTGTACGATATTCAAGCGATCATCTCCTGATTCTATGATATAATAGTATACTACGTTATGTTAAATTTGCGCAAGAATAATCTATTTTTGTAAAAAAATTAAAAAATAAGTAGGATATTTGAAGAAGGTGCGCAAACTAAAACTAACATAATGTTCATTATGTTATATTTAGGGCGCTTCAGAAGGCAATTTTACAATCGTCGCATGTTTCTATGACGGCGTGGAACAGAGAAAAAATATTTTCAAAAAAATGATAGAAAAATATTGACGAGATACCATAAATATGATATTCTATATAAGCTGTTCTGAAGGACAGCCCATAGAAACCAGAATATAATCAAGATTTGATACAAAATTTATCGATTATTCGATGAATTGAAAAAAATCTTGACATAATATTCAAAATATGGTATCCTATATAAGCTAATTTACCGAAAGGTAAGAGCAAGAATTGTACCTTGTAAATTAAACAACGAAAAGCTTGAAAAACGAACCTGAAATTCTTTTGGAATGAAACCCAGAAGTA
>JAGZIN010000029.1 GCA_018366195.1 Butyricicoccus pullicaecorum | reverse complement strand
GGCTGGCAGATCGTATTACACGTTTGACGTGTCCGCGAGGATCAGAGGGCTTTGCCCGCATGTGAAATACCCCCGGCTTTGCCGGGGGATATTTATTTACTGCGGAATGGTGTTTGTGCAAGAAGCCGACATCTGAAATCTGTCTGTCAGGCAGAGAGGGAGCGGAAATATTTGATAGAAAGCATTGACTTTTTGTGATGGGAAAACTATAATTGATATAAAAGTAACAATCTTTGCAGGAGTGTCCGATATTTGTTTTCGATGAAGCGGAAAAATATCTGGCTTGCTCCGATTTTATGGTTACTTTGTAGATAATTTATCTATTATGCAATCAATATGGAGGATGGAACAATGGGAAGATTCACTTTGCCAAGAGACGTGTATCATGGAAAGGGTACATTGGAGACTCTGAAAACATTTGAAGGCAAGCGCGCAATGATTTGCGTGGGTGGAAGCTCCATGAGGAAGTTTGGCTTTCTGGATAAGGCAGTTTCCTATTTACAGGAAGCTGGTATGGAAGTCGAGGTGTTTGAGGGCATTGAGCCGGACCCGTCTGTGGATACCGTGATGCGTGGTGCACAGGCAATGCTGCGGTTTGAGCCGGACTGGATTGTAGCAATGGGCGGCGGCTCTCCTATTGATGCAGCAAAGGCAATGTGGATTAAGTATGAGTATCCGGAGATTGCATTTGAGGATATGATTAAGGTGTTTGGTCTGCCAAAGCTGCGCAAGAAGGCGCATTTCTGTGCAATTCCCTCTACCTCTGGTACTGCGACCGAGGTTACCGCGTTTTCTGTCATTACGGATTACCAGAAGGGGATTAAATATCCGCTGGCAGACTTTGAAATTACGCCAGATGTTGCAATCGTGGATTCGGAATTGGCAGAAACCATGCCGAAGAAGCTGGTTGCTCATACCGGCATGGACGCGATGACCCATGCAATCGAGGCGTATGTATCCACCATGCATTGTGATTATACAGACCCGCTCGCAATCTTTGCAATCAAGATGATTCAGCGCGATTTGGTTGGCTCCTACGAGGGGGATATGGAGAAACGCACAAGCATGCACAATGCACAGTGTCTGGCCGGTATGGCATTCTCCAATGCACTTTTGGGCATTGTACATTCGATGGCGCATAAGACGGGCGCTGTTTTTGAGGATCAGGGCGCACATATCGTACATGGTGCGGCAAATGCGATGTATCTGCCGAAGGTGATTGCATACAATGCAAAGAATGAGGACGCGGCTGCTCGGTATGCAGAGATTGCGGATTATATGGGATTGGGCGGTGCAGACACTGCGGAAAAGGTGCAGCTGCTTGTGGCGCATTTGCGTAAGATGAATGATGCACTCAATATCCCGCAGTGTATCCAGCACTATGGTGCAGATGGCTGTCCGGCAGAGCAGGGATTTGTTTCAGAGGAGATATTCCTTGCACGTCTGCCAGAGATTGCCAAGAATGCCATTGCAGATGCCTGCACCGGCTCCAATCCGCGTCAGCCAACCCAAGAGGAAATGGAAAAGCTGCTCAAATGCTGCTATTATGATACTGCGGTTGATTTTTAATGATTCGCGGTTTCGTGTGATGCTCTGTGCCAATCCCGCTGTGCGGCGAATGTGCGGAGAAAACGAAAAATGCAGGAGTGCTGTTTCGGCAGCACTCCTTTTTTGTGTGCAGGATTTCACACGCTTGTTCCGTTTGGAGAGAACTGCAATTGGGATTTTGTCTGTTTCCCGCGTTCTTGTATGAAATTCATAGAAAGGTGCTATTCAAGGACAGGATTTTATGCTAAAATAGAGATAACAATGGAGAGACGATGAACTTTGGAAAGGAGAAGACCTTATGCAGACAAAGACCAAGTATATTCATATTCGACATTGGGATTATTGGTGGGCAACCTATCAGCTTTTGGAGCAGGATAAGCCAGACAGCGTGGAGTTTAGCATAACCAATGACAAGGAAGGGGAGGACCTTTTCTTTCATTTTGATTTTTATAATCTGCCTGCCCTTCAAAATATGATGGATGCAGACGAATATATGGAACGGGAGAATCCAGATTATCCGGTATTTGAGCAAAAAGTAGAAGCGCTGAAAACAGGAAAGCTGGATTATTTTGTCGGCTCTTTGTATTATCCGGCATTTTTCCCGCGTCTGGAATTTTGCAATCAGCCGTTTGCAGAGGGAAAGACGATTTTTGACGCAAAGGCTCCGGTTGCTGCACCGGATTACGCCATTCTGTTTGTGCGCGAGTATAAGCCTCTTGCCTTGGAAACGCTGAAAAAATGGATTGAACGATTGACAGAGCCGCTTTTCGGGGAAAAGTATGTATATGAGTTTATTGATGTGCCAACAAAGGCACAGGCGCAGGCATCGTATCGAGAGGAATTTACCTATCTGGCATTTGGGCGGGATAAAAAGTAAGATAGCAGACGAAAATCGCCAATCAATTTGTGGAAAGTGAGGAAGGACACCTCACTTTTTGCTTGTGGAGAGAACACGGAAAATCTGTACCGCTGGAAGGAGACGCAGCAGCGCGCAGACAATCCGGACAAAAGAAAGATGGGATAGAAATTTGCAGATATCTACTCTTTTTTTCTTTTATTTTGTTGTAAAAAATGCTATACTAGCTTGGAGAGTTTATGATTCCTGAAAAAAAGAAGGTATGGCGGCAGAAGTTTAGAATACCAGCTATGCCAGAGGAAACAGCAGGCTCGCAGGCAGGGGGGACTTTGCCAATTCAAAAAGGAAGAGGTAAAAAAATGCAGTCAAAGCAAATCATTCAGGTCGAGGACAAGGTGCCAGCGCGTCTGCTTGTGCCGCTGTCCATTCAGCACATGTTCGCCATGTTCGGCGCTTCTGTGCTTGTGCCGTTTCTGTTCGGCATCAGTCCGGCAATCGTGCTGTTTATGAACGGTGTCGGAACCTTGCTGTTCATTGCCATTACCAGGGGCAAGGCACCGGCATATCTAGGCTCGTCGTTCGCGTTTTTAGCACCGGCAGGCATTGTCATTCAAAATTGGGGATACGAATATGCATTGGGCGGCTTTGTTGCCGTAGGTGCCATTGGCTGTATACTGGCTCTGATTGTCTATCGGTTTGGTACAAGTTGGATTGATATTGTTTTACCGCCGGCTGCGATGGGGCCGGTTGTGGCGCTGATTGGCTTGGAGCTTGCCGGAAGTGCTGCCAATACCGCAGGGCTTTTGGGAGACACGATTGTTCCGCAAAATGTCTTGGTATTTTTGGTTACATTGGGAGTTGCCGTTTTTGGTAATGTGCTGTTCCGTGGTTTTTTGTCTGTGATTCCCATTCTGATTGCGATTCTGGCAGGCTATGCCGCTGCACTGGCAGTCGGCGTGGTCACAACGGCAGATGTCATGGGTGCATTGACACAGAATTTCTTGCAGATGCCCCATTTTCAGATGGCAAAGTTCAAGCCGGAGGCGATTATGGTGCTCTTGCCTGTCATTCTGGTCATCGCTTCTGAGCATATTGGGCATCAAATCGTGACCGGTCAGATTATCGGGCGTGACCTGATGAAGGAGCCGGGCTTGCACCGTTCTCTATTTGCTGATAATTTTTCGACGATGATTTCCGGTTTGATTGGCTCTGTGCCAACGACAACCTATGGTGAAAATATTGGTGTCATGGCAATGACGCGCGTGTATTCTGTGCGCGTGATTGCGGGTGCTGCCATCATCTCCATCATCTGTTCGTTCGTCGGACCACTCACCGCGCTCATTCAGACCATTCCGGGCGCTGTCATTGGTGGGATTTCGTTCTTGCTCTATGGCATGATTGGCACTTCCGGGCTGCGTGTTCTGGTCGATCATCATGTGGATTACAGCCGTAACCGCAATATGGTGTTGACCTCCGTGATTTTTGTTGTGGGTCTGTCTGGCGTATCGGTCAATATTGGCGATGTACAGCTCAAGGGTATGGTGCTGGCGGCAATCGTTGCCATGGTGCTGAGTTTGATTTTCCATGTGCTGGATTTGCTGAAATGGTCGAATGATACCGCCGAATAAGGGGCTGTCTCATCGCTTACAAATTTTATTGGTGAAAGAATAAAACAGCGTGTTGACCGTAGAGAACGGGTCAACACGCTGTTCTTTTTGTGGGGATTGGGGGAAGTGCGCAGTTCCTTAGCCCTTGGTATCAAGCTGAATTGTGCCGGAATCAAAAACCGGCATTGTGCTCTCTGCCATGACAGCAGTTTGTCCATAGGCAGCCTTGGCTTTGGCTCGCCGAACCTTACGCTGTTCGGGGCTTTCGACCTCAATTTTGGGCGCTTCCGGCGATTCGGGTGCTTCAGGCTGTGTGGCAGACGGGTTTTGCTGAGATTCCGAAGGCACGTCGGGAGATTCGGTCTGCGACGGTTTTTCTGAATGTTCCGGCAGGTGCTGTTCCAGCTCTTGCTGCTCTGCCTGAAGCTTTTCGGCTTCGGTGGGCAGCTTTGCGTACTGTCCTTCCTTGACGTATTGGCGAATTTCTCCCTCTGTGGCATTGACCTTTCCCTGCTCCTGCAAGGCAACCTCCAGTTTTTTGCTCAAAGGGATATTGGGATTGTTTTGCACGGCGTTGAGCGTGGTCATAGACGAGCTGAGCTGTGTCATACGCAGACGCTCCACATCTTCCTTGGTGCGGCAGCGCCGCAGCGCTTTCTTGAAGTTCTCGCGTGTGCGTTCAATTTCACGCGCTTTTTCCAGCGTTTCGGGGTCGTGCTTTTGCAGATAGTCCTTTTCGGCGGGGGTCAGCTTTTTGCCATTGGAAACCTTTGTTTGAATGGATTGCAAATCCAAATCCGGCGGGGCTTCAGGCGGCTCGACATAACGAATCCCACGTTTTTCATGTGTGCGCTCCTGAATCCATTCGTCCAGAGACTGCGCCTTTCCGGTGGGGTCGCCGTTTTGCTGACGTTCCGTCCATGTTTGGTGCATTTTCAGGGTTCTGAGATATGTGTTGATGGAACCAATCATGGATATATGCATACTTTCATCTCCTTCTTTCCTATTTTGGATACAGCTGTTATTGATATCATCGACATATCGAAAGAAAAGTTAAGGAAAAGTCTGATTTTTGTCTATATACAAGGGGATAACGAAAGATAAAATGAAAATTTGGCTGAAAAAATGTATAGATAACGCTTTTTTCACCTGTTATGCGTACCAATGGGACACGTGGATAGAACGCGGAGAATTTATAGAATATGCCGAAAAACATGGCGTGTTCAGTAGAATTGTTTATTGAAAAAATAGAGAATATGAGACTAAATGAAAAAATCAGAAAAAGATATGGAATCTCACAAAGAAATATGCTATTTTGTAGTAAACAGCAATCGGTGAAGGGGGAGCTGGAGCGAGATGCGTAAGGAAAATGATTTAAGAAATGATGCCATGTGGGGGCTGGTATTGCGGCTGACGATACCCGCCATGCTGGCACAGTTTATCAACGTGCTGTACAGCATTGTAGACCGTATTTTTATCGGGAATATTCCGGAAATCGGAGCAGTTGCACTGGCGGGGGTCGGCATTTGCGGCCCCGTCGTGACGCTGATTACCTCGTTTTCGATTTGGGTAGGAATTGGCGGCTCTCCGCTGATGAGTATTCGCATGGGGGAAGAAGATTTGGACGAAGCCCACCGCATCATGGCAAACTGTTTTTTGATGATGGTTCTGATGGGGGTTGCAATCACGCTATTGATGATTGTATTCCGTCAGCCGCTTCTGATGCTTTTTGGGGCAAGTGAAGCAACATTCCATTATGCCAATACCTATATGACGATTTATGCTGCGGGGAGTGTGTTTGCAATCATCTCCATGGGCATGAATGTGTTTGTCATTTGTCAGGGATTTTCCAAAATGGCGATGTTTTCCGTTGTGGTTGGAGCAATTACCAACATCATACTGGACCCAGTGTTTATTTTTGGGTTTGATCTGGGAGTTGCCGGAGCGGCGATTGCAACCGTGATTGCACAGATGGCGTCCTGTGCAATTGTGCTGCTCTTTTTGTTTGGAAAGCGGCCGCCGGTGCGCATTACCTTTGGGGCGTATGATATCCGTCTGATGGCGCGTGTGCTGGTCATTGGTATGTCACCCTTTATCATTGTGGCATTGGACAGCGGCTTGATTATTGCCACCAACATGGTATTGCAACGGTATGGAGGTCCGGGATATGGCGACCAACTGGTTACCTGCAATACCATCGCGCAGAGCTTCTTTTTGATGATTACGCTGCCGCTGAGCGGCATGACCGGTGCAACGCAGCCCATTCTGGGATTTAACTATGGTGCCGGACAGATGGACCGCGTGAAGGACGGACAAAAGAAAACACTCATTGTCTGTCTGGTATTCAGCACAATCATGATGCTGGCTGCGCATACAATTTCTCCATACTTTGTGCGTCTTTTTACCAATGAAGCCTTTTACATGAATCTATCCATCAAAATCATTAAGATTCTGACCATTATGATTTTACCGCTTGCTTTACAGTATACCATTGTAGACGGCTTTACTGGACTTTCGGCAGTCAAATATGCCATCACCCTTTCTACCCTGAGAAAGGTATTGTATTTTGCCTGCATGATTGTATTTCCGCTGATTTGGGGCATTGAAAATGTGTTCTTTGCAGAGCCGGTCGTGGATTTCATCAGCGCCGCTATTTCTGCGTATGTGTATGCAAGATGTATGAATGGGCTGCTGCAAAAACGAATGGATACGCTGGCACAGGAAAAAGGGGGATAGCATATCCCAAAGCGTACAGCATGTATGTGACGTGACACAATGCTCGGAACCGCTTCTGTTCGGTTTCGGGCATTGTTTGTTCTGCACACTTTGCACAGCATCAGCTCCCACAGGCGAGCGGGGCTGCAATCAGCTTGCAGAAATTCTTGACGAATGGGCAGGGGCGTGGTAACATATCAAACAGGCTGCACGCTGCCATTTTTTTACTGATATCATTTGATATGCAAATCAAATGATGTGGGCTGCACAATATGGACTGCACAAAGAGCGTACAGAGAAAATGATAGAATAGAGGACCGATTACCATGGAACAAAACAAAAAATCAAAGGGAAAAAGGATTGCTGCTTGGATAGGAGCAGGTATTTTGCTGCTGGTGCTTGTCTTTGCCGGAACCGTTTATGCCATTTGGCACAATGAAATCGCGACGGTGGCGAGCATAGAGATGCTCAGAGACCGTGACGATGCCCATGAAGATGGGGCGGTTTATACCATGCGGGTCAAGGGGGGTTTTTATCTGGACGATTTTATGGCACAGGGCGGTGTCAAAAGCGACAGCGAGCTGATTGATTTCATTACCCATAAAATCACCAAAGGGTTTTTGAAAATTCACATTACCGATCCGGAAATTGCCTGCTCATCGTTTACAGCGAGAACGGAGGCGGGAGATGCCTTGTTTGCACGCAACTATGACTTCTCCAAGACCAATACCTGTATTGTGTTTACCGAGGCATCGGAGGGACGTCATGCGACAATTTCCACGACCGATTTGCAGTTCCTAGGCTTAGACGTGAACAAAAATCCAGATCATTTGATGGATAAAATCACGGCGCTTGCGGCACCCTATATCCCGCTGGACGGCATCAATGATGCAGGGGTCAGCTGTGGAATTTACATGACCTATCAGGGCGGAGCGCAGACGGTTCCCACCAATCAGGACACACAAAGACCGGATTTTACCTCCACGACGTTGCTACGCTTGATTCTCGATTATGCAGATACCGTAGAGGAAGCCGTTGAAATTGCTTCTGCGTATGACCTGCATGATTCGGCAAAGACTTCGTATCATTACATGGTGGCAGATGCAAGCGGAAAAAGCGCAATTTTGGAATGGGTTGCAGGGACAGATGCAACCGATAATGACGGCGCAAAGAGAGAGCTTGTGGTAACTTATCAGGATTCCGATGCACACATTGGACCAATCGAAGGACAAGCGGCGTATCAGGTGGTGACAAATTTTGTCATTCAGCCGAATTATTATGAAGATGCTCCAGCATCGGACAAGAAGGGTGCCGACCGCTATGACAGACTGTATGCAGAGCTTGCAAAGACCGATGGTATCGTGAAAGATGAGCAGGGTGCCATGGATATTTTAAGCATTGTGGGAAGAAGAGGCTGGAAAAATGATGACAGCAATGGCTGTACTGTACATAGCGTGGTTTACAATCTGACGGATTGCTCTGCCTACTGGATTCCAAACGAGCATTATGATGAGCCGGCACGCACGTTTTCATTGGAAAAATAAAATCAAAAATTTGTGCAAAACGAGGGTAACACCGAAGAAATTGGGGTATCCTGATGGTGTTTGATGTTCCCATGACCGTAGTGCATGGAAGGTCATACCATGTGACGGGTTTACAAAACAGGAAAACTGACAAAAAATCTCTCAAATTTTCGTTTTTGTAAATGGCGTCATTGCAAAAAACGCGATAGGATAAAGCCATGGCAAAACAGAAAAAACCGGAAAGGTGGTTATGGATATGGCAAAAAATCTCATTCGGCTGACAGTGGCCGCAGCAGGGCTTGCCGGCGCAGGTGCGGCAGCAGTTTTGGCGAAGAAGAAACTGGAAAAGCATGATGCAAGCAGTCAAAAGCCACAGGAAACCCTCACATATCGCAATACAGAGCTTGGCGCACACGAAAAAAACAGCAAGGGTATCTATTATACCAATGGTAATTATGAGGCATTTGCAAGACCGGAAAAGCCGGAGGGGGTCGACGAAAAAAGTGCCTATATCGTAGGAAGCGGACTGGCATCTCTTGCGGCAGCTTGCTTTCTGGTTCGAGATGGCCAAATGAAAGGCTCTCACATTCATATTTTAGAGACAATGGATATTGCGGGCGGTGCGTGTGACGGCATCTATGATTCCAGCCGTGGCTATATCATGCGCGGCGGCAGAGAAATGGAAAACCATTTTGAATGTTTGTGGGATTTGTTTCACAGTATCCCCTCTCTGGAAATCGAGGGGGCTTCGGTGCTCGATGAGTTCTATTGGCTCAATAAGCATGACCCAAACTATTCACTTTGTCGGGCAACCGTCAACCGTGGACAAGATGCCCACACCGATGGCAGGTTCAATCTCAGTCAAAAAGCGTGTATGCAGATTGTCAAACTCTTTATGACCAGAGATGAGGACCTTTACGACAAGACCATTGAAGATGTATTTGATGATGAGGTGTTTGATTCCACATTCTGGCTGTACTGGAGAACCATGTTTGCCTTTGAGAACTGGCACAGTGCATTGGAAATGAAGCTGTATTTCCAGCGTTTCCTCCATCATATTGCAGGTTTGCCGGACTTCAGTGCGCTGAAATTTACGCGTTACAACCAGTATGAATCCCTGATTCTGCCCATGCAGAAATATCTGGAAGATGCCGGTGTGGATTTCCGTTTCCGCACAGAGGTTACCAATGTGCTTTTCGAAAAGAGAGACGGAAAAAAGGTGGCAGTATCGCTTGTGTGCAAGGTAGACGGCGAGGAACAGACCATCTCACTGACCGAAAAGGATTTGGTCTTTGTGACCAATGGCAGTTGTACCGAAGGCACGATTTACGGAGACCAGAACCATGCCCCAAGTGGAGAGGCAGAGGTACGCACCAGCGGCTGCTGGCAGCTTTGGAAGAATATCGCCAAACAGGATTCGGCATTTGGAAATCCGGAAAAATTCTGTTCCAATGTGGAAAAGACCAATTGGGAATCCGCCACCATCACCACGCTCGATGACAAAATTCTCCCCTATATCACCAAGATTTGTAAGCGTGACCCAACAAGCGGACAGGTGGTAACAGGTGGAATTGTGAGCTGTCAGGATTCCAAATGGCTGCTGAGCTGGACCATCAATCGACAGGGACAGTTTCGAGCGCAGGAGCCAGGCAAGGTCTGTGTTTGGGTTTACGGACTGTTTACAGACGTGCCGGGCGATTATGTCAAGAAGCCAATGAAGGCGTGCACGGGCAAGGAAATCACGGAAGAATGGCTGTATCATATCGGTGTGCCTGTGGAACAGATTCCGGAGCTTGCAGAGCACAGCGCGGTTTGTGTGCCGACCATGATGCCCTATATCACGGCATTCTTCATGCCGCGTGCAAAAGGGGACCGTCCCGATGTCATTCCGGACGGCTGTGTAAACTTTGCCTTTTTGGGACAATTTGCGGAAACGCCGCGAGATACAGTGTTTACGACGGAATACTCGGTGCGCACGGCAATGGAGGCTGTCTATGGACTGCTTGGCGTAGACCGCGGCGTACCAGAGGTTTGGGCGAGTGTCTATGATGTGCGTGAGCTTTTGAAAAGCTCCGTATGTCTGATGGACGGCAAATCACCGCTGGAAATTGAGCTTCCCGGACCGCTGAACTTGGTGAAAAAGCCGATTTTGAAGGCAATTCAGGGAACAGTCGTGGAAAAGCTGTTGCGTGACCACCATATTTTGAAGGACGGTATGCTGTAACCAGAAGAACAGGGACTGAAGCGGTTTGCGACAGTCCCTGTATTTTTTTGAGTCGTGAAGATGCGGTGCAAGCACTTGGATTTTCCTCGGCCGTGCGATATAATAGGAGTATGATAGAGGAGGGGGTTTGATGTTAGCCTATACCTATCAAAAGCGGGGACAATTTGCATTGCTGGACAAGCCAAAGCCTGAAATCATCGACCCAAGAGATGCAATCGTGCGGGTCACGTTGAGCAGCATCTGCACAAGTGACCTGCATATTAAGCATGGTTCGGTGCCGCGTGCAGTTTTGGGAGTTACTGTGGGGCATGAGATGGTAGGTGTCGTGGAGGCTGTCGGAGATGCTGTCACGACCGTTCGCGTGGGAGACCGTGTGACCGTCAATGTAGAAACCTTTTGCGGCACCTGTTTTTTCTGTCAGCGGGGGTTTGTCAACAACTGTACCGATGCACAGGGCGGCTGGGCACTGGGCTGCCGAATTGATGGGGGACAGGCTGCATTTGTGCGCGTTCCCTATGCAGAACAGGGCTTGAATCGTATTCCCGATTCGGTATCAGATGCACAAGCGTTGTTTGTGGGAGATATCTTGGCAACAGGATTTTGGGCGGCACGCATTTCCAAAATCACCGAGCAGGATACTGTGCTGATTCTCGGTGCAGGTCCAACCGGTATTTGTACGCTGCTCTGTGCAATGCTGCATACACCCAAGCAAATCATTGTCTGTGAGAAAGACCCTGAGCGGCTGCAATTTGTAAGAGAGCATTATCCGGAGGTGCTGGTGACAGAGCCGGAAGGCTGCAAGCAGTTTGTCATGGAGCATAGCGCACATGGCGGCGCTGATGTGGTGTTGGAGGTGGCAGGCACGGCACATACATTCCGCATGGCGTGGGAGTGTGCCCGCCCCAATGCAGTTGTTACAATTGTGGCATTGTATGACCAGCCACAAGTTTTGCCCTTGCCGGAGATGTACGGCAAGAATCTGACCTTTCAGACCGGTGGTGTAGATGGCTGTGACTGTGCAGAAATTCTGTCTTTGATTGCGGACGGCAAGTTGGATACCACACCGATGATTACGCATACCTTTGCACTGGCAGATATTGAAAAGGCGTATGATATTTTTGAAAACAGGCGTGAACATGTCATGAAGGTGGCAATCACACCCTGATGCAGCGAGAAAAGAAAGAGACCGTTGAAAACCCATGGATTTTCGACGGTCTCAGCTGTTTGCGGAAAAATCCTGTCAGGTCAGAAAGACTCTGATTCAGTCGTTGGCTTAGGCAGCTCCCGCACCATACGTGCCACCAGATAAACAGTGGGGAAAATCATGAGCAGAGAGGTGTAAAAGATTATATTTTGCATAAAATCCGTATTCAGTCCGTTGGGAAGGGTGGACAGGAAATTATTGAGGATATGCAGTATGATGGGGATTTTGAGGTTCCGGACTCTTGCATAGACGATGCCCAGAAGGATTCCAAGGAGTGCGGCATAGACCACCTGTACCGGCTCACCGTGCCACACGCCGAAGGCAATGCCAGAGAATACAATGGGGAACCAGCCTGTTTTTATTTTTTCGAGATAGTGAAACATAATGCCGCGAAACAGCAGCTCCTCTACGATGGGACCGACCAGCACAACCGAGAGCAGCAGCCAGAAATACGGCACCGAATCAATCGAACCCCAAGTATTGTCAAAGCTCTCCATACTATCGGCAATCAGTGGAACAGATTGCAGGAATAGTGCAATGAGGATAAACCATAAAGAGGAAATTCCGTTCATGCCGAGAGTAAGGATTGGAATTTTTGCCCAGAGATGTGGTTCTTTTGGAACTGTGAAAGCCGTGCTGGAGCTATATTTTTGAATCCGAAGCAGCCAAATACCAAAAAGAACCAGCATGATGATACAGAACAGAGAGTCGAGCTGAAAATAATGATGGGGAGACAAAAGTGTTTCTACCTCATTCAGAGTGGGTGGGGAGACGTATGTGATAAAGAACATGATACAAAAGGTGTTTACGATACGGTATAGAAAGAGCGGTGTCAGTGCCATAAAAAAATTTTTGATGCCGTTCATATAGGAAAACCTCCTTCGGTTGGAACATGGAACGCTGTGCGATGCGTTCTGTAAGGGTCAGACCATCGTTTACTCTATGCTGTTATTTTACAGCATCAGCGCTTTTTGTCAATGCGTGAAAATAGATGCGCAGTACGTCTAAAAGAATTCCTGCCTGCTGAGATGCTCCCAAAAAAGAAAAATGTTTGTCCTAAATCGCAAAGCCTGTGCATAGGTTTAGAGTATCAGAAGGATATGGAGGGGTTTTGATATGAAAGGCTTGCCGGAAGAACGGGCGATACGCTTGGCACATTATATCGTGGAGGAGGGCGCCACTGTGCGGCAGGCGGCAAAGAAATTCGGCGTCAGTAAATCGACGGTACATAAGGACATTACAACACGGCTCAAACGGCTCAATGGCGTGCTATATTTGCAAGTGCAAGCCGTTTTAGGGCGCAATAAAAGTGAGCGGCATATTCGCGGCGGACTTGCCACCCGAGAAAAATATCGTGCGGCTCATGAACAGGAAGAATATAGTCTGCGAGCGGGCACGTTGGAGCACACAGAAGCAGAAGGAGGGCGTGGATAACGTGTTATCAAAGATTTGGGTGGGATTTTTGGTGATTGCCTGTGTAGGTGGTGCGCTTTTTGGGCAGATGGGTGCGGTGTCGCAGGCGGCAGCACAGGGAGCAGGGCAGGCGGTCGGGCTGCTCATAGAAATGATAGGGCTTATGATGTTTTGGTCGGGCATCATGGAGCTGGTTTCCGCTTCTGGATTGGGGCAAAAAATCGCGCATGCCATGCAGCCCCTGCTGCGATGTATTTTTGGAGCTGCTGGACGGGATTCCCAAAGCATGGAGCTGGTCAGCTCCAATATTACAGCAAATCTTCTGGGGCTTTCCAACGCGGCAACTCCGCTCGGACTGCGGGCGGCAGACCGCTTATATGAAACGGCTGGCAGGCGCGGAAGTCCGAACCGTGTGCTCATGCTCATTATTTTGAATACGACCTCAATTCAGCTCATTCCCTCAACGATTGCAGCAGTGCGGACAGGGCTTGGCGCATCGATGCCATTTGATATCATGCCGGCGGTATGGGGCGCGTCGATTGGCTCGGTGATTGCTGCCTTGACGGCTGCGTATGTGCTGCGTCGATTTTTCCCTGACAAAATATAAAAAGGAGCGTATCGGGAATGGGAAACTGGATTGTACCCGTTATTTTGGCAGGGATTTCTTTTTTTGCGTATAGACAGGGGGCAGATGTATTTCAAACCTTTCTCACTGGAGCAAAAAAGGGTGCACAGACTGCTCTTGCCATTGCGCCCACTCTCATCGGAATGTTGACAGCAGTTTCGATGCTGCGTGCGTCGGGAGTCATAGACGGGTTGGGGGAACTCATGCGCCCTGTGCTTGCTGTGCTGGGGATTCCGCCTGACTGTGCGGCGCTTGTTCTATTGAAACCAATCAGCGGAAGCGGGGGATTGGCGCTGGGAACAGAGGTCATGCGCCGTGCGGGGGTAGACAGTTATGCCGGACGTGTGGCGGCGGTGATGCTTGGGGCATCTGAAACCAGCGTCTACACCATCAGTCTCTATGCGGGCAGCTTGGGGCTGCGGGATACCCGTTATGCGGTTCCGGCTGCGCTCATTGGAGATTTGACCGCGTTTGTGCTCTCTGCGTTTTTTGTGCGTCTGTTCTTTGGTGTGGGATAGTGGAAGCCATAGGAGCCTGCTTTCAAAAAAAGTATGCAGTGCCAAATTTTTGGCACTGCATACTTTTCTTTGCTGTATGCGTACATACAGCCTATAAAAAATGGAGAGTTTTTGAAATTAGCGAACGGTCAAGTCACCGCCGGGAACTTCCTTGCCGAAGGGCTTGTCATAGGTGAAGAAGCCCTTGCCAGTCTTTTGACCCAGCCAGCCAGCACGAACCATCTTGCGGAGCAGCGGGTGCGGGCGGTATTTCGGGTCACCAGTTTCGCGGTACAGGGTTTCCATGATTGCAAGGTTTACATCATGACCAACGAGGTCAGCTGTGTGCAGCGGACCGGACTTCATGCCCGCGCCGTTCTGCATTGCAATATCAATGTCGCTTGGAGAAGCAAGACCGTCGGCATAGATGCCGATTGCTTCGTTCATCATCGGAATCAGGATACGGTTTACAACAAAGCCAGGACCTTCATGTACAGCGACCGGAGTTTTATCAAGCTTGGTCATCAGGTCAAATGCAAAGTTGAAGGTTTCATCTGAGGTCTGCATTGCGCGGGTTACCTCGACAAGCTTCATGATTTGAGCCGGATTGAAGAAGTGGCAGCCAATGAACTTGTCAGAGCGGTGCGGAATGCAGGCAGCCATCTCGGTAATCGAAAGTGCAGAGGTGTTGGAAGCAAAGATGGTATGTGCCGGACAAATGGTATCCAGCTCCTTGAGCAGTTCCTTCTTGAGCTCCATGTTCTCCAGAATGACTTCGATGACAAAATCGGCATCTTTTGCTGCACTGCGGTCAACAGAGGTCTTGAGGCTGCCGAGCAGAGCATCTTTGCGCTCTGCGGTCATTTTTTCCTTTTTGACAAGGAATTCCAAATCGCCTTGAATACGCTTTACGCCGCCCTCAACAAACTGCTCCTTGATATCGAGCAGAGTAACCTCGTGGTCGTGGGTCAGAAATACTTCTGCAATACGTGCGCCCATGTTGCCGGCGCCAAATACGCAAACCTTCATAATTTTACTCTCTCCTCTAAAAAATGCTGATGTGAACTACCTGCCCTCTGAAATCAGTGGGATTATGGTAGCCACGATTTCAAAAAACTTACTTGTTCTGGAATTCCTTTGCAGGCTTGTCGCGGTTTTTGTCCAGGAAGTAAGCCATGCCATATTTCTGGTCCTCGGTTGCGAAGCACTCGCCGAAGCAGTTACCCTCAAGCTTCAGAGCAGAATCCAAATCCATCTGCATGCCAACATTGACAGCTTCCTTGGTCAGAGCCACAGCAATTGGAGCCTGTGCAGCAATTTCCTCTGCAAGCTTCATTGCCTCGTCCATGAGCTGGTCAAGCGGATAAACATAGTTTACAAGACCCATATCCAGTGCAGCCTGTGCGCTGTAATTGCCGCGCGCTGTGTAGAGCATTTCCTTTGCCTTGCCCAATCCTACGATGCGTGCAAGACGCTGCGTGCCGCCGCAGCCGGGGGTGATGCCAAGACCCACCTCGGGCTGACCAAACAGAGCGTTATCAGATGCCAGACGAATATCGCAGGACATTGCAAGCTCGCAGCCGCCGCCCAGACAGAAGCCGTTGATGGCAGCGATTACAGGGCGCTTGAAGTGTTCAATCTTGCGGCAAACGCGGTTGCTGTCGTTGCCGAAGGCCTTGCCTTCCATCACGGTCATGGTGGACATCTGAGAGATGTCAGCGCCTGCAACAAAGGAATGAACGGTTTTACCCTTCTTATTTACCATAGAAGAACCGGTCAAAACAACGGCATAAACATCGTCCATCGCCTCGACGGAATCAAATGCTTCCTCAAGCTGCGCATACATATCCGTAGACAGTGCGTTCATTGCCTGCATGTGGTTGATGGTAATAACGGCAACATGGCCCTTCTTTTCCACTAAAACGTCAGTCATAATTGAATTATCTCCTTGTCACAATCGGGGGGAGTGGGACGGCAAGCGCCGTCCCGCTGTGCCGCCAAAATTACTTACACAGTTCGTCGCGCTCAACAATCAGCGCTTCGCCCATACCGCCGCCGATGCACATGGTAGCAAGACCCAGTGTGCAGTCACGCTTCACCATTTCATGCAGCAGAGTGGTGCTGATGCGGCAGCCAGCAGCACCGATTGGGTGACCCAGAGCGATTGCGCCGCCGTTTACGTTTACCTTGTCCATGTCAAAGCCCAGCTCGCGGTTTACGGCAGCAGCCTGTGCAGCGAAAGCCTCGTTGGACTCGATGAGGTCCAGGTCAGCAACTGTCAGACCAGCACGCTTGAGCGCCTGACGGGTGGACTCGATGGGACCTACGCCCATGATGGACGGGTCACAGCCAACAGAACCAAATGCGCGGATTTTAGCAAGCGGCTTGAGACCGTGTGCCTTTACATAATCCTCAGAAGCGATAATCATGGCAGCACCTGCATCGTTGATGCCGGAAGCGTTGCCTGCGGTTACAGTGCCGTCCTTCTTGAAAGCCGGACGCAGCTTTGCAAGACCTTCCAAAGTGGTCTGTGCCTTTACGTACTCATCGGTATCAAAAAGAATGGTTTCCTTCTTTTTCTTGACCTCAACCGGAGCAATTTCCTCCTTGAAGCGACCCGATGCAACAGCCTTTGCAGCCTTCATCTGAGAGTCATAAGCAATCTGGTCCTGCATTTCACGGCTGATACCATACTGCTCGGCAATATTTTCAGCAGTGATACCCATGTGATACTGGTTGAATACGTCGAATACGCCGTCATAAACCATCATATCAACCATCTTCACATCATTCATGCGTGCGCCCCAGCGCATATTGTGGGAAACATACGGTGCGCCGGACATGGATTCGCAGCCGCCAACCAGCAGCAGCTGGTCTTCGCCGGAGCGAATCATCTGTGCACCAAGAGAGATGGCGCGCATGGAAGAACCACAAACCTTGTTCAGGGTCATTGCGGGGGTTGTGATTGGCAGACCTGCACCAAGGCAAACCTGACGTGCTACGTTCTGACCAACACCGCCCTGAAGCACCTGTCCAAATACAACTTCGTCGATTGCGTCCTTGTCAATGCCGGCGCGCTCGATTGCAGCCTTTGCAGCCACAGTACCGAGTACAGAGGAGTGGACATCACGCAATGTGCCGCCGTAGCTGCCGATAGGCGTACGGGCTGCCGCGCAAATATAAACGTTCATTGGAAACTCTCCTTTTCTTTTTGGGGTTCGGAAAGAGCCGGTCTTGTGCCGCTCTTTTCGGCGTTGTGAAGCGGGGGCTGTGCACCGCACTTCGTTATAATTTTATCAAACTGTTTGTGAAAATGGAAGAGAAATCGGTAAAAATCTAAAAATTTTTTCGTGCAAAATACCGTGAAATTATCAGTAATTCACTGCAAAATATTAGAAAGAAAACCAATTCGCGCCATTTCGCTAAAACCTATGAATTTTAGCACTCAGCCAGACCCATTTTTTCCTCGCGGAAAATGCGTGCGTCCATGATTTTCACTTCGTCTGCAATCTGCGGCTGGAAGTCCATCTGGTCGAGTACTTGTGTTTGCAGGTCGATGCCCGGCGCGATTTCAACGAGTGTTACACCCTCTGGACGCAGCTCAAAGACAGCGCGTTCGGTAATGTACAGAACCGGCTGGTGCACTTCGTTTGCATAGTCGCCGGAGAAGGTGATGTGTTCTACCTGCTGCACAAACTTCTTCTTTGCGCCCTCCTGTGTGATGACGAGCTTTCCATCCTCGCAGGCGGTTTTGAGACCCTTGGCGGTAAAAGTGCCGCAGTATACAACCTTCTTTGCATTTTGGGTGATATCAATAAATCCGCCAGCACCTGCAAGACGGGTACCGAATTTGGATACATTGAGGTCACCGTTGGGCGCGGTTTCTGCAAGACCCAAGAAAGCAACATCAAGACCGCCGCCCTGATAGAAGTCGAACTGTACGTTGTGCGGAATGATGCACATGGCATTGGCAGCAGCGCCGAACTGGGTGCCGCCATAGGGAACACCGGCAATGGAGCCTGCTTCAACGGTGAGGGTCATATTGTCCGAAATGCCTTCCTCTGCGGCAACATTTGCGATTTTCTCCGGTGCGCCTGTGCCAAGGTTTACGATTGCGTCCTTTGGCAGTTCCATGGCAGCACGGCGCGCAATGATTTTCTTCGCGTCGAGCGGAATGGAGGGGATTGCGTCCACCGGAATCCGGAATTCACCAGTCAGTGCACCGTCATAGGGCATGCCCAGACACTGCATATTTTCCTCCTCGGAGCCAATCACAACGGAATCAACATAAATGCCGGGGATTGCAACCAGCTTGGGGTCGAGAGAGCCGCCCTGTACAATCTTCTCAACCTGCACAATGACACGGCCGCCAGAGTTCTTGCATGCCTGAGCCATTGCGGTAACGTCCAGCGGACCGATTTCGCGGTGCACGGTGCAGTTGCCGAATTCGTCGCAATAAGAAGCGCGCAGGAATACCACATCAATGGGGAATGCCTTGTAGAGCAGGCGTTCGTGACCGTCAATGTTTACGACCTTTACAAGGTCTTCCTTGGTGCACTCGTTGAGCTTGCCGCCGCCGTGGCGCGGGTCGGCAAAGGTTTTCAGACCAACATGGGTGATGGTGCCGATGTTGTGGGCTGCAATATCGCGGTACATGTGGGAAATAACACCCTGCGGCAGGTTATATGCCTCAATCTTGTTGTTGAGTGCCAGTTCACCCAGACGAGGCGCACGGTCCCAGTGGCCGCCGATAACACGCTTTACCATACCCTCGTGTCCATAGTGGTCGCCGCCAGTGCCGTCGCGGTGTCCCTGACCGGCTGCAAAAAACAGCGTCAGATTGTTCGGGTGTCCGGTTTCCAGAAAACGCTTCTCCAGTGCAGTAGACAGGGTTTCTGGGCATGCACAGCTTACAAAACCGCCAGTGGCAATGGTGTCACCATCTTGTACAAGCTGTGCAGCTTCCTCTGCTGACAGGATTCTTACTTTCTTCACAGTGTATCATTCCTTTGTTTCATAGTTCCGGATTTGTTCAATGACTTCCGGTATGTCATCTTGCTTCATGCACACAATACGTGCATCTGCGTGGATTTCTTCGTATAGGTAGGGGCAGCCTGTGCAGCCGCGGAGAATGAGGAGGGCATCATAGTGCACACCGTCCGTCGGGAGAGAGAGTTCAGCATGGTCTGCTGTGGCGGAACGGATTTGCTGATATGCTGCGCCGCGGTCATATCCGGGATTACAGCCGCCGCAAAACTTAACGGCAATCTTTGCTTTCATATCCATGATCCTTGTGCTGCTATGGGAGTCCAAGATAGGAAATCTGCATGGCTTTTGTGCAAAACAACGGATTCGACAGGGAAGCGATAGAAAGAAAGGCACTCAGGGAGTGCCTTCTTTCAAACGTGCGTCCACTTAGGGAATCGAGAGGTCAGCTGGCACAAGCCAAGCAGAAATCGAACTTAATCAATGCGTGCAATTTTCTTTGCAAGCTCCTTCTTCATTTCCATGTTGCACTGACGGGAAATCATAATGCGCTGTGCCTGCGGAGAACCAGCACCATGCATGGATTCCGGCAGGTAGCCAACCGCAGCAGTGCCCATGGTCATGTTCTCGATGAGGCGCAGAACACGCATACGGTCTTCCGTAGAAACGGCATTGATGCCCTTGAAGTACTTGTCAATGTAAGCATGCAGTTCTGGATGACGGAAGTCAGCCTCAGACGGCAGGGTAACCATTGCGCCGCCTGCCAAATCCTGTGCAAGACGTGCAATATCATACGGGAAGCGGGTGACGTTCTGCTTGCACACATTTGCGAGCAGCAGGTCAATGAGGTAGTTGCCCGCCTTTGTCTTGAAGCCCTGAGAGGAGCATGCAATGCCGCAGCAGTACAGCGTTTCGTTGAGATGTACCATCTCAATGAGCTTATCCTTGACGTGAGATGCCTTTGCAGCGCCAGCCATTTCAACAGACAGTGCGGTTGCGCCAATGAGGACATCGCCCACGCCAACCTTACAGCCGCCATAGGACTGACGGTGATAGCCTGCAAAGCGTTCTACAATCATGCCGGCAAACTTGACTTCGCCGTTGAGGAAGATGCGGTCGTTCGGAACGAATACATGGTCAAAAATAACCAAAACTTCATGTCCGCCATATACCTTGTTGCCAACGTCGATGTCGTTGTACTCCTCAAGCTTGCGGGTGTCACAGGACTGACGGCCGTAAATCAGGGTAATGCCGTCAGAGTCGGTTGGGATTGCAAAGGAAATTGCATAATCCTCATCGCCCTCACGCATCGAGATGGTGGGCATGACCAGAACCTCATGAGAGTTGACAAAGCCGGTCTGATGTGCCTTTGCACCGGTTACGTAAACGCCGTCCGGTGTGCGCTCTACAACGTGCAGGAACAGGTCTGGATCTGCCTGCTGGGACGGAGCCAGAGAGCGGTCGCCCTTGACGTCGGTCATTGCGCCATCTACTGCGAGGTCTTCGTCCTGTACGCGGCGCAGGAAATTCAGGAAATTCTGATGATAGTTGGTTCCGCAAGCCTCATCAATCTCAAAGGTTGAGGAGAACACAGCATTCATCGCGTCCATGCCGACACAGCGCTGGAAGCAGGCTGCGGTCTTTTGACCCAGCAGGCGCTGCATCTTGACCTTCTTAATGAGGTCGTCGGTGGACTGATGCATGTGTGTGAAACGGTTGATTTTATTGCCGCTCAGGTGGGAGGTTGCAGTCATCAAATCCTCATACTGGGGATCTTCTGCAAGCTCATAGGTTGCGGCAAAGGAGTTGAGGGAAGGACGAATAACCGGATCATCTACCGGATTTTCGATTTTCTTGCCGAACATCCACAGATTGAGGTTCAGCTTGCGCAGGGATTCAATGTACTGGTCTTTCGTCATCATAGCAGAGCAGTATCCTTTCTCTCATAAGTCTCACCAAGGCAGCACCATGCGGTACTGCCTTAGATAGGTTTGTTACTTTAGAAGCACTCGCGATAGATGCGCTCCATCAGCTCGAGTGTCATCGGTGCATAGGAGTTGGTCACCAGACGCTGCTGGTTTGCCATAACCGAAACAGGGAACCCTGTGATATCTGCCTCAGTAAAGCCGTACTCGTGCAGCGGCTTGAGCGGCAGAACCTTCTCAAGGGTTACATTCAGGGTGCGCAGTGCGTCAGCCTTGGTGCAGCCGAGGCAGCGTGCAACGATTTCCTTAAAGCGTCCCAGCTCGCCTTCCGGATTGTACTCGTCGTAGATTTCCAAAATCTTGCCGAACAGTGCATAGTTGGATTCGCCATGCGGTACGTGGTAGGTGCCGCCAAGCGGGAAGGACATTGCGTGAACGGTTGCGCAGCCAGCCTTCAGGAATGCAACGCCGGCATAGAGGGAAGCGGTAACATACTCGTCCAGATAGGACAGACGGGTATCAGCACCCTCGAGTGCAATGCGGCGGAAGCCTTCCAGAATCATTTCCATTGCCTTGACAGAGTACATCTCAGAGGTCATGGTGCGGCGTGCCGGAGACAGGAAAGACTCGGTTGCATGAATGAGTGCGTCGATTGCGGAAGCGGCAAACGGCTTGTAAGGCAGAGTCTTGAGCAAATCCGGAATCAGGCATACCTTGTTTGGAATGATATCGTCAGATACCAGACCCAGCTTGGTTTCGCCGCCGGTCAGCTTGCCGTCCTTTTCGTCCTTTACGATGGCAACAGAAATGTTGGTTACCTCAGAGCCAGTGCCGCAGGTGGTTGGGATTGCGATAACTTCCTTTTCATGTACAACAGGCTCACGCTTGAAGAACAGCTCATGTACGGAAGTCGGACGCTTGCAGCCAAGCAGCTTGCACAGATCCATGATTGCACCGCCGCCGATTGCAACAACGCGGTCATAGGAATCGTATGGAATCTGCTCGTACATGGTCTCAATCATAGCCTCGGAAGGCTCGCCAACACCAAACTTCTCCTGGAATACGAAGGTACAGGGCAGACCCAGCTGCTCCATAAAGGGCTTATAGATGAACTCGTTTGTCAGAACGACATCACGCGCACCCAGAGCGAATTCCTGGGCGAATGCGCCGAAATCCGCAAACTTGAAAATGGTGGGAGCAATGATGATTTCTCTCTTGTCCTGCATCAGAGAAGCGCTAAAAGAATCCATGTGAAACATCTCCATAAAAAATTTTTCTTGATTTGTCCGCTCCGTTCAGGCAGGATATCTGACAAAGCACAAGACTGCCGGAAAGGGGAGGGACGAAATAAAGGGTAGGGTAAAAAAGGGGGTGCTTTGTCTCTGTCGTAAGTATACCAAAAATCGCGCACAAGTTCAACAGGAAATAACAAAAATGCGCCAAAATTTTTCGCGCTTTCCCAAAAAGAGAAAGTGCAAGGTTACTTTGTGAGTACCTTGCCTTTATTTTAACGTATCTTTTGCGCTTTGTAAACTCTTTTTTATGGAAATGTTCCAGAACATATTGGAAAAGTGAAAATGAAATTAGGCATTTTGTGGACAGAACGGTCAAGAAATTATAAAGATGGAGACAAATCCGCAGGGATACAGATAGAAAAAGGAAATAAAAAAAGACCATTTCAGGTCTTTCAGAGTAGAAAAAGTGGTCGAACAATGACTTTTTCTGCCGCTTACAAATGGTTCTCCGGATTCAGTTCTGTTTCCCAGTCGTATTCTGCTCAGATTATATACATGATTCCCAAATTTTTTTCTTGTTTTGTAAAAAATATTGATTTTTCTAGCATAAATGATATTATTTGTAGTATTATAATCTATCCGTCAGATTTTCCGTGCTATAGGCAAGCTGTCGCTTGTGGTGGTGCAATCATCAAATCCAACACTTGTCGTCAAAAAATATATGCTCTTTATTAACTGTGCAATTCTGAAATTGTTATGGGTATCCAAAAACTGGAGGCAAGCTGATTGGAACTTAATGCGGAGGTGTTTTTTTGAAAATTTTTTACTATGCCATTTTTGATTATACAGAGTATGATAGAAATCAAGAGAAATACGGCATATCTATCACGTTTCCAGATGTGCCAGAGGCAAATACTTGTGCGAGAAATGATGAAGAAGGATTGCAGATGGCGTTAGAAGTATTACAACTGTCTTTGATAAACGATGATGGAAGCTGGCCGTCCGAAAAATGCCTGCCAAAATATACCCCCTTAGAACAAATAAAATTGAAGCAATATGAAAAAGCTTTTTTAGTCCAATTTGATACACAAGATGTTGATTTCAGTAAATTTCAGTTCTTTCACGAGAATGAAACGTTCTAAAAATTTTGCTTTTGAGACGAGACAGCGACCGCCGCGCAAAGCGCTCTGGATAAATAATGCCCGACACCGTGTATCTCTATACGGTGTCGGGCATTTTGTGTTTTGTGACAAGACACGCATAGGTTCAGGTCTTTTTTGGCTCACTGTTTTGTGAAAAGCGGCTCAAAAATGCCTGTGTTCGTGCGTTTTGAGAATTTCCAAAGACCTGCTCGGGAGAACCCTCCTCAATGATGACACCATCTGCCATAAAAATGACATGGTCGGCAACATCGCGGGCGAATGCCATTTCGTGGGTGACAATGACCATAGTCATGTGTTCCTCAGCAAGCTCTCGGATGACCTTTAGGATTTCGCCGGTCAGCTCTGGGTCGAGTGCGGAAGTCGGCTCATCAAAAAACAGGATACGCGGCTGCATGGCAAGGGCACGCGCGATGGCAACACGTTGCTGCTGTCCGCCGGAAAGCTCACAGGGGTAAGCATTTTCCTTGGATTCCAGATTCATTTTGCGAAGCAGTCCACGGGCGGTTTCGGTTGCCTGTTCGCGGGAAATGCCGCGGATACGTATGGGGGCATCGGTCAGGTTTTGCAGGACGGACAGGTGGGGAAAGAGGTGAAAGCTCTGAAATACAAGACCAACATTTAAGGTGATATCGTGGAGTGCTTTTTTGGAGGCATAGACAGCTTTATCCCCAGCTGTGCTGACCATTTTTTGTCCGCATACGACAATCTCACCCTTGTCCACGGTTTCCAGCTGGGTCAGACAGCGCAGGAGCGTGGATTTGCCGGAGCCGGAAGGTCCGATAATCGAAATGACTTGTCCTTCCGCAACTTGCAGAGAGATGTCTTTGAGCACTTGCAGCTTGCCAAAGGATTTTTCAATATGTTTTGCTTCAATTAGATTCATCGTGTATTATCCTTTATAGTAGTTGAGCTTTTTTTCGAGTGCCTTGAACGCATATTCTACGATGGCATTGAGTACAAGGAAGATGAAACCGGCGATAATGAGCGGCAGGATACTGGAGGTACCGGTCATAAGCTTTTTGGCGGCATCAAAGAGTTGTGGCTGTCCGATGACGTTGGCCAGTGCAGAGTCCTTGATGAGCACCATGAATTCCGAGCCGGTGGGTGGAATGACACGCTTGACCACCTGCGGCAGTATGATATGGAAGAAGGTCTGTGATTTTGTGTATCCCAGCATCTTTGCGGCTTCATACTGTCCGCGGGGAATCGAGTCGATTCCGGAACGGAAGATTTCTCCGAAATATGCGGCGTAGTTGATGGCAAACGCCAGAATGGTTGCTTGAAAACGGTCTACCTTCATCTGGAACAAATAGGAAGGTGCATACATCACAAACATCAGCTGAAGCATAAGGGGGGTGCCGCGCATGATGAGCTGATAGAACTGTACGACCCATGAAATCGGGCGTATGGACACTCTGCCAAGCCGGATTCCGAAATTTAAGTTGCGTCCCAATGCAACCAGAAAGCCCAGCGGCACCGAGAGCACAACCGTCCAGACAAAAATATGAATGACATCGACTGTGCCGTCCAGCAAGACAGGCATCATAGATGCAATTTTATCAAATGTAGCTGATAATTGTTCCGATAACATAGAATTCCTCCGAGAATCAAGGGATTTGCTCTTTGTGATTGTAATTCGGTATGCAGGGGGGTAACCTGCAAAGAGAGCGGACTTGTTCCGCTCTCTTTGTATGGTATCATGTTTTGCTTGAACCGGTCAAGGGACGATTTCTGACAGGCTGTACATTTTATTTAGATGCTGCAACTGTTGTGATATCAGAGCCAAACCACTTGGTAGAGATTTCGCCGAGTGTACCATCGGCAGCCAACTCGGACAGCGCATTGTTGACAGCCTCAGTCAGAGCAGTTTCGCCCTTGCGGAAGCCAATCACATAATCTTCCTCGTAGAGAAAGTCTTCCATGACACGCAGCTTTTTGCCGCCTGTCTCGATGAGGTAATTGGCAACCGTTTCGTCCATGAGTGCTGCATCAGATGCGCCGCTCTCTACATCAATGAGACAGAGCATATTGTTTTCCATGCCGACCATCTCGGTTTTGCCGGACAGGCGCGCTTCGGCATCATAAGCCTCTTGTGCGGTGGAGCCGGACTGGAGCGCAATGGTCTTGTCTGCAAGGTCATCTACGGCTTGATAAGCAGTGCCCTCTGGAACGACAAGAACCATGTGGTTTTTGAGATAGGGAACGGAAAGGCTCATGGCTTCGGCACGGTCCTCAGACCAAGACAGACCATTCCAAATACAGTCGATGCTCTTGGTGTCCAGCTCCATTTGCTTGGAATCCCAGTTGATTGCCTGAGTTTCGAGCTTGACACCCAGCTTTTCGCAAACCTTTTCTGCAACATCAATATCGAATCCGACGATTTTTCCGCTTTCATCAAGAAAGCCCATCGGGGGGAGCTGGTCGTCAAGTCCGAGCGTCAGACTGCCCTTGTCCTGAATGTACTGAAGGGACTGGTCGCTCTCGGCAGATGGCGCTGCATCGGCTGCTGGGGGTGTGCCGCCGCAGGCAGTCAGCAGGGAGGCGGACAGGACACCTGCACAGAGCAGGCTGCATAATTTCTTGTAATTCATGGCAAAAACTCCTTTGGTGTATCAGATAAATTTGCATATCGTTCTTTCCGTGTTTGTTGTCATCATTGTAACACTTTAATTCGCAAAAGTCAACAGGGAAAAATTTATTTTTTTCCGCCTGCGATGGATTGTAGATTGTTTGCGCATCAGATAGGCAAGCTGAGAGAGCATACGACAAAAGCAGCTTTCGAAAAGAAAGCGGTCGGTGTAGGTTGGTCAAATATGTTTGACCAATCTACATCAGTCTGTACTTGCAGAGCGGTAGATTTTTTGTTGCAATGTGTCTGTATCTGTGCTATGCTGATTGACAGGAAAAAATAAGATTTTTCAGCGCGCTGCCGATACCAGCGGTAGGCGGTTATTTGCCCTCCATTCCTCCAAGGAAAGGAGGTGGGTTCTCCCATTCCAACCCGGAAGGGGGTGAACGCAGTGTATGCAAAGATTGCACGTGTTATGTTTTTCGCAGCATTCTTCATGTGGCTTTTCACTACATATGCAAAATGACCGCCCAAGCCTACCAAACTTAGCGGTCATTTTTTTGACACATTTTTGAGGGCATAACCGTCTACCGGCAACGCGCCCTTTTTCTATTTCCAGTATACCCGCCTATCGTGAAGTTGTCAACCCATCTTTCTATGCTGACAGAGAGAGGGATTTTTTGTTGCAATGTGTCTGTATCTGTGCTATGCTGAGTGACAGGAAAAATAAGATTTTTCAGCGCGCTGCCGATACCAG
>JAGZIN010000028.1 GCA_018366195.1 Butyricicoccus pullicaecorum | reverse complement strand
ACGCCGCCGTAAGGCGGGAGCGTGCAAGCGGGAACGATACCGAGCAATGCCCCGTTCATGGGAATGTAGGAACGCCGCAACGCGGAAGCGTGCAGCCCTTATTTGCAGCAGGTCTTAACTGGTTCATGGCACACATTTTCCATGAAGGCTCGCTAATGCGTCCGCGTTGCCAGTCTTTCCGGCTGTGTCCCCGTCCGGCTCTCGTGGTTCGCACGAAGAAGCCGCCGCGTACGAATACGAACCAGTCCGCAGACTGGTGAAATAGGAGGGCGGCGGTGGATAGGAAAGCTGGGGGATTCCTAAGGGGGAAAGAAAACCATCGGTTGTCTTCCCCCTTAGGTTGCCCACGCCAATGCGTGACGTTTCTCTAACCTTTCAAGGTTTGAATCATACGATAGGTTGCCCACGCCAACGCGTGACGTTTCTCTAACCTTTCAAGGTTTGAATCATACGATAGGTTGCCCACGCCAACGCGTGACGCTTCCCCAACCTTTCAAGGTTTGAATCATACGATAGGTTGCCCACCTCAACACACGACGCTTCCCCAACCTTTCAAGGTTTGCATGATATGATAGGTTGCCTACACCAATATGTGACATTCCCCAAACCTTTTAAGGTTTGACAAATCCGGACTGAATCAGCCGCTCTGCCGCAAGCAGTATCCCTGCCTTTCCGGACGGATACGTCAAACCGCCCTGCATATAACAAACATACGGCTCGCGCATAGGTGCATCTGCACTCAATTCGATAGAAGCACCCTGTACAAACGCGCCTGCCGCCATGATGACCGGATCATCATATCCTGGCATCGCCCACGGCTCAGGTGTTACGTAGGAATCGACGGGTGCACCCGCTTGAATCCCCTCACAGAACCGTCTCAGCGGCTCCGGCGCGCCGAAAGCAATGGTCTGAATGATATCATAACGAGGGGTTTCCGGTGCTGGGTCAACCGTAAAGCCCAAAAGCTGCATCACCTTCGCACAAAATACCGCCGTTTTGACTGCCTGTGCCGTCACATGGGGTGCCAGAAACAGCCCCTGATACAGCAGGCGGTTCTGCCCCATCGTGCAGCCGCACTCTCCCCCGATTCCCGGAGCCGTCAGACGATACGCCGCACGCTCCACCAAATCGGCACGCCCTACGATATAACCACCCGTCGGGGCAAGTCCGCCTCCCGGATTTTTAATCAGAGAGCCTGCGCAAAGGTCTGCTCCCACCTCTGTTGGCTCTATTTCCTCCGTAAATTCACCGTAACAATTATCGACCATGATGACCGCATGCGGATTGACCTTCCGCACAGCTCGACAAGCCTCACCAATTTCCGCACAGGACAGAGTCTGACGGACTGCATAGCCACGGGAGCGCTGCAAAAATACCAGCTTCACGTCCGGTGCAGCTGCCGCCTTTGTAATAGCAGGCAAGTCCAGCCGTCCGTCCTTCAAATCCACCTGCCGGTATGCAATCCCATAGCGCTTCATACTTCCCGGACAGTCTCCTGTCACGGTATTGAGCAGGGTATCATACGGTTCACTGGTGACAGACAACATCACATCTCCCGGCTCCAATGCGCCAAACAGAGCACAGGACAGTGCATGTGTGCCATTGACAAAGCCAAGGCGTACCAGCGCACTTTCTGTCTCGAAAATCCTTGCATAGATTTTCTCCAAGGTATCGCGTCCCTGATCATCATATCCATATCCGGTTGTTCCTGCGAACATGGTATCAGATACCCGAAATTCCTGAAAGGCTGCCAACACCTTGTGGGTATTGTATTCTGCAATCTCATCAATGCGTCCAAAATACGGCACAAGCGCCTGTTCTGCCTGTTTGCCTAATGTCTGTACGCGGTCGGACAGACCCAAAAAGTTTCGTTTCATGATTTCCTCCATCTAAACATACTGATGACCGGCACAAATGTGCCGGTCATGTATTTTCTCTCAGGGGTCATTCCCAAATATAGGCTGTGTACTTCCCGGCAAAATAAACAACTCCTCCTCTGCCGAAAGTGCAATCAGCTTGGTTTGCACGGTCTGCGTTGGCTGACCATCACGTGAAAAGTCTGCGCGGTATAAAAGTCCGGTTGCCGTCGAAACGACATAGACCGCAGTTCGTGTTCCCTCATTGGCAAGCACCCGAATCATAGGCTGCCCGTCAATTTCTGTGAGCGCCGCCTCTGCGATTTGCTCGGGCGCCAGCTTACAGACCGTTTCATAGCTTGGCAGCATAGCCGTTTCATCAGGTGTCAGCATACCAGCGCGACCACTGTAATAAATGCTGCTGCCGCTGTCCCACGCATAAAAGTTGCCGGCATATTCCAGACTCACCTGACCAATCGCACCCTGTTGACTTAGGGTTTCAGTACGGTAGGCATGACGGAGCACGGACTGCCGGCATCGCAAATCCCGACTGTCCCCGTTCCAATACAAGGTATTTGTGACCTCCAGCGTATACGCGTCCGGACGGGACAGTGCGGCAATGACTGCCTGTACATTGTCCGTTCCGATGACGACTTGTTGGATTTTGCGCAGATTCTCCTTGGCAATATCCATCGTCTGGTCGTCTGGCAGTCCTCCGTTTTCCGCTTGAGATGGCAGCTGAATGACGGACGCATTGTTATCCTGAAACAGATTCGATGACAGGACGAAGCTAAGCACCAACATTCCCACCATCACCGCTGCACAAAGCGCCGCAATGAGTGCAGTTTTTTGCTTGTTCTGATTCAAAACCGCACCTCACATTTCTCATTGCATAAATGGCTCTGGTGTTTGCTCCGAGCGTCCGAAATGATGCGCGATTGCCTGCACAATGCGCGCACAGGTACGCCCATCGCCGTAAGGATTGACTGCATGCGCCATCTTTTGATAAGCTTCCGCACAGTCAAACAGCTCCGATGCAAGTGCAAAAATTTGCTCCTCCTCAACACCGGCAAGCTTTACGGTTCCTGCCTCAATCGCCTCCGGACGCTCCGTTTCATGCCGCAGCACAAGAACCGGTTTGCCAAGCGAAGGTGCTTCCTCCTGCAGCCCGCCGGAATCGGTCATAATGAGATAGCAGCGTGCCATGAGATTGTGCATTTCATCGACTGCAAGCGGTGCAATCAAGTGCACCTGTGCACAGTCTCCCAAAAATTTCTGTGCCGTATCACGCACATAAGGGCTGAGATGTACCGGATAGACAAAATGTACGTCCGGATAGCGGGCAGACAGACGGGCAATGGCACGGCAGATGTTTTCCATCGGCTCACCATAGTTTTCCCGTCGGTGTGCGGTGACGAGCACCACACGGTTTCTCTCAAAATCCAGCGTCCGCAGCACGGGGTCACGGAATACAAAATCACGCTTTACGGTCATGTGAATGGCATCTACCACCGTATTGCCGCAGACGAGCACACCATCGGTAATTTGCTCCCGAAACAGATTGTCCCGATTGCGCACGGTCGGCGCAAAATGCAGGTCAGCAATCTGTCCGACGAGCTTGCGGTTCATTTCCTCCGGAAACGGAGAATATTTATCATAGGTACGCAGTCCGGCTTCGACATGTCCCACCGGAATTTTGTGATAGAATGCGGCGAGTGCACCGGCAAATGTGGTTGAGGTATCTCCATGCACCAACACGAGGTCCGGCTTTGCCTGTTCGAGCACCTCGTCAAGCCCATGCAGGGATTTTTCCGTGATGGTTGCCAGCGTTTGACGGGATTCCATAATATTCAAATCGTAGTCGGGCCGGATATGAAAAATTTCCAGCACCTGGTCGAGCATCTGCCGATGCTGCGCCGTCACACACACAATGCTTTCCATGTCCGGTGACTGTTCGAGTGCATGCACCAGCGGTGCCATTTTGATTGCTTCCGGCCGTGTGCCGAAAATGGTCATGACCTTAATTTTTTCCGTCATCTTCCTGTTCCTTTCTTGCCTGCATGGACTTTTGCAGCCCCCACAGGATACGCCCGCCGACAGCCATTACCAAAATCACTGCCAGAATGAGTATCATTGCCTTTGCCTCTCCGCTGGTTGTCAGAATGACCGCCGCCAGCCCAAGGGTGCCGCTGATGGCGTAAAGGATTGCAACCGCCTGCTTGACATTAAAGCCCATATCCACCAGCTTATGATGCACATGTCCGCGGTCCGGACTCATCGGGCTTCTGCCCTCGAGCAGACGACGGGCAATCGCCGACGCGGTATCGAAAATCGGCAGCCCCAAGATCAGAAACGGGACTGCAAAGGAAATGACTGCATAGAACTTAAAGAAGCCCTCAATGGACATAGTGGCAAGCATAAAGCCCAAAAAGGTTGAACCCGTATCACCCATGAAAATCTTTGCCGGATTGAAGTTGTACGGCAAAAAGCCCAGACAGGAGCCTGCAATGGCTGCCATTGTAATGGCGACCATCACTTCATTGGTCAAAAGACCAACCGCGAGCATGGTCAGCGCCGCAATCGAGGAGACTCCGGCTGCAAGACCGTCCAGTCCATCAATGAGATTGACCGCATTGGTAATGCCAACAATCCATAGAATCGTGACTGGAATCGCCAGATAACCAAGTGAAAAATACGGATTGTCCGAAAATGGGTTAAAGCTTGTAAAGAATTCGATTTTCAGCCCGCCGATGCAAACCGGAATGGCGGCGGCAATGATTTGAATACAGAATTTGAATTTTGCACCGAGGGCCACAATATCGTCAAAGATGCCGAGCACGACAATAATCATCGCGCCCAAAAGGATACTGAGCATCTGAACGTCCAGCGTTCCAAAGGTCAGGAGTGCAACCAGAAATCCCATAAAGATTGCAAGTCCGCCCATACGCGGTGTAGGCTTTTTGTGCATGCGCCGTCCGTCCTTAGGGATATCCATTGCACCGACCTTGTGTGCAAATTCGCTGACATGCGGTGTCAGCCAGAACGAAAGCAGACCGGCAAGGGCAAAGGCACCCAATACCAGCAGCACAACCTTATATTCCTGTGCCATACCGAACCTCGCTTATCGCTTGATAAAACCGACTTTTCGGTATACCTTATCGAGTGTCTTGCGCGCCATATAACCTGCGCGCTGTGCGCCTTCGGTGTAAACCTGCTCCAGATAATCCTTATTTTTGAGCAAATCTTCGGTTTTCTCGCGAATCGGACGCAACAGCTCCACGACTGCCTCCCCGACGGCGGGCTTAAAATCGGCATATCCCTTTCCGGAAAACTCTGCCTCTACCTCCTCCGGTGTCTTGCCCGTGGCCAGTGCATAGATGGTGATGAGGTTCGAAATGCCTTCCTTGCCCTCTCCGCGGCGAATACTGCCCTCCGAATCGGTTACGGCACGCTTAAATTTGCGCATGATATCCTCCGGCTTGTCCATAAGCAGGATAAAGCCGTTCGGGTTTTCGTCTGACTTGCTCATTTTGCGCGCGGGTTCCTGAAGGGACATGATACGTGCACCATTCTTTGTCAGGTACGGCTCCGGCATGGTAAAGGTATCCGAATAAATCCCATTAAAGCGCTGTGCGACATCGCGGGTCAGCTCGATATGCTGAAGCTGGTCGCTGCCAACCGGAACCAAATCACTCTGATAAAGCAAAATATCAGCTGCCATCAGCACCGGATAATCAAAAAGCCCCGCATTGATGTTGTCCGCATGCTTGGCAGACTTATCCTTAAACTGTGTCATGCGGGACAATTCACCAAACATGGCATAGCAGTTGAGCACCCATGCAAGCTCCGCGTGTGCAGGCACATGGCTCTGAATAAACAGAGTGCTCTTTTGCGGGTCCAGTCCGCAGGCGAGATACTGCGCGAGCACTTCCAGCGTCTGCCGGCGCAGCTCTGCCGGATTCTGCCGCACGGTGATGGCATGCAGGTCAACCACGCAATACAGACATTCGTATGCGTCCTGCAAGGTCTCAAAATTGCGAATGGCACCCAGATAGTTTCCAAGTGTCAGCTTGCCGGAGGGCTGGACTCCGGAAAAAATTCGTTTCTTTGCTGTTATCTCACTCATTCAAATAACTTCCCTTGATTTCAATTTGAACAGGAGGCAATCCTGTCCAGAGAATGGTATATCCAGAAAACATGATACCACATTTTACAATTGGTTGCAATGCCCTGCCATGTGTTCGCCTGCGGCTTCCGGCAGGATAACTTCGTCATTGACAAGCCCCCTGCTTTGTCGGTATGATAGAGAAAATACCACTTTGAAGGAGGTTTGTGGCACATGCAGCCGTATCTTCTTGCGCTCGATCAGGGAACGACCTCGTCCCGTGCCATTTTGTTCGACCGGACACAAAACATCATCGCCATGGCACAGCGGGAGCTGACGCAGCAATACCCGCACGAGGGCTGGGTGGAGCAAAATCCCATGGAAATTTATTCCTCTCAATATGCAGTCATGGCAGAGGTGCTGGCATCTGCCAACATATCGGCGCGTGAGGTTGCCGCCATCGGCATCACCAACCAGCGCGAGACCACTATTTTATGGGAGAAACAGACCGGCAGACCCATCTATCCTGCGATTGGCTGGCAATGCAGGCGGACTGCGCCCATCGTGCAGCAGCTTGTCCGCCAAGGGCTGGCACCGCACATTCGGCAGACGACCGGACTTGTGCCGGACGCCTATTTCTCCGCGACCAAGATTGCGTGGATTCTCGACCATGTGCCCGATGCCCGAGCGCGGGCAAAGCGCGGCGAGCTTCTGTTCGGCACCGTAGACACATGGCTGACCTGGAAGCTGACCGGCGGCAAGGTACATATTACAGATGCCACCAACGCTTCCCGCACCATGCTCTATGACATTCACAAACAGGCTTGGGACGATACCTTATTACAGGCACTGGATATTCCGCGGGAAATCCTGCCAAAAGTATGCTCCTCCAGCGAGATTTATGGTTACACCGCGATGGCAGATGCACAGATTCCCATTGCAGGCATCGCAGGCGACCAGCAGGCCGCACTGTTCGGGCAAACCTGCTTTCAGGCTGGTCAGGCAAAAAACACCTATGGCACAGGCTGTTTTCTGCTCATGAACACCGGAACGGAGGCGGTAACCAGCCAAAACGGACTGCTCACCACCATTGCCATTCGGCTGGGCGACACCGTACAGTATGCACTGGAAGGCTCTGTCTTTGTCGGCGGCGCTGTGATTCAGTGGCTGCGCGATGAACTGCGCTTTTTCAGCGAATCGTGTGATGCAGAGTATTATGCACAAAAGGTAGACGACACCGACGGGGTCTATCTGGTTCCGGCATTCACCGGACTCGGTGCGCCGCACTGGGATATGTATGCACGCGGCTGTCTGATTGGACTGACCCGAGGCACCAAACGTGAGCATATTATCCGCGCCGCACAGGAGTCCATTGCCTATCAGTCCAACGACCTGCTGGAAGCCATGCAGCGTGATTTGGGACAGCCCCTGCGCGAACTCAATGCAGACGGCGGCGCGAGCCGCGACAGCTTTCTGATGCAGTTTCAGGCAGATATTTCAGGCTGTCCCATTCGCCGTCCGGTCATTCGAGAAACCACAGCACTGGGCGCTGCCTATCTGGCAGGGCTTGCAGTCGGTGTTTGGAGCAACACCGATGAGCTGAAAAAGCTGTGGCGGTGTGACACAGTCTATGTTCCCAATATGGCGCCGTCGGTGCGCGCACAAAAGCGCCGCGGCTGGGATAAGGCAGTCGGCAGAAGTCTTGGCTGGGCAGAGCCGGAGCCTGTGCCTGACTCCCCTCTATAAAGGCTCGAAGGCTTGGTTTGCAAGCCTTGTGCAAAATCGTCAAAAAATTGACCAATTATCACAAAATCCTTGCCGCTTTTCTTCTATAACATGGACTTTGTTGATGATTGGTCATTTTTCTATGCTCCAAGCCGCAGATTCTGTCCCAAAACATACGATTCCCAGTTGCTTATACACGAATTTTGCATACTCGATACAGGTCTGGTCTGATGACTTTTCCCACGCCCTCCGTATTTTTTTGGTCAACCTGCTTTATTTTTCTTGCTATTTTCATCAAAAAATATACATTGACAAAACGCGAAAACAGTGATAGTATATAGATAATTTAGATATCATGGTTGTTATGATTGCATTTGGTTTGTTTCTGTCTTTTTTCGTACTGCTCCAATCTGTATCAATGATGAGCATTCTTTTTATGCAAAAATACCCTTCGCTCTGCCACTGGAAAACATTTCCATACAGAACGATGCTATCAAACATTGGCTCAACCATGTGATGAGACTCTGTGTCGCTTCTTCATGAGCGAATCGCTTGAAAATCGGATACTCTACCTATCGAAGATATCAGACCGCAGTACATCTGTGCCTGTGCGCTGCATCTCTCTGCCCTTGCGGGCACATCGGGTTTCTTCCGGTTTCTGCATAAATATTCCAGACTTTCATCGCTGCATTTCATTTTGTTTTCACCAAAAACATTTGAGGCGCAGCCTTTTCTTTTGCCCTGTGAAAGCAAAAAAACTACATTGTTCCATAGCATCTGCAAGCAGATGCTAAAAATATATTACATAAAGGGGAATACAGCAACTATGAAAATGAAAAACCTGAAAATGAAGCACAAATTGCTCATCAGCTTTGCCATTATCATCTGTTTGGCACTGTGCATCGCTGTTGCCGGCTTTTCCGGTATGAAAGCGCTCGATGACCGCATTCAAGTGCTCATGAACACAACGCTTCCAAATACCGAACGGGTTTGGGAAATCCGCCGCAATCTGCGCAGCGAATCCAGCTGGCTGCAAATGGCTTTGTATGACACCGACCCTGCCAAGCTCAACGCATATCTGGCGGAAGCACAAAAGGAATTGACCCAAAACAAAACACTGCTTCAGGAATTCAAGGAAATCAGCAACGTTGAGAAAAGTCTTGTAGAGGCCGTTGAGCAGTGTATTCAGAAGCAGGAGCCGATTCGTGCCCGTCTCCAGGCGCTCATTAAGCAGAATACGCCGGAAAGCGACCTTCAGGCGGGCCATATACTGTACGATGAACTCATTCCTCTGCTGCAGGAGGAAACCGACCTGCTCAGCAAGGTCACCGATGCACAGCATGACCTGACTGCACAGCGCTATGAGAAGGTACAGCGCCTATATACCAACGTGCGCATTGCATGTCTCCTGCTCGTTCTCGGCGCCATCATTGCAAGCCTTTTCATCATGAAAAAACTGCTTGATGCAATCCTCATTCCGCTGGCAATGCTCGAGGACGCTGCGATTTCTCTCCGTCAGGGCGATTTCAGCAAGACACTTTCCTACGACAGCCGTGATGAATTTGGTATGATTTGTATACATGTACAGGAGAGCTTTGATATCCTGCGCGAAATCATTGACCACATCAATCGTGAAGTTGCACTTTTGGCAAATGGTGACTTCTCGTTCCAAATCACAGAGGAATTCCCCGGGGAAACACAGGAAATCCAGCAGTCCCTCCGTATGCTGATGAGCCGTCTCAACAGCGCCTTTCAGAATATTCTTGCCTATGCAAGCCAAATTGACATGGGTTCCAATCAGGTCTCCGATGGTGCACAGGCACTGGCACAGGGCGCAACCCAGCAGGCAGGTACTGTGGAGGAGCTGTCCGCACGTCTGGCACATGTATCCGAAAAGGTCAGCGACAACGCAGCCTATGCAAAGAATGCAAGTGCACTTTCCAACGAATCCGGTGCACTGACACAGGAAACCCTGGAAGATATGAAGCAGATGGCAGATGCCATGCATGAAATTTCCGATACCTCTGAGGATATCGGCAAGGTCATCAAGGTCATTGAGGACATCGCATTCCAGACCAACATTCTGGCACTCAATGCAGCTGTCGAGGCTGCTCGTGCAGGGACTGCCGGCAAGGGCTTTGCCGTGGTTGCAGATGAAGTCCGCAATCTGGCTGCCAAGTCTGCGGAGGCTGCACGAAACACCACGGTTCTGATTGAGAGTGCACTCTCCACCGTCCAGCACGGCGTTGACGTTGCCGAAACAACCAACAATTCCTTTAAGCTGCTTGCCGAAAAGGTCAGCACAACGGTAGAAATCATCAACCATATTTCGGTGGCTTCGGTTGCACAGGCAGAGGATATCCAGCAAATCACAAACGCAGTTGACCAGATTTCCTCCGTGGTACAAAACAATTCCGCAACCAGTGAGCAGTCCGCCGCAGCCAGCGAGGAGCTGTCCTCTCAGGCAGCACTCATGAATGAACTGGTCAGCCAGTTCCGTTTGGCAGATACAGCAGACACCGTTCCGATGGTTTCGTCAGCTCCGGCAAGCGCTCCCTTTGTCCCATCAGTCGGAAATGACAAATACTAATTCCACAGCACCCGCTGATATTCCAATCTATATATATCCAGTCCTCAAACCCAACCGGTTTGAGGACTTTCCTTTTCCTGCGAAATAAAATGCTGCCCAGCAGTCGGCAGTCTTTGCTCTCCTTGATGTGATGTAGCACAAAAAAATCCCCCAAACTGATGTTTGAGGGATTTTTCTATTCTAAGGACTTAACCCTTTACAACCTTGTGGAAGGTTTTCTTGCCCTTCTTGATGATGCGCTCCTGTGCAAAATCAGAAACACACAGGGACATCTTAACGTCTGTCACCTTTTCGCTGTCGATGGTCACGCCGCCGCCCTGCACGAGCTTTCTCGCCTCTCCGTTGGAGGCTGCCAGTCCGCACTTGACCAAGAGGGTCAGCACACCAATGCTGCCGTCAGCAAAATCTGCATCGGTCAAGGTGGTGGTGGGCATGTTCTCGCTGGAACCGCCGCCGCCAAAGATGCTGTGTGCTGCTTCCTCTGCCTTGTCCGCTTCCTCCTTGCCGTGTACCAGCTCGGTCAGCTCATGTGCCAGAATTTCCTTGGCACGGTTGAGCTGTGCGCCCTCCCAGCTGTCCATTTCGTTGATTTGCTCGAGCGGCAGGAATGTCAGCATACGGATACACTTGAGCACATCTGCATCGTCGATATTGCGCCAGTACTGGTAGAAATCATACGGACTTGTCTTGTTCGGGTCAAGCCAGACAGCACCCGCCGCGGTCTTGCCCATCTTGTTGCCCTCAGAGTTCAAGAGCAGGGTGATGGTCATGGCATGTGCGTCCTTGCCCAGCTTGCGGCGAATCAGCTCGGTGCCGCCCAGCATATTCGACCACTGGTCATTGCCGCCGAACTGCATATTGCAGCCATAGTGCTGGAACAGGTAGTAAAAATCGTAGGACTGCATAATCATGTAGTTGAACTCCAAAAAGCTCAGTCCCTTTTCCATACGCTGCTTATAGCACTCTGCACGCAGCATATTGTTGACCGAGAAACACGCGCCAACCTCACGGAGCAGCTCAATATAATTGAGATTCATGAGCCAGTCCGCATTGTTTACCATCTGCGCCTTGCCCTCACCGAATTCAATAAAACGCTCCATCTGCTTCTTAAAGCAGTCACAGTTGTGCTGAATGGTTTCCGGTGTCATCATGGAACGCATATCGGTGCGTCCGGACGGGTCGCCTACCATGCCTGTGCCGCCGCCAATCAGGGCAATCGGGCGGTTGCCTGCCATTTGCAAGCGCTTCATCAGACAAAGCGCCATAAAGTGACCAACATGCAGGCTATCTGCCGTGGGGTCAAAGCCAATATAAAAGGTTGCCTTGCCCTCATTTATCATCTCACTGATTTCTTCTTCATTGGTAACCTGCGCAATCAAGCCGCGCGCTTTCAATTCATCATATAGCTTCATCGGTTTTCCAACCCTTTCTAAAATGTAATTGCTTCGATTTCCCAAGCTGATGTCAGGGGGCGCGTTCCTTAAAATTCTCGTGAAAAATTCTCATTTTATTTTGCCGCCGCACACAGCAGCTCCTGTGCATTCCTTCTTGTATTTTCGGTGATGGCATCGCCGGCAAGCATACGGGCAATCTCGTCTGTGCGCGTCTCCCCCTCAATGGGCACGACCGAAGTATAAGTCCGCTCTCCCGCAACCGACTTGGAAATCAGCATGTGATGTCTGCCCATGGCAGCAATTTGCGGCAAGTGTGTCACACAGAGCGTCTGCTTCTGCCTGCCAATCTGCACCAGCTTGTGCGCGATTTTCTGCGCGGCGCGTCCGCTGACACCGGTATCAATTTCATCAAAAATGAGCGTGCCGACCGGCTCGCGGGCAGTCAGCACATTTTTGACGGCAAGCATCACACGGGACAGCTCACCGCCGGACGCCACCTTGGAAAGCGGCTTGAGTGCTTCCCCCGGGTTCACTGAAATGAGAAACGCCACGGTATCCAGACCGTGCGTGGTCAGCTTGGAGCCGGTTTCCACCTGTACTGACAGCTGCACCTTCGCCATATCCAGCTCGCGCAGTTCGGATACAATCCGTTCCTCCAGCTGAACTGCCGCCTCCCGTCTGCGTGCGGAAAGCTCCTGTGCCAGCTCCTTGGCGTGGGCAAGTGTCTTGCGGTATTCTGCCCGCAAGGTATCACGGCGTTCGTCTGCCGATTGCAGCCGGTCCAGTTCTTCCCGACTGGACGCCGCATAGTCCAGCACATCGGCGATTGTTTCGCCATATTTTTGTTCCAAGCGATAGATTTGGTCCAGACGCTCCTCCACCATTTCCTGCTCACTCGCAGAAAATTCGGTGTGGCTCTGCTCCTGTGCGATGGCATCTCTCAAATCTGCCACCATATATTTGGCTTCCTCCGCCCGCTCCAACAGAGCGCTGATGGCAGGGGTCACATCGGAAATTTCCGACAGCGTGCTGCTGACCTGCTCCATGGCAGTGCAAATGCCCTGTTCCTCGTCGTCCAACAACTGATGTGCCCGATGCAGCGCGTGTGCCAGACGGCTGACATTGTCAAAGAATGTTTTCCGTGCCGTGAGCGCTTCTTCCTCTCCCGCCTGCAATTCTGCCTGCTCGATTTCTTCCAGATGAAAGCGCAGAACATCAATCCGCTGCAAGCGCTCCTGTTCACTGCGCTCCAGGGCAGTGATTTGCCGTTTCATCGAGAGCAACTGGTGATAGAGCGGCTGATATTCCTCCAAAATGACGGAAAGCTCCGCAAAGCTGTCCAAAAAATCAATGTGATACTCGTCGTCCATGAGTTTTTGTCCATCATGCTGCCCATGGATATTGATGAGATAGGGGGACAGCTCCCGAAGCAGGGAGAGTGCCACCGGCTTCATGTTGATTCGGCACACGGTTTTGCCGTCGGCGGAAAGCTGACGCTGAATGTGCAGGGAATCCGGTTCCTCTCCGTCGAGTCCATATTCCTGCAATTTGCTGGTCAATTCTTGCGGCAAATCAGTAAAAATAGCACTCACAAAGCCCTTTTCCGCACCTGCCCGCACCAAATCTCGGCTGGTGCGCTTGCCAAGGATTGCCCCCACCGAATCAATGATGATGGATTTTCCCGCACCGGTTTCGCCGGTCAGGACGGTCAAGCCGTCCTCAAATTCAATATCTGCCTGCTCAATGACTGCGATATTTTCGATATGTAATAAACTCAGCACACTGCCCTCTCCTTTGTCGTCTATGCGTCAGGACAGCATGGTACGTGCTTCTGTGCAGAAGGTCTGTGCCGTTTCATTGTCCTTCATGACAATGAACACGGTATCATCACCGCCCAGAGAACCGACTACCGCCTGATTTCGCATGGCATCAATTGCCATGGCTGCCGCCTGCCCCAGTCCGGGCAGGGTTTTAATGACCACAATATTCTGCGCAATATTGATATCCGTCACGCACTCCTTAAAGATATTGCGCAGTCTGGTGCTAAAGCTGCTTTCCACCTCAGTCGATGCCACTGCATACTTATATTTTCCGGTTTGTGCAGATAAAATCTTAATCAGGCGCAGCTCCTTGATGTCACGCGATACCGTTGCCTGTGTGGTGGTATAGCCGATGAGCCGAAGCTGTTCGGACAATTCCTCCTGTGTCTCAATTTCCTGCTTTTCAATCAGGTCAAGAATCTTCGCCTGTCTCTGAAACTTCATGTATTGCTTCTCCTCCATCAGACAGCTTGCGCCGTAAAATCTGATAAAAATTTCTATTTTTGACGCGAATGAGTCTGGCAGGATACTCTGCCCGCTCAACCGACACCACGTCATTGGGCAGCAGTTCGAAACCGTCATCTCCATCTGCTGAAACACACGCACTGCCCGTGCCTGACACGCAAACGGTCAATTTCCGATGGGACGAAAAGACGAGAGGCTTTGCGCCAATGGTAAAGGGGCAAACCGGCGTGACCGCAATATTTTCTGCCGTTGGCTCAATGATAGGTCCGCCTGCCGAGTGTGAATATGCGGTTGTACCGGTCGGCGTCGCCAGAATCAGCCCATCGCCCTTAAAGTCGGCAACGGTCTCTCCGTCCGATGCCAGACGCATCTGAATGATGTGGAACGGAAGCTTCTTGCTCACCATGACCTCATTGAGCGCAGTGGCGTGATAGACACACGCACCCGCACGCAGCACCTGAACCGCCAGCATCATGCGGTCATCAATGGTAAAATCTCCCTGACAGAGCTTGGCAGTCATGGCAATCTCTCCCGGCTCCAGCTCGGTCATAAAGCCCACATGTCCAAGGTTCACGCCCAAAATTGGGGTATCATAGCGTGCGGCAAGCGCTGCAATGCGCAAAATCGTACCGTCTCCGCCCAGCACCACCATGGCATCAGACTGCCGGATTCCCTCCTCCTGTCCAAGATAGGTCACGCCCTCCTCACACAGCACGGACGCCTGTGTTGGCAGGAGCACCTCTGCCCCATGTGCGCGCAGCACCGCACAGGTTTGACGCACCGCCTGCGCAATGCCCTGCTTGCGCAGATTTGGGCTAATAAAGATTTTTGCCATATTTCACATTCTCCCGTCGAGTTCTGCATGTGCCTGTTGTACCAGTGCTTCGACATTGATTTCAGTTTCGGGAAGCGCTTTGCCCAGATAGCCCAAAAACTCAATGTTACCCTCCGGCCCCTTGATGGGCGAGAAGGTCATATCATGCACGTGCAGTCCTGCGGCATGTGCATTTTCGAGAAAGGCGTAGAGTACTTCCCTGTGAATTTCCGGGTCACGCACCACACCTTTCTTGCCAACCTTGCCCTTGCCCGCCTCAAACTGCGGCTTTACCAAGCAGGCAATGCGTCCGCTCTCGTCCAACAACTGTGCGACGACCGGCAAAACCAGCTTGAGGGAGATAAAAGAAACATCAATCACCGCAAGCGAAGGGGTTTCCTCCAGCATATCTGCCGTGACATATCGGATATTGGTTCGCTCCATGCACTTGACACGGGGGTCTATGCGCAGCTGATACGCAAGCTGTCCATATCCCACATCAATCGAATACACCTTGACCGCGCCGCGCTGCAACAAGCAGTCGGTAAACCCGCCTGTCGATGCGCCCACGTCCATCACCACCAGCCCTGATGGGTCAATGGCAAAATATCCCAGTGCCTTTTCGATTTTCTTGCCGCCGCGCGATACAAATTGCTTGGCATTGGAACGCACCTCAATTTCGGCGTCCTCCGCAATCATCGTGCCTGCCTTGTCCGCCTTTTGCCCGTTGACATAGACCAGTCCTTCCATAATGGTTGTCTTTGCCCGCTCGCGAGACGGTACCAGCCCCTGTTCAAAAATCAATACGTCCAGTCTTTTCTTTGCCAATGTTGCTTCCCCTTTTATGTTAGATATTTGCTCAGCAAATGCGCCACACTTGCACCGTCCATACCGCATAACTGATAAATTTGCGCCGGCGAACCGTGCGGCAAGAACCGATTTCCGGTATTGATACACAAAAGCTGCATTTCTTTGCAGTGTGCATCAGCAGCGCGGCAGACCGCTTCGGAAAACGAGCCATTCTGCACCACGTCCTCCAAAACAACGGTCACAGGCGCAAGCTGCTCGAGCAAGGTGTCCAGTGTCTGTTCGGTGCGGCTGGAAATCTCGTTCACCTTCCAGATACTCACCGCAATGCCCTGCTGTTCCAAGAGCGCCGCAGCCGTCATGGCTTCATTGACCAAGATACCATAGGTCAAAATGGTTGCCGCAGGCTGTTCTGCCGGACGCACACAACAGATAGGCTGTGCCGCCGTGTCTGCGGTGAACGTGCCTTCCTTGCCGCGCGGATAACGAATGGCAACTGCGCCGCCCGCCTCATTGTGATAGAGCGCCTGCGTGAGCATCGTGCGCAGCTCGGCATAGTTTGCCGGACATAAAATCGTCATATTCGGAATGGTGCGCAGAAATGGGATATCAAAGGTTCCGTTATGGGTTGCCCCGTCCGCTCCCACAATGCCTGCACGGTCTACGGCAAAAACCGCCGGAATATCTCCGGCAACCGATACATCATGAATGAGCTGGTCGTAAGCGCGCTGCAAAAAAGTGGCATAGATGGCACAGACCGCACGCAGACCCTGCTTTGCCATACCAGCGGTCATTGCGACTGCGTGCTCCTCGGCAATGCCGACATCAAAAAAGCGCTGCGGAAACTGCTGGGCAAAGCCGGAAAGCCCTGTGCCCGATGGCATTGCTGCTGTAATGGCACAAATGCGCTCATCACATCGCGCAAGCTTTGTCAGCTCCGCGCCAAAAACCGCGGAAAAATCCCCTTCTGACTGTGGCAGCACGCCGGTGGCGGGGTCAAATTTAGATACCCCATGGAAGCGGTCGGGTGCCTGCTCTGCAAAGGGATAGCCCTTGCCCTTTTTGGTCATGACATGCAGAAGTACCGGACCGCGCAGGCGCTTTGCCAGCTGCAAGTGAAACGACAGCGCCGGCAAATCGTGCCCGTCCACCGGTCCCAGATAGGTAAAGCCCATCTGCTCAAACATGGAGCCAGGCAGCAGCACCGACTTGATTGCGCTTTTGAGCTTTGTTCCCTTGGCGGTCAGCGACTTGCCCCCGGGTATGTGAGAAAGCATGTTTTTAATGCGGTTCTTGGTACCCAAATACTGCGGTGATACGCGCAGTCTCGCCAAATGCCGCGCCATGCCGCCCACATTTTTATCAATAGACATATTGTTGTCATTGAGAATGACGAGGAGCGGCTCCTGACTGGCCCCGGCATCACTCAGCGCTTCATACGCCATGCCGCCGGTCAGCGCACCATCTCCAATGACTGCCACCACATGATATTTGTCATTTTTCAGGGTGCGTGCATGTGCCATACCGAGCGCAACCGACACCGAACTGGAGGCATGACCTGTAATGCAGGGGTCCGTTTCGCTCTCTGAGGGCTTCAAAAAGCCGCTCAGCCCGCCATAGGTGCGCAGCGTATCAAACTGCGCCTTGCGTCCGGTTAACATTTTATGCACATAGCACTGATGTCCCACATCATAAATGATACGGTCACGGCGCGAATCAAATTCGCTTTCCAGTGCGACCGTCAGTTCTACGATACCAAGATTGGACGCCAGATGTCCGCCCGTTCGGGACACATGGTCAATGAGAAACTCGCGAATGTTTGCGCACAGTGTCTGCTTGACCTCAACGGACATTGTCCGCAAATCGTCCGGACTGCGAACCAAATCCAGCGCACCATATCTATTTTTATTTTCCATGGATTCACCGTTTCTTTTCCTGTGGCAGATGCAGAAATGCCAATATCCTGCCTGCGGTATGGATAATGACGACACTTTTGGAGATGCCGAACACCTTACCGATTGCCTTGCCGCCAATGGTTGCGGCTGCAATGCAGCCGGTCACCGTTAGGGAGACAACCAGCGCCTGAAAGCCGGTCAGCCCCGATGTAATATGAGAAATGATGACCGCACCGGTGGCACCTGAGATGATGCCTGAAATATCGCCGACCACGTCGTTGCAGAAGCTTGCAACCTTTTCCGCATTGCGGGAAAGCCAAACTGCCTGTTTGGCACCATGCACCTTTTTGGCCGCCATGGAGTGCAGCTCCTTTTCCGTGGTAGAGGTTGCCGCTACGCCAATGATGTCAAACACAATACCGATTGCAACAAACAGCAGCAGAATGAAGAACGCTGCCACATTGTCGACGGTTTCGAGTGCCTCATTGGACAGGTAGGACATGGAAACCGAAATGAGGAAGGAAAGCGCCGTGATGGTTCCGACCCATTTCCAGTTTACCAGATTCAAAAGTCTTGGCTTATGCTTTTTGCGATTTTTGTCTATCTCTCCCTGTGTCATAATACTCCTTCACCTGCAACACAAATTGAGGCAATGCCCGCCGCTTGCGGCAGACACTTGCCAATACTGCAAAGAAAGCCCGAAACGGAAGGTTTCAGGCAGTCCTACATATTTATCAAAAAAATGTGACAGCGGGGGTGGTAAATCTTGCGGCTTAGGTTCGGTTGGATTTCCCCGCGCACTGCCGTGCGTCGCCGCTCCGGCGGTTTCCCTTTGAAGCGCGTGTCGGAGTGTTGCCACGTCCGAGACCGAATTGCCACTGAGTCCGCACTGCAATCCCACGCCCGCCCGTATTTCAGACAGCCTAGGTGATTTCCACGACAGGATCAGTTCTTTCCTTAGCCTCTTTTGCAGCCATGGTTTCAGAAATCAATGCCCACCAGCCCGCGGCCACAGGCTGGCAGGTGGGTATCTCATTCACCATAACCACGCAAGGCAGGCTACTCTGTACACAGCACGTTGATGCAGCGCACGGGCCCGATTGCGCAATCAGTTCCCATACCCCTTTCTCTGCACCGCATTACAGGTTTCACCCCGGTCCGTAGGCCATCCATCAACCTCCAAGGAGATGCTATAGGTGTCCCACAGAGTCGGGTCTCCACGACAATAGGGTCGGTATTTCATGCCATTGAAACGCGCCCTAAAGTCTTAACCCCCAGCACCCACCCCAAACTGGGCGTAAGAAGCAAGCACAAGGGACTTCATCGATATGCCCTTCGATGGATTTTTAGGCCCATCCTAGGGAGAGAACGCCTGACTAGAATACTGCGTCACACGGATAAGTTACCACAATTAGACGAGAATTGCAAGGGCTTCTTTGTAATTTTTTATGCAGTACATGAAAATTTATTCATTTTTTTACAGAAGCGGCACGCAATCTGTACGGTATGCGTTCTGTATGCCGCGTTCCATGGCTACACACACAAGAGAAAAAGGGCGCACAAACGGCGCGCCCCTCCCTGTTTTGACCGCACCTGCCAGCTTCTTCCGCAAGGCACCGACAGTTTGCAGTTCTTTATCGTTGTCTGGTGGCAAGCTGCTCTGCAAGCTCTGTCAGAAAATCCGATTCCGGAAAAATCCGCACAATTTCGATGGCCTCGTCCGTCAGCTCACGCACCATTTTTTTGCAGGCGTCCATGCCAAATACCTCCGGCAGCGTGGGTTTTCCGCGCTCCTGGTCCGAGCCAATGGGCTTTCCGAAAACTGTCTCATCGCCCTCGATATCCAAAATATCGTCTTCGATTTGGAAGGCAAGCCCCACCCGGTTTGCATAGACAAGCGCCGCATGCGTCTGCTCCTTCGTTGCGCCGCCAACAATACAGCCAATGCGCGCCGCTGCACGAATGAGGGCGCAGGTTTTCAAGTCCTCCAGCTCCAACAGCTCCTCGCAGGAAATTTCCGTGTTGGCAGAAGCAATGTCCATGACCTGACCGCCAATCATGCCGCAGTACCCCGCCTCCTGCGCCAATGCAGTGACTGCCTTGAGTACCACACGTGGGTCCAGTCCATTGTTATCACACGATGCGATTTCGAACGCATAGGTTAGAAGCGCATCGCCCGCCAGCACCGCCATGCCCTCACCAAACTTCTTATGGCTGGTCGGCTTGCCGCGGCGCAAGTCATCATCGTCCATACAGGGCAAATCATCGTGAATCAGCGAATAGGTGTGAATCATTTCCAGTGCACACGCAAACGGCAGCGCCTGTTCTGCATCTCCACCGCACACCCGACAGAACTCCAGCAGCAAAACCGGACGCAGGCGCTTGCCGCCATGAAGCGTCGAATACCGCATCGCCTCCAAAATACGTTCTTTGCCAATATGTCCCAAGGGACTCAAATAGGTATCAAGCGCCTGCTCGATTTGCTCGATATAGGATTTCAAACGTGTATTCATTTGCGTTCCTCCTCCACTGCAAAGGGTACTTCCTGTACGTCCCCATCGGTTCCCAGCATCATCTGCTCCACCTTCTGTTGTGCAGCGTCCAGCTGTCCATGCAGGGAAGATACCAGTGTTGTTCCCTGTTCAAACAGCTTCAGACTGTCCTCAAGCGATGCCTCGCCCTGCTCCAGCTGCCGCACAATGTCCTCCAGCTGCATCATAGACTGTTCAAATGTCAATTTTTTTGGCATATTTCTTCCCTTTCTCGTGTCACGGATTGTATCTGTGCCTTTGCGCACCCGCTCGCAAGCTGCAAGTTGACCACATCGCCGGACGCGAGCTGTCCGCTGTCCGTCACGAGGCTGCCCGTATGGTCGGTTACCACCGAAAACCCGCGTGCCAGCACGCTCAGCGGGCTGAGCGCCTGCAATCGTCCAGCACAGACAGACAGGCGTGCCGACTGTCTGTCCAGCACACGCGCCGGCAGTCCCGTCAGCTGCTCAGACTGACGCACAAGCCGGCTCCGGCAATCGTCCAGCCGGCGCTGCATCGCCTGTGTCAGCCGCGTTTCCAAAAGCTCCACCCGGCGGCGCTGCTCTGCCGCATACTGCGCCGGTGCATACCGCCCCAAGCGCTCTACGAGCACAGCGGTACGGGTGCGCGTCTCAGTCAACTGCTTGCGTACCGCATGGGCAAGCCGCTCCAGCTGTCTGTCCAGCTGCAAACGCAGCTCGGCGCAGTCGGGGACAATCAGTTCCGCCGCGCCCGACGGCGTGGGCGCACGCAAATCGGCAGTAAAATCCGATATTGTAACGTCCGGCTCATGTCCCACCGCCGAAACCACCGGTATTTTACTGGCAAAGATGGCGCGGGCAACCACTTCTTCATTGAATGCCCAAAGGTCCTCCAGCGAACCGCCGCCACGTCCGACCACCATCACCTGTGCTTGTCCATGCGCATTGACCGCCTTGATTGCCCGTGCAATGCTTTCCCCCGCTTTGTCTCCCTGAACGAGTACGCCCCAAATCTGCACCCGCGCCAGCGGGAAGCGCCGTGCCAGAATGCGGAGCATATCGTGCACGGCAGCCCCCGTCGGTGAGGTGACGAGCGCAATGGTCTCGGGCATGGACGGCAGCGGTTTTTTATGCGCCGCATCGAAAAGCCCCTCTCGGTACAGCTTTTCCTTGCGCTGTTCAAACGCCAGATGCAGAGCGCCCGTGCCGTCCGGCATCAAATCCGCAAGATATAACTGAACCTGTCCGGTCTTGGGGAAGGAGCTGACACGTCCGCGCGCAATGACCTTCATGCCATTTGCCAGCTGAAACCGCAGGCGCTGGGCATCGGTGCGGAATAAAACGGCGCTGATTGCGCCGCCCGCGTCCTTGAGGGTCATATAGTGATGTCCGGAGGTATGCTGTTTATAGTTCGATATCTCGCCCTGTACAAAAATATTTCGAAAATCTGCGCGGCTTTCGAGCAGATTTTTGATTTCCTGACTGAGCTGTGTGACCGAATAAATATGACTCATAGGTATCTCCCTGTCAGATTCCGTTTGTTCGTCACAAAGGCAGAGCACCGTACGCCTGCCGACTATTGCTGTGCTGTCTGCGCCAAATGCTGCAAAGATGCCGTGACCGCCACGCCAACGGCATTGTCTCCCGAAAGCACCGGCTCTGCAAACCGCGCCTCAAAGCGCTCTGCCATATACCGCTGCAAAAAGCGGTTGCTCATCACGCCGCCCGCACACAGAACCGGCAGCGCCTGCTTTTGGTATGCCTGCGTCGTTGCCCGCTCCAACGCACACGCAATTGTGCGCATAACAAACGCTGCGATGTTTTCGGGTGCGGTCTGCTTGGCATACAGCTCCTTGACCTTATTTTCCATGCCGGACAGAGAAAAGGTGCTGTTTTCCACCTTGGGACGGAAGTGCAGCTCACGGTCTGCCCGTTCTGCCAGCTGTTCGAGCGCTTCCCCTGCCGGAAATGGCAGACCCAAAAGCGCTCCCGTGCGGTCAACGAGCTGTCCTGCCGCCAAATCGTTGGTGCCGCCGATGCAGTCCGCACAAGGCAAACCGCCACGGTCTCGTCCGGCAGACACGCGCAAAAGCTCGGTCGTACCGCCCGATACATGCCAAGCGTAAAAATCCTGCGTGCTCAGCCAGTCCAGCACCCCTGCGGACAGTGCCGCCGCTGCGACATGACCGATTTGATGCGAGCAGACATAGAGCGGCACACCCAAAATATGGGCAATGCCTGCCGCCATGTTTTGCCCAACCAGAAAGCATGGCATGTAAGAGCCGCTGACCGCACGCGGCGCAATCGAAACGCCGACTGCTTCAATTTCACCGGCAATGCCCGCGGGCAGTGCCGCAATCATCTCATGCAGATGCAGACTGTGCTGAAAGACGGCATCGGACTGCCGCAGTCCAATCGTTCCCTCCGGCACATCAAGCAGCCTGCCGCGGTTTTCCCAGCTTCCGTCCTCGGGCGCGTAGAGCGCGGCAGAGGTGCGGTAATTGGAGGTATCAATGCCCAAATAATATCGCTTCATACCTGCTCCGCATTGCGTGCCACCGCGCCCAAAACACCATTGATAAATGCCGCTGTTTCTTCCGAGTCATACACCTTTGCAAGCTCAACGGCTTCATTGATGGCAGCGCCCACCGGCACGTCCTCCACATACTCCATTTCATACAGAGCCAGCCGCAGGATTGCCATGGTGATACGGGACAGGCGGGACAGCGTCCAGCCCTTTGCATTCTGGGCAATTTGGGTATCCAGCGCTTCGAGATGCTCAGCCACTCCCTTGACCACCGTGACAATATACTTTGTCTGGACGGCATCGAGCGGACCTGCATAGAGCGCGATTTCGCTGCCAATCGAGCGCATGATTTCCTCATCTAAGCGCTCTGTCATTACATTTTCTGCCTCAAATGCACCAAATCCCAGTTCAAAAATCAAATGCAGTGCAATTTCTCTTGCTTTTTTCCGGCTCACGCCTGCTTTCTTCGTGCTCACAGCAATCCTCCATAATCTATGTGCCATCACAATTTTTTTATTTTTTTCATTGTAACTGATTCGCCCTGTAATTGCAAGTATTTGCGCAAACCGGACAGGTCATGCGGTTTCCAGCCCCCCGCAGGGGAAACAGCCAGAGAAACCGGACAGACATCACTCAGTTAAAGATTTCCTCCGCACGGTCAGAGAACATCTGCTGCACCCGCTCACGCAGGGCAGGTGTATCGAGCAGCAGAGGGTCTCGTGTCAGCAGGTCATCGGCTTCGTCCTTTGCTGCTTGCAGCAGGGTCAGGTCGGCGGCAAGGTCAGCGAGCCGAAGCATAGGCAAGCCATGCTGCCGCTTGCCAAAGAAATCTCCGGGGCCGCGATGCGCAAGGTCAGCACGGGCAATTTCGAATCCATCATTGGTGCTGCAAAGCACGCTCAGGCGTTCTCTTGCCTGCTCCCCCTTGTCTGCACCAAAACAAATGCAGTAAGACTGTCGGGTACCGCGTCCCACCCGTCCGCGCAGCTGATGCAGCTGAGACAGACCAAAGCGGTCTGCGTCCTCAATGACCATCAGGCTGGCATTGGGTACATTGACCCCGACTTCAATCACCGTGGTTGCCACCAAGATATCCAGCGCCCCCGCAGCAAAACGATGCATGACAGCCTCTTTTTCAGCAGCCTTCATCTTGCCATGCAGAACGGCAATGCGGCGATGCGGCAAGCTTTTTTGCAGCGCGGCGCTGTGTGCCTCTGCGCTTTTGACCGGAAGCTCTCCCTCCTCCACGCGCGGACAGACGATATAGACCTGTCCACCCGCTCGGATTTGCTTTTCGATAAAAGCTTCAATGCGCTGGCGCATGGATTCTCCCACAGCAAAAGTTGGTACTGGTGTGCGTCCGGGCGGCAGCTCGTCCACCACGGACACGTCCAAATCTCCATAGAGAATGAGGGCAAGGGTACGGGGAATCGGCGTGGCAGACATCACCAGCACATGCGGTGTCTGCCCCTTGTCGTGGAGCATGGCACGCTGCGCCACGCCAAAGCGGTGCTGTTCATCAACCACCACCGCCCCCAGTCTGTCAAACGATACGTCTTTTTGAATGAGCGCATGTGTGCCAATCACGACCTGCACCGCTCCTGCTGCAATTGTCGCCTTACATTCTGCCTTTTGCTTGGCACTCATTGAGCCTAGCAGCAGGATACACTGAATTCCCACCTGTTCAAAAATCGGTGCAAGCGATTCCATGTGCTGGGCGGCAAGAATTTCAGTCGGTGCCATGATTGCCGACTGATAGCCATTCTGCGCCGCAAGATAACAAAGAACAGCAGCCAGAACGGTTTTGCCCGAGCCGACGTCGCCCTGTACCAGACGATTCATCGGACGTCCTTGCTGCACGTCCTGCCAGATTTCCTGCGCCGCGCGGCGCTGTGCGCCGGTGGGCGCAAAGGGCAGAAGCTTCCAAAAGTCCTCCGGTGTGCCCTCAGAGAAGGACAGTCCGGCAATTCCGGTGCGGCGGTCTTTGAGCCGTGCCAGCCCGCAGCATAACAAAAACAGCTCCTCGAAAATCAGCCGCCGTCTTGCAGCCTGTACCTCGCAGACTGTCTGGGGCTGATGAATCTGCCGCAGTGCCTCTGCATGGGACAGGAGCTGATTCCGCCGCATGATATCTTCCGGCAGCCATTCCGGCTCTGCCGGCACGGCAAGCGCCGCCTCCGCCACGCGCTGCATATCGCGCTGGGTCAGTCCCGCCGTCAGCGGATAGATGGGATACAGGCGGCGCGGCGGCAGTACGCCATTTCGCACCGGCTCACTGACCGGAGCAACCATATTCTGAATGGGTCCGATTCTCTGTATCTTGCCGTAAAAGATATAAGCACTGCCCACATGCAGAAGCGACGTGCCATAAGGGTTGTTATAGTAGGTCAGCCACAGCCTGCCCGTGCTGTCGCAAACGCGCACACGGGTAAGCTCCAGCCCCTGCCGGATCCGGCGCGTCTCAGGGGCAGTTTCCACCACCGCATAAATCGCTGCCTTTTGACCATCGGTCAACTCAGAAATGGGCACAATATTGGTTCGGTCCTCATAATCCCGCGGATAAAATGCCTGCGCATCGTGCAGGGTGCAGATGGATAGCTTTTTCAGCAAAGCCTGTTTTTTGGCGCCGATGCCCCGAACCACGCCAACACTGTCCTGCCCGTTCATACGCCTGCAAACTCCCTGTGCAGCGCAGTAACCACACCCAAAATGCGGGCATTTTGTCCGTCAATCGGAGAATATGCTGGATTTTCCGGCAAAAGCCATACATGCCCGTCCTCTACGGCAAAGGTCTTACAGGTTGCCTCATCGTCCAAAAGCGCGACCACAATCTGACCGTGTTTGGCAAATTCCTGCTGGCGCACAATGATATAATCCCCGTCGAGAATTCCCGCTTGTGTCATAGAGTCTCCCACGATGCGCAGGGCAAAATACGCTCCGGTTCTGTCCGCAGGCTCATAGGGCAGATAGCCTTCCACCGCCTGTACCGCCAAAACAGGTGCTCCCGCTGTCACTCTGCCCAGAATCGGCACCTGCGGCACGGCTGCCGCCACGCCCTTGACCACCAGCGAGCGGGTTTTGCGTGTCTCCTGCTCCAGATAGCCTTCCTCGCGCAGCTTCATGAGATGGGCATGCACCGACGAGGACGAGCGCAGCCCGACATGCTTCCCAATCTCACGCACGGAGGGCGGATAGCCCTGCCGTGCAGTTGCCTCTGCAATGTATTTCAGGATTTGTCTTTGCTTTTCGTTTAAGTTATCCATATAGTACCTTTCCAAATTTTTTTGGGGGTTCTACCAGCCTTCTGGGAAGTCCGCAGCCCAAACCGAAAATATGTTCTGCTTATCTGCATTTATTATATCCGAATTCGGTCAAAAAAGCAAACCTTTGTTGCATATCGTCAAAAATCTCCATGCCGATTCCGGGCTTGTTCTGCTGCCGCCGGAACGCTTGCCCGTTTTTGCGAGAAGCTGCAAAAATCCTCTTGTTTATTTATGCAAAGTGTTATAAAATAGAAAATAGGTACATATATGCAAAGCATATCCGTAAAACATACGGGTTTGGGCAGATGCGCCAAGCCCTGAACGGTTTCATTTCCGGGAGGTACTTATGAGAATCAACAATGAACTTGGATATATCGAGATTGCGTCCGATGTCATGGCAGGCATTGCAGGCTATGCAGCATCTTCCTGCTTCGGGGTCAAGGGCATGACGGTTCGCTCGGTGGCAGACGGTGTTGCCCATCTGCTGCGTCGGGAAAACATGAGCCGTGGTGTCAAAATCTCCGAAGCACCCGACGGCGGCATCAATATTGATTTGCATATTGCTGTCGATCACGGAATCAATATCGCCTCTGTATGCCGTTCAATCATCAGCGAGGTTCGCTATCACGTCGAACAGCTGACGGGAATCGATGTCAAAAACGTGGATATCTACGTTGAGAGCATCAAAGCAGACTGACAGAAAAGAGGAGTAATACACAACATGAATGACCAGAAAATCACTGGGCTGCTCTTTCAGCAAATGGTGATGGAGGGTGCCCTTGCCATCGCTGAGAAAAAGGAGCAGGCAAATGAGCTAAACGTATTCCCTGTTCCCGATGGAGATACAGGCACCAATATGTCTATGACCATGCAGGCGGCAAGAGAGGAAATGCAGCGTCTGACCGAGCCGACCTTGGCAAAAGCGGTTGATGCGACCGCTTCTGCCCTGCTGCGCGGCGCACGCGGCAATTCGGGTGTTATCCTTTCGCTGCTGTTCCGCGGCATGGCAAAAAAGCTGCACGAAAAGAACGATGCCGATGGCTGTGACTTCGCCATTGCGCTGCGTGAGGGGGTTGAAACGGCGTACAAAGCCGTTATGAAACCCGCTGAGGGCACAATCCTCACAGTGACTCGTGTTGCTGCACAGCATGCTGTGGAGCTGTGTCAGAGCAATCCGGCGCTTTCGGTTCACGAGGTATTCGAAGCCGTGCTGGAACGCGGACAGACCGCACTTGCCGAAACCACAAAGCAAAATCCGGTGCTTGAAAAGGCGGGCGTGGTAGATGCCGGCGGATTCGGTTTCCTTGTCATCTTCGAAGGTATGTTTGACGCATTCCGCGGGATTCAAAAGGAGCGCAAAATCGAACCAAGCGCGTCCTCTGCGTCCACGGCAGATTTCGGTGCCATTCAGGACGAGGATATCACCTTCACCTACTGCACAGAGTTCATCGCGGCACGCAAGGACAAGGCGCGCAACGTCGGACGTATGCGTGCGCTCCTCGGCGAAATCGGCGACTCTCTCGTTGTTGTGGAGGACGATGATATTGTCAAGGTACATGTGCACACCGACCAGCCCAACAAGGTGCTTGAGGAGGGTCTGAAGTTCGGACCGCTGCTGACCATCAAAATTGAAAATATGCGCGAGCAGCACACCGCAAAGGTCATCGAGGGCACCGTAGCGCCCAAAGACCGTGAAATCCGTGAGCCGGAAAAGAAATACGGCTTTGTTGCCGTGGCTGCCGGAGAAGGTCTGCACGCCGTATTCAGCGACCTTGGCTGTGACGAAATTGTACAGGGCGGACAGACCATGAACCCCTCCACCGAGGACATTCTGCGCGCCGTAGACCGCACACCGGCAGAGGTTGTTTACGTGTTCCCCAACAACAAAAATATCATTATGGCAGCCCAACAGGCGGCTGTTTTGTGTGAAAACAAGAAGGTTGTCATCATACCGACCAAAAATATCCCCCAAGGCATCTCTGCCCTTCTGGTCTTTGACGGCGAAGCCGAGGAGGACGAAAACACGGAGGTCATGCAGCAGGCAATCGGCGGCGTGCGCGCCGGACAGGTCACCTATGCTGCGCGCAATTCCGAGTTTGACGGAAAGAAAATCAAGGAAGGTGAATACCTCGCGCTGTGTGAGGGCAGACTGACAGCAAACAGCAAGCGCCCGCATGACGTGCTGAAAAAGCTGGTACGTGAGCTGGTGCACCCGGACAGCACCTTTGCAACCATCATTTATGGAGAGGGTGTTTCCGAGGAAGAAGCGGTAAAGCTGGAAGAAATGTTCCTTCGGGAAAATCACGATTTAGAAATCACCGTCATCAACGGCGGTCAGCCCGTTTACTATTACATTCTGTCAGTTGAGTAACGAAAAAATACAAGGCTCCCCGATTCGGGGAGCCTTTTCCAAGGAGTCATATCATGTCAATTTTCGATATCTTCGATCAGCTCGCGCAGGAACGCGCTGACAAAGAGCAGGAGACCGGTCCCGTTGAATGGCTGGTTGTGGGGCTTGGCAATCCCGGCAGCCAGTACGAAAACACGCGACACAACGCAGGCTTTTGTGCACTTGATGCCTATTGCGCCAAGACCGGTCAGCGCATCAGCCAGATGAAGTTCAAAGCACTGGTTGGGAACGGTACGCTGGGTGGCAAGCGCGTCCTGTTCATGAAACCTCAAACCTTTATGAATCTGTCCGGTGAAGCAGTGCGTGATGCCGCTTCCTTCTATAAAATCCCGCCGGAGCGTATTCTGGTGCTGTTCGATGACATTTCCCTGCCTGTTGGCAGGCTGCGGGTGCGTGCCAAAGGCTCCGCAGGCGGTCAAAATGGTGTCAAAAATATCATCTACCACCTCAATTCAGATTTATTTCCCCGCGTAAAAATCGGAATCGGCGCAAAACCGCACCCTGACTATGACCTTGCCGACTGGGTGCTTTCCAAATTCTCTGCCGAAGAACTTCCGGTACTGCATCAAACAGCACTGCGGGCAATGGAGGCCGCTGCGGAAATCATAGCAAACGGCACGGCTTCTGCCGCGCAAAAATTCAACGGTCACTAAAAAGCAGCTTTATGGTTGGCTGCGTAATCAAATAAATATCCCCCGGCAAAGCCGGGGGTATTTCACATGCGGGCAAAGCCCTCTGATCCTCGCGGACACGTCAAACGTGTAATACGATCTGCCAGCC
>JAGZIN010000027.1 GCA_018366195.1 Butyricicoccus pullicaecorum | reverse complement strand
GGTTTCTGCTGCCGTCCAAGAAGTTCGAAACGACGAGAAGAAGGGAGTGGAATATATGACAATCCAACAAAAACTTCTTGATGAAAAAAATCTCAGTTTCCAAGAGGGAGAAGCAGCCGGTTTACAGAAAGGCGAAGCCCGCTTCTCTGCTTTGATTCAAAAAATGCTGAAAGACAACTTAAGTTCCGAGATTCCAAGGGTAACTGAGGATTCTGAATTTCGCAATGCTATGTATCAGAAATATAATTTGTAACCGATTTCTACAAACTACCACAGATACAAGTAACAAACGGGTTATCCGCAAAAGATGGTTCCAGCTAGAGCTGGTCAACATTCGACTGCTGTCAGCTTTACCACTTCTCCCGTTCTGGTGACTGAAAATGGCATATTTTCTGCACGGCTGATGTGTCCCTCAAATACTATGGTATAGCCCAGTGTCTGAGGTGTTGCGCACACCATTGCCGCGACCCGCCTGCCTTTTACAAATACCAGCCGCAGAATGCCTTCGCTGTACCCTTCTTGAATGGCAGCACTGCGAAAGCCAATCACCGCTTCGATTTCCTCCCGCGGTGTATAGGGTGCAAACGTATAGACTGTATCCCACGCAAACGGCACCACCTCATTGAGCGTGACAGTATCCTTACTTATGCCAGTTACAGCGGCTTGCAGCGCACGTTCCCGCTCTGTCCGCACACAATCCCCATACCATCGCAAGCCAGCGAATGCAGCAAGCAGCACAACAGCGATTGCCACAATCCGTTTCATCATCTTCTTCATCATGAACTTCCTCCAAAAAACACAAAAAGGGGGCGATGTCTTTGCCCCCTCTTTTTTGATAAGGCTGTCAAAGAACAGCCATTTTTTTGCATGGAACCAGCTTTCGCAGGGTTCGGCTCTACGCCCTCCAAACCTGCGCCAAAGGGCATGGTTCTATGAGAAATACCTTCAGACACGGTTGAACCGCTTCCGTCCCCTTGTCTGATTACCGCTTGAGAAAAAACTGGATTTCCAAGAGCGCAAGCAGCCCGCCTGCAAGCAAAATCATCTGAATCTGTGGAACGAAAAATACTGCGAGCCGAACCATTTTATACACCTGTCCCTTGCATCCATCCGAAATATGTTGGTAATTCTACTGCGATTTTGATACCCCATACACAAAGCATCACGACAACCGGCAGCTTTTCTGCCCGTGCGTCCGCACGCCCCTGCAAGCCGAAGATTTTCTGCACAATCCAATAGCATCCAAATCCCAAAGCCGCGCCTAGAGTATTCAAAATCAAGTCATCCGTCGTGCTTGCCCGATAATTGAAAAGCTGATTGCATTCAATGAACAGCGATGCCGCAAAGCCCAAACCGATGACGCGCGCCGGATGGCGCCACCCCCGCCAAAAAAGCGGGAGCAGCAAGCCAAGCGGCATAAACATCAAAATATTTCCGCCAATCTGTATGAGTCCCTGTCCCAAAACCGACTGCATATCCGCAAACGGTATGAGGGAAACATTTGCACTCATGGCAAAGTCCTGAATCACCAGAAAATTGGTCGGAGTTGCTCCAGTGACTTCCAGCACCAGATACCAATACACGCCAAACACACAAAGGATTGCTCCCCATTTCATACCGTCTCACCTCCATTTTATCCGACGGTCAGCGATTTTCCGGTCAGCTGCTCAATCAGCTTGACAGGTGCCTCGCCCTGCTCATAATAGATTTGCTGCATGCTGTCCGTTTGCGTGCTCACATAGACGGAAACTCCATTGGCATATACACGGTCCTCCCACAGAACATATTTGCCGGAATCCCAGCGCTGACGCTCCGTATATGCGTTTTCCAGAAACTTGGCAATGGTTTCCGAATCCGTCACCCGAACAGGCTCCCGATTCCATTCCGGTTCCTCGTAGGTTGTGTCGGACACATCAATCTGAATTTCCTTCACATTTTGTGCTTGCAAAGGTGCCCATTGCACCCCCATCAGCTCCTTCAGAAGCTGCAAGGTTTCCGTATCTGACGGATATACAGGTATGGTGTAGCTATATATCCGTTTTCCATCTCTCCAATCACCGTCCCACGTTGTTTCATGGGTCGCATATATCTCTTCTTTATCTTCATGCAGCTTTTGCGCAGCATCAAGTGTGATTTGAACCACCGGAACTTCGTGCATATATGCCTTCCGATTGCGCATCTGTTCCTGCTGAAGCGTCGTAATCACACGGCGAATGTCCGCCGTTTTGTAAATCATATCCACCGCATCCGGGGTTTCTGCGGCATCGTCATGAAGCCCCAAATATCCGACAAACAGTTCCATACTATGGTCAGCCGCCTGCTCCGGAATCTGGAATCGCTGCAAGCTCAAGTATTTCTCGCCGTATGCTGTACTGGTCAAGAACGTATCCAGCTGCTCTGCAACCAGCTTGTTTGGAACATGATAGGAGCGCACCTGTTTTTTCCCATTTTTGAGCTGATAGGCAACGATGATATTTTCTGAAAAATCAACTTCTTCCGGCTGCTGTACCACCGGTTCCGCTTGCTGACCATGCTGCTTCTCCAAGTTTGGAATACAGGTCTGTGCAATCGCAATCACCGTTTGAATGCTCTCGGTATCCTGTAAATAGGTTGGATAATTCTCCCCATTTTCATAGGGACCCATATACAAATCATTGCGTGTCAGCTCCGTCCACAAGCCGACTGCTTCCACCTGAGACTGGTCGGGCACATAGCTGTCATATCCAAAAATGTCTGCACGGAATCCGGCAAAGACAGCGACTGCTGCCGCACACAGAATCAGCATCTGCTTCCAGTGATGGAACAGCGCACGGAAATCAAATTCATAGATGATTTCAACAATTGCATGAAACAGCACGACACCGAGCACAAGACCAAACCACGCCCAGCCATGATTGTCACTGCCAAACATAACTGCAAACAAAAGGGCACAGGCACTGCCCATAAACAGGCTCATATACCAATGAAGCGGTGCTTTCAGCGGCTCAAAGGCAACCGCTGCGCCTGCCCGCTCGCTTCTTCTGCGCACAAACAGCACATAACTCAAAGCCAGCAAAACAACGCCCAAAACAAGCGGATACCACACAACTGCCATGCCAAAGGTTCCCACAAAGTCCGGATCGATCTCTGGACGAGTCAAGCTGGTAAAGTACTTAATGATTGGGCTGCCATTTGTAATGGTATACATTTGCTGCTCAGAGGGTACTGTAAAGGTAACATGCAGCATCATTTGCCATGCCTGATGCATGAACGCTGCAAGCGGCAGACTGAACTGCACCCAAAGGGCGAGCAGCACGGTAATAATGGTATTCCCTGTCAAAACCGTACACATCACCATTACTGTATAATTGACGAGAAAGAACAGGCTGTGTCCCAGCACTGTATGCGCAATCACATTTCCGGTCACAAGCCCGCCAAAGCCCATGGAAAATGCGGCACCTGCTGTGACTGCATACACAAGGACAAAGATTGGCAAAACCATCAAAATGCCGGAAACATAGTTGACGATAAACAAGTGCGTGCGATTGATGGGAAGTGCATGGTAGAAATCCACCTGCTGACGGTCATGCAGATAGCGAAAGACCGCCACACCGCACACCGACGCCAAAAGAATCAATGCCACCTTGACCACATAATTGTCCATCGACAGCAAAAACAAGACGCCTTCCTGTGCCGATTGTAAGATTTCCTTTCCCTCGGTTTCAAGCTTTTCCGGTGACAGCAGCATCCGCATCTGTCCCTGAAAGCTCTCACGCACCATAAATAAGGGCAGCAGCAACGTGCCAAGACTGCCCAAAAGCGTCAGCGCCACCAGCCACAGGCGGCTGGAAAGATTGCGCCGCACGAGTGTTTTATAGGATAAGTTTTTTGAGGTCATAGCCCACTACCTCCGTTTCACTGATAAAGATTTCTTCCAGCGTCAGCGGAAGCATCTCATAGAAGGCTGGCTGAAGCGCTGCAATGCGGGCTTCCAGTTCTTCCTGGGTGCCGCGCACCGTGATGGTATGGAGAGACCCTCTCTGCTCTCGCTTGAGCACCTCCATGCCTTCAAACGGGTCATACGCCGGTGCCTCACGCAAAATCATCTGTACCTTGTGCATGCCGATTTTCATATCCTCCAAGTCTTTGGAAAATAAAATCCCGCCGCGGTGCAGCAGCCCAACATGGTCGCAGATGTCCTCCAGTTCTCTGAGGTTGTGGGAGGCGATGACAGGGGTAAGCCCTCTTTCTGCCACATCTCCAGCAAACAGCCCCTTGACCGTCTGCCGCGCAACTGGGTCCAGCCCGTCAAAGGTTTCATCACAGAACAGGTAATCCGTGTTTGCGCTGACACCGCAAATGACCGAAACCTGTTTTTTCATGCCCTTTGAAAAGGTGCGGATTTTGCGGTTTCCGTCCAATCCAAAGCCGTCCAGCAGCTTTTGATAGCGTGCCTCGTCAAAATTCGGGTACAATGCCTTATAATAGTTCTTCATTTCATGCGGTGTGCTGTTGGCAAAGAAAAACTGTTCATCTGAAATATAGAAAAACCGCTGCTTGAGCGCTTCATTCTCATAGACATTCTGTTCATCAATCTGCACCGTTCCCTCGTCCGGCTGCAAAATGCCTGCCAGCATACGTAAAAATGTAGATTTTCCTGCGCCATTGGAGCCAATCAGCCCATACACCGAGCCTTTTTCGATTCTTGTATTGACATGATCGACCGCAAGCAAATCACCAAAGCGTTTGGTTGCCTGTTCGGTTTGAATCATACGCTTTTCCTCCCCTCTTCCTCAATCCACCGGATTAAGAGCGAACCATCTATCCCGATTTCTTTCGCTGTCTGCAACAGACGCAACAGCTGTATTCGAATCTCCTCCATTCGACGTTCGCGCAGTACCGCACCGTTTGGTGAGACAAAATTCCCTTTCCCTTTGACCGAGTAAATCACGCCTCTGCTCTCCAGCTCACTATATGCACGCTGAATGGTGTTAGGATTGATAGACAATTCTGCCGCCATTTGCCGCACGGAGGGCAGCTGGCTGTCAGGCTGCAGCACATCATGCACAACCATCTGTTCAATCTCGTCTACAATCTGCTCATAAATGGGACGACCATCTCGGTAATTGATGCCAAACATTGCGCGCCTCCTTTCCCTTGTGTATTAACTGTACTGTGTGTCTTAGTACAGTTAGAGTATAGCATGCACACAGCAGTCTGTCAATAGACAGACCTTTGCGCCGCTTGATTTTCAAAAAATATGTGATTTGTTCTTAATTTGTCAATATGTCTATGCTATAATAAGAAAAATGCACAATCCCAATCTGATATTGGGAAGCAAACACCATACCACCATACAGGAGGACACGCCATGGTACAGATTGGAAACGAATGGGACGACATTCTAAAGGACGAATTTTCTGCCGACTACTTCCAAAAAATCCAGCAGACACTGGAGGAAGAATATGCCGCATACGAAATTTTCCCACCCAAAGCGGATATTTTCAATGCGCTCAAATATACTCCATATTCCAATATCAAAGCGGTCTTACTTGGTCAGGACCCTTATCACGGTCCCGGTCAGGCGCACGGACTGTGTTTTTCTGTGCAGCCCGGTGTCACCCCGCCGCCCAGTCTCCGCAATATTTTCAAGGAACTGGAAACCGATATGGGAATCCAAAAGCCAAAGCACGGCTGCCTGACCACATGGGCAGAGCAAGGTGTTCTGATGCTCAACACGACGCTGACCGTGCGCCGCGGGCAGGCAAACAGCCATAGCAAAATTGGCTGGACACGCTTTACGGACACCATCATACAAAAGCTCAATGACCACCCAACTCCCATTGTATTCCTGCTGTGGGGCACACCGGCACGCGCCAAGAAAAAACTCATCACAAACACCAATCATCTTATTTTAGAGTGTGCGCACCCGTCCCCGCTTTCCGCGCACAACGGCTTTTTTGGCTGCCGCCATTTCTCACAGTGCAATGAATTTCTAATGGCACACGGCATCGCACCCATCGACTGGACGATTCGTGAAACGGTTTCTGCACAATAACAATAATAAGAAAAACAGGATTTGAAAATTTTTCAAATCCTGTTTTTTATATGAATTTCCATTTATATGCTTATTTTTGCATAGCATTTTTCTATAAAGCACATTAAGATTATATTTTGTCAAAATTTTATTCCATTTTCTCTCATTTTAGATATTATATCAAGCTGTGAAATCTCTCCTATCTAATTTACTTTGTATTTTGTCGAAACTTATATATGTAGTACATAATTATGAAAAAAAGTCCTCCATAAATAATTTTATATAACAAAAACAAAGTGTTATGTTCATAAGTTAGAAAATAGAATATAAAGTTGCTGGAAAGATAAAGAGTGATAGCTAAAATAAGTTTTAATTTTTTGTGCATCTCTGATTACCAAATTACATCCAAATAGCCATTGTTTGGTTTCTTATCTTTTGAATCAAAGTATTCAGCTATTTTTCCAGCAGGATCAACAACATAATTCAAAAAACCAGCAATACTTGGCAGACTAATGCCTAATGCAATAGCAGCTTTTCCAATCACTTTTTTCTTTATTGTCCTTATGAAAATATGTTGTAATTGTTTGGCTCCAAATTTTTTTAATGCAACAGACAATGATTCCACTCCAGAGGCAATCAGAATTCCGTTTAGAATTGTATCTATTGTTGCTGCCACATATTTGTTTTTTATATGTATATCAGGAAGACCGTCTTTCCATATATCACCCAGATCAATGCGTCTCGCATATGTCATCGGAACGTTAGACAAATCGATATTTTTTAGATTTTCTCTAATACCGTATTCAGTATTAGTCCGTTCAGTGATATCATCAATTTCAGACAACTTAATTTGTAAAGCTCGTTCAATTCCAGCTTGAATCTCGGCTTCTGTTAATGATAATTCTTCATAAGAATTGGGTTCAGCAGCAAATGCAGTAGCACTTAGGCTAAACACCATGGTAAGAACCAAGACAATACTTATAAGCTTTTTAAATAAAGTTTTCATATATAATTCCTTTCGTGATTTCATCTAAAAATATAGTTCTGTCATGGAAGAAGGAAATAAACCATTGGAATCACAGCCTTTCAAAAACAATTTAAATTATTTTATAATTATACAAATAATATCATATTAAAAATTAAAAGTCAACACTCTTTGGTGAAATAAAAAAGCAGAAAATATGTTTTTCTCTGCGTTGAGGTATCTCATATAAAAAACACCATAAACTCCATTTTTGCACAAATCTTTTTGAATCATTTGTAAATCTTTCTCAAGACGCAAGACGAATTTATGCTTTTGTGCTATGATAAGGATACGGACATTGTATATCCGCATTTTTCAAAACCAAAGGAATGGATCACAATGGATATTAGGTGTACGCAAAATATTTTCAAAAGCTCCAACGGCCGCTCCAATGTGACCTACTATATCTTGACCCCTGAGGGTGTCGAACTGCGCGGAATCGTCCAGATTTCCCATGGTATGTGTGAATATTTTTCGCGCTATACCGTGTTTGCCAAATATCTGTGCTCGCTTGGGTTTATCGTTTGCGGCAATGACCACATCGGTCATGGTGCCTCTGCCCCGCGCACCAATGAACTGGGCTTTTTCTCGGTGCGGGACGGGTGGAATTTTCTGATTCAAGATATGCAGAAGCTCACCGATATCATGCAGACGCGCTATCCGGAACTCCCCTACTTTGTGCTGGGGCACTCCATGGGCTCCCTGATTACGAGAATCTATCTCACAAGCTGCGGAGACCGCCTGAGCGGCTGCATTTTAAGCGGTACGGCAGGTCCCAACCCGCTTGCACGCACGGGTGTGCGCGTAGCCAATTCGGTTGCCCATTCCAAGGGCATGACCTACCGCTCCTCATTCCTGTCCAACCTGGCATTCAAAAATTATAACCGCAAGATTTCAGAACCGCAATCGACCTTTGACTGGCTCAGCCGTGACCCCAATGTTGTGCAAATGTTCCAGTCCGATGCCAAATGCAACTTTATTTTTACGGCTGCCGGCTTCCGAGACCTGTTCACGCTGGTCGAGCGCGCCAATCACAGCCGATGCTTCCGCAACACACCGCACGCCCTGCCGATTTTGCTCATCTCCGGTGACCGCGACCCTGTGGGCGGATATGGAGACGGGGTGCGCCGCGTGGCAAAGCTGTACCGCGCCGCCGGACAGAAGGATCTCGATATGATTTTTTATAAAGACGGACGGCACGAAATCCTGAACGAAACCAATCGGCTCGATGTCTTTGGGGATATCTCCCGCTGGCTGGAACAGCATCTGACACAAGCCGAAGCCACCACCGAAAAGGAGGAAACCAATCATGCTGCTGACAACGATTGAAACCCTACCCGAGCAGAAATTCACCATACTGGGCATTGCGCGCGGCAGTACCGTACAGTGTAAAAACTTCGGGCGTGACTTTATGGCAGGTCTCAAAAACCTCGTAGGCGGCGAAATGTATGAATACACTGAGCTGATGGACGAAACCCGCCGGATCGCAACCGACCGCATGATTCAGGACGCGGAGCGTCTGGGAGCAGACGCGGTCATTGGTATGCGTTACAGCTCGGCTGAAATCACACAGGGAGCGGCTGAAATCCTCGCCTATGGAACGGCGGTCAAATTTTTATAAGGACAGCAGCCATCTGTCCTCTGCAAATCATTTTTCACACAGGCAAACGCCCGAAATCACGCATTGATACGTGATTTCAGGCGTTGTTTTTGACTGGAAATCGTTTGTTTACTTTGTCCAGCCTGCCTTTTGTACACCTTCTGCAAACTTGTCCAGAAAGCCCTGCACATTCGCCGCAATATCACCGCCAAAGACTGCGGAGCCTGCTACAATGACATCTGCGCCTGCCGCAATGCAGTCTGCTACGTTGCTCTGCTTCACACCGCCGTCAATTTCCAATTCACAGGGATAACCGCCCTCTGAAATCGCCTGACGCACGGCGCGAATCTTATCCATACATTCGGGAATAAAACCCTGTCCCCCGAATCCCGGCTCTACGGTCATCAGGAGAATCATATCACAGTCGGGCAGCAGTTCAATTGCCGTCTGCACCGGTGTCTTGGGCTTGATGACACAGGCAGCCTTTTTGCCCGCTGCACGGATTTTTTGCAGCTGCGCCTTGGTATCCCCGTTCGCCTCACAGTGCACGGTAATGATATCCGCACCCGCCGCAATAAAGTCATCCAGATACTGGTCAGGGTCTGTAATCATCAAATGTACATCTAAGACCGCATCAGTTGCCGCCCGCAGCGCCTTGACCACCGGAGCGCCAATGGTCAAATTGGGCACAAAATGCCCGTCCATCACATCGACATGTACATATTCCGCACCGGCACGAACTGCAATTTCTACATCTCGTGCCAGATTTGCAAAATCCGCCGACAGAATCGACGGGGAAAGCTTGATTTTCATATTTCATAGACTCCTTCGTGTTTGTGTCCCGCGGCAAATCCCTTTTCAAACGTGAAAACTGCCGCCATTTTCTTCGCTGTTTTTTGAAAACTCCCAACCCTTTGATTAAATTATACACGATATCCTTATAATTTCAATGTCGGTTTTGTCAGATTATCGCTTGCACACAGCGCACGGTTCAGGTATGATAGTAGTAGGATTTTTCTGTTCTATCGCTCTATTTTTTGGTTATTCAATCAATTTTCTTGATTGTCTGACCAATTTTCCTGCGATTTTTCGAACAGAACCATGAAACAATTTCATTTTCTATCTGAAGGAGTCCGAAATGGCAGTTTATCGTTGTTATTCCGAGAAGCGCCCCGGTTTTGATGTGGAGGCGCGCAGCCTGTTTGACAGCCTGCATAATCTTCTGGAGATCCATTCCCTGACCGGCGTGCGCTATCTGTGCCGCTACGATGTCGAGGGCGTGGACGAAGCTGTATACGCGAAGGCAAAGCGTATTGTATTCTCTGAGCCGATGGCAGACGTCTGCTATGATGAGACCTTTCCGGCATCTGCCGGCGTGCATACCGTACTCGCCGTGGAACCGCTGCCCGGACAGTTTGACCAGCGTGCTGACTCCTGTGCGCAGTGTATCCAGCTGCTGGTACAGGGCGAACGTCCTGCCGTTGCTGCCGCCAAGGTCTACGTTCTGGAGGGCGCATTGTCCGCACAGGAGCTTGCGCAGATTAAGGGCTATCTCATTAACCCCGTAGAAGCCCGTGAGGCTTCCATGGACAAGCCGTCCACCCTGCACACCGACTACGAGATTCCCACCGAAGTCGCTGTGGTCTCCGGCTTTATCGGTATGGACACCGATGCACTGTCCAAAATGCAGCAGTCCATGGGGCTTGCCATGGATTTGGACGACCTGACCTTCCTGCAAACCTATTTCCGCGACGAGGAACACCGCGACCCCACCATTACAGAGGTGCGTATGGTCGATACCTACTGGTCTGACCACTGCCGCCACACCACCTTCCTCACCCAAATCGACCATGTGACCTTTGACGACCCCATGGTACAAAAGGCGTATGACCAATATATGGCTGCCCGTGTCGAGGTCTATGGAGAAGAAAAGGCGGCAAAGCGTCCGGTTACCCTGATGGACATTGCCACTGCCGCTGCAAAGGTGCTCAAAAAGCGCGGTTATCTCAAAAATCTGGACGAATCCGAGGAAATCAATGCCTGCTCGATTCGTGTGACCGTACAGGTGGACGGAAAGCCGGAAGAATGGCTTCTGATGTTCAAGAACGAGACACACAACCACCCAACCGAAATCGAGCCGTTCGGCGGCGCTGCAACCTGTCTGGGCGGTGCCATTCGCGACCCGCTCTCCGGACGCTCCTACGTCTATCAGGCAATGCGCGTGACCGGTGCAGGCGACCCGACCGTGCCGCTCTCCGAAACCATGGCGCACAAGCTGCCGCAGCGCAAGCTGTGCACCACAGCGGCTGCCGGTTATTCCTCCTATGGCAACCAAATTGGTCTTGCAACCGGTCTGGTGCATGAGTTCTACCACCCGGGCTATGTCGCAAAGCGCATGGAAATCGGCGCAGTTGTAGGTGCGGCACCCGTCGAGAACGTCGTCCGCGAGGTACCGGAGGCGGGTGATATCGTCATTCTGCTGGGCGGCAAGACCGGACGTGACGGCTGCGGCGGTGCAACCGGCTCCTCCAAAAAGCACACCGAGGATTCTCTGGAAACCTGCGGCGCAGAGGTGCAAAAGGGCAATCCGCCGGAAGAGCGCAAGATTCAGCGTCTGTTCCGCAACGGCAATGTCACCCGCATGATTCGCCGCTGTAACGACTTTGGTGCCGGCGGTGTCTCGGTTGCCATTGGTGAGCTTGCAGACGGCTTGGATATCGACCTCAATGCCGTGCCCAAGAAATATGACGGTTTGGACGGCACAGAGCTTGCCATTTCCGAGTCTCAGGAGCGCATGGCAGTCGTTGTGCGCGCCAAAGATGCAGACGCTTTCATTGCAGAGGCTGCAAAGGAAAATCTGGAAGCCGTTGTTGTCGCAGTCGTCACCGACGAAAACCGCCTGCGTATGCGCTGGAACGGCAAGCTGATTGCCGATGTTTCCCGCGATTTCCTCAACACCAACGGCTGTGCAAAGCATGCAGATGCGGTCGTCCCTGCAATGCCAGCCCCCACAATCGAAATGACTCCACAGGGCGGCACCCTGCGCGAAAAGATACTGCATCATGCAGGAACACTCGGCATCTGTCTGGAGCGCGGTTTGACCGAGCGCTTTGACGGCTCGATTGGGGCAAACTCTGTCTTTATGCCATTCGGCGGCAAAAATCAGCTCACCCCTGCGCAGGTCATGGCGGCAACCCTGCCTGCGCTGCACGGACAGTGCTCAACTGCTTCGGTCATGGCGTTCGGCTTTGACCCTTATTACACCGAGCAAAATCCATTCCTCGGCGCTTCTGCCGCTGTGGTGGAATCGGTTGCAAAGCTCGTTGCCGCGGGCTGTGACTACAAGACTGCTTATCTGACCTTCCAAGAATACTTTGAGCGCCTTGGACGCGACCCCAAGCGCTTTGGCAAGCCGCTTTCGGCTCTGCTCGGCGCATACACCGCACAGGAAGCGCTGTGCCTTGGCGCCATCGGCGGCAAGGACTCCATGTCTGGTTCCTTTGACGATATGGACGTACCGCCCACACTGGTTTCCTTCGCCATTGCGCCGGAGGAGGCAAGCAATCTCATTTCTCCAGAGTTTAAGACTGCCGGACATTCCGTATATCTCTTTGACGCCGCCTATACCGAGGACGGCGCTCCCGATTATCCGGCAATCCAGTCCATGTGGGAAGAAATCACCAACCTCATTCATTCCGGCACCATCGTTTCTGCATGGGCATTGTCTGTCGGCGGTGTTGCTGAGGCAATCTGTAAGATGAGCGTCGGTAATGATATCGGCTTTGCCTTTGACAAGCTGTTCCCGAACGATGCACTGTTCCTCAAGAACTTCGGCGGTATTGTTGTAGAGTCTACGCAGGAGCTGCCTGCTTACTGGAAAATCGGTGTTACCACTGCACAGCCGGAAATCACGCTGGCAGGAGAAGCCATTTCCCTCTCCGAGCTGAAATCTGCGATGGAGGGTACGCTGGAATCGGTATTCCCAACACAGGCACCCGCACAGGACGACCAGCTTCGCACCATTTGCTGCACCGAGCGCAGCGTTTCCGCGCCTGCTGTGAAGCACGCAAAGCCGTTGGCTGTCATTCCGGTATTCCCGGGCACCAACTGTGAGTATGATACCGCACGTGCCGTAGAAAACGCAGGCGGTGCAGCGGAAATCATTGTGGTCCGCAACTTCTCTGCCGATGCGCTGGCACAGTCAGCGGCACAGCTGGAGGACGCAATCCGCCGTGCACAGATGGTGATTGTTCCGGGCGGCTTCTCCGGCGGCGATGAGCCGGACGGCTCGGGCAAGTTCATTGCCTCGTTCCTGCGCGGCCCCGGCATCAAGGACGCTGTACACGAGCTGCTGCAAAAGCGGGACGGTCTGATGCTGGGTATCTGCAACGGCTTCCAAGCACTTGTCAAGCTGGGTCTTGTACCCTATGGCGAAATCCGTGCGCTTGACGAATCCTGCCCGACCCTGACCTTCAACCTGATTGGACGCCACCAGTCCAGCTACGTCACCACCCGTGTGGCATCGGTCAAGAGTCCTTGGCTGTCCTCCTGCAGCGTGGGCGACCTGCACTCCATCGCAATCTCGCACGGGGAGGGACGCTTTGTTGCACCACAGGCAGAAATCGACCGCCTGATTGAAAATGGTCAGGTTGCTTTCCAGTATACCGACCTTGCGGGCAATCCGTCTATGGACATTGCGTACAATCCAAATGGTTCTCTGTGCGCAATCGAGGGCATTACCTCTCCAGACGGTCGTGTTCTGGGTAAAATGGGTCATACGGAGCGTTTCAGCCCCTATGTCGCAAAGAATATCTATGGGCAAAAGTATCAGCCGCTGTTTGAAAACGGCGTAAACTATTTCCGATAAAGCAAAATCTAAAATCCTGAACTGGTGTGGTTTAATACCGCACCAGTTTTTCTTGTCTTATCGCACCGAATCGGGTATACTGAACAAAAAGACAAAAAAGAGGAGTTCCTTATGAAAAATCCAAATCATGCCATGCTCTTATGCTATAACCTCTCCCCCGCCAAAGCGCCAAAGCTCAAGGCAGCCTGCATCAAGGCAGGAATCCGCATACGGGAAATCGCTCCGGAGCAGTTCACGCTTCCGCTCGGACATATTTTGGGACACGACGAATTTGCAGACGCTGCGCCCACTCAAGAGCCTGTATTCCACGATGAATTGGTGGTTTTTTACCAGTTTACCAACCAGCAGCTTGACCGTCTGCTTGCAGACATTCGCAAGGCGGGCGGGATTCGGCTCAAGGCGGTGGTCACACCGACCAATCTTTCATGGAACGCCTGCGCATTGGTGCGCGAGCTGATTGCCGAACGCGAAGCCATTGCCAAAAATCAACAGGCGCATCAGGCATGATGCGCCAAACGCAACACGTATGCAGGCACAACAAAAGCGGACGAACCCAAAAGGTTCGTCCGCTTTTTATGATTTGTACAGACAAATTACTTTGCAGCATTTGCAGCAGCCATACGGCGTGCCTTTGCTTCCATGCGCTCACGGGTAACGTCCATAAATACAGCGAGGATAATGACAAGACCCAGCACGACGTTCTGGAGTGCAGAGGAGAAGGACAGCAGGGTAAAGCCGTTACGCAGAACACCGATAATCAGTGCGCCAACCATGGTACCAGCCATGGTACCCTTACCACCCATAAACGATGCGCCGCCGATGATGCAGGCTGCGATTGCGTCGGTATCGTATGGCTGAATTGCCATGGTACCGTTACAGATACCGGAACGACCAACGGTTACGATACCAGCCAGCGCTGCCATCAGACCAGAGAAGGTATAGCAGAATGTCAGAACATTTGCAGAGTGAATACCGGACAGGCGAGCTGCTTCCGGATTGCCGCCCACACAGTAGATGGAGCGTCCCAGTGCAGTCTTTGTCAGGAATACGTGCATACCGACGTAAAGCAGAACAACCAGAATAAAGCCAATCGGGAAGCCCTGGAATGTTGCGCTGCCCAGCCAAGTGACTTCCTTCGGGAAGTTGGAAACCATCTGGGAGCCAGTAATCAAAAGCGCAGAGCCCCACAATACGTTCTTCATACCAAGGGTAGAAACGAATGGGTGCGGCAGGTGCAGACGTGTCAGCAGCATACCATTGATCCAGCCAACCAGAGTGCCGGCAACAATTGCAACAACCAGCATCAGCCAGCCATTTGTCATGCCCTTCTGTACCATCATACCCATCACACAGGAGCAGAAAATTGCGTTTGCACCAACGGACAGGTCGATACCTGCGGTAATCAGACAGAGCAGCATACCCACTGCAACCAGCGCATTGAACGTGGTCTGCTTCAGGATACTCATAATATTATCGAACCGTAAAAAGTTTGGCGATGCAATTGCCAGCAATACGCACAGCACCACCAGCGCGAGCAATGTACCAAGGGATACGCCATTGCCGCCCTTTTTCTTTGTCTTAGTCATCTAATGTTCCTCCCCATGCAGCCTTCATAATGTCTTCCTGATTGAAATGCTTGCTGTCACGATCGACCTTTGCCATGACCTTACCGCCGCGCATTACAACGACGCTGTCACTCATGCCCAAAATCTCCGGCATTTCTGACGAAATCATGATAACGCACTTGCCTGCCTTGACCAGACTGTTCATGACATTGTATACCTCGACCTTTGCGCCAACGTCAATACCGCGTGTCGGCTCGTCAAAGATAAAGATATCTGCATTTGTATTGACCCACTTGCCAATAACGACCTTCTGCTGATTACCGCCGGACAGCTGACCTACAATCTCGTCAATCGACGGTGTCTTGATACGCAGCGAACGAATGTGCTCCTCGCCGGTTTCCAGAATCTTCTTTTCGTCCAAGAAGGGTCCATTGCTGAAGCCCTTCAGGTTCGCGAGAATCATATTGGTACGAATGGTCTGCGCCAGCACAAGACCCTGACCCTTGCGGTCCTCGGTCAGGAATGCAATGCCTTCCTGGATTGCCTGACGCGGATTTTTGATATGTACCTGTTTGCCATGAATGGTAATGGTACCGCCGTCAATGGCATCGGCACCAAAAATTGCACGCATGGTTTCGGTACGTCCAGCGCCGACCAGACCGGCAAAGCCAAGAATCTGTCCACCATACGCCTCGAAGTCCACACCAAACAGAACGCCGCCCTCTTGCAGGTTTTCCACCTTCAGGAAAGGCTCCTTGCTCTTTTGACCAAATTCTTTTGGGAACTGATTGTCCAGACTGCGTCCAACCATGGCTGTAATCAGCGAATCGTTGTCCCAGTCCTTGATATCGCGGGTTTCAATAAACTGTCCATCACGAATGACGGTGACACGGTCACACAGCTCAAAAAGCTCCTCGAGCTTATGGGATACGAACATGATGCCAATGCCGCGGTCTCTGAGGTCACGGCAGGTCTTCATGAGCTGCTCAACCTCTTTCTCACCCAGAGAAGAAGTCGGCTCGTCCATGATAATCATTTTTGCATCAATCAAAACCGCCTTTGCAATTTCAATCATCTGCTGTACGCCCATACCGAAGGTGCCTGCCGGCTTATGCGGGTCAATATCCTGTCCGAGAGAAGCCATGACTTCCTTCGCCTTTTTGTGCATGGTATCATAGTCGAGCAGTCCGCCCTTTTTGAGCCACTTATTGATAAAAATATTATCGGTAATGCTAAGCAGCGGCTCAATATTCAGCTCCTGATATACACACGCAATACCAGCGGCAGCAGACTCGTTCGGGTCCTTGAACTGCTTGAGCTGACCCTCGACATAGATTTCGCCCTTATCAGGCTGATGTACACCTGTCAATACCTTAATCAGCGTGGATTTGCCCGCGCCATTCTCACCGATTAGGCCAAGAATTTCGCCCGGCTTGACATTCAGGTGCATATTATTCAGTGCAACAACGCCCGGAAAGAGCTTCATTGCATTTTTCAGTTCTACTACATATTCACTCATCGATTCATCACCTGTTCTTCTCCGAGATAGGGGTGCGAAGCAAATTCTCAAAAATCGCTCTCGGCGCGATCTTCATCGTGCGGCTCTGCCCACGACTGACGCTCCGTCCATAGAAATTCCTCAAAAAAGCAAGACTCCCCACCCCAGACCCAAAGGAATGGGGCGGGGAGACATTATGTTTTCTATGCGAAGGATTTTATGCCAGATAGCCCTTCAGGGTATCCAGACGCTCCTGTGCATTGCTCTTGTCCACAACGCTTGCGCCGGAGTCGATAAATTCTTCAACGGTTTCGCCCTGCAGGCTCTTTACAACCGCTTCAATGGACTTGTAGCCCATGTTGTAGCCTTCCTGTGCAACGGACATGGTCAGCTCGTCGTTCAGGATTGCGGTGCAAGCAGACTGAATGCCGTCAAATCCGAGGAATACAGTCTTTGCGTAGTTCGGGTTGGACTTTGCAGTACGAGCAGCAGCCATTGCCATGTCATCATTGTTTGCACAGATGATTGCAATGCCTTCCGGGTGGTTCTGCATGATTGCTTCCATTGCAGCAACAGCCTTGTCAGCGGTTGCGTCTGCATACTGGGTCTCGTCCATGAGGAAGGTACCGCCAGCTTCGTTGATGCCAGCTGCATAGCCAGCCTTACGGGACTCGTTTGTGGAGTCGCCCTGTACGCCGCAGATTTCGATTGCCTTGATCTCGGTCCAGCCAGCAGTCTTTGCAGCCTCTACTGCTGCTGCGCCGCCCAGCTTACCAGCAGCCTCGTTACCGGTACCAACGAAGGACAGAACCTCCGGTGCATCAATATCGGTATCGACTGCAACGATTGGCTTGGTCTTGCCAGCAATCATGGTCTTTACCATGTCTGCCTGCAGCGGTGCAATGACGTAGCCGTCATAAGATGCATTCATATCGGTCTCAATCATGGACAGCTGCTCGTCGTAAGCAGTCTCAGAGGAAGCGCCCTTGACCTCAACCTTTACATTCGGGTTGTCCTTGCTGTATGCCTCTGCACCAGCCTTGACATAGCCCCAGTACTCGGAAGCGGTTGTCTTGAGGATCACACTGATTTTGTAGTTGCCCTCACCCTCAGCTGTGCTACCGCCGTTGTCTGTACCCTGTGCGCCCTGCTGCGCATCTCCGCCGCCGCAAGCTGCCAGTGTCAGTGCCATAGAGCCGGCAAGAACTCCCGCCATCAACTTTTTCACTTTCATAATGCCAACCTCTCTTTTCTGTCATGTCCCACATTTTTGTGCGGAACACTAAAATTTCACCTGCAAAATCAACAGGTCATTGTCTATATTTTAAGTCTTTCCACGGGCGCTGTCAAGCCGATTGTGCACTATTGTAAGTATGCTTAATTTTTCTTTGTTCATTTATGCACTTCTGTTAAAAAAATAAGGGATTTTGTTTCGCTTCGTCCGTGCCTTGTGCCTTTTTTGCTTCTCCCCTCGCGTTTTTATAATTTTTTGTTCATATTCTGATGTTCTTTCTAGCTTTCTGTTTGTATTTCCTTGTAATATTCGGGCTTATCCTTTGTGAGTTTTAGAAAAAATTTGTTCCAAATCTCCAAAAATGATTGTGACTTTCGCACCATTCGGAAAAACAGAGCGATTCATATTGTGCATTTTGCATATATAACCCGACTCTATTTTGTATAATCCGTCTTTATACTGCGCCATTTTCTCCCAACTTATACCAACAAATCACAAAGAGAACCTTTTTTTCCTGAATTTCCTGCGCTGCGGTCTGCTTCGCGCCCCATGTCCAGATGCGTGCAGCCAGATACACCGATGGGACACAAGGGTTCTCTGTCTTTTCTGCCGCCTTTTCAGTTTGGCAAAGAAATTTGTGTAAGCTGTCATGGATTTGTAGTTGTAAAAGCCCCCGAAACGCTTTATAATTTTAATGTATATATAAATCTATTGACATTTGTTGTCTCTACAAAAGAAAGGGCCTGTTCTATGAATAAAATCGGATTTGATAACGACAAATATCTGGATATGCAGTCGGAGCATATTAAAAAGCGGATTGCACAGTTCGGAGGCAAGCTGTATCTGGAATTTGGCGGCAAGCTGTTTGACGATTTTCACGCCTCCCGCGTGCTGCCCGGCTTTGCACCGGACAGCAAGGTGCGCATGCTCTCCCATCTGTCCAATCAGGCGGAAATTGTAATTGTCATCTCTGCCGGCGACATTGAAAAAAATAAGGTGCGTTCTGACCTTGGCATTACCTATGATGTTGATGTGCTGCGTCTGATTGATGCCTTCCGCGGCATCGGGCTTTATGTCGGCTCGGTTGTCATCACACAATATTCCGGACAGGCGGCTGCCGACGCATTCAAGCGCCGTCTGATTTCCCTCGGCGTGCAGGTCTATACCCATTATCCCATTTCCGGATATCCCGGCAATGTGCCGCTCATTGTGTCCGATGACGGGTATGGAAAGAATGAGTATATCGAGACCACGCGCCCGCTCGTTGTCGTTACCGCTCCGGGTCCCGGGTCGGGCAAAATGGCGGTCTGCCTCTCCCAGCTCTATCATGAATATAAGCGCGGCGTATGTGCAGGCTACGCAAAATTTGAAACCTTTCCCATTTGGAATCTGCCGCTCAAGCACCCGGTCAATCTGGCGTATGAGGCCGCAACCGCCGACCTCAATGACATCAATATGATTGACCCCTTCCATCTGGAAACCTATGGTGTGACCACTGTAAACTATAACCGTGATGTAGAGATATTCCCCGTCGTCAATGCAATCTTTGAAAAAATTGCAGGCGAAAGCCCCTATCACTCTCCGACCGATATGGGCGTAAACATGGCCGGCAATTGCATCATAGACGATGCCGCCTGCCGAGAGGCGTCCTGTCAGGAAATCATTCGCCGCTACTATCAGGCATGCTGCGATGTGCGGGAGGGGCGTGCCGAGGAAACCACCGTGCACAAGCTGGAGCTGCTCATGCAGCAGGCAAAAATTTCCACCGAAAACCGTCCGGTTGTGGCGGCGGCACTGGAGCGCTCAGAGCAGACCGATGGCAATCCGGCAGCTGCCATCGAGCTCTCGGACGGCACCATTGTAACCGGCAAGACCTCCTCTCTGCTCGGTGCCTCCTCCGCTGCGCTGCTCAACGCGCTCAAGCATCTGGCAAAAATCCCCAATCGTCTGCCGCTCATTCCGCCCCTTGTCATCGAGCCAATCCAAAAGCTCAAAACCCACGGTCTGGGCAACCACAATCCACGGCTGCACACCGATGAAGTGCTCATTGCACTCTCGATTTCTGCAACCACCAATCCGGTGGCATCTCTGGCACTCGACCAACTGCCCAAGCTCCAGGGCTGCGAGGTACATTCCACCGTCATTCTGGCACAGGTGGACGACAATGTGCTCAAAAAGCTCGGCATGAACCTCACCTGTGAACCAGTGCACCAGACCAAGCGCCTTTATCATAAATAAGGCTTCTGCTTGTCCCCCAATCCACCGAAGCCGTGCGCATCCATTCGCAAACGATTGTTTTCTCTATCGCGCTCCCGTATTATATGTTATGATTGTCAAATTGATTGTTTTAGAAGGGAAATATTGTCGATGAAAATTCATAAGCTCATGAAAATCATTTTGTCCTCCTTAATCCTTCTCGGGCTTTCCGCTTCCGGGGTGCTCTTTTGGATGCTGGACAAAAACCAAAACAACGGACGCATTGTAAACGCTGTCGGATTTGTGCGCGGCAGTTCCCAGCGCATCGTCAAGCTGCATCTGATGGACCAGCCGGTTGAGGACATGATTGCCAACACCGAAAAAATTATGCACGCTCTGCGCAATGGAGATGAATCCATGTCGCTCGAACCGGCATCTGACCGCACCTTCCTTGACAAGGTTCAGGCGATGCAGGATTATTGGAACACCGATTTCAAGCCTCAGCTGGTTCACGCGCACGGCGCGCACGACCCGCAGGCGCTTCAGGAAAAAAGCGAACATTTCTTCACCCTGTCCGATGATGCCGTGAACGCAGCAGAGGCATTTTCCGCGCGCAGAATCACAAAAATCAAGTGCTTTGTGGTCATCATTTTGGTGCTTAACCTTTTGAGTATCGCTGTCATCTGGCTCATTGTCAACAAGCGTATCCTGCGCCCGCTTTCCATGCTGGAGGGCGAAATTTCCGAAATCGCACACGGCAACCTGTCCACAGAAATCAATTACACCGCCCCTGACGAGCTAGGCTCTCTGGCAGACAGCATGCGCTATATGGCAGAAAGTCTCAAGGGCTATATCAGCGAAATCCAGTATGAGCTTTCTGAAATCTCCAACGGCAATCTCGATATCCGCATCAATTCCGAGTTCAACGGCGATTTTCTTGCCATCAAGGACGCACTGGACACCATTGTATACCGACTCAGCCGCACCGTTGTTACCATTCACAAAAGCGCAGACCATGTAGCGGCTGCCTCCGCACAGATGGCGAAGGGCACCGAATTTCTGGCACACAGCTCCATGGAAGAAAACAATTCCATGCACTCCTTGAGTGAAACCGTGGCACAGGTTTCCGAACATGTCGGAAACACCGCCTCCAGCGCGGCGTATGCAGGGGAAATGGTGGAAAAGGTTCATGAACAAATCGAACTTTGCGGCGCAAAGATGCAGGAAATGGTACAGGCCATGGACAAAATCTCTACCAGCTCTGCCGGCATCGAAAAAATCACCAAAACCATTGAGGATATCTCCTTCCAAACCAATATCCTTGCACTCAACGCCGCCGTCGAAGCGGCACGCGCCGGTACGGCCGGCAAGGGCTTTGCCGTTGTAGCCGATGAAGTCCGCGCACTCGCAAACCGCAGCGGCGAATCGGTTAAGAGCACCACCGTTCTGGTGCAGGAATCTCAGGATACTGTCAAAAACGGCACGGAAATCGTGGCGCAGACTGCCTCTCTGCTGCGTGAAGTCATCACAATGGCGCAGGAGGTCACCGGCACGGTTGCTTCCATCACCTCGGCAACCGCTGAGCAATCCACCTCGATTGAAGATATCATGAACGGAATTGATGAAATCACCTGTGTTGTGTCAAATAACAGCGCAACCACGCAGGAAAATTCTGCGGCAAGTATTGAGCTTGCAAACGAAGCAGAAGCCCTCAAAAATCTGGTGGGACACTTCAAGCTGTCCGCAGATTTTGCAAACACAAATCCCTAAACCTGTCCCCAGCATCTGGCAGGGCAAACCGCCTTTGCCAGAACACCATAAAAAAACACACCTTATCGTGTTCACGTTCCGACAGGCAAACAGCCCCCGAAGCAATCAGTTGCTTTCGAGGGCTGTTTTTTTATGCGTTTCACTTTTGCGCTTCCATCTGCTCCGCAAGTTCATTGAGATACAGCCAGCGTTCGGTTTTTTCGTCCTGCAAGCGTTCCAGCGCCTCTTTTTGCGCCAAAAGCTCTTGCAGCTTCACATAGTCATTTGCAGATGCCGCGATTTGTGTGTCATAGTCTGCGATTTTGTCTGCAATTTCCTCCAATTCGGCATCAATGACGGCATATTCCCGCTGCTCATTGAAAGAAAATTTCAATTTCTGGGGCTTAGGGCTTGTCTTTTGTATCTTTTCTGCCTTTTCTGCCCGAACGAGTTCCAGCTTTTCCGGCGGCTGACGCTTTTCCAGATAATCGGAAAAATTGCCTGTATACTGGCGCACCTGCCCGCCCTTGCACACCTCAAAAATCGTTCTTGCCATCTTATCCAGAAAATAGCGGTCATGAGATACTGCAATGACGATTCCAGGAAATTCTTCCAGATATTCTTCCAGAATCATCAGCGTTTCAATATCCAAATCATTGGTTGGCTCGTCCAAAAGCAGCACATTGGGTGCCTCCATCAAAATAGACAGCAAATATACCCTGCGCTTTTCTCCGCCGGACAGCTTTCCAATCTTCTGATGCTGTAAATCACCCGAAAACAGAAAGCGCTCCAGCATTTGAGACGCTGAAAGCGTGCCCTCAGCGGTTTGGATACTGTTGGAAATCTCACGAATGAAGTCAATGACACGCATTTCCGAATCCAGCTCACGTCCCTCTTGGGAAAACATACCGATGCGTATGGTCTGCCCCTGAGAGACGGTACCGCTGTCCGGCTGAATCCGTCCGGCAATCAGATTGAGCAGGGTTGATTTTCCCGCACCATTGACCCCCACAACCCCTATGCGGTCATCTCGTGTCAGATGATAGGAAAAGTCCGCAATCACAGTCTGCGAACCATAGCCTTTGCAGACATGTTCCAGTTCAATCGTTTTGCGCCCCATGCGCTCCGACAGGGCAGAAATCCGGATATTCTCGGCTTGTGCAGATGTCTCCTGCGCGCGCAGCGCCTCATACCGCGCAATGCGGTCTCGGCTTTTGGTGCCGCGGGCACGTGCGCCCCGCATAATCCACTGATATTCGCGGCGCAAAACAGACTGCCGCTTGCGTTCACTCGCCGATTCCATCTCCATGCGCTCTGCTTTATAGTCCAGATACCCTGCATAGTTGGTCTCATAGCTGTACAGCCTGCCATTCTCCAGCTCGACAATCCGGTTTACCACACGGTCCAGAAAATAACGGTCATGGGTAATGAGGAGCATACCGCCTGCAAAACGCCGCAGATAGTCCTCCAGCCATGCCGCCATCTCCATATCCAGATGGTTGGTCGGCTCGTCCAAAATCAACACATCTGCCGGCTGTATCAGCGCGGTCGCCAGCGCCACACGCTTGCGCTGTCCGCCAGATAACTCCCCAATTTTTTTGTCGTAGTCTGTAATTCCCAGACGATTGAGCATTGTACGCGCTTCATACGCGGCAATCTCCCGATATTCTTGTGACAATCCCAGAAAGACCTGCTCCAATACGGTTGCCTGTTCATTCATATCCGCATTCTGCGGCATATAGGAAATCCGTACATTGGGAAATACCTGTACGGTGCCGCTGTCCGGCTCCTCTGCCTGTGCCAAAATGCGCAGCAGTGTGGACTTTCCCGTACCGTTCATGCCAATGATTCCAACCTTGTCTCCGGTATCTACATACAGAGAAGCATCTCGAACGAGCTGCTTCATTCCATAATTTTTTTCAATGTGCTCGGCTGATAAAAGCATATCAACTCTCCTTTCCGTGCACATTGATTGTAACACATTCTATCCGCGCCGTCTATTCCGCAGAAAGCGCGATTTTTTCGCGGATTGTACGAAAGCACTAGCATAGACAGGCGGTATTTGTTATAATAAATGTACCATGACCATTATATGAAAAGGATTGGTGAAACGATATGAAACTAAATTTGGAGAGTTTGCAGAATACACTGGCTTGGGAAAGCTACCGCATGCCGCATTATGATATTCCAGCAATGCGTGCACATACAAAAGCCGCTCCTGCTTGGCTGCACTTTGGCGCCGGCAATATTTTTCGCGCGTTTCCGGCAGTACTGGCACAGCGTATGCTGAACGCCGGACTGACGGATACCGGCATCATCTGCTGTGAGGCATTCGACGAGGAACTGATTGAGCGCTGCTACACCGCGTATGACAACCTTTGTGTTGCCGTCACGCTCTATGCAGATGGACGCATCAAAAAGGAGGTCGTTGCCTCCATTGCCGAAGCACTGGCATTGTCCACAGATTATGCTCGTGTACAGGAAATTTTTGCAGCACCCAGCTTGCAGCTGGTTTCTTTTACCCTGACCGAAAAAGCATATCCCCTGCGTGATAACGACAAAAATCTGTATCCCGATGTTGCCGCAGATATGCAAAACGGGCCGTCCAAGGCAATCAGCCTGCTCGGACGCATTGCCGCACTCTGTCTGCACCGTATGCACACATGCGGTCAGCCCATTGCGCTGGTTTCCATGGACAACTGTCAGCACAACAGCCTGCGCCTGCGCTGGTCCATGCTGGAAATCGCGTATGCTTGGAAGGCTGCCGGTCTGATTGACGAAGCAGAGCTTTCCTATCTTTCCGAGCAAGTCACATTCCCTGTAACCATGATTGACAAAATCACGCCGCACCCTGACCCAGAAATCGCAAAGCGTTTGAAAGAGGACGGGCTTGACGGCATGATGCCGTTCGAAACCCAAAAGGGTACCATCGCAGCCCCCTTTGTCAACACGGAGCAGCCGCAATATCTGCTTCTGGAAGACAATTTCCCCATGGGACACCCGCCGCTGGAGCAGCTTGGCGTCATCTTCACCCGTTCGGACATCGTCTCCCGGACCGCACGCATGAAGGGCTGCACCTGCCTCAATCCGAATGATACCGCGCTCGGCATCTTTGGCTGTCTGCTGGGATATACCCAAATCCATGAGGAAATGAAGGATACCGACCTCGTCAACCTCATTACCCGCATGAGTGAGCTGGAAGCTATGCCGATGGTTTCTGACCCCGGAATTCTCGACCCGCATGAATATCTGCATGAAGCATTGTCCGTGCGCTATCCCAACCCGTTCATGCCCGATACTCCACAGCGGATTGCAACCGATACCTCGCAAAAGCTGGCGCTCCGCTTCGGACAGACACTGGAAGGATATTATGATTCTCCTCTGCCCAAATACCGCGTATGCCGCCTCAAATATATCCCGCTGGTGCTCGCTGGCTGGCTGCGCTATCTGCTTGGTGTCGATGACAACGGACAGCCCTTCGAGTTAAGCCCTGACCCCAATCTGGAAATGCTGCAAAAGCATCTGGCAGGCATCACACTCGGCGCAGAAAAGGTGACCGAAGCACAGCTGTATCCGATTCTGTCCTCAAAGCCGATTTTTGGAGTCAATCTGTACGAAGTTGGTGTGGCGGACAAGGTGACCGAATATTTCCGTGAACTGATTGCCGGAAAGGGTTCGGTTCGCCAGACCCTGCACAAATACTGCGGAGAATAAATGTTTCTAAATCCTGCTGCTCACAAAACAGCAGGATTTTTCCCCTTTTTCCTTGTCACATTCGCTGAACCGATTGGGGGCTGCCTTGACATTTCCCCACCGGCGCGGTATGATAAATTTGGATATTTTTGTTATATTTTTTACTGTATTCTAATGAACGAAAAGAGGATAACCGTATGAACCATTCCCCCAAGCGCCCCGTCTCAGCGATTCTGTCTGCTGCGATGCTCCTTGGCATGGCAAGCCCGCCTGTGCAGGCGCTGGATTCCAGCACACCAACCACAGACGAGCATGCTGAGTTCTCTCTTTGCAGCCATCACGAGACACACACAGAAGAATGTGGCGGTTTGACCGGAAGCTGTACCTTTGTATGTCCGGAGCATACCCCTCAAATCCTTCCGGAACTGGACGCAGAAAACGAGAGTGCACCGGAAGCACCGGAAGAATCACCGGAACAAGCACCGGAGGTCGATTCCGTGCCGCCGGAGCATTCCGAAGAACAGCCCGACACACCATCAGAAACCATTCCGGCAATTCCGCTGACCCCTGCGCAGCCCAGCGAGCAGCCACAGGAAGATGTTCCCGATGCTGAGACCGCAGCACCGTCTATGATGCTGACCTCACGCGCGCGAAACGAAGTCTATACCTCCATTACCGGCGGAAACCATGCACATACCGGTGACGGCAGCTATGCAAATCCATACAACCTGTTCGATGATGCGGTCAAAAACACCATGCCCGGCGGTACCATCATCATTAAGAATAAGGCATTTCTGAATACTCTGAACGAAACCGGAAGCCTGCCTTATATCATTGACAAGAATATTACCATCAAGTCCGAGGACCCGAACAATCCGGCAATGCTTCAGGTTCGTGCCGGCGGTATCGTGCTCGGCGGTGATGTCACCTTTGAAAATGTCAATCTAAACTTTGAAAACCGTGTGCATGATGCTATTTTTGCAAATGGACATACCTTAACACTCAAAAATGTGCTCCGCGCCAACGGCAGCCGTGAAGTGGACTTGTTTGGCGGTCAGCTCTATGAAAAGTCTGGTCAGCCATACGCAGCGGACAAAAAGGGCAGCAAGAGCGAAATCCTGATTCAGATGGACGACCCCAAGCTTGCACAATATAGCTCTGTACATTTTGGCAATATCTATGCAGGCAGTATGAACGGCTCTTTTGATGATGATGTCACAATTACCATTGAAAGCAAAAACTATACTGCAAACAAGTTTATTGGCAAGGTCTATGCCAGCGGTGCCGAGGAAGCAGACCCCGGCAACATGCTGGACGTCAAGGAACCTGCGCCGCCGGAAGCAGATGCGGCAAAGTATACGGTATCCGGAACGGTTGACCTGAACTTTGACTGTCTGCCCCTGCGTCTTTCAGGCTCTGAGCCGATGCTGATTGACGGCAACACTGGCAACGGCGGCAAAACCAACCTGTCCGTTTCCGTTTCCAGCCCGACCAGCAATCTGGAACTGAAGAATCTTTCCGGCTTAACGGTCAAAAAGGGCACGATTCAGCCGAAAGACACCAGCACCAGTAACTTTGAAACCATCACCATTGAACAGGGTGCGGAACTCGATTTGAGCAAAATACAATCCGTCACTACGGAAACCCTGTCTGGCGCAGGTACATTGACGCTCAAAAGAGATGGTGTGCTGAATGTTACAAAGACATTCAATGATACCTTGAATTTCCAGACAGAGGGCGCATGGAATGGAGCATCTGGTATTGTAACGGCTGACCATACCTATGTCACAGTTCCAGCGGATAGCAATGGTACATTTAAGTTTACCCCGCATCAGGCGCAAACCGACTGGACACTTACAAACACCACTGACCCTACTAGATGGGCGGTTGTAAAATTGGGCGACGCTGCGGATACTCCATTACTAAATCATTTATCTATCGAGCCAGCTCATGCACATCAAACCATCAATCAATCCTACTTCATACATGAAGAAAATACGCCTGCTCCTCCTCCCATTGAATTTCCACTGACAGTTCGTTCTGACACTTCTTCTGATATCACTGATATTGAATCTTATGTATTCGATTACCAACTAAATGACAAGAATCTGCCTGATGGGGAAGATGATGGAAGCAATCTGCTCCTATATGTTATGCCGTCAGAGATTTCATCAAAGCCAGTTTTACAAATTAATCCCCTAGATCTTGTCCCAATAACCCCTGGTGAATATACAATTATCTTATCTTCTCCCAGTTCATCAGGTGCACTTCTTACGACTACCGCTTACCTAACCGTTACAGAAGATCCTCCTGCTCCGCCGGAAAATCCAGACAGCGGAGTTCCGAATAGCAAGGTTCAGGTGACGGAACTTTCCCCTACAACTTTCGGCAACAAAATCACAGTGGAAGCTTCCATTGCAAAAGCACAGACATTCTCCAATCGATCGATTGACATGAATAATGCGTATTTATATGTCAATGGGAAAGCTGTTGGCGCTCCAATACCTGTAACAACTGAAAACATTCGTTTTTCTGACATTGCTGTGACCGCAGACAATGGTTTCCGTGCAGGTCAAAACCAAATATCCGTTGTCTATGGCGGTGGTGATAAAATCACAGCTTTGGGCGCACTCAAGGGTTCTACGGGGACAGCCAATCTCACAGTTAGCAAGGCAGACCCTCAAGTAACAATGAACGATTCTGCGATTACAAAAATCTATAATGGTTCTTCTGTTACATATACCCCACAGAATGTGACGGTCACTGTCCCGAATCTCACGATTTCCAATCCCAAATTTTCTGTTGTCTACAAAAAAGATGGGACGCCGCTCGACCAGCCTCCGCTCCTCCCCGGTACTTATACAACCGAAGTTCAGGTTGCAGAGGGTGATACCTATCAAGCCAAAACAATAGACGGACCCCAAATTACCATTCAAAAGGCAACCCCCAGCATCGCACTTTCCCACTCCTTTGCACAGAATGGCAATGTAATCTTGCAGGCAACTCTGCAAGGTGTGGAAAACGGCATTGTACCAACCGGTACGGTTACATTCCAAGTAGACCAGAAGGCACAGTCCACCGAGCCGCAAATCAATTACGGCATAGCGGTATTGGAGATTCCAAAGCCGTCCACTGGAACGCATACCATTGAGGCAGCCTACAAACCAAGTACAGGCAGTGCAGATATTTACAACACTGCTTCTGCCCAGTCTTCTCTGGAGATTCTGTCCAGTCACAAGCCGCTGACCGGTATCCGTCTCAATACCCAAACACTGGTGTTGAAAAAAGATGCTGCTGCAAAGCTGACCGTAATATTCCAGCCACAGGACGCATCGAACAAAAAGGTGACTTGGACAAGTAATGCAGACAATATCGTATCCGTATCCCAAGATGGAACGCTGACAGCGAAGGCTGCTGGTACTGCTACCATCACCGCACTTGCAGAAGAAGGCGGTCATGTTGCGTCCTGTACCGTGACCGTGTCTGAAACCGATGTTCCGGTACAGTCTGTTACCATCAATGCGCCGAATAAAACCTTAAAGGTTGGAGAGACCTCTCAGCTGTCCGCCATCATCACCCCGCACAATGCAACTGCCCGTGATGTGACTTGGTCGAGCAATTCTGACAGCGTTTCAGTGGAAGCCTCTACTGGTAAAATTACAGCGGTAAAGCAAGGCACTGCTACCATCACTGCGACTGTCGGCGGCAAGAATGCCACCTGTGAAATTCAGGTCACAGATACCATTCCAGTGACTGAAATCAAGCTCAACACCACGCAGTTGACCATGAAAGCAAATGAAACCACACAGCTGCTGGTCAGTGTAACACCGGATAATGCAACCAATGCAAAAGTAACATGGCAAAGTAACAATCCTACCTTTGTAGAGGTTGAGCGTGACACCGGCTGGATTACTGCAAAGCAAAAAACGACAAATCCTGTCACCATTACGGCAACCACCGCGGACGGCAGCAACAAGACCGCAACCTGTCAGGTTACGGTGACAGAAGCCGCAGGCACAGCGGTTCCGGTTACCAGTGTTACGGTTCTTCCCAAAACGCTGGAACTCGATGTGGCACAGGAGCAGCTGCTCAGCTTTGAAATCCAGCCCATGAACGCAACAAACAAAAAGGTGACTTGGAGCAGTAGCTCAACCGATGTTACCGTAGACCAAACCGGACTGGTCAGAGCAGTCAAGGCGGGCGGCCGTGCAACCATCACAGCCACAACAGCAGACGGACAGAAAACCGATACCTGTACGGTAACGGTAAGAGGGGAAACCCCACCGCCACAGCCTACGCCAACCATTCAAATCACGCCAAGCAGCCTTCCTCTTACCCTAGGTCAAACAGGAACTCTTACAGCAACCGTATCCAATGCAGATTCGGATACCGTTCAATGGACGATTGAAGGGAATGCGCAGGCTGTTGGAATCGAGCCTTCTCCAGACAAGCGTTCTGTCACTGTCACAGCAAAGCAGGCAGGGGAAGCAACC
>JAGZIN010000026.1 GCA_018366195.1 Butyricicoccus pullicaecorum | reverse complement strand
CAAATTGCCGTCCGGGTCACTGGCGGCAGACCATGTGACAGAGACAGACGCGCCGCCCTGCGGTGACACCGGTACATTGATGGACGGGGGCGAACTGGGAGCACGGTTGTTCAAAACCGTTTTATTGGACGATGTGCGCCAGCCGGATTTCTCCCCGTCCGTGTCATAGGCACAGACGCGGAACATGACTGTGCTCGTGCCGTGTGGGATTGTCGTGCTGGTGCTGGTTGTGGAACCCTGATAGATTTGCGACCAGCTGGAACCGCCGTTATACGACCGCTCTACGATATAGCCCTCTAAGTTTCCGTCTGGGTCACTGGCAGCCGACCAGCTGACAGAGCACAACGCCCCGCCCTTGATGGTGGAAGGCAGATTGATGCTGGTAGGAGCGGTTGGGGGCTGCGCGGAAATGATTAAAATATCAATGTCTTTGCTGGCAGAGCCTGAACTCGTGGTGTTTACCGCAGAAAAACGGAAACGGAAACATTTTCCGTGTTCCGTTTGGTGCAGAAATCCATGTAGAGTGTCTGATGTGTACCTATAATCCCAGTAGTAGGGGCGGTCTGAACTGATATACACAGAATTCAATACGGTAATCAGTTCGCCATTCGTTTTACACTGCTGCACGGTGAGATTTCCACCCACATGGGGCGTATCATCTGGTCGCGTTGACTCTGGTCTCAATGTAAATTTAATTTCGCCAGATTGCCCGTGCATTTGGTCAGGGTAGTTGATGCGAATTCTCATATTTCCGGCGATAAAACTAGCATATCCCATTAAAATTCAATCCTCCTCCCCGGTTCATTCCACACGCCCTGCACGGTCACACTATCCAAATTTTCAAACGTTACGATAAATGGGTTTCCGTTTACGTCCGTGCCATACTGAAGCTCGATAAGGCTCAACCGTGCGTCAAAGTCCTCCAAACCCGCCAGAATGTGCGGGTGGGCTTTGGGGTCTGCGTTGTGGGTTGCGATGCGTTTCTGAACGTCCTCTAAAAAGAGTGGCAAAACCACTTCATTACAGTATTCAACAAGATTTTCAGCAGTCAAAAAAGCGTCCGCGCTGTAATCCAGATGTACGTTCTGTGTATTGCTCACACCAATTGCAATCGGGAACCGTTTGACATCGACCGCGCCACCTTCCTTGTAGGGCTGTACATACTGGGGATAATCACCCAGACAAGCGTAGTAAATCATAACCTCCGCGCCGTCTTTTCCACGGGCGAAAATACCGAATTCAGACAGATAAAAGCCGTTTTCCAGTCCTCCGTTGAGGTCATTGCGGTATTCAACTGTCAAGTCAACCTGTTGACGGTTTACAATCGGTGCAGTGCTGGTTGCCTGCGCGATAGGTTTTACCAGGTCAGTCAATTCAGCTGGTTCCACACCCTCCTGCGGTGCGCCCTCTCCGACCATGCAACGCGTGATTGTGAGTGTATCGCCTGCAAGCAGGCTTGCGATAAGTTCCCTGCCTTTTGCAGGAATCAAAAAACCATACATTTAATTCACCTCCAACGGTGGCAAATTGGTTGTTGTTGTACTGGACACCATGCCGCCGCCCGTGGCGCTGGTGTGCAGCGTGCGTACCGGTGCCCATTGCGGCAGTTCGGTATGCGTGTAGGACGGCACGAGCGTACCACCGAAGTATAGCGTGCTGTGCATCACAGGTGCAATGATGCACTGTTCAAAGCCGATATGGGCAGGTAAGATGATACGCAAAGAGGTGCGGCAATCGTCTACAACTTCCAGCAATTGATTGGGCAATTCATAAGAGACTGACACAAAATACTTGCTAGGATACTCGGTCACCTCACAGCTGTCATTGCCGGTATAGGCATTTATAACGCGCCGAATCTGCTCTACTGTGGTGGTTGCCGTACCACGCATCTTGGCTTTGAGTACGCTGCGCCGCGCTTGCATAGATTTTGTGTGATTTGTTGGGATACCATATTGATATTCCCACAAGTCCAGCCCCCATGTAGCACTATCCACATTCAGCTGTGCCAAGAAGTCAATGACTGCCTCAAGTGCAGCTTCCGCCTCCGGTTCTTCTGCGTTTATGACGCTCATCAACTCCGGAACCTTGTGCAATCGTTCGGGTATGAGTTCAGGAAGCACTGATTGTCACCTCCAGTTGTTTGAGCACAGGCACTTGACCCAAGGGAAGGTCAATATTTTCTTCTGCCTCATTGACCGTGAGCTGGGTGTAATCTCTTACACCGTCCACGCTCATCAGCAGATAGGCAATTCGGTTATATGACAAAAACGGGTTGTCAAAAGCAGTCTCGCGGATATACGTTTGTAATGCTACCTGAAAGTCCTCTTTGACTTGTGTAAGCTGTGTAGGGTCACTCAGCTTGACTTGTGCGGCAATGGAGATATCCACCCCCTGTGCACTAACAACCGTCACTTCTGGACAAACCGGGCGGACGGTTTCAATGTAGTCCGCAACTTGCTTGCGTAGCTGCTCTGTGACCGGCTGAATCTGCATATCTGCGATAATGACCTTGACCGTGCCGGGACCATTCCAAATTTCAACACACCGCGCCGCACCGACGCCATTGACAGACATTGCCCAATGCTCATAGTCGTAGCGATTGCCGCTGGTTGCAGGGTCACGCCAGTACGCGTATAATCTGGCAAGCAATGCCTGATCGGTTTCGATATCCATACCGCCCTCAGCAGGCTTGGCATTGGTCACGGTGTCCAATTTGGACACATACTGTACCGTGCGCACAATACTGCCCGCTGGCACATTGTACAGTACCCCGATTTCAGCCGCCACAGCAGGCACATCTACCGTACCGCTTAGTCCAATCTGCCCATCAGTCAGGGAAAGAAATCGTAACCCATCCTCTGTCTGGAACGGGGTTCCGGCTGGAATCCGGCAGCCCATGGTACCTGTTACCGTCAAGGTGACAGTTGCCTTGTATCCCGGCTTACGGGTAAGCCCAAATTCACCAGCACGCTTGTCAATATATTTTCCGGACGTTTCATCTACAAATGAAATTGGAATTTGAGCGTCCAGCTTGTGATAGAGCTCACTGAGCACATAGGCAACCGGCTTGCTGTGCAGTTCAAAAAAGCTGCCTTCGGTTGTGAGTATGGTTGTGTCCACACGCGACCGAATCCGCTCCTGAATTTCTTCCGGTGTCACCGTCTCATACAAGATTGCCCACCTCCATTTTTACCATGCCATAAATGCTGATGAGGTCAAATGCGGCGGTGAGTTTGCCATCATGAAATGAAATATCCATGTGCTCTAATCGCTTGATATAAGGCGATACCAGCAAGCACTCTGTAATATACCGCCGCACTTCAGCACGCTTATAGTCATCTGACCAGGTCTGCCCGATTAGGCTGTCAATTTCATTGCCATAGTCCCGTGTAAACAGCACCCATCTCCACCGTTCGGTATGCAGTGCATTCCATGCCCAGACAGCGACAGCCTCCGCACGTTCTACCATGACGGGCTGTCCACCGATATAAATCGGGCAATCCCTGTCATAGTCCCATTTGACCTCCCGTGCCACAGGCAGAGGACTGGACCCCACGGATACAGCCTGTGGGTCTAAGAAAGGAAAAATTTGCTCTGTCATAGGCACTCCTTTCAGGTAAGAATATCTACTATGTAAATGCTCTGCTGGTCTGCTTTGGGCAGTATCAGCAGCCGTTGTCCTGCTTTCAGCGGGCTGTGAATCATCATTTCAAAGGTACCATTGATTTCATGGTCATGTGTTGCCGTACAGGTTGCCGGACGTGTCTGCCATGCCACCGTGACGGTTTCCGTGCGGTCTGTGAGCTGCCGTGCAACGATGATTTCATCATCATAGTACGTCTGTTCCTCCACCTGCACGGTCAGCGGAGAAAGGGACTTCAAAAAACCAATCGCAAATCCATCGGTTGGCTCTGTTTTGGTATCCAGTTCTTTGACCAGCCCTTGTATTGCTGCATCATTCATCTTCGGGTTTTTCCTCCTGTCCAGCTTGTCCTTCGCGCATTTCCGCTTGATAGGACAGCGTCAGCTTTGTGGTATACAGATTCTTTTTCCATGTATGCGTATCTGCATCAATCCAGAACACTCCAAACTGTCCCGTATACGGCTCCTGCAAAAGGATAGTATCGCCCGTCATCAATCTGGAATCGCCTAAAATGGTGACAGAACAGGTATTTTGCAGCTTGTTATCCTCAATCAGCGCTTGTGCTTCGGCGGTGACATCGCGATCTTTTTCCTGCCGGACTTCTCGATGTACCATGCCGTATGTTCGAATCGCATCTAAATCCATGACAAGGTCAATTGTTTTGCCGTCCTCGTCCACAATGGCAACATGGTTTATCATACCCTGCGAGCTTTGTGCATAGGTGGCACTTTGCAGATTCACCTCTGGCTTCACCACAATGTCTGCGGTCATTTTGCGCTCCAACACCTGTAAAGCGGCACCGCGGAAACGCATAATATATTTTTTCTTTGTCTTTTCAGCGCTTATGGTATAGGCGGTATCCACGATTTTGAAAATCGGCTGATGATTGAACCGCCGCTTGATTGGAACCGCTGGCGCTGCCAAAGACCAGATTGGCACACCAAACCGCGTGCAAACCTGTTTTGTAATGGCGTCCGCTGTTTCGCCGTCAAAACGATAGGTCGCATAGCTGTTTTTCATGAAATATCCGAAATCGAAGGCGGTCACGCGCATTGTGGTATCGTCCGTGCTCTTGGATTTCGTAAACACAAGCCCATGAAAAATATTGGCATCGTTTTCATAGAGGTCCACGACACTTCCTACGGCAATGAATACATAGGGCAATTCTTTGTCTGAAGGGGACATAATGATTTCAAAATTCAGTGTCCGGCAGCAGCTTTTGAGGTCTCCCGATAAGCTGACGCTTTCCACCATTTGAGAGATATCATAAAGGCTGCCATCAGACAAAACCGTTAATTTCATTTACGTTTCTCCGTAAGCAGGGATTTTTCGGGAATCTTGATGGTATCGCCATCATAAATCAAATCTGCATTTTTAATCTGATTGAACTTGGCAAGCGGATAGGCAAGCTTGCCCTCTCCATAGAACCTGCGGCAAATGCCCCACAGGGTATCCCCGCGCTTTATGGTGTAGGATTGCTGCGTGACGCTGGGGGCATCACCGGTACGCGCTGCGCCTTTTGGGGGTGCTGGAGTTGGTGTATTGCTGGGGGCAGAAGCGACTTGCAGCCTGCGATACGGCATCAGGGAAAGCGTTACATACACATCGTTTGTGCCGTCCTGCTCCCCATATCGCATAGATTCTACAAGTACCTCGTTCGATACCAGTGTGTCAGACACAACAAACCGCAAGACCTGACGTTCTTTCACCGCCCGCTCGAAAAATTCAATGTATAAGTTGGGGTCTGGGGTACTGCCTCCAACCATAAACGGATAGGACTGCGCTGGAAACATGCAGTCCAGCGTAAACGCATAGATAGATGGATACCCCGCCAGCGCATAATCTCCAAACTGCGTCAGGTTCACGACTTGGATTCCCTGACCAGTCTCGACCTGATAGCTGGACGGCGTGACCGGCAGAATGATTTCCTGCCCATCTGCCGAAGAATGAAAGATAAATTTTCGAAGCATAGAAACACCTCTTATGGTTTGCGCGTTGCCTGCGCAATGCGGATTTGCTCGTACAATGCCTGTGCCACTCGGTCAATATCTGCCTGCTCACGCACCTGCATATTTTGCACTGTAACCGATACAGGGGCAGCCACCGAACCGCCTGCATCAAGCTGGCGTGCTTGATTTGCAGTCAGCACACGTTCCCCCTCGTGCAGCAGGGCAGGAAACTCATCATAAGGAATCCTATGCCACCCGTATGCACCCGTTGATACACCACGTGAAGGTATAAAATCCCCATGTGTGCTGGAAGGCTTAGATTTTACTTCTCCTACAGAAGTTGTTGATGAAGCTGTTATAGTTGGGGGAGATATGGTAAACGGATTTTTCATTGCGGAAGCCCTACCATGGCTATAGGCTTCACCAAGTCTATAGCCTGCATTCTCCCATGCCTGCAAGGAACTAGCCTGTACATTTTGAATCAATTCTAATTGTCCTTGAATTTCAAGCTCTGTTCCTTCTTCTAGTAGATATGCGTTATGTGCCAATACCTCGGCTTCTGCCATTATGCGCCCCATTTGACTTCGGGCTTCCTTGCGCTCCTCTTCGCTTCCGGTCTCAGCCTGCTGCGCCAGTGTGGAATACTCAGAAGCCAGTTCTTGTATACGTGCAGTAATTTCCGGATCTTCAAAGTCAGGGATTGCACCGCCCATAACAGCACTCATCGTGTCGCGATAAATTTCATTTTTGGTATTTTCCAGTTCAGCCTTCCATTCGCCAATCAGACCATAAGCCTCTTTCATTTCCTCTCCGTTTTCACCAGAAAGGAAATCAATTTGCTGCTGCATATCCGGTTTTCGTGCCATGTTATACCCTGCACCCATAGCATTCGCCAGTTCTGCATTTGCGTCTTCCAAGGTGGATTCCAAACCGCTCATGGTCTGGCTTTGCTCTACCATCGCACCGCCAAAGCTATCCGCCATTGCCCGCAGGATAATGCGGGCAGCTTCCTGTCCCGCAATTTCACCATCGGAAATCATATCATACACATCGCCCGTCGATACCTTATAATGGTCTGCCAATGCGCCTACTGCATCTACACCACGCTCTTGCAATGGGTTGATGTACTCTAACGCAGTCTTGCCCGTTGCATTCATGCGTCCGATAGACGTTGCAAGCGCAACCATATCATCAGTTCCCATACCCAGTGCTGCGCCGGTATCACCTAATATATTTAAGGTTGGCAAAATATGATTTTCGTCATAGCCATAGGTTTGAATCACCTTGGACATTGCAGTCAGGTCATTATATTCGAATGGAGTTCTGGCAGCTGTTTTTGTCAAGTCCTCCAGAAATTTCCCCGCAATGTCTTTGTCCTGAAATAATGTATTGAAAGAGATGCGGTCAATTTCTCGCTGAGAGGCAATCGCAGAACCGCGCTCCAACATTTCATTTTGCCGCGCCAAAGCAGCCTCGGTGGACTCCTGCACATAGCCCTTGAAATATTCATCTTTTTCGCGGTAGTTCTGTGTGCTGCCTTGAATCAGCCCGATTGCACCGCCAGCCAGCGCACCAACGACTGTGCCAACGCCCGGAGCGATTGCCGTACCAACCGCCGCACCAGACGATGCACCGCCCAGCGCACCGGAAAACAGATTACTGCCGGCACTCCCATAGGCAGATGCGGCAAAGGTCTCTGCAATATCCGTGATTGCGTCTCCGACAAGCTGTACGGCACCGGCTTCCGCCATGCGGTTGATTCCCTCGCGCATCACCTCCCAGCCGCTGCGCGGCTGAGAGGGTGCGTTCGGGTCATTGGGGTCATTGTCTCGGCGGTTGTTCTGTTCGTCTGTGCGGGACAGGTTCACCATATCGCGCTGTGTACGCTGTGCCTCACGGGATACCGCACTGAGATTATCCCGCACCTGATTGTATTGCGCCTGTGCATCTGCCACACGTTCCTGTGAGCGTCCCAGTGCTTCATTGACCTCTGTAAGACGTTGACTGGCAGAAATTTGTTCTTCTGGTGTCGTGGCATTTTCCATTGCCTCCTGCGCCTCCTCAGCAGCACGGGCAAGGTTTCTATATTCGCGCTGTGCTTCCCGCAAAACACGGTTTGCATCGGTTGCATCGACTTGCAGCTGAACACGGTTGGCGTTGAGCTGGTCCAGTACCTCTTGAAGCCCGGTCAGACTGCGCTCAAATGGATTGACCGCCTGCTGCATGCGGTGAATGGTGGCTGAAAAATTATCTTGAGCAGACACCATAATACTGACATCTGGCATAACGCTCACTCCCTGTTTGCAAAATCTTCAATTTCCTGCATGGCGAACGCACGCAGAACGATACGTTCACCGGCAGGTAGCTGATAAAATACGGACGGCAGCATATTGTGATGCCGAAACATGTAATACATCAGGTCTGCATCACCGTCCGTTGTCAGTTTTTTTGGATTTCCTGTACCAGCTCGACGGTCTTTTTATAATAGCCCGACAGCTTAGAAATGTGGGTGCACAGTTCATCAATCTCGCCCGGCAGGAATAACTTCTTAATGAGGTCAACTGGGGTTTCCACATCGAAATGCTCACGCAATGCGCTATCGCGCAGGCTGGGGGACTTCACCCCCGCCAGAACGGTATGAATTGCAAAATCCTTGTGGCGTTCGCGCAGGTCGGCAATCTGGTTAAAGGTAAGCTGCTGAAGCTCCAGCGTCAATGGGGTTCCATCTGCCATTACAAGCCGCGGAACGCGGACGGTTTCATGCAGCGGGTCGGGCAAGGTGCTTGTCAGCAAGGTATCCAGTGTAGTTGTCATTGTGTCCTCCATCAAACGGTTTCAATTGTGTCCAAGAATTTATGTCGGGTAAAGGTGAAGGGGCGGGTCATGGTGCCCAGCTTGCCATGTGCCCAGTCCGCCAGCGTCTCGTCGTCCCACGATACGTTATAGGCAGCGACACGCTCCGCACCATAGGCATCCGGATCGTCCAGCTTGGAAATGATGGTCACACGCGCGTCCCGACCATGCAGAATGGAATCAATCGCTGTCGTAAATTGGCTGTACACCTTATGCAGGGTAATCGAACCTGTACCATCTAAGCTAACGGTTTTGGCATCGTTGACCATTTCCCCACAGCGACCAACCTTTTCCTTATTTTTGGTGTATTTGAGCTGACAGGCGGTACATTCCGCAATCAGTTCGCCATCAACCCAAACCTCGCCCCACGTGCCGGAGATGACACGTTTTGCCGAATCAAACATTGTTACACCTCTCTCTTAAATGTTCGCATCAATATCAATTTCTTCGATTGCGTCCAAGATATTGCTCTTGATACGGATAAAAACCTTATCACCGGTATCTGCACGCCGCACGGCATCGTCACTCAGACCGGACACGTCCACGCCCACACTTTTCAAATATGCGCGTGTTTTTTCCATGTTGATTTCCACTGTCCAGCCTTCCTGAATCAATTCATCCAGATACAGCTGTTCCAAATATCCATCAATGGCAGTCATCAGCAGACACTTATTGTCGTAGCTGTTGGGATACTTGCCAATATAGCTGTCCTCCGCAGTCTGCCGAATGTCCTGCTCCATCATGTGCATACACTCTACGATTTTGATTTTCTGGAATGCAGTCCCTTTGCCAGCAATCGTTGTGACAAAGGAATTGATGCCGCGTCCCACCTTGACCTTCTGCCCGTCGTGAATCAGGATAAACTTGCCTTCTCCAATCGCCTTGTCTCCATCTGCCCTTGACAGGCGATTGCAGTCTGCCAGCTCTGGAAGCGGCGCATAGGTACAGGCAATTTTCATGGGCGTGCCTGCAATCAGTCCGGCAATGCGGCTGCACATCTGCGCCGCAGACAGTTTGGTGTGGTCATCATCTCCCATGTCACAAGCTTCGGTTGTCATATTGATGATACATTCATGGTCAGCGGCAGTGTTTGGCAGAACCGCTTTGTAAATGGCATGATTATTCTCACGCTGATTCTTAATCCAAGTGGCAACTGCCTGTGCCTGCTCCGATGAGATATCTGGAGGACCTGCCATGTAATCAAATTTTTGGGTTTCCAGATACTCCAGACCTTTTGTCAGGTCATCTTCGGTGGACGCTCCCACATATACCAACACATAGCGCGGTGGTTTGGTGTAGCCAATCAGCGCCCGACTGATATAGGCTTTGTTCTCTGCGCTCAGCGTCTCTGGAATATCGGTCGCATCATAAATGGTATAGGTCTGAGCGCTGTCCTCCGTGCCCTTGAGCAGCAGGGCAACAACGCCTTTTTCCGAGCGTCCAATTGCTTCGATGCCCGCTGTCTGAAAGGCAATGGTAATGGAGGGAAGTTTCATCGCCATGCTATACGCCTCCTTCTTGAATTTCCGTTTCGAGATTGAATTCCTTCATCATGGGATACGTGGTGCTGTGCTGTGGACGGTCATCGAACCAATGCAGCGTAATTTTCACAAGCGATGCCGTGCCTTCGCGTTCGGTTTCGATTGCATCAATGTGAAGGGCACGGTCTGATACGGGCAGATAGCCCTGCGACAGCATTTCCATCAGCTGGTCTGTCTCGTCACACAAGCGGTCAGTATCTGCCTCATAGTGTGCATCTACCGTATCATTGAGCTGTGCCGCCAGCACCTGTTTGTATTCAATCAAGTGTCGATTGCCACCAATTTCCGCTCTGGGTTCTGCGACCAGAAAAATAGAGGGACGGACAAACTGTTCCGGCCATGCGTCACGGTAGGTTGTCCGTTTCGGGAAACACTGTGCCGTGATATCGTTCAGAGCGTCCAACAACATACGCTGTGTTATCATCGCTCAAACTCCTCGGCAATCTGCGCTGCAAGCTGTTCAGCAGCACGTGTCAGCAGTCGTTCCGCGTCTGCCTGTGTTCTGTGATAAAAGCCGCGCCCATCGACAAACGAGTATGGCGCACCGTACTGCCGCCAGCGGCGCATGGTGCGCCTGCTGGCATACATACCGCCCACACGGGAACGGTGTCCGTTTTCCACATAGTTTGTGATGGCACCGGCACCGTTGTTTCCTTTGGGTTCGTCGGTTGCACGGACTGCTGCATACCCACCTCTTGAGCCGATATACTTCGATTGCCATTTACGCAGCGTGCCTCGTGCATGATATTCTGTGGCAGAAATGCGGTGTCCTTTTAGGCTGATTGGCGCACGCTGCCGCACAGCGGTGAGTAATTGTGCTCCTAACGTCTCATGTATTTCCCGCTGAAGCTCTGGTGCACGGGTCAGCACACGTTCCAGCTGTGCAGAGAGTCCGTCAAGGCTTCGACTGATTTCCTGCATCAGGTATCCTCCTTCCGTATGATTTCATACTCATTCTTATACGGGTCTAAGGTGTGTCCAATTTGGACACACCAGCTTTCCCCCTGCATGGTAATGACCTCACCCGCTCGCAAGGTCACGGGTTTTGGTGTGACCAGTACATACACCATTTCTGTTGTGTCCTGCGGCTCTGCCTGTTGATTGAGCTTTCCATATTTCTCCGTGACACAGGCGGGGAAGGTATAGGCACTGATTTGAGATAGGGTAGGGCGGTTGTGCCGGCTGTCTGTCTCCACGGTTTTGCGCGATACACAGCAGGACACCGGGGGAATCACAGCTGCGTCTACGATGCAGTAAATGCGGTCTGGCTCTGGTGTGATTTTGGTCAGAAACAAGTGCTGGTCACCCAGCATCAACGCATCATGCAATGTAAGGTCTGGCTGTACCCGAATTTTCAAGCGCACAGAACGAACACCCAGACCGATTTTGGAAAACAGGTTGCTGCCACTCGGATATGTGACCTCTGCCCGAATTGTGGTGCAGGGAACCCAACGGCAGCCAGTGTCCTCATGGACGATACGCAGGACGATAACATTGGAACGCAGCCTGCCAGCGTTATATGCCATCTTGCGGTTCCTCCTCTGTCGGGTTGTCTTCTGTATGACATACCCGTTCCGCTTTCAGCTGGTTGATGATTTGGCGCAAACCCAGTGGAAGGGTATCCAGCTTGCTATCCACCACAGCACGGTTGTCATACCAGTGCAGCGTAAGCGCGGATACAGCAAGGGAATACCGCGAATCCTCTGTGCGCACACCAGCCTTGAGCAGATATTCTTCGGCGGCAGATGCCAGCATGAGAATCAGTGCATCATCTGCATCGTGTGTAATCTGCATATACTGCTTGATGTGTTCCAGTGGGCAAATCATGCGCCCACCGTAATTTCTCGCTTGATAACAGCCTTATCATCTGTCTTGATTTCGTCCATGCGCATTATGGCGCGTGCTTCCGTTGAGTTGGTTGCCCAGCTGTTGCCGCCGACATTGGTTGTTGCAATTTCCATGGCAGAACGGCGAATCAGGGTGCCAAACTGCGTAAAGTCTCCGATATACACGGGAGCTTTTTCAGACGCATTGGGCAGTACCGCATCAGACAGCACAATTATCTGCCGACCGCGCAGCAGACTGGTTTCCGGCTGTCTTGGGTCGGGCTGCAGCAGGTCTCGTCCCTGCGCATCCACCAGTTGGTCAAGCGCATTGAATCCAGACTGATTGGTCAAAATCTTAGCATTGACCGAAATGCTGGGGTCAAGTCCCTTATTGAGTGCGGTCTTAATCCCTGCATATTCCTTGCCTTGTGTCAGGTCTTCGGAAGACAGCGCCGCCAGCAGCGCCAGAAGATTGATATTTTCCGTGAGTACACTTTTGCGTCCCAGCCAATCTGCCAGATATCCCATCAGACCGGCGGTTTCATCTGCCAGCAAATCGTTGGACATGGGTACAATCAGGGCGTAGTCCTCAACCGCAAAGTCTACACGCTGGAACTGCGGCTTATCATCTTTCGGAATCTGTCCCATTTCGCTCACCTTGGTAAAGCCCTTGGTCGGCTGGGTGTCGTACACACGGAAACCGGTACGTGTAAAAGTGGTTTCCGTATGAAACAAATCAGCCAGTGCAATCTGCTGCCTGCGCACAACATTGATTTTGGTTTCCATGTCAGCAGGAATCAGAAAGCCGCCATCTGCCCCCTCGGGACTGCCGCCAGCCTCTTGCAGCGCATCAAGCAGAATCTTTGCCTGCTCATGACCGCGTGCATTTTTCAGATTCAAGCCATTTCGCGCCGCGAATGTAAATGCGCGGGCGTATTCACGCGACGCGCGAATTTCCTGCGTGGTGTCATCAGTGACCAGAGCTGGGAGTTTCGGGTCCTCCATATACTGCGCCATGCTGTTGATGAGTTCCTGCGTGGCATCAATCTGCGGAGCAAAGGCAGCCGCCTGATCCATAGCCGTCTTATATGCTGTCATATCTGAGCGCCCCAGCGCATCCTGTGCCGTTTTCAGGCACTCTGCACGCTGGTGTTTGAGGTCATACAGTTTATTCTGCAATTCTTTCATCATGATTTCTCCTTTATTGCATCATCGCCAGTTCTAATGCACAACGAGCCAGTTCCATTTCGTTCTGTGGCTGGTGGAGCATTGCGTATGCGTCACGCAGTTTATCCATATCAGGCAATCCACCTGATGAAAACCCATTCCAGTTCATCACCTGCGCCGGTGTGAACGGCTGTGAACCGCCCAAAATTTCATCAATCAAGCCGATTTCCAAGGCTTGCTGTGCGGTCAGATAGGTTTCAGCGGTCATCTTTGCTTTTAGGGCATCGCGCGTGATTTTATCCCCGCACTTCGCCGCGTATGCGTTGATGATACTTTCAGTTGCCGCTTGGAGCATACCCAGACTTTCTTTGTGTGCGACTTCATTGCCATCTGTGACCGTACTGGGCAAGTGAATCATCACCTGACCAACCGGAGAGCAGCAAGCCGTTTTCACGCCAGCCAGCAAAATCGAGGCGGCAGACCCTGCAAGGCTCTGCACTTCTGCGCGTGTTGGGATATCTGCACCAGCGAGCAGGCTGTACATTTCAAAGCCTGCATATAAGCTGCCGCCGCCGGAATTGATTTCCAGCGTTAGCGTGTCGCCTTGCGGCGTGTTTGCAATCGCATCGCGGATATCCTGCGGACAAACCATTCTCCAGATATTCTCCAAGCCAAAAAATCGGATTATATGTGCATCTTCATCAGATGCAATCATGCCATTGACTGCAAATTTCATTTTGTTTCACCTCCTTTGTTGCGTGCCATTGCCAGTTCATAGAACAGCTCCAGCGGGATATAGTTGAGACTGGCAAGCCGTGTTTCGCCGCCGGGCACTGCCGGCAGGTCTTCCAGAGCCAAAACATCATTGACCGAATATGCGCCAACCTCGCGCATGCTCTTGTACCAGTTTGCACGCGCATTGAGGTCTCCGCGCAGCTCGGCATTTTGGTTGACCCGCACACGCAGATTTTGCCGTAAGTCGGAGCGGAACAGCAGCTTATAGCTGTATTCCTGCTCGTATTGAATCACGCTCGGCATCAAGGTATCACCAACATATTCAATCGCGTTCTGCTCATTGGAGCTGTACGACTGTTTGCCTGCCCCCAGCTTATAGAGCGGCATGGCGAAAAAACGGCTGATATCCTCTACGGTCACGCCTTTTGATTCGATGAATTGGCTATCCTTGTTGGAAATTCCAATCGGCTGATATTTCGTGCCGATATCCAAAACAGCAATGCGGAACGCGTTGTCTGCACCACTGTGTATGCGCTCCCATTCCGCGCGTACTGCTTCTCGCTGTTCTGAGGACAGGTCTGCGTCCGTGGATAACACCCCGGGCACGTGGGTACCCTTGGCATAATACTGCATCTCATATTGCTGGGTCTGCCGCCCGGTTGCAATGACCTCGGCTGCATAGCGCAGTACGGATAAACCGGTTATGCCATCGCGTGAAAAGCCCTTAAAGTGCAGCATATCTGCCGGAGATAACTTGTACTGCTTTCCTGTGTTTGGAAGCCGCACCATATACCATAGATTGCCGCTGGTATCCAGCCAAGGGGTCACGAACTGCGCCTGTAATGGAACGAGCTCCACCGGTTCGCAGGTCAGCGGGTCACGATGAATCCAAGCATATCCATTTCCCGTCAGCAGGCGTTCGGTTTCCAGCAGCTTTTTATACGTCTGGGCAGTCATCAGCTCATTGGGGCGGAGCGTCAGCAGCGGCGTCAGCGGGTGCTCCGGCTTGCGTTCCTTTGTGGTCTCGTCCATGATGTAGAGCGGCAGCTTTGCAATCGAATTGGAGATTCCGTCCACGGCGCGAAAAACTGCACTCAGCTTGAGCGCATGTTCCGGACTTGCGCTGACGCCGAGAGAATGGATGCCGCAGCCGGTGGGGTCATCTAGCGTCAAATGTATGGATTCGCTGGCATTATGCACCCTGCGAAACAGTCTATCTACAATCAATCCACACCACCGCCTTTCAGCAAATACAGAACCATGCCAGCAGCCAGCCATAGAAGCAGCGCCCATACCGCATACCCCAGTGCCGGAGTGACTAAAAATGCAGCATACTGTAAAAACCAGCCGCCTGCAAGGGCACAGCCATCTGCAACAATTCCCAATACCTTTCGCATGTTTTCCTCTCCCTACATACCAAAATCGCCGGATTCAATTTTTTCACTGAGCGTGCGCTTCTTGGGCTGGTCCATGCGCACCAATAACCGCGCCAGCGCATTGAGTGTTGCCGCTAGAGGGTCAATCCGTTCGGTATCATCTTTGTGCCGCTTGGACAGCTTGATATCTCCAAAATTGTTGGTCACTTCAATGGCATTGCTCATGCACCACAGTGCGAGGGGACTGTATGCAATCACCAGCCGCTCCTGTAAAAGCAGTTCACGAAAACGCTTGGTTGCCTGATTGAGTCCGGCACAGGTTTGCGGGATTTCAACCACCACTTCCTCTCCGCGTTCCTCCCGCATCTGGATTGCAAGGTCGGTTGCATTGTGTCCATCATAATCAATTTCATCAACCAGCCACTCATGTGCCCGCTCGTTTTCACAAATCCAGTTGTTCACATAGCTGTTATCCGTCACATCACCCGGGGTCAAGGTCACATAGCCGCCCTCTGCCCACGAGATATATTCCACACGGTCTGTTTTTTCATGCAGCACGGCGCGGTTCTGCGGCATAAAGCCCTGCATCTGTACTGCAAAACGCCCATCTTCCAGTGCCCATACCGCACCTGTACCGGTGAGGTCAATGCGCTTTCCCAGGTCATAGCCTACATGGCAATGCTTTCCGTCCGTCAGCTTTGCAAATTCGGGCAAAGGCACCATTGCCGCGCGTGCTAATGTCATCAATCGCTCGTCCAGATACCGATTGACGCTGGAGGCTTGCCAACGGCACAGACGGCGTGTGAGAAATTTCCGGATTTTGGCAGCATCACCGGATTCATACGCAGTGGTATATTCTGTTTCTATCTGCTCCCGTAATGTGAGTGCATACAGGCTATCGGTGCGCAAAATGGGGTTTGCCTTGACCCAGCAGCTTTTATCATGCGGGTTATCGCCATCGTCAATTTCCCGAATCATGATGAAATAGCGCTGTTCTTTGTCTAACAATTCGGGGTCTTGCAAAACGCGCTTGCAGTACAGCTCCTCTTTGTAGCAAGGTTTGTGCTCTGCATCATCACCGGCAGTGGTGATGACATCAAGCAGCGGCTGTAAGCGCTTGCCGAACGAATTGAACCCCAAGTCATAAATTTCTGAATTTTCATGTGCATGATATTCGTCCACCACAAAGTAACTGGGTGCGCCCGCGTCTTTGTTTTTGGTATCTTTGGACAGCGGGCGCAGCAGTCCGCCGCGCTCCCTGTGATAGGCAGTGGTCTTTTTGAGCACCATGCGGCGGGCAATCTGTGCAGATTTTGCCGCAATCTTTTTCGCATCGCCATAGACACGCTTTGCCTGTTCCCGGTCAACGGCAGCACACTCCACCTCCGGCTCTGTTTCAAACTGTGCAAGCTCCGGCTGGTATGGGGGATAGATGACATCACCGCACATGTGGTATAAACATTGTCCGGATTTCTCGGTGCTCTTGACGTTGCCGCGTGCACGCTTGTTGTAGGTGCGGTTGAATCGACGTGCACCTGTGTCTTTGTGTACCCAGCCATACACGCTGCATAGGTCAAACACCTGCCAGTCCAGCAGCTCAATGGGTTGACCCGCAAGTGCACCACGCACCTGAATACACTGCCGAAACCAGCGAATGATGCGGTCAGCACGGGTGGTGTCGAATACCCACGGAAAGCCGTCCGTACCCTGCCGCTTTAAGTCGTCCAAATGCCGCTGGCAAGCCAATATCTCCCATTTGCAGCAATCCTGCCGCAGATTGCCGGATACAACCCTTTTGGCATAGACCGCACAGGCATGATGCAATCCGCTTGACTTTCTCACGGCTGCTCCTGCTTTCGGGCAAGCGGCAAATCTGCAAGACGCTCCAAAGGACAATGTGCCGGACGTGTCTGACCGCTGGCAGGCTGTCCGGTCAGGGTACAGCGCAGTCCGTATGGGTCGGGCATATCACAAGCCTTGCAGGTCGCTGGCAGTTCTTCCGCAACAAAATGTAGTTTCATGGACGTTTCCTCCTGTCTTTTGCGTGTCCAATTTGGACACAATCTGTCTCAATCGTGTATGGGGGCACTCATGAATTCGTTCAATCCGACGCAATCGCACTTCACAGACTGCAAACTGGTTGCAGAATGGGCAGATTCTTGTACAAATACTCATGCAAACAAATCCTCATCAGGGTCTGACAGAGACATCTCTGCACGCTTTCGGGCAATGCGGAATCGACCGGACGGGGTCAGCCCGAGCTTGTCCGCGTATTGCAGAATCTGACGCTCCAGCGCTGCCACCGAACGCGCCAGCTTATCTGCCTGCTCCAGCAAGGATAGCAGCTGTTCTGTCTCGTCTTTCTGGCACTTTGCAATTGTGCGCATCAGCTTGCGCCGCAGCTTCTCCTGCTCATTGCGCCGCGCTACCTGGTCACAATACAAACCCAGCACTTCACTGTCTAAGTCGTCCAGCAGGTCCAAGCCAACCATGCGGTCAATCGTCTGCTCCCACAGCTTCGCAGCCGCACCGCTGACGAATTTTGGCTTTTGCAGGTTCACAGTCTCTCGCTTCAAGGCTTGTTCTGCCGCTTCACGTGCCGCTTTTTCCTCGTTTGTGAGGTGCTTTGTCATGTTTTCCACAGTGCTGATTGGGGTTGGCATAGCTCATTCACTCCTTGTTTTTTTGTCTGATGGGGGATTTTTTCACGCGGAAGAGAGCCACGCGGTATTTGCCACCCAAAATCTGGAAACTTTTTCAGGGTGGGGGGCGTGCTTTGGACTGCGCCAGCGCACAGACGCACGCATGTACACGCACGTGCCGCACGTGTGACGTAGCATGTGACTACCATTCCCGCAAGGATTTTTGCAGTTCCTGCATGGTTTTGCGGCTGTGGCAGCTGTGGCACAGGCTTTGCAGGTTGTTCCGGTCGATGAAGCGTGACCAACACCCGCGATGCGGTATCACATGATCGACTTCGGTTGCCTTCGTGCGTTCTCCCTTGGCGGCACATGCACGGCAGAACGGCTCTTGCAAAAGCTGATTGACCCGCAAATCATGCTTCCAGACGGAAAGTGCATACCAGCTGTGCCAGTCTGCACTTGCTTTCCGCAGCTTTGCCGCCGCAGTATGCGCGGCACAGTATCGCTCTCGTGTCAAATTCGGACAGCCAGCCTTTGCACACGGCTTGAGGGGTTTACTTGCCATCAAGATACCTCCGCATTAGCACGATGCTGTATGCCAGCTCCCCGCGCATGGTGCGCAAATCTTCACACTGACGGTCGAGGTCGAGCCGCTTTCGCCGGTTCGGTTCCATGCCGGCTTTCGCCCTGTTTCGTGCAATCGCCTCGTCTAAGCGGCGTTGTCCCTCGATATACTCGCAAATCAGAACTTCCAAACTTTTCCACTCCGCCAATCGGCTCACCTCCTTGCAGGCAAATAAAAAGAGCCAACCAACGATAGATACACTTCCTGTGTATTTCTCGTTCGTCGGCTCAGGCTCTCAGGCTCAGGCGCACGCCATCGTAGTCGATGACGGACTCTTGTTTGCACAGACGACACAGCAGCGGGAACTCAATCAGTCTTGTGCCAGCTCTGACTGGCATAAACTTCTTGCCGCACTTTGGGCAGCAAATCCAATGCTGTCCGGCTTCGTCCGTTCGTATTCTCTTGTCTTGATGATACACGCTTTCAACCTCCTTGTAAAGTGTCCGCACTCGGATTCTCTCTCGTTGTTCATAAGATATACTGTATTACAAGCCCGAAAAAAAGAAAGACCTTATTTGATTTTTCTTTTTCTTGGCGGTGCGGTTGGTGTCTTGCAATGCTTCGGCGTATCTGGCAGCAGATACTTAATGTACTTAAATTCGCCCCATTGATTGACCATGCTGTCACTATCTAACACGACTGCACTCGGCGGTGCGCACAAAGTCAAATCGTCTGGCACAAAGCTGCTTTCGGTTTTTGGCTTTGTTAGATTTCGGCTCGGTGTCCAGCTGCGCAAACCGTTTGGACTGCCATGCTCGCGCGGCTCCTTGGTCAAATACTTTGCAAGTGCTTCATATCCACCAGAGGTATCCACCGGCTCAATATGTACGGTACCATGCTTCCAAAGACTTTGCAGCACTTCCAAATCCGCACCGGTTCCGTTGATGACCGCATGGTGATGCAGTCGCTTTTCCCCATGTATGCCCTCGGTCACATAAATATATTGGAGGGACTGACCCGAAAGCCGCCGTGCCTTGCGCAGATGCACCCAAAATTTCTTTAGCTTTGCAATTGCATCATCACGATGATGGGGCAGGTGCGCATCGTCATAGGTCAGTGTGACAACCAAATCTTTTGCAGTAAAGTTTGCTGCAAGTTCCAACTCCAGCTTCTGCCAAGCATATTTCAGGTTCATACGCTGACGTGCTTTGGTGGAACACTTGGTCTTTGCCGCACGTGCTGCGGGCTTGTCTGACACATGCGGCACAGAGTACACCACTGCATAAACCATCTGCCCCGCACGAATGACTTTTCTTCGCTTCGCCATGTTCACTCCTTTCTTGTGTCCAATTTGGACACATTTCTATAAAAGGGTAGAAAAATGCGGGGCTCAGCCCCGCACAGTGCCTTATTTTATTGTTGCCCGCCCCAAGTCTGGGCTGGGATAACTCCTTTGTTCTGGCATCTACTATACTGATTTTTCAGAGGTTTGTCAAGGGAAGGAAAAAGATTTGTTTTACCTGCACAAGAGTTCGCTTTATTTTTTTGTACGCATTGCATAATATCTCGCACGGAAATACCATATCGCCATCTCAGATACTGCGCAATGTCACGGGAATATCTATCATATTGATATTGCATATCGTTGTGTCGTGTTGGCATGTCAAATCAGAACGGCACGTCTTTTCCAGCGTCATCTAATGCTGTAAATTGGTCATCTGGTGCATTTGGATATGGTTCAGGTGGTAGATTTCCCGTTGCTTCACGGGATTTTTTGGTTTCGCCAAAAGAGATTTCGTCTGCATTGATTTCTACGGTACTGCGCTTGTTTCCGTTTTGATCCTCCCAGTTCCGCGACTGTACGCGACCCACAACAACAGCCATCATACCTTTCGTAAACCACTGCTGGACAAACTCTGCACGTTTTCCCCAGCAGAAGCAATTGAGAAAATCGGTTTGCTTTTCGCCATTGGACTGCTTCGGGCGGTCAATCGCCAGCGTAAAATTACAAACTTTCTTGTCATTGACATATTTACATTCAGGGTTCCGCGTCAAACGCCCCATCAAAATCACTTTATTTAACATTTTAACCTCCATTACATACAGTCCGTTTTATGTATCCGGAAACGCACGTGTCCAGTATGTTACTTTCGTTTTTAGCTGTTCAAATTGACCATTTGCAGAAATTCCCCATTTTCCATCTTGATAAACTCGCAGAGCAAATAAATCTGATGTTCCCCTCGCAATTCCATACCGACAAAGGACAGTTTCTCCCTCATGTGGCTTATTCGTGGGATATTTATGCCATTCGGAAGTACACGGCGGCAGTTCCGGTACAAGCCCCAGCAGTTCCGGCAAAGAAATTTCCAGCAAGTCTGCCATCTTAAATAAATCCTCCAAGTTCGGCGCCCATGAATTTCGGCTTGGTGTTGCCATCTCACGGAAAAACTTCACCGTATACGGAAGCGCATTCCATTCAGCCATACTGTCAAACCGTGTATCCTTCGCCCACTGCATCAGGCTCAGCTGGGCGCGGCGATATGCTGACTTTTGATATTGTTCTTCGGCTTCCATTTCTTTTTGCGCTTTGTGCGCACGCTCTTTTTCTCGGTCTGCGTCCTTCTTACACAAGTCACAGAAAACCGGACAGCCTTCTGTGTGGTCACAATCCTTGCAGCAGCCGGAGCAAGTCCCGTTTGCGACCATTTCCGCGCGTTCTGCATACCGTGTGCACAATGCTCCATGACGCAGTGGGCAATTCAGCGGTGCAAACGGGAATTCTATCATTTTTTCAGCGCCCTGTACAACTTTGGCAGTCAGTACGCCTGCAACCGGATATTCTTCTTTCAGCCTCTGCTGCATATTTTCCGGTAACTTTGCAATTTCGTATGCGGTAGATGCGCTAATTTGCCCCTGATTGAGCGGTTCTTTCCAATCCGCAATCAAATGTTTGTCGATTTTCTCCATACGTGCAAGATTGCTTGCACTTTCGTTCATTGCCTCAGCCACCATATCCCGGATTCTTCCGGGCAGCTCCGCACCCTCCTCGCGGCGTTTCATAAAGAGTTCCTTGAGCCGCTTTGCCTGTTCCAGCTTTTCGAGGTACGACAGTTCTCTTGCGGTTGAATTGGTGAGAATCAGCGCAAGCTGTTCCTCGGTTTCTGTCAAACCGTTCTGTATCACACAAGGAGCCGTTTCTTTTGCCAATTCCGATAGTGCCTGATAGCGCCTATGTCCTGCAATCAGCCGATACCTGCCATCGGTCGGAAGCACAACCAAGGGCTGCTTCAACCCAATGAGTGCAATCGAGTCCTTGAGGTCCTGTATCTCTTTGACGGAATAAAAGTTTGCATCGTTCGTATCAATCAGAGACAAGGGAATCTGTACCAAATCCAATGTGTCCAAATTGGACACACCTCCCTGATTGACCCGAAACATTGCCTGTTTCACCAAATCTGTCATCACAAATCCCTCTTTTCTTGATTCGCTATATTTCGCCGTGTGATAATCCCCTGATAGCAGCCGTTTACAATGACAAAACATTCACGCAGCGGCGGGGATTTCCTGCCGCCCGGCAGAGAAGCCCTGTATTCTACCACTGCATAGCTGCGTCCCGGGCACTTGGGAATTACCTGCAAAACACGCCCTTTCACCTTTGTGCCGGTTACAGATGACTCAAATATGACTTCCGTAAAGCCAGTATATTTTTTATGATGCGCCATGTGTTTGACCTCCAAATTCTGGAAATGGAATTTGTTCGTTCTGTGAAATCTCTTGCCATGTTTGCGGCTCGAAAGAGGGCGAAGCCGGACTGTTCCACCGGAAGGGGTCTCCCGGAATGGCAATGCGCTCTGTAAAGGTCTGCTTGTCGCCATCAAAAGCAAGCTGCAATTTTCCAAGACTGCCTTCCTTGTTTTTGGCAAGCCGCAGGATACGGTCAGAGCCTTTGTTGTCCGGCTCAGATAAGTACATCAGGAGCGCAATATCAGCGTCCTGTTCCAGTGCGCCTGACTCACGGAAACTGGAGAGGGTCGGAGCGCGAACCGTCTTGGTTTTGGCGTCCTCATTGTCACGGGTCAGCTGTGCCAATGCAATCACGGTCACATGATGCGCACGGGCAAAGTTTGCAAGTGCCGTGGAGATAGATGCCACCTCATTTTCTCGGCTGTATGCTTTCTTGCTTGCGCGAATCAGCTGAATATAGTCAACCAAGATGATTTCATGCCGCCGATATCGCGCAAAAGATGCGATTTCTTCAGCCGTGTGCCCAGTTGCCTGCACAATTTCCAGCTTGGAGCCGGTCAGCCTTGCAGATTGCAGCGCCATCAGGCTCCAGTCGTCCTTTGTCAGTGCATGACGCTTGATTTTGTCAAAGCTCACCCCGAACACATGTGCCATGGTACGGTCAATCAGCTTTGCATCTTTGGTTTCGAGGGAAAAGAATCCGACCCGATACGTCTTGCTCAGGTGTACCGCAAGCTGTAAGGCAAGCATGGTCTTTCCGGTAGAGGGACGCGCCCCCAGCAGAATATAATCCCCAAGCTCTGCAAACAGGCGGCTGTCCAGACCTTCCATGCCAAAATTCAGATAGTGCGGCTGCTGACTTTGACGTTCTGTGAACCCAATATATCCATCTTTCAAGGACAGCGCTGTCATACCAGAGCGATTCGCGCTCAGTCCTTGTCCGTGCGCCAGCAACTCTGTGGCATCGTCCAAGGTGGCTGCGTTTGCAAGGCGTTCTCCCAGCTCCCGCAGCTGATGCAGGTGCGTTTGTTCCATCAGAATTTCAACATACGCCATACAGTTCGCAGCGGTGGGCGTTAAATCCATGATGTCCATGATGAGCGGTCGATACGCCTCGCCGATGAGTGCGGTAACAGACACAGGGTCAATCGGCTTTCCGGACAGAAACAAGGTTTGTTCTGCTTCGAACACCGTGCGATACTCCGGCATGATGAAATGTTCTGCACGTACCTTTGCGAATACGTCTCCTGACACCGTGGGGTCCAGCATCACAGAGCCAAGGACGGCAACCGCAGCATCGTAAATTCGTTGTGTGGTAGTTTCCATGTTGCGCCCTCTCAATCGTCATCAATCAGGACACGACCGCCCGAGGCAGCTTGTCCGGCAGGGAAATCCCGTTTCATCCAAACGGTCAACGCTGCATAATGGTCTTTGTAGGCTTTTCCCTTGGACTTCATGTAGGCAGACAGGGCTTCGACTTCATGATGGACTTGTTCCCGTGTCCATCGGCTGAGCAGCTTTTCCAGTTCCTTGCTGGTCAGCCGGACATTGGCAAACTCTCCATAGGTCTGCTTCGCTTCGTCTGGATTGGACACCATCGCTGAAGTGTCAGTTTTGTGTTCTTCGCGCGTGTGCGCTCTCTCGTCTTCTAACTGGTCTTCTAACTGTTCCTTATATAGAGTGCACGAAACGGTGCACTGAGCCGCCCCGTTTGGTGCATTGCATTGCACCGTTTCGTGCATTGCATTGCCCCGTTCTGTCACAGTCTTAAAATCTTGACCATAAAAGCGATGCACTATCTCTGTGACCGTGTACCAAGTCGTGCGGTCTCTGCGGTCATCGTTGTACTCAGCCGTCAGAATCAGCCCTTTTTCCCGACATCGGGAAATGATACCTTGCAGCTGTCGGCGGCTCCAGAACGGGAAAATCTCAAGCAGCGCTGTCATGCTGTCATAAGTCCAATACCGTCCATCTTTCAAGTTCCGATTGTTGGCGGCATTGTCCCGTACCCACCAGTACAGGCGATGCGCAAAAATCGCTTCCGGCACGCCATATTCTTTTGCAAGGTCTGCGTCAAACGAATATTGCAGCATAGTCGTATCATCTCCTTTTTTTCATTCTACCTCGACATTCCATGGCATAACACGCCATCAGAGCAAAGACGCACCCCAGCACACGCAGAAGGCACTCCCAAAAACTGATTGTTCCTGCATCACAGCAGCCGACCTGTCCTAAAATAGTCGCAGCACACAAAACAGCAGCGACCTGATATATCATTTTCATTTTGTATACTCCTTGTTTTTCGGCACGCCGCAACCAGCCGCACAGGACTTACACCTTTTTTGCGGCTGTTCACGGCTTTTCCTTGACTTTTTCAAGCATTTGGAGTACACTGAAAGTGCGAGTTTCGAGTGTATTCCAAACGCTCTTGCGCCTTATCGGTTTGCCGACCGATAGGGCGTTTTTTCTTGCCCTTCCGAGGTAAACGAAATTGCAATGACGGTTTCCACGATTTCCCGCAAATCAGACATGATTTGGTGGTAGATGGGGCGTTCCTGCTCGTCAATGATGCCGTCCTCTGCGATTTCGAGCAAGGTTTCCACGTGCTGCTCACGCACAAACTGCCGCAGCAGACGGAACAGACGTATCGTACCTTCCTGCAACGAGCGTTCAGTCAGATCAGGCAGCACGCGCCCCGCTGGGCTTGCCTTGATATGGCGGTAAACCAATGCTTCCTCACGGTAAACCTCTGCCATCATCACTGCCATTTCATCAGACGGTCGGCGGCGACCTGTCTCATACATGCGCAGGCTTTCCGTTGATATGTAGAGCTGTTCTGATGCCGATTCCTGTGTCAAACCAGCACGTTCACGGGCTGATTGATAGATATTCTGGTTGGGTTTCATACTGTTTGTACCTCCTTTTAGTTGCTATAATTAAAATATACTATTGAGGACTTACGCTTATTTTCTCGCGCAAATATCCTCGCGTGGAAAGTAAAGTGGAATTTCACCTGTAGGAATCTCAAACAAATCACACAAAACATATACGTCCAACATATCCCACGGCGCGAGACCGCGGATTCGTAATGACACATAAGTCGTACCTTTGCCTAATGTCATTGCCAAAAACCGCTGGTCAATTCCTTCTGCATACATCAGCTTGCGTAGCTCTTTGAACGGCTTTGCCATAAAAATCACTCCTTTTCTCGTCCATATAATTCATCAATGGTGCAGCCCAAAGCACTTGCAATGAAAGGTAATTTTTCTGCTCGCGGAAAAGCAGATCCAGTCTCCCATTTTGCAATAGTTGCTCGATTTTCTTGAATACAGTCTGCAAATTGCTGCTGCGTTAAGCCACGCATTTCCCGATAGATTTTTATTTGCTTCATAATTCTCCTCCTTTATGTGAAGTATCATCACCTTGTCTTGTATTATAAGTGCATTTATTTCACTTGTCAATATAAAGTGTGAAATTTCTTCACCTTTCTTGATGTGTGAATTTATTTCACATATAATGTGAATGAGGTGACTATATGCTCCGTCTAAAAGAATTACGCATAAAACACAATAAAACTCAAAAAGAACTTGCTGCTTTTTTAGGCATCGATCGCACAACCTATACAAAGTATGAAACTGGAGCCAGTGAGCCTGCATTGGAAACATTGAGTCGTTTATCTGCATATTATCATGTTGATGTAGATTATCTTATCGGAATATCCGAAATCGAAAAAAAAGCGTCCACCTTAGAAGAGGTGGACGCCAAAGAGTTGCAGCTGCTAAAAGATTTGGTGGATCAGCTGACCCCTGACCAACAGCAGGAGCTGCTTAGGTATGGTCAGTATCTTGCATCTCAGCCGCCTTTTTCAAAAGAAGGCTGAGCAATAAAACAGGGTTTCGGCTGTTCGCAAGCAATTGAAGCAGTTCGAGATAAATAGACATAGTGAGTTCCTACTTTCTGTCAAAAATTGACTGCGCAGCCATGTCTGTATCATACCGTATTGTATAAGAAAAGCAAGTTTCAAAATAAAAATATATATGTCCAATTGGGACACACGGGGGATTTGTTATGAAAAAGATTTTGGCAGGAATTCTTGCATGTTGTCTTGTTACTACACTTGCTGCATGCAGCAATACAGACAGCCCTAAAAAAGATGATGTAAATACAGCAGCGAATGTTACTACTGACCTGCCTAACAATGATACTGATGTCTCTGAATCTGAACCCGAACGTAAAACATTGGTAGGTATCCCCGGCTCTAATGCGCTCGATATTCGGCTTGGATTAGAGCAATCCGGTGGGATTCCGAAAGGTGAGGTAAAAGATGCAGCGGAAACCAGCTTTAGTTCAAAATATTGTACCTCATCACTAGAAATTTCGGGCACAGGTGTTACGTTAGCCTATAATCTTTCTCTCGATGAAGATGAGGCTATTACTACTGCTGTATTCTCTATCATAAGTTCCCAAGCCGCAAGAAATGAAGATATTCTTGGGTTTGCACAATCATACTTCAGTTATTGCGCTAGTATTCCATATGATACTGCTGATGTAGCCAATGCTCAAGAATGGATATCGCAGAATGTGTCTGATTATGCAAATTCTCCACAAACAACAATAGGTGATGCTAAATTTAGTATTGCTGCTACTGTGAATACTGAAACTAATGGTATTGTTGATTTAACATTGACAATTACACCAACTAATTTTGATAAACAAATGCAATCCATTATGAGTGAAAAACAATAATGTGTCCAATTTGGACACAAGGGGGATAGAGAGATGAGTTTTGCAGAACAGCTCCAGCAATTTGTCAAAAAGATTACCGGCTTCAAGGATTCTATCACAACGGAAGAAGCAACAAAGACCTCTGTTATACTGCCATTCTTCCAGTTACTTGGCTATGATGTGTTCGACCCAACCACATTTGTTCCAGAGTTTGTCGCCGATGTGGGGATTAAACGCGGCGAAAAGGTTGACTATGCGATTTTACAGGAGGGTAAGCCTGTCATCATCATCGAAGCCAAGTCAATCAACCGCAATCTTGAAAAACATGACTCTCAGCTTTTTCGATATTTCTCAACCACAGAAGCAAAGTTTGCAATTTTAACCAATGGGATTCGTTATCGCTTCTATACCGATTTGGACAATCAAAATAAAATGGACGCCATTCCCTTTCTGGATTTCGATTTGCTTCACTTACGTGAAACCCAAATTGAAGAATTGCAAAAATTCCACAAGGATTCTTTCAATGTCGCGCAAATTGCGGAATCTGCCTCCGACCTGAAGTATAAAGACTCTGTCAAGCAGCTGCTTGCTGCACAATGGGAACGCCCTTCTGATGAATTTGTGCGTTTTATTTTGAAAGACTTATATCAAGGAACCAAAACACAAAATGTAGTGGAGCGCTTCCGTCCTCTAATCAAAGATTCCTTAGACGAGTTTGTCAGCGAGCTGATGAATGATAAAATTAAAACTGCGCTCTCTGTAAGCCCTCCTGCACCAGCAGCAGAATCGGCTCCCGTCTCCCCACAGCCGGAACCTGAGCCTCTGACGCTGAGCACGCTGGAACAGAATGCGTATGCAGAGCTCAAACGGGTTCTGAAGGATTATGTGAACCTCAACGATATCAGCTATAAAAAGACAGAGTCTTATGTGGCAATCCTGTATCAAAACAATGTTCGTAAGTGGATTTGCCGCTTGATTCTGACAGATACACAGACCATAATTATCCTGCCAGATGTAGAGAAAAAGGAAATCCGGCGGTCTATGGCTCATATCTATGAACTACGCAATTATACATACTACTTGGCGTCTGTTATCGCTCGATACGGCACACTGATGCAGGAGTTGGAGTGCGCAAATCCTCCGCTGCTTCAGGCACATGTATGCCGCCGTTTCCCCAAATATACCCACATTCTTCCAGATGGCTCCTATGTACTGCCGTCTGCTCGTAAATAAAGTGTCGGGAAAAAGATTGCATTCGAAACCGAACACATGTTTCCAAAAGGAGGCTGAGCAATAAAACAGGGTTCCGGCTATTCGCAAGCAATTGAAGCAGTTCGAGATAAATAGACATGGTGAGTTCCTACTTTCTGTCAAAAATTGACTGCGCAGCCATGTCTGTATCATACCGTATTGTATAAGAAAAGCAAGTTTCAAAATAAAAACATATGTGTCCAAATTGGACGCATTAGGCAAATAGATAAAGGAGCCTTTCTATGTCGAAAGAAAAACCTGTAAAAGGAACTATCTATGCACAAGATACAGAAATCACTGTTCTGTCCTACTCCAATTCAGACGATTATATCTCACTGACTGACATTGCAGCATTTAAAAACCCCTCTGCTCCAAAAGATGTAATCAAAAACTGGCTTCGAAATCGTTCTACACTCGACTTTCTTGGGCTATGGGAGCAATTAAACAATCCCCATTTTAAAGGGGTCGAATTCGACTCCTTTAAAAATCGCGCTGGTGAAAACGCATTTACCCTCTCTCCTCAGCAATGGATCAAGGCTACCAACGCGATTGGTATAGTATCCAAGTCAGGTCGTTATGGTGGGGGCACGTTCGCACACAAAGATATTGCATTCGAGTTTGCATCATGGCTCTCTCCGGAGTTTAAGCTTTATATCATCAAAGACTATCAACGTCTCAAAGAGGATGAAAACCATAGACTCTCTCTTGGATGGAGTGTCAATCGTGTTCTTGCTAAAACCAACTATCGAATTCACACAGATGCAATTAAAGCAAATCTTATTCCTGATGAGTTGCCTTCTGGTCAGCACCGTTTCATATATGCCGATGAAGCTGATGTTTTGAATGTAGCGTTATTTGGAATGACCGCAAAAGAATGGAATAGGCGTAATCCGGATTTAAAAGGTAATATGCGCGATTATGCCTCTATTGAGCAACTGCTTGTTTTAGTCAACTTAGAAACCACGAATGCACTCCTAATTGAGCAAGGCAAGTCGCAAGACGAGCGTGCACGCTTCTTGAACCAACAAGCAATTAAGTTAATGAACAAACTAAGTCAAGATAAGGGAGCACGCGATCTCCACCAACTACACAATACCCCTCAATTACCAGATAAATAAACGCACACAGAAAGGGTTATTTCATGCGCAGAACCAATACAGCCAAATGGTTAGAGAACTATAACCGCTGGCAGATCAAGGTGCAGAAAAACGGCGAGCGTCGAACCTTTACATGCTCAACGCCTGGGCGTACTGGACAGCGTGTCTGTCATGCCAAAGCTGATGCGTGGCTGGATGATAATATAACTGATACCACCCTTCGTGTTCAGCAACTTTTCACAGACTATGTGAACACGCTCAAAGACACCACCTCCAAAAGCAACTGGATAAAAATTGAAGCATTTGGACGCAATTGGATTCTCCCTGTGATTGGCAAGCGCAAAATATCTGACATTACAGAACAGCATCTACAAAATATCATTAACAAAGCCTACACCAAAGGACTATCTAAAAAGACACTCACGAATCTGCGCGCGACCGTACTCAGTTTTGTGAAGTATTGTCGCAAACGAAAGGCAACAACACTATTTCCAGAGAATGTCACCATTCCCAAAGGTGCTCGCTGCGCACAAAAACAAATCTTGCAGCCTGAACACCTCGCAACCCTGTTTTCCTCAAATACAACGACTCTGCGTGGTAAACCTATCCCTGACCCGTTCGTGTATGCCTATCGTTTTCAGGTTTTGACTGGTCTGCGCCCTGGAGAGCTATTAGGACTTCGTTGGCAAGATGTTAAAAATGATGAGGTCTTTGTGACACGCTCCATCAACGCATACCATGAAGTTACAACAGGAAAAAACGAGAACGCAGTGCGACATTTCTTTTTATCTCAGACAGCAATAGATATCCTTGCCGCACAAAGGCGTATATCAGATAGCGACCGTATTTTTGGAGAGATTGATCCACAAACCTATCGCAAGTCTTGGCAAAGATATTGTGTAGCGAATGATATTCCTAAGACTACCCCCTATGAAATGCGTCACACATTTATTTCTATTGCGAAGAATCTAACAGAAGGACAAATCCGCCCGCTCGTCGGTCACTCTAAAAACATGGATACATTTGGCATATACGGGCATGAAGTTCGTGGAGAAATGCAGGAGACTGCTCAACAGCTAGACGAGCTTTTTTCTAGAATCCTCTCCAATGAATAACCCACTTTTTAACCCACTTATTTTCATTCAACAAAATTCATCTGTTCGTATATGTGTTATAATATGTGCAAAACAAGCATCATCATGTATTCATGCAAAACGAAAAGTTCTGAAAAATGACTTTATATAGGGTTCAATTCCCCTCGTCTCCACCAG